>NZ_JBQYLE010000006.1:316879-434938 GCF_052681095.1 Granulosicoccus sp. 3-233
CCTGCAAGCTTCGGTCTGATTCATGCCAAGTGGCATGAGCATGTAACATGCAGACAATTGTTTGACATAAAAAAGTCGAAAATATGTCGCACCAGGTTCTCGAACTATGATATTAGGAACCGCCTTATCAACAAGAGACCAATGCTGATGTAACCTCGCTCACCGGCACCTGCCCTGCGGATATAAACACCGGAAAACATTCTATCTATCTGTTTTTATTGGCCTTTCAGCATTGTTCAAAAAAAGAACAATATGTCACAGGCGTGAAGTGGCAAGGGCTGCAGGGCACTATCCTACTTAAGTCCACAACCTTATCCACAGATTTTGTGGATAAGCAGCGTGAGCCGGAGTGGCGAGCGACTGGATACTGACTCGGTAATACGCTTGTGATGTATCACGACGGTGAACATCGCGTACGCACCCATCGAAACGCGTAATCGTGCAGGATTGTTGTCTCCCGTCCTCGGGTGCACTGTAGACGCCAGGTTCGAGGTTCGAGGTTCGAGGTTCGAGGTTCGAGGTTCGAGGTTCGAGGTTCGAGGTTCGAGGTTCGAAAGATTGTCGGTCAGCTGAGAAAATTCATGTACCGATACCTTCCTGAAGCCTACATGGCATCTAACCTGTTGCTGCCCGAAAAAACTTGTTTGATTAACCTTTTGCCCTCCCGGAAACTTGACTTGTTCAGAAACAGTCAGCTGTCTTATGCACATTGAGGCCAGTAGGGAAACTTCTATCTCTCAAACAGTGGTCTTGTTGAACGAATACAGTTCAAGTATCTGTTTTTCATGGAATTTTTTATTGTTCAAAAATTAACCAATTTGACAATACTGTTACATTCTGCGGGATACAAGGCTAATTCCGGCCTTCATCCACAACCTTATCCACAGATTTTGTGGATAAGCTTTTGCAGGTGATGATCGATTGACACCTGCCCGGGTACCACCGTCCTGACGTTAGTGTGATCACGGTTTCGCACGCACGACAAAGACAACATCTGGCGATGCAGTTTTGCCTGCTCGGCAGACACGGTGAATACGGCCGGCTCAAGTACCTTCATCTCGTCCTTCCGGTGTTTGTGGCCCTCCTGAGCACCTCCAATCGACTCGCGGACGCCATGTTCGTGACTGCACTCGCTCGTGTCCGGATATCGGATAACCTGCCTCGCTGATTCCGCTGATTCCCGCTACCCCCGCTACCCCCGCTACCCCCGCTACCCCCGCTACTCACATTAGAATTGACAGTCTGACTGAAAATATCGGGTGTTCAGACACCCCCGACACTTGACCCGGGGCGCATCAGCTGATCTGTGCACAGGCATTAATAATGGTGCCAACATCAGAAACGGCCCCTTCGTACAGCGTTACACTCTGAACGGTTTCAGTAAACCATTGAATTACATGACAAATTGGACTTGATCAATTAATGCACAATATGACGGAAGCGTTACGCTGAGCCATTTCGGAGCGTTTTCAGCGCTCGATCCACAGGCTTATCCACAGATTTTGTGGATAAAGCGAAGAAAGGTTGATTACAGGCGGTATTTCCAGGATTCATTGCTCGGGACTTCTGCCCGAAAAGAAGCGAAAGAGCTGAGGAGCGAAACGCCTCTGGGGTCGAACGAGCTGGCAGTCGCCAAGCCAGGATTGCCGCAGGACCCGCCTCTCGTCACTCGTCACTCCAGGGTTGTCTAGTGGTCAATCAACTCAATGGGGTGCGCTGAGCGAAAGCGACAGCAAGTGTGCCACCATCAGTGTATTCAAGCTCACTGCCAACCGGCACACCTCGCGCAATCTGCATGACCTGAACACCATGCCGAGCTGCGATATCGCCGATATACCGAGCTGTTGCCTGCCCTTCAACCGTCGGATTGGTCGCCAGAGTGATGTCATCGATACCACCTTGCTCAAGGCGAGACTCAAGCAGGTCGAGCCCCAGGTCCTTGGGGCCTATGCCGTCCAGTGGTGACAGGTGACCCAGCAGAAGAAAGAACTTGCCGCGGTAAGAAGTCGACCGGTCGATAGCCAGAACATCGGCCGGCCCCTCGACGACGCAAAGTTGCGACGACAGGCGCGCGGGGTCCGAACACCAGCGACACAACTCGTTCTCCGTGAAGATTCGACATTGTTGACAATGATGAACCTTGTCCATCGCCTTGATCATTGTCTCACCGAGTCGTCGTGCCGCATCACGATCGCGCTGCAACAGGTGCAGCGCCATGCGCTGAGCCGACTTCGGTCCTACTCCCGGCAGACAGCGCAGGGATTCGACCAGGTCCTCCAACAAGCCACTGCTAGACACGCTCTACCACTCCTGAACCCGGTCGATCAGAATGGCAGTTTCATGCCGGGAGGCAGTTCCATGCCATTGGTCAGACCACTCAATTTGTCCTTTGAAGCCTCTGCCAGACGGTGACTAGCATCATTGACTGCAGCAGCAACCAGATCTTCCAGCATGTCCTTGTCATCGCCGACCAGAGAATCATCGATGGACACCTTGCGCAGCTCGTGCTGACCATTCATGGTGACTTTCACCAGTCCACCACCACTCTGCCCCTCGATCTCCATATTGGCGATCTCTTCCTGCGCGCGCTGCATGTCCTCTTGCATCTTCTGCGCTTGTTTCATCAGATTACCGATGCCACCTTTCATGTTTCAATCCTCAGTCAATCAAAGAAATAGTCTAGACACAATAACGGAGACTGATCGTGCTGCAGCGCTACCCCTGAAAATTACCGAACGATTCTGATCGGCAAGCGACAGTGACCGGCGACAGGCTGCGTTCAGCTGTCTCCCTGCGGCGCAATGCTGGCTTCGTCCACCGACCCGTCAACTCGATCAATCAGCTGTCTGACCAGCGGATCCTGATCGATCGACATCCGGGCTGCAGCCATATCATCCTCTCGCTGCTTTTCATCCAGGCGAGAAGGTGTCAGGAGTTCCGCCGTGGAAAGCTCGACGCTGACACGCACCGGTCGGCCCAGCCATTGTTCCAGCGCGGCCTGAACGCGCTCGGTAAAACGCGGGGTATTGAGATGCTCCGAAGCAGCCTCCAGACGCAGCTGGAAATGATCGGCCTGCAACGCTGCCAACACGCAATTGCTGGCCAATTGCCGAGGCATGCCCGACACGTCCAGCTCTGCCACGATCAACGGCCAGTCTTCCGGCTTGATGTTGTTCCGATCAATTGTCGTCACGGTAACGCTGCCCTGCGTGCCTGACATCTGAACAGCCGTCTCCGGCGTCTGAGCAACAGATGCCTGCGGCGCTGGAGCCTGGCTAGCGGGTGCTCGAACCGACTCGGCCTGAGTAGCTACCGCCGGAGTCGGCGGCGCTTGATGAGCTGCGACAACCTGGGCTGCTGCCGGCGCCGATTCTGCCGGGGCAAGCGACGCTGCCTGCGCAGACCCTGCCGGTTTTGCGACCTCGGGTGGCGCTTCTCCTCGAGCGGCTGCCAGAGCCGCTGCGCGCAAGTCTCCACCTGCCGACACCGCCCCACGAACGGGCAGACTGGGCGCTGCCGCTGAACTCACCGGCGTCGAGCCTGCCGCACCGCTAACCGCCCCGGACGCTGAACCACCACTACTCGAGTCTGGCTGATCGGTGGCATCTGTCGAGCCTCCCGGCCCGGGCTGATCGGTGGTGAGTTGTTGCGGAATGCCCTGCGGCCGGAAAGTGTTCATGCGCAGCAGAGCCATATCAAAGGCCTCACGCGGATCCGGCGCAAAAGGCATGTCACGCCGCGCGTGTGTGCCTATCTGGTAATACAGCTGGACTTCATCACCGGCGAGGCTTCTGGCCAGCTCGCTGAGTCGTTCGTAGCCCGGGGATTCTTCCGGCACGCTGCCAGGCACTGTCTGCAACAGAGCCACGCGATGCAGCAGACTCAGAAGCTCACCCATCAATTCATTGAAATCAGGCGCATACTCGGCCAGCTGCTCCACCCGTTCGAACAACTGGGCCAGATCACCGGCACCCAGAGATTCGATCAGGCCCAGCAGGCGATCAACGGATGCCCGCCCCAGCATGGATTCGACATCGGCTTCGCGCACAGCCCCCTCGCCGAATGCGGCCGCCTGTTCGACCAGGCTCAGAGAGTCACGCACACTGCCTTCGGATGCACGGGCAATCAGATCCAGCGCAGGTCGTTCATGTTCAATGGACTCTTCGCTCAGAATCTTCGACAGATAATCGGCCAGAGAACCGGGTGCCATGCGTTTCAGATTGAACTGCAGGCAGCGCGACAGGACTGTCACCGGGACCTTCTGCGGATCTGTCGTGGCCAACAGGAACTTGACGTGTTCGGGAGGCTCTTCCAGTGTCTTCAACAGCGCATTGAAGCTGTGGTTGGAGAACATGTGCACCTCATCGATCAGGTACACCTTGTAACGGCCGCTGGACGGTGCATAAGGCACGTTCTCCAGCAGCTCACGCGTTTCTTCCACCTTGGTACGAGACGCAGCATCGACCTCGATCAGATCGAAGAAGCGACCAGCTTCGATATCCTTGCAGGCGCTGCACTCGCCACAGGGTGTGGAACTGACCCCATTGGTCTCACAGTTCAGACACTTGGCGAAAATGCGCGCAATGGTGGTCTTGCCAACGCCCCGCATACCCGTGAACAGATAGGCATGGTGCAGTCGATCGGTATCCAGCGCATTGATCAGGGCGCGCAATACCGGCTCCTGTCCGAGCATGTCTCGAAAGTGCTGCGGCCGCCATTTGCGCGCAAGTACTTTGTAGCTCATCGATGCCGATAAATGGATAGGGAGAAGGTGTGAGGGGAGCCCATGAGCCTGTCATAAGGCGGCATTCCGTACCAGCCGCATCCCGGCGCCCGAATCCACTGCTGCCGCTGCTCCCTTCCGGGCCTGACGGGGTTCACAGCTTGTCGTCGCGAGAGTGCCGATACGGAACACCATTACCCCCCCATTCTGAGGGCAGAAAGCCCACGGTGCAAGTCTCGGGTGAATTGTTTTGAGTGAATTGCACTCGTTGCACGAGCCTGAATGCGCCTGATTCACCGTGTTGTCACATTGATTCAACACACTCGCGCCAAATTCGATAGCGCGTTACCATTTGATGAATACGAGCCAACAGACGAAAAACACGGATATGCCCGCGCATATACTCACGGTGGAAGACGAAGCCGCCATTCGCGACATGGTCAAATTCGCTCTCGAGCGACATGGTCACACGGTACACAACTCCGGCACGGTGTCCGAAGCGCGCCACCTGATGGCAACGCAGGACATGGACCTGGCCATTGTCGACTGGATGTTGCCCGGAGGCAGTGGTCTTGAGTTCGTCCGATCGCTGCGCAAGGATCCACTGCACAACAATCTGCCGATCATCATGCTGACCGCTCGGACCGAAGAGCACGATATCACTGCAGGGCTGGATGCAGGTGCCGATGACTATGTGACAAAACCCTTTTCACCGCGAGAGCTGCATTCGCGCATCAAGGCCCTGTTGCGCCGTAGCCAGGATTTCAAGGGAGACGCCACCATCGTTCACGGAGCCTTGAGCCTCGACATTGCCGCACACCGCCTGACCGCCAATGGGGAGGAAGTCACCCTGGGTCATACCGAATTCAAGCTCTTGTCATTCCTGATGAAGAATCCCGATCGCGTCTACAGTCGCACCCAGTTGCTGGATCATGTCTGGGGGCCAGGCACCTTCATCGAAGAGCGCACGGTCGACGTTCACATCCTGCGCCTTCGCAAGAGTCTCAAACCTCACGAAGCGGATTCCATGCTCGATACCGTCAGAGGTGCCGGATACCGCTTTACACACAGCTGAAACACTCCAGTGGTATCCAGTCAGCCCATACGTTTCACCTAGCCCCCAATGAGCACAATGAAGTCGGTATTATCTGATCTTGCCGTATCCATGATGCCGCCCTATATGCTCTCGTCCGGACTCAAGAAGGAAATCAACACTTTCCTGTACGGGCTGATCGGTGTGGCGCTTGCCGGGTTCATCATCGGCTGGCCAGCCATGTTGACCATTGTCTATCTGACCGGGTACAGCCTGTGGTTGCTGCGCCGCATGGATGCCATGGTGCATTGGCTCAGCGAAGGTGCGCGCCCCAACAAGGCGCCGCCGACCACCGGCCTGACCAATGACATGGTGCAATTGATTCATCGCGAGAAGAAATACAGCCGCAAGCAGAAGAACCGTTATCGCAACACCCTCGCCCAGTTCAATTCCCTGGCTGCCGACCTGCCGGACGCAACGGTGGTTCTGGACAAGAGCTACGAGATTCGCTGGTCCAATTCGGCGGCGCTGGAACTGCTGAATATCCACCCCGATCGTGATCGCGGTCAGCGTATCGACAATCTGGTCAGAAATCCCGAGTTCCGTGAATTCCTGCACAAGGGCGCCGAGCAGGAAGAGCTCGAGATGTCCGGAACCGGCTCATCGGCGGAACGCGTCATTGCTATACGCAAGGTTCCCACCGGGAAGCACATGATGGTACTGATTGCCGCCGACATCACGCAGCGCGTACAGGTCAGGGAAATGCGCAAGGCCTTCGTTGGCGATGTCTCGCACGAACTGCGAACCCCCTTGACCGTCATACGCGGCTATCTGGAAATGTTACGGGAAAATGACACGCTGGACCCTGAAGTCACCGAGGGACTGGCACAGATAACCGCACAGTCCGACCGCATGCGCGGCATCGTCGAGGACCTGCTGCAGCTGTCCAAGCTTGAAGGTAACCCATTGGCGGACAACGAAGGCGACGCGCTCAATGTCAGCGCCATGATTCGCTCGATGGTCAGCACGCAACATGAAGCTACCGCTTCCCATCAGTTCGAGCTGGCGCTGGACGACACTCTGGCAATACTGGGCTCGGAAAGAGAGATATACAGCGCCTGTCAGAACCTGCTGACCAATGCCGTACGCTACACGGATCCCGGCACTCTGATCAATGTCTCCTGGCAGATCGGTGATCAGGGGGAGGCGGTTTACACAGTAGCCGACGACGGTCCCGGCATCGAGGCAAGGCATCTGTCCAGGCTCAGTGAACGCTTCTATCGTGTGGATGCCGGTCGCTCTCGCGATGATGGCGGTACCGGACTGGGTCTGGCCATCGTGAAACATGCTGCGCAACGCCATGGCGGCCAACTGAGCATCGAAAGTACGCCGGGTAGCGGCTCGGTTTTCTCCATAACCTTTCCCAAGTCCCGCTGCATCCTGTTGCCGCAGGCAGTGAACCAGTAGATTTCACGGATCTCCGGAGGTTACTCGTGTCACAAAACAGGATGACAATCACCGTCGTGTAACTGCTGTGTCATATTCGGCTCCGATACTGCTCGTGTTGACACAACGTCCCCTTCACGTAAAGAGATCACCATGAAAAAGTCAGTATTACTGCTTGGTTCAGCGGTATTGGCCTCGGCCTTCGCCGGCAACGCCGCAGCTCGCGATGGCATCAGCGTCGTTGGCTCATCCACCGTCTATCCGTTTGCGACTGTTGTTGCCGAACGTTTCGGCAAGACAACCGACTTCAGCACCCCCAAGATCGAATCGACCGGTTCAGGTGGCGGCCTGAAGCTGTTCTGTTCCGGCATCGGTGTCGATACACCGGACATCACCAACGCTTCCCGTCGCATGAAGACCAGCGAATACGAAATGTGCCAGGAGAACGGTGTCACTGATATCGTTGAAGTACTGATCGGATTCGACGGCATTGCCGTGGCCAATTCCATCAACGCTGAGCAGTTCGACATGGGCACAAAGGAACTCTACCTGGCCCTGGCGAAGATGGTGCCCAACCCTGACGGCTCCGAGTCTCTGGTGGAAAACCCCTACAAGCAGTGGTCAGAGATCAACCCTGAGCTGCCTGCCACCGACATCGAAGTGTTGGGACCGCCTCCCACATCCGGTACTCGTGACGCCTTCGCCGAGCTGGCCATGGAAGGTGGCTGCAAGCAGTTCGAATTCATCAAGGGCATGGAAGACGACGACTTCAAGGCAACCTGCCACACCATGCGTGAAGACGGTGCCTACATCGAAGCCGGTGAGAACGACAACCTGATCGTGCAGAAGCTGGAAGCCAATCCCGATGCACTGGGCATTTTCGGCTTCAGCTTCCTCGAGCAGAATTCCGACAAGGTGCAAAGCTCTGTCATCGATGGTTACGAAGCTGATTTCGATGCCATCGCCAGCGGCGACTACGGCATTTCACGTCCCCTGTACTTCTACGTGAAAGCTCAGCACATCGGCACCGTACCCGGCATCGCCGAGTACCTGGCGGAATTCACCAGCGAGCAGGCTTGGGGTGAAGACGGTTACCTGGCAGACAAGGGCATGATTCCTTTGGGTGACGAGCAGCGCGCCGAAGTCGGTGCAGCGGTAAAATCACTGCAGAAACTGGTTCTGAACTAGAATCTGGTCCCGCCGCAGAGCGCACTTTTCGCTCTGCGGCCAGAACACCAGACAGTGATCAAAAGGTCTTGCCTTCGGTGGCAAGACCTTTTTTCTTGACAGAACCACCTCTGTATTGCCCCGTCCGCCCACGAGTACCTTCCTCTCCATGTCCGCAACTACCCTGCTGTTAGTCACACTGGGCCTCGCCCTGGCATCCTTTGCCTACGGTAGAAGCCGCGCCTACTCCGTCGCAAGACTCGGTGGCGGTGTGCGATCCATGCATTCCCTGCCCAGCCACTACGGCATGATGGTCGCCCTGTGGTGCGCCTTGCCGGCGCTGGCCATCATCGTCGGCTGGAAACTGTTCGAGCCGAGTGTCGTCAGCGGGTTTCTGCAAGATTACATTCCACAGAGCGTCTATGAAGCCGGCGAGAAATCGGTAGAGCTCTACAAGAACGATATCGGCAACCTGGTGGACAGCCAGGCCATTGCCGACATTCAGGATCCCGACAAGAAGATCGCCGCACAGCAACTGGCCAGCATGCGCCATATCAGCTCGCTGGCGCTGTTTGTACTGGCGCTGGCCGCAGCGATTGCCGGTGCAACGCTGGCGCTGAAGAGAATCAAGGCCGACACACGAGCCCGACACAACGTCGAGAAGATCGTGCAGTTCTTCCTGATCAGCTGTGCATCCATCGCGATTCTGACCACGCTGGGGATCGTGCTGTCGGTACTGTTCGAATCCCTTCGCTTCTTCCAGGAAGTCAGCATCATCGAATTCATCACGGGCACCACCTGGAGCCCGCAGACTGCCATCCGTGCCGATCAGGTCGGATCGTCAGGTTCTTTCGGAGCCGTGCCCCTGTTCCTGGGCACCATGCTCATCTCCTTCATCGCCATGGTGGTTGCCGTCCCCTTCGGCTTGATGTCCGCCATCTATCTGGCAGAATACGCCAGTCGTCCGGTCCGCAGCATCTGCAAGCCCTTGCTGGAGATTCTGGCTGGCATTCCCACCGTGGTCTACGGCTTCTTTGCCGCATTGACCGTGGCGCCGGCCCTGCGCTCATTCGGCGCAACGCTGGGTCTGAGTGTCTCCTCTGAAAGTGCACTGGCCGCCGGTGCTGTCATGGGCATCATGATCATTCCCTTTGTCTCCTCCCTGTCTGACGATGTCATCACCGCGGTACCCCAGTCCATGCGTGATGGCTCCTACGGACTGGGTGCTACCAAATCCGAGACCATTCGAAAGGTGGTCATCCCGGCTGCATTACCGGGCATCGTCGGCGGTGTCCTGCTTGCAGTATCGCGTGCCATCGGTGAAACCATGATCGTGGTCATGGCCGCCGGCCTGGCCGCCAATCTCACTGCCAATCCACTTGAAGCCGTCACGACCGTCACCGTGCAGATCGTCACTCTGCTCACCGGCGACCAGGAATTCGACAGTGCCAAGACGCTGGCTGCCTTCGCACTGGGTCTGATGCTGTTTGTCGTCACCCTGTGCCTGAACGTGATCGCCTTGCATGTCGTTCGCAAGTACCGGGAGCAATACGAATGAGTGATTCAACGACCAAGGTTCGCGCATCCTTGAAAAAGCGCTACGCCGCAGAGAAACGCTTCCGGCTCTACGGCGTGACCGCCATTGCTGCCAGCATCGGCTTTCTGTTCATATTGCTGTTCAGCATTGTCAGCAAGGGCTTGCCGGCATTCCAGAGCACTTTCGTCAAGCTGGATGTTCAACTGGACAGTGCCACGCTGGGTATCAGTGATGACCCGACCGAGGCTGAGTTGCGTGCGGCCAACTTCGGTGGCCTCATCAAGCAGACCATGCGTGAGCGCTTTCCGGAAGTCAGCAGTCGAGGTGACAAGAAAGCGCTGTATCAGATGATCAGTACGGGCGCCGAGTACGAACTGTATGACCAGGTAGCAGCGGATCGTGCATTGCTCGACACCTCGATCAGCCTGTGGCTGCCTACTGATGACGAGCTCAGCGCTCTGATCAAGTCCGACGCCGATCTGAGCAACCCCGACTCGATCGTCACTCGCATGAGCGACAAGCAGATTGCCTGGGCCAAGTCGTTGAAGGATGCCGGTCAACTGGAGGTTCGCTTCAACCGTACCTTCTTCACCAACGGTGACTCTCGAGAACCGGAGCTGGCGGGCATCAGGGCTGCACTGATGGGTTCTGCGTTCACCTTGCTGATCACCTTTGCCCTGTCGTTCCCGATTGCCGTTGCGGCCGCCATCTATCTCGAAGAATTTGCGCCGCAGAATCGCTGGACCGATATCGTTGAGGTCAATATCAACAACCTGGCAGCAGTGCCGTCGATCGTCTTCGGTCTGCTCGGGCTCGCGGTATTCATCAACTTCTTTCACCTGCCGCGCTCTGCCCCGGTGGTTGGCGGTATCGTGCTGAGTCTGATGACCTTGCCGACCATCATCATCTCCAGCCGAGCGGCCCTCAAGGCCGTTCCCCCGTCGATTCGGGAAGCTGCCCGCGGTCTGGGTGCATCGCCCTTGCAGGTCGTCACCCATCACGTACTACCGCTGGCCATGCCGGGCATTCTGACCGGCACCATCATAGGACTCGCCCAGGCACTCGGCGAAACTGCCCCTCTGTTGATGATCGGCATGGTGGCCTTCATCGTCGATATTCCGGCATCGGTCACCGATGCTGCCACCGTACTGCCCGTGCAGGTGTTCCTGTGGGCAGATAGTCCCGAGCGTGCCTTCGTCGAGAAGACATCCGCAGCCATCATGGTGCTACTGGTCTTTCTGGTCGTGATGAATGCACTCGCGGTATTTCTTCGCAAGAAATTCGAACGTCGCTGGTAGGAGATACGAATCATGAATACAGCAGTCGCAACAGATACAATCGATACCTCCTTCATCCCGAGAGATCCAGTGAAAGACAGTGCTCAGGAAGCCTTCAACAAGTTGACCGAAACCGTCGGCACGCCCACGGTCGAGAATGCCAAGATGCGTTCTCGGGGTGTCAACGTCTTCTATGGCGAGAAACAGGCCATTTTCGATGTCGATCTGGACATCGGCAACAATGAGGTGGTTGCCATGATCGGCCCATCCGGCTGCGGAAAATCCACGTTTCTGCGCTGCCTGAATCGCATGAATGACACCATCCCGTCCTGCAGGGTCACCGGTGATCTGTCTCTGGATGGCGAGGATCTCTACGGCGCTGACCTGGATCCGGTGCTGCTGCGTGCTCGCGTAGGCATGGTTTTCCAGAAGCCGAACCCCTTCGCCAAGTCGATCTACGACAATGTTGCCTATGGTCCGCGCATTCATGGTCTGTCCAGCAATCGTGCGGAGCTTGACGATATCGTGGTCGACAGCCTGCGCAAGGCCGGACTCTACGATGAAGTCAAGGATCGGCTCGATGCGCCCGGCACCAGCCTCTCGGGTGGTCAACAGCAGCGATTGTGCATTGCGCGCTCCATTGCCGTGAGCCCGGAAGTCATCCTCATGGATGAGCCCTGCTCGGCACTCGACCCCATCGCCACTGCCCGCATCGAAGAACTGATCGACGAGTTGCGCCAGAATTACGCGATCGCGATCGTGACTCACTCCATGCAGCAGGCGGCTCGTGTATCACAACGTACAGCCTACTTTCATCTGGGAAAACTGGTCGAAGTCAATGCTACCAACGATGTCTTCACCAATCCTCAGCATGAGCTGACAGAAAACTATATAACCGGTCGATTTGGCTAGAAGACGCAACTCCCTTCTATACTTGTCTGCATCTTGATGATGCATCTGCAGTTCAAGTACAGCGGCAGTTGCCTGAATCTGATCTTCTCAATACATTGCACCATCAGTCTTCACTGAAAGGCCTCGGGTACCCCTTATGGACAAGCTCCATCTTGATCAACATATCTCTCAACAGTTCAATCTGGAACTGGAGGATATCCGCAACAAGGTTCTCACCATGGGAGGCCTGGTCGAGCAACAGGTCACCAATGGTCTGACGGCCCTGTTGGAAGCCGATAACGACCTGGCGACCAAGGTTGCCGAGAGTGATCACGAAATCAACCGCATGGAAGTCGACATCGACGAGGATTGCACCCAGGTGCTGGCCCGTCGCCAACCGGCTGCCAGCGATCTACGACTGATCGTGACGGTCATCAAAGTGATCACCGATTTGGAGAGAATCGGTGATGAAGCTGAAAAGCTGGGCCGGTTTTCACGGGATCTGACCGAAATGGCGGATGATCTGCCAAGTTATCGCAAGGAATTGCGGCATCTCGGTGAACTGGTGAAGTCCATGCTGCACGACTCTCTGGATGCGTTTGCCCGATTGGACGTGGATGCGGCACTGGCCATTGCCCAGCGCGACGAGGACGTCAACAACGAGTACCGGACTCTGGAGCGACTTCTCGGTACACACCTGGTCGAGGATCCACGGCAGGTATCGAAATTGTTCAAGATCACCTGGTGCGCCCGTGCACTGGAACGCGTCGGCGATCACTCGGTGAACATCTGCGAATATGTCGTCTACCTGGTCAAGGGGCGTGACATTCGCCACACCAGCTTCGACAAGATCCGATCGGAATTCATCAAGTAGTTCATTGGTCACTGCTGACCTGGATCAGATGAAGCTGATCCGGGTGCAGTGCCTGAGCTTCGTGCTTCGTGCTTCGTGCTTCGTGGGACGTGGGACGTGGGACGTGGGACGTGGGACGTGGGACGTGGGACGTGGGACGGCAGTGTGCTCAGGCTTGCTGGCGTTGTCCAGTTCCGCCCCGACTCGGCTCGGCTCGGCTCAGTCAAATCGAGGATCGCTGTCGAGTAATACCGGCAGCGATTTCGCCAGCTTTCCATCAATGAACTGCAAGCCCCTGCCTGGCTGGAAGCGGATCTGATCCTGCCATTGTCGCCACAGGTGGGGCTCGACCGGTTGGCGGTAGCGCGTATTCAACAGCTCGGCCAGCCGAGAGTCCAGCGCTTCGGCCGGGGCCGTGGCAGCGTCGGGGTTCTCTCCACGATCGCCGTCCATGATCAGAACCAGGTCGATTCTCGACAGTTTTCCGGCGATGAGCACATAGGAGATCTGCGGTACGCGCCAGTCAGCCAGTCTCTGGTCTTCCCTGGCCAGAACAAAGCACTGCTCTGTCATGAACAGGCGGCCCGTGCCACGCACCGCAGTCTTGCCTGTCCGGCATTGCGGCTCCTGCCAGAATCTGGCCGGTAGTGCCTGCATGACCGCTTCCCGATCAAGACCCAGACGCAAGGCGTCGATACCGGCTCGCTGCCCGCCCTTGTTGAATTCCAGTTGCCGGTCAGCATCGGTCAGATCCGGTTTTTCAGTGGAGTGGGCACTGCATCCTGTCAGACGCAACGCAGCAGCCAACACGAGCAACAGCATGACGGCCGGGTTCAGCGCACCACCAGACCGGGTACTGGCTGTCCCATCCGCCCCCTTGGGTGAACTGTCCGTCGATGCACTCGCCTGACGACTGGCCACAAGATCGGCAGACTGTTCGGGCACGCTGATGTAATCACTCAGCCACGGAATATAGTGCGAAATATTGGTGTAGATACCGTAGAAATTCGCTTGAGCGCAGCCATTGCCGAAACTGGTAATACCCACCTGCACAGGCTGACCACTGTCGAGAATGTACAAGGGTCCACCACTATCACCGGCGCAGGTATCCACCGCTCCAGTGCTGAAACCTGCACACAATTGCTCCTGCTCGAGAAGCCCGTTGTAGGAAATGGGTGCGTTACAGGTCTCCAGCGACACCAACGGCACGCGAGCTTCCTGCAAGATCGTCGGATATCCACTGGCCTGATCGTTGCTGTAACGCGTCGCTCCCCAGCCGAGAATAAAGCCCAGCGTATCGGTGTACTCTTCCGTCTCCCCGGCAAACAGCTGTCCGACAGGGGCATCCACCGTGTTCGACAGCTCCAGCAAGGCTATGTCATCAGGGGGAGATTCGAGCGAGTTGTCATAGTCCGGATGGAGGATGATGTTGGTGACATCGATTTCCTCAAATCCTTCGTCATCGGACAGATCATGGATGCCGGCGACAATTCGCAAGCTGGATACCTCCTCCAGCCTGCCATAGATATCGAACAGGCAATGGGCCGCAGTCAGCACATAACGCTCGGCCACCAGGGTTCCAGCACAAAAGAACCGGTCTTCCAGCGGGAAGATACCGGCAGTGGCGATGACCACCATGGACGGCCAGTCGCCGAACTCTGCATCATCCCCACCAAGGACGCGTCGCGTGATTTCCAGATCGTTGATGATCGCGTGCGTTTCGCTGGCGGCCTGACCCTGCTCGTCCGCAATGACAGACTCAGCCGACCAGACCGCCCCGTTCATCAACAGGCAGGTACTGATCAACAGGCCGAGCAGCATCAGCCACCGGCGCCAAAGAGCCACGATGTGGTGTTTTGCAGCGTGTTGCCACACACGACGGAAAGTCAGGCCCTGCATCTCGTTGGCGCTCTCGATTCTCTTCTCAATCAATCTCTTAGCGACCACTACAGCAGTTTTCACACCATCGAAGAGGCTGTTTGTGACGCAGACGCCTTCCACCAGCCGTACTGGCCGTGGTCGGAAAGCAAGAAAAGCGGGGCCTGGGTAACTTCCGTTATCGGGCGGCGGCGAACCGGAAGAGCGCCATCAAGGGCTCTCGCCTGTCAGGATTCGTCCTCGGACTCGTCCTTCTCGAGGGGGTAGCCCGGCATCAGTTTGTAGGGGTGTTCCCAGCCCGGGAGCAGCCTGATACGTTCCAGCCAGACTTCGATGGCGGGAAAATCCTGCCAGGAGCCATAGCCGATTTCGTCAGGCCAGAACAGATAGCCACACAGGGAAATATCGGCGATGGTCGGTTCATCGCCGGTAACGAACTCCGATTTGTCGAGTCGACGATCGAGCACTGTCAGCGCCGCTGTCGCGCGACGATGGAGAAACGCGGTCACGTCGTTCTCACCCTGATCGGTGAATTGCCGAATGAAGCGCAGCGGAGCAACACTGCCTGTCAACTTGTGGTTGTCAAACAGAATCCAGCGCAGGACTTCCCGGTGCTGGGGTACCGAACTGGCGTCATATTGCTCGAAGGCATCTGCCAGATAGTCGAGAATGACCCCCGATTGCGCCAGCGTGACATTCTTGGCTTCCAGGGTAGGCACTTCACCCATCTCGTTGAGCTCGAGATACTCATCGCTACGGGTGGCGCCATTGAAGAAATCAACGAATACAGGCTCCCAGTCTGCAGAACACAGGTTCAGCATCAGGGCAGCCTTGTAGGCGTTACCCGATTGGGCAAAGCAATGGAGTCTGAATTTCATCGGATAAACCGCTTTCCGGACAGTGCCGTCAGGTGAACAGTCCGTAGTTTATCCAGCTATCGTCAAAATTGCTCAGATCAGGAAAAATGCCAGCGATATCGGAATTGGACAATCCCATCCACGACGCCAGGGCTGCACCATACTGGTTTACCGACATGGAAGGAATGACACGCCCCTTGTCACCGGTGTCATCATTTCCGCCGATGGCGTAGCTGGGCCAATCTCCCACCAGCTTCCGCCCGTTGACGGCGCCGCCCATGACCAGGTAATGACCTCCCCAGCCGTGATCCGAACCGTCACCGTTGACCGTCAGGGTTCGCCCGAAGTCCGATGCGGTGAAGGTCGTGACCGCATCGGCCACACCTAGGGCTGCCAATTCCTGCTGAAAGCTGCTGAGCCCCTTGTCCAGGTCCGCGGTCAATTGCTCCAGTCGAGGAGACTGTGCGTCATGGGTATCCCAACCGCCCATTCCGACAAAGTAGATCTGCCGCTTCTGCCCCATGATTTCACGACCCGCGATCAATCGAGCGACCATCTGCAGCTGTTCTCCCAGATTGCTGTTTTCGGTATTGAAATCCAGGCTGGAAGGCCCGTGTTGATTCATGACGGACGCCAGTAGCCGCGAGCTGTCACGAGCGCGTCCGAAGGACTCGCCGGCAAACTGCTTGAGTATGTGATCGTTCTGCAACGCTAGAATCTGTGACATCGCGGCATCCCGGCCCGCATTGCTGCTGTAGCTGTTGGCATCCAGGTAGTCAAGCAGCTTGGCCCCGGACTTCGCATTGATCGAAATCGGTGATGTCTGGTTGCCCGACTGGAAGTAGTTGCTGCCTGCCACCGTAAAGGATGGTGGCAAGGTCGAACCGGCATTGGCATCCCGCAACAGATCGGCCATTCGTCCGCCCCAGCCGGCACCGACAACAGACGTTGGCTGACTCGCCAGACCTTTCTGCCATTGTTCCTGCTGATGGTTGTGCGCGAACAGGTCAGCCGGTATGGACGCCGAGCCGTTGAGAAGGCTGCTGCGGGTGACCGGCTGAATCAGATTGCCGGCATTGGCCACGATGGCGGCATTGCCATCTTCATAAAGCTGTCGAATACCGGGCAGATTGCCGTTGAAACTGACGATGCCATCACTGGCTGGCAGCAATTGACTCTGATCCAGGGCCAGACTTCCGCGCGCGCTGCTGTATTCCGCATAGCGAGCACTGTCGGACGGTACGAACAGGTTGAACGAATCACTGCCGCCGTACAGAAAGACGCAGACCAGTGCCTTGTAATCATTCGTGCCTGCAAAATTACTGGAGTCCGCCAGAGCGGAACCAACCAGGCTCAACTTGCCACTCATGGCACCGGCACCGCTGCCGGCAATTGCACAGGCCAGCGAGCGCTTCAGGAATCGACGTCGTGCTTGATAGTGTCTGTTCATCAAGTGCTCCTTACATTTGAACCAGATAATCGGGCGATGCCATGATCAGGCTCAGAGCATCACGCACTCGTCGAGATTGGCCTTCCCGGGTGTCCGCCGACGGCAGCGATTCCAGATGATTGCTCAGGATATCGCGCAGTCCATCACTCATGCTGCCCGAGAGCAACAGCAGATCGAGCCTGTCCAGCAAGGCATCGGTACTGACCGCGGCCAGCGCCCTTTCTCGGGACAGATCGATATAGGACGACTTCCGGGCATTGCTGTCGCCATCATCATGCTCGTACTGTATCTGCCGGTCTATACGGTTGGTCATCAGCAGGATCTTGTCCTCGGTATAGATCTCTGCCTCAGGTGCCACTTTGCCACTGCTGTAGATCGGCCCCAGCGGCGCATAGTCCGGATGAAAGAAATTGAAGACCGAGGGGGACTTCAGTACGGCCTGGCCACCCACCGAATCCAGATCCTTCAGATGGGGAGAAGCCGTGTTGTACACCCCGTTTACACTCTGCGAACCCACGCTGACATTGAACGCTCGCCACAAATGCGACAGGCGCAGGATCGGCTCACGCAATTTACCGAAATCCTTGATATTCAGATGCCCGGACCGGGCTTCTTCATCGAGCAGAATCGCCTTGACGACAGCGCCGAGATCGCCTCTCTCGCCCTGACCATTGTCATTGAACACACGGCTGACTCGAGCCACATAGGCAGGTGTCGGGTTGCTCGTGACCATTCTCTGGATCAACTGCTTCGACATGAAGGGAGCCACATTGGCATGGCCTGCGATGGTGTCCAGAGCCATCTGCAGATCCAGCTCCGCACTCTGTCCGGCCGCCAGCGTCACGCCTCCCAACAGGGCTTTTGCACCGTTATCATGATACTCGGGCCAGGCTTGCATGGGCGCGATCTTGTCGGCACGGCTGTTGATGGCAGCCAGAGTCCAGTCGGTAGCGCCACCGAAGTTCCAGCCGGTAAAGACCCGTGAGTATTCCTCGATCTGCTCCTGCGTATAGGTATGAATGGGCTTGCCACCCGATTTCTTCTGGGTGCCATCGATGTTCAATTCGTACAGGCCGATACTGAACAGTTGCAGGACTTCACGTGCGAAGTTTTCGTCAGCCCGTGTATTGCCCTGCATCTCCCCACGCTGATTCTGCAACATGCTCAGATAGACCCCCATCACCGGACTGAGCGTGACCGTTTCCAGCAGGTCGCGGTAATTGCCAAAGGCGCCCTCCTGCAGCTGATCGTAATAGTGGGTCACACCGTATTGCGCGTTACCCAGGGTGTATCCCTGATCGGAGACCACGAATATCTGACTCAGCGCGAAGGCCACGCGCTGACGCAACTGGTCTTCCCCATTGACCACATCACGCCACCAGACCTCATGCCGCGGTTCCTGACGGCTGCCATTGCTGTGGGCCCGCACGAAGTCCAGATGCGGTGCACCCATCGGCAGGCTCAACTGCTCGTCGATCCAGCCTTCAAGGCCCAGAGTCTGAACTCTGGCAATCGATTCACTACTCGGCCCGAATGTGGCCTGTGCCAGCAATCGCGCGGCATCTTCAGGGGTCACGCCATTGTTCGGGTCGGCGGCATTGACGGTCAACATCAGAGTGGCAACGGACTCCGCCTCCAGTTCGTCACGCACGGTCAGGGTGACCGCGTATTCCCCGGCAACCGTCAGCTGAGTCTCGACACTGATACCCGTTGCGCTGATGCTGTCTTCTGCCAACGGCTCGCCGGACTGGTCAAGTCGTGACACCAACCACTGGTAGCTCAGATCACCCTGTCCACCACTACTACCGGAGGCATCCAGAGTGACATCGAAAGGCGCTTCGCCGGACACCGCGCTGGCCGTTACCGACGCAAGCAGGGGTTCACCTTCGTCGTCCAGCTCGGTGATCGTGATCACTTGCGTGGCTGTATCCATCTGGCCGGCATCGTCCACAACGGTCAACGTCACCGTGTAGTCACCCACCGAAGAATAGCTGTAGCTCGGGTTGTGCTGATCGGATTGTCCGGTTTCGGTCGCGTCACCAAAATTCCACAGAACACTGGCGATCTGACCATCGTCGGTCGAGTCATTGACAAAGCTGACCGTGGAGCCTTCGATCGGTGATGCCACCGTGAACGCTGCCACGGGCGGTTCATCGACTGGCTCGGACTCAACCGTGATGACAAGGCTGGCGCTCGACTGGTTGCCATTGGCATCGCTGACCGTTACCCGCGCCGTATACTCCCCGGCCTCCGTGTATTCATGACTGATGGACACCAGGTCTTCACCTTGCTGAACAGCGCCATCACCGAAATCCCAGGCGTATGACACGATCGCCTGATTATCGGAGGACCCCGACGCATCGAACACGGTTGTCAGAGGTGCCTCGCCTTCGCTGACACTGGCCACCAGATTGGCCGTCGGAGCCTGCGAATCATCCAGAACCTGAATCGTCACCTGATCACTGGATTGCTGACCTGCCGTATCCGTGACCGTCACGACAGCCGTGTAGCTGCCCGCCAGCGGATAGACGTGGGATGCCTCATCCTGCTCGCCACTGACCGGCTCACTTCCATCACCGAAGTCGAAGGAGTAGCTGACGATGCCATTGTCATCACTGGATTCACTGGCATCGAAACTCGCCAACAAGGGTCCATCGCCCTCTAGCGGACTGGCGGACAAGGCAGCCAGTGGCAGTGCATCGGTCACCGTCAGCATGCGAATGTCATCCACCCGGAAGTCGCCCCGGAACTGCACACCGTGGACCGCAATCAGCTCGTTGTCCGGTTGCAAGGCCGCCAGATCCTGTCGCACATTGCGGGTGAATGTCTGCCAGGTATTGTCGTGAGCACTGCTGCCCAGCCCATAGCGCAGGTTGCTACTGCTGCTATTGCCACGGTTGCCGTTGTATTGATCGTAGATCAGATAGCGAAAGCCCTGTGTGGTTTCCACCGGGACATTGACCGAGAAGCCCGCGTCGGTCTTCATCGACCAGCGCAGATGCGACTGTTCGGTATTGTTCCAGCCAGCCCCGCGACTGTCGGTATTGCCGATCAGATAGGCATTGGCCTGACCGTTGCCGGAAAGTTCGATGACCCGGCTGTTGCGTTCGTTGTCCTGCACATTGGCCACCACAGCACCACCAGGCGTGGTATCGGTGATGCGCCACCGTGCAATGGATGAATCCTCGGCGTCCTCGTACACCGGTCCCTCGTCACCGCCGCCACCATCAGTAGCGATGAACATCTGGATGTCGTCCACCCTGAAACTGCCGCGAAACTGCACGCCATGAACCGCAATCAATGCATTGTCGGGTTGGAAGGTCGCCAGATCCTCGTAGACATTGCGAGTGAAAGTCTGCCAGTGTCCGTCATGGGCACCGCTGCCCAGGCCGAATCGCAGACTGGACGCGCTGTCACTGCCACGATCGGTGCTGTACTGGTCATAGATGAGATACCGCAGTCCGTCCGCTGTCTCCAGTTGCACATACACCGAGAAGCCGCCGTCTGTCTGCATCGACCAGCGCAGGTGCGTCTGGTGAAAATTGTTCCAGCCGGGAGCCTGACTGTTGTGGTGACCGATCACGAAGGAGTTCTGCTGGTCGGTGCCACTGAGTTCGATGACACGGCTCCCCTGATCCGCATCCACGATGTTCTCGACAGTCGCACCCGACGGCGAGGCATCGGCAATACGCCAGCGACTGGTCGAAGAATCCTCGCCATCTTCATAGATGGTGGCAACCGAACCATCCTGAACCGTCAGCGTCGTTGTCGCGCTATCGCTCAGTCCTTCATCATCGGTCACCGTCAGCTGATAGGTGAAAAGACCGGCCGATTCGGCGCTGACGCTCAACACGGGATCGGAGCCCAGAACGGTGCCAGACTCGTCCGTCCACTGATAGGCGGCCACCGCCGAATCGTCGGTGCTGCCCGAGCCATCGAGTTCGACGATGTCGCCGATCAGCAGGACCTGGTCCCCTCCGGCGATGCGTGCCTCGGGTGCAATGGCCTCGACGTCGTCTGCTGCCGACAAGCGGATGTTGTCCAATCTCAGGCTGCCACGAATCAGCAATCCGTGAACGGCGATGAGCGTATTGCCAGGCTCACCGATTTCCAGATCAGCGGCCAGATCACGACTGAACGTGTGCCACTGCCCGTCCTTCGAGGTACTGCCCAGTCCGAAGCCGATATTGCGACCATTGGAGGCCAGCAAGCTATCCGAATTGCTGTTGGAATACACCAGATAGCGCCAGCCATTGGCCGTATCCACGCGCACATAGACCTGATAGTTCTCGGATACCCGCATGTCCCAATCCAGCTGGAACTCGGACTGGTTGTTCCAGCCATCAACCGTATCCAGCCCTCCCAGCTGATAGCCATTGCTGCGTCCGGCACCCGTCGTCTCGTACACCAGGCTGCCGCTGAGTTCATCGCTGACAACCGCAATCGTGGCACCCGCCGGTGAGTTGTCGAATATCTTCCAGCCAGCCGTCGAGCCATCTTCTGCCGTGGCATCGACGACACTGCTCACAGGAGGCAACACGGTTTGATTGACTGCTTCCGTGGCCAGGGTGATGTCATCCAGGCGCATGGAGCCACGCACCAGAAAACCGTTGACCGCCAGCAAGGTATTCTCAGGCTGGGCGTTGGTCAGGTCACTCGCCAGATCCCGACTGAACACCCGCCAGGTGCCATCTGTTGAACTGCTGCCAAGACCGTAGCGAATGTACTGGCCGGTGGAATTGGCCAGAGCGTCGCTGTTGCTGTTGGAATAGGTCAGATAGCGCCAGCCATCGCTGGTGTCGATGCGGATGTAGAGCGTATAGGCCTCCGTGACCTGCATACGCCAATTGGCGTGAAACTCGCTGGTGTTGTTCCAGCCGTTTTCCGCGCTGGTGCCACCCAGCAGATACCCGTTGTTGCGACCGACACCGCGAGTCTCGATGACCTGACTTTCCAGAATGTCATCATATTCGGTGACAATCTCGGCACCTGCCGGTGATTGATCATAGACCTGCCAATCTCCGACACCGCTCTCGGCATCCGAATAGGTCGTGGCAAATGCCGGCGACAACAGACACGACAGGAGCACGGCGGCGGCCAGATACCCTTTTCTCAGGCTGCCTCGCAGTCCTTTTGAAGGCATGGCCACATGCGGTTTGCGGGCAAGTCTCGGCATCCTGAACACTCCTGATCAAGGTTTCTTACAGCGGAATAGTTTCGACGTCAGCCATGACGGAAATGTGACGCAGAAGGAGTTTAACCTTGAACTGTGACGGAGGAAAGTACCTCGTTGCCATCAGTCAACATCGCACCGAATCAACGACACACTATGGTGCAGAAATTTTTCGGGATTGCCTGCCAGCACGCTGAAAGACTGATCTGACGAACCGCATTGATGAATCCCGGGCGACCTGTCACCGAGATGTCTTGACCAGCGAGGCCTGCTCTTCCATCCGCATCAATACAAGCATGGGTAGCGAGATCTCAGCCACAGGACACTTCACCGGGCAACCATCCTTCCTCGCTTTTCACTCGATGCGCTTTCGGCAAGGCAACTGCCGCGGATGACTATCGATGGGAGATGGTGTTTCGGCTGACCGGATGCCCAGTCTGGGTCTGGTGGGGTTGACTGCGCACCTGCGCAGAGGGCAATTGGCGGAGAGAGAGGGATTCGAACCCTCGATACGAGTTACCCCGTATACCAACTTTCCAGGCTGGCGCCTTCGACCACTCGGCCACCTCTCCGTACTGCTTGCCTGCGTCGACCGATTGAACCTCAACCTGTCGAGCGCCGTAGTTTAACCTGTTTATGCGTCCGGTGTACGCCCCGGAGTGTAAATTGGCGAAGGAAATTGCGTGACGTTACCCTTCAGCTCGACAACTTTCGCCGTGCCGCGCTTTTCCACCTCATCAATCCGGATGATGGAATGCATGGGAATGATGGTCTGCGTCACCCCTTCAAACTCGGTCTTGAGCTTTTCCTCGCCCGGATCGACAACGACCGTCTTGTTGGTGTCGAACACCAGTTGCTCGATCACGACAAAACCGTACAGATCGCCCTGATAGACCTCGCGAGCATAGATTTCATACACCTTGTCCTGGCTGATGAAACGCACGCGGTAGAGAACCTTGTCTTCTGTCATTTACGGCTTCTTTGCTGTGCCTTGCGGCGGTGTCTGGGATGAACGGGGATGATACGCAACTTGGCCGGCGGCCGCGGCTCCAGCCCTGCGGCCTTGGCAATGTCCTCGATATCCTTCGGTGGCAGTTCGAATACCTTGCCTCGAGCCAGCCAGCGCGGCAGAGTCACCGGTCCGAACCGGGTTCTGATCAAGCGACTGACCTGCATGTCCTGCGATTCCCAGAGCCGTCGAACCATGCGGTTGCGCCCCTCTTTCAACGATACGCGAAACCATTGATTGGCATGCTCGGTATCCGCCTCAGCAACAATCTTCTCGAACTTTGCCGGGCCATCTTCCAGCTCGACTCCGGTTGCCAGACGCTCGATGATTTCCGGACTGACGCGACCATTGACGCGGACAGCGTACTGGCGTTCGAATTCCGAGGATGGATGCATCAACGCATTGGCCAGTTCGCCGTCATTGGTCAGCAGCAGCAGGCCCAGCGTGTTGATATCCAGCCGTCCCACGGCAATCCAGCGGCCATGATGCAAGCGCGGCAGGCGATCGAAGACTGTACGACGACCTTCCGGATCGTCTCGGGTGGTGACCTCGCCAAGGGGTTTGTGGTAGACAATGACCCGACGCAGATCCTGATCATCAGTGACGACCTTGTAGAATCGCCCCTTGACCACCAGATCGTCGTTGAGATCGGCCCGGTCGCCCAACTTGGCCACTTGCCCATTGATCTTGATTTCGCCAGCCGCAATCCAGGTTTCCAGCTCTCGCCGTGAACCCAGACCGGTATTGGCCAGTATTTTCTGTAATCGTTCCGCCATCATCGAAGTCTAACAGGCGCGAGCCCTCGTCATGTTGAATATGCATCACTATGAGCAATACAAATTTCAGTAAATTCAAGCCGCTTAACATTGCGGTGCTGACCATCTCCGACACACGCACCGAAGAGGAAGATGTTTCAGGCAAGAAACTGGTGACGGCCCTGACCGCGTCCGGCCACCAGCACTACGAAAAGGCTCTGGTTCGCGACGACAAATACGCCATTCGCGCCGTGGTGTCCCGCTGGATTGCCGATCCGGAAGTCGATGTGGTGCTGACCACCGGTGGTACCGGCATCACTGGCCGTGACGGCACCCCCGAAGCCATCAAGCCTCTGATGGACAAGGAGATCGAAGGATTCGGTGAGATGTTCCGCGTGCTTTCCTACGAGGACATCAAGACATCCACGCTGCAATCACGCACCGTGGCAGGTGTTGCCAATGCCACTTATCTGTTCGTACTGCCCGGTTCCAGTGGTGCCTGCATGACCGCCTGGGAGAAACTCATCTCGCATCAGCTGGACGCTCGCACCAGACCCTGCAACCTCGTACAACTGATGCCCCGCCTCAACGAGGTTTGATCGGACGATAGGGTTGTCTTTGTCGGACGCCCACGTACGCAGGCGTTGCGGCCGACTGGCGGGGATACGGAGTCCGTGCCATTGGCAAGTGCCAGCAGGCCATTTGCACGCCAGCCGGAGCCGGCAATTCGAGCCTGCTCCGGCCCCCGCTCTACCAGCCCTTGCTCTCCTTGATGCGCTCGTAGGCCTTCTGGATATGCTGGGTCTTGTCGGTGGCCAGCTTGATCATCTCATCCGGCAACCCCTTGGACACCAGCTTGTCCGGGTGGTGCTGGCTCATCAATCGTCGGTAGGCCCGCTTGACCGAGGCCTTGTCATCGGACGATTGCACGCCCAGCACCTGACAGGCATCCTCCAGACTCATGCGCTCGACGCCCGGCGAACTGCGCCGACGGCCCTGAGATCCCGGCCCGGTGCCCCGCCCTGCCCCATAGCCACGACCGGTACCGGCTGACTGGTCGGCCCCCATGCTGAAACGCACCAGCATCTCCAGCTGCCTGAAGGAATACTCCGAGAAACCGAGAATCCCGGCCACCTTCATCAGAGCTGCCTCTTCTTCGGGCGCCATGACGCCATCGGCCAGCGACGCCTGAATCAGAATCTCCACGAACATGCGGTAGAGACTGGTGCGACGCTGACATTCCTGGCGAAATTGCAGGACCAGGCCTTCGACATCGAATCCCTCCTGCTTGCCTTCATTGAACAGCTTGATCGCGGCGGCACGCAGTTCGGCATCCAGGTTCATGCGCGACATCAGTGCTTCGGCCAGCGCAATCTCCGACTTGTCCACCTTGCCATCGGCCTTGGCGATATAGCCCATGACCGAGAAAGTGGCGGTGAAAAACGCCATCTTGATACGTTCGGCATCTCCCGGTGGCAGATCTTCATCCGGCGTGTCGTGTGCCAGCTGCAGATTCATGCCCTTGTCGAAGGTATGACCCAGTGCGGCTCCCAGCACGGCTCCCAATGGCCCGCCAATCATGAAGCCGAACGTACCGCCCAGCAGTTTTCCCCACACCATGTCAATACAACCTCGATTTGAACGGATCTCGACCCCCGGTCGGACCCTGAAAGCAGCCGCCTTTCAAGCAGAACGGTACAACATCTGCCACGAAAACGGGATTATCGTTCCGGTTCGGCACACAGACCCAATTCCCGGAGCAAGGTGGTGGCGAAAACACCCGGCGACAAGTGGAAAGCCAGCTGCAGCGTTCTCGCATCCAGCCATTCGTGCTGGAGGTCGGTGGCACAGGCTCGCAAGGCACGTCGCTCCTGAGGCAATCCCGAGCGTTCCAGCCCGGCACACAGATCAGCAGCATTACTCAGCACCGACTCCTCGAACTGAGCGCATGTCGAACTGGCCAGCGTTCGGCCACGTCCCCACCAGGGCGCACTGGGATGAATATCGAACCGACTCAGACGCGCTGCCAGATCCTCTGCCGATTCGGTTTCCGAATCAAAGAAACTGCGACTGCCGGCAAGGGCCGCGGGTTCACCGGCCAGCAATTGCTGCCAGTTGTCGTTCTCGACCCGCGCTGCACAGACACGATTGAACAGCTCACTGCGAGCGGCTGACAGCCACAGACTGCGCTGTTGGCGAGACGTGCGCTTTTTGGGCTGACGGAACCACTGCCGCGCGCGCACCAGATTCTGCCCGCCACGACCAAAGCGCTGTGGGCCGATGTAATTGGGAAATCCGCACTGTCGGATCTGCTCGAGCCGCTGTTTCACGCGGGAGGCAAGATCGGCATCATCGAGCTCGGCCAGGGCGTTCAGGTCGCGCAGAATGATGACGAAGGCGTTGGCGCTGTGCGTGCCGCGGCGCAACTTGCGTGAATGTCGGGCTGCCTGCAGCAGCCTCAGCTGCTTGCCGCCGGATGCAGCGGCCGATGCAGTCTGTTGCTCATTGAATGTCTGCAGGGCTTGTTCGATCTGTTCCCGAGGCACTGGCGAGCGTACGCTGAACCATTGTGTCGTCACCGCATGCCGATCTTTCATGCCCGACAGACCGACATCAGCCGAGTTCGCCGAGCAGGTGGACTCCAGCAGGCTCGCCACTTCATCGGTATTGGTCGCCGTCTTTTCGATCTGCAGCAGCCAGTGCTCACCAGCACCATCCGGCTCGATACCCAGCACTTCATCTACCCGAAAGTCGGCAGCAAGCACCTTGAAGGAGGCGGAGAACAGAGCGGGCCCCAGGGCGGCAGGCATATCAGACATGGGCGGACAGGTTTCGACAGAGAATTGTGAAAGAGCGGAAGCCAGTGAGCGACGCGGTTGGATAGTACAATGCGCAGCGTACTCATACGGGAAACAGGAAATACATGTCTCAATACGCTCGCCTGTCAGTCGACGACGCACATCAGATGATGCTGAACCGCGAGGTCAATGTTATCGACATCCGTGACGCCGACAGCTTTCGTGTGGGTCATATCACTGATGCCGTTCATATGGACAATACCGGTATCCAGTCCTATATCGAAGACACAGACCAGGACATTCCGCTGATCGTCTGCTGCTACCACGGCAACATGAGCCAGAGTGCCGGCGCCTACCTGGCCGAAAAGGGCTTCGCCCAGGTCTTCAGCCTTGACGGAGGCTACGCCGAGTGGTCAGCCCGATTTCCGGATGATTGTGAGCCTGACTGAAGTGTTCCGGTATTACCTTTCTATACACGTCTGCAAGCAGCGGACGCGTTGCGGTAAGGCGAACGCCGCCAATGCCGGGTGCAGCCCGCATCAATCGAGGTAAGTATCTGAAGTAAACGTGGTTCACTTGACCAGAAACCAAACCATGTAAGTGTTACAAATTGTCGTGACAGTCGGCATGAAATCGTGCGCTCGCTGCCAGACTGGATTCATCCGCTCAAGGGAACTGCGAGCCGTTGAATTCATCACAAAAGCAGATGCTTAACGACTATATTGTCACGGGGAGTACAGCTCTTGCATACGTTCGCGAAAGGCAGGCCTTTCATCGTCGAATTCTGTATTGCGTTGGCCTTCCAACGCTGGCTGAAGCTGCCGATCATGCCAGACCTGCGGCCTCATCTCCGGTAACGTCATTTTCGTGAACAGTACTGCCTCCAACTCTTTCCACAGACTTGTCGCGACCTGCCTGCTGATCCTGCTGCCGCTGGGGGCTAGCCTGGCCGACACCACGCTGACCGTCAGCGGTGTCAAGGGAGAACTCAAGCAGAACATCGAGTTGGTGGTCGGCAAACCGCCGCCAGCCGAGGAAAGCCGGCAATACCGACGATACATTGCCGGTCTTCCGCAACAGAGCGCTGCGGCCCTCAGCGCACTGGGTTATTACGCTGCCGACGTTCAGGTATCGGACAGAAGGGATGCCTCCAGCGGCAATACGGTGGTCTCCATCACGGTCACGCCCAATGACCCGGTACGGATCAACAACATCGCCATCCAGATACAGGGAGACGCGCAAGACGACCCGTCCTACACCCGTATACTGGACGATCTG
Source organism: Granulosicoccus sp. 3-233 (assembly GCF_052681095.1). Taxonomy (NCBI): domain Bacteria; kingdom Pseudomonadati; phylum Pseudomonadota; class Gammaproteobacteria; order Chromatiales; family Granulosicoccaceae; genus Granulosicoccus; species Granulosicoccus sp. 3-233. The sequence continues at coordinate 345,005 of NZ_JBQYLE010000006.1, forward strand.
CCCATCAGAAAAGGCAATATCTTCGTCTCCGGGCAGTATGAATCGACCAAATCGCTGCTGCTGGATCAAGCGCAGGATCTGGGCTACTTCCAGTTCGAGTTTTCCGACGCTGCGGTGAGAGTCAGCCGCCGGCAACTCACGGCAGACATCACACTGACAGCCGTCAGCGGGCCGCGCTACACCTTTGGCGACATCATTTTCGAACAGAACATCTTCAGTCGCACCTTTCTGGAGCGCTGGCTGCCGTTCGACACCGGCGACCCTTACGAATCCAGCCTGATCGGTGAGCTGACGCAGAATCTGCAGACCAGCGGCTATTTCCAGAGTGTCAGGGTCATCCCTCAGCAGGATCGGCGCTACGGCACGCGAGTGCCGGTCAAGGTCAATCTGAAGACCCGTGACGAAAACGAGGTGGCCGTGGGCATCGGCTATTCAACCGACACCAGAGCCAGAGTCAAGCTGAACTGGGACAAGCCCCTGATCAACCGCCGAGGGCACTCCATCTCGACCCAGTTCGGCGTCTCCCGAGACCTGCAGAATGCCAGTATCGCCTACCGGATTCCACGCCGCAACGAGCCCCTGTTCAACTACTGGGGCATTGAATATGGTCTGCTCAATGACACTACCGGTGACAATGACTCGTTTCTGGGCACATTGAATTTCCAGCGTGTATCGAGGACCTCGACGCAATGGATAGAATCGATCTTTCTGCGTTGGGAGCGGGAGACCTTCACCGCCGGTGACAATGGTGTCGAGCAGTCCACCGACCTGGTGCTGCCCGGTGTCAGCTACAGCCGCAGTCGCAGCAAGGGCTCACCCTTTCCTACCTGGGGTCAGTCCGCCAGCTTTCAGATCATGGGTGGCTCGAAAGAGGCTCTGTCCACCATCGACTTTCTGAAGGCAACGGGCAGGTTCCGTTACTTGCGAGCCATCTCCGATCGCAACACGCTCATCGGCACACTGCAGTACGGCGTCATCCAGTCGAATGACTATCCTCGCGTGCCGATCACCCAGCGATTCTTTGCTGGCGGTGATCGCAGCGTTCGCGGGTTTCGATACAAGGATATCTCGCCCAAGAACACCGATGGTGAGGCCGTCGGCGGACGCTTTCTGGAAGTTGCCAACATCGAATACAACTATCGCTTTCTTGACCTTTGGAGTGCCGCCGTCTTTGCGGATGCGGGCCGTGCCTTCAACAATTACAGTGACGGTTATTCCGTTGGCGCCGGGGTCGGCTTGCGCTGGCAATCACCCGTCGGCCCCTTTCGCATCGATCTGGCCGTTCCGGTCAATGACCCTGACGACGTCGGTGGATTCCGGGTTCACCTGTCACTCGGACCGGATCTCTGACCATGAAAAGGCTCCTCAAATGGTTGCGCCGATCCGTTCTGGCAGTGCTGATACTGGTGCTGCTGATTCTCGGGCTTGCAGTTTTCCTGCTGGGCACCGATACCGGATTCGGTACAGTGGTCACGCAGGTATCGAAACGCATCGATGGACTGGATCTGGGCAAACTCGAAGGCAATCTGACACGGGGCCTGGTCAGCGATGAACTGTCCTATGGTAACGAGGCCATGGCAGTGAAAGCACGCGGTCTGGATTCCGAATGGCGCCTGGCCTGCCTGGTTCATCGCGAGTTCTGCCTGGACAGGATCACCATCGATGAACTGGATATCGAGACCTTTGCCACCGATACGCCGCCCAAGGATCAACCCAATGGTCCAGTACAACTGCCCAGCATTCATCTGCCCATTGACCTGACAGTCGATGACATCCTGATTCGCCAGCTGCGTTTTCAGCCGCCCGGCGACACCCCTGTTCAAGTGCTGGAAAACATCCATCTATCGGCCAGAACACGCGGTAGCGAATTGACTGTCGATACATTGTCCCTCGATTATCAGACATACGACGCCGAGGTGAACGGTAACGTCACCCTCGAAGGTGATTACCCGCTGGATCTGACAGTGACCCTGAATGCGGCAGATCTGATACCTGATGAGCTACCGGAAGGCACAGGTGCACAAGCTGCCACAGTGGTTATGCGACTCGGCAACACACTGCGCCAACTCGACATCGACACCACGGTATCGGGCACCGTCAACGCCTCCCTGTCGGGAACCGTACAACCACTGGAACCGGACCTGCCAGCCTCCATCACGCTCACCAGTGAGCATCTGGGTTGGCCCATTCAAAGCCAGTCTCAGGTTCAGGCCGACGATGTGTCGCTTGGCGCAGATGGCACGCTGGCAGACTATCGGTTGACGCTTGCCGCCACTATTGACGGCGAACAGCTGCCATCAACGGAACTGGCCGTGTCCGGCACTGCCAATACCGAACGCCTGTCACTACCCGGCATCGACATTCGTACCCTGGGCGGCACCGCCAAAGCCAGCGCGAACGTGTCGTGGAAAGATCTGCTGCAGTGGGATACACAGTGGACACTGCGGAACATCAACCCATCACTGCAAGTGCCGGAGATCAGCGGCAAGCTGAACGGTAACATCCAGGCGTCCGGCCGAGTCGAGGATGGCAACTGGACATTGAAGCTGCCTAGAGCCAACATCAACGGCTCCTTGAGAAACTACCCCTTCTCGCTGGACGCCGTGGTGTCCAAGGGCCTGGACAATGTCTGGCTGATCGACAGGGTACTGTTGAACAATGACCAGAACCGGATCGATGCCAAGGGCAAGGTTGGCGATAGTTGGGATATCAAGGCCCTGATCAATCTGCCGCAGTTGCAGAACCTGATGCCGGAGCTCGCCGGTGGTTTCACGGCGGATCTGAGCATGTCAGGCCCTCTGACAACACCTGATATCGACCTGAATGCAACATCGTCTGTCGTCAAGTTCAACGACATCGTGGTTCAGGGGATCAGCATCAAGGCGGATATCCAGGAACTGTTCGTCAAGCAGAGTAGCCTGAATGTGGCGCTCGGCACTCTGCAATCAGGTGATCAGCTTGTTCAGAATACACGTCTGACCCTTGCAGGTCGACGCGCCGAACACCGTCTGACTTTCTTTGCAGATGGTCCTGATGCCACGACCATCAACCTTGCCGCCGAGGGTTCCCTCAACGAGCAGTTCGACTGGAATGGCAAGCTGGAAAGCGTGGAACTGGAAGTTCCGGCGCATGACATCCGGCTCGATCAACCCACCGCGCTGAGCTGGAACAACGCCACCGGAAAATTCGCCGTGGATGCACACTGCTGGACAACGGAAGGCAGCAATCTGTGTCTGCAGAACCAGGTCGTCGCCGAAGCCGATGGCCACGCCACCATCACTCTGGATCAGTACGCCCTGGCCCGCCTGAATGCCTTCATGCCGGCTGAGACCACGTTGCTCGGCAGCTTGCAGTTGGATGCGGAAATCCATTGGGGTGAAGGCCAGCCGGGTGGTTTTGCCGCCGACATCAGCACCCGGGTCATCGACGGTGGCGCGCGAGTCTCGGATGCGGACGATAACCCGGTGACGTTCACTTACGACACATTGAATCTTGATGCCGAGGTGAATCCGGAATCGGTCAGTGCCCGGTTGGACCTGAGTTCGAAGGATCTGGGACAGGCCAACATTGCCTTGCAGTTGGATCCCGCTGGCGACGCCAAGCCGATCAACGGCACGGTGTCTCTGGATGGACTGGATATCCGCATAGCCAAGGCCTTTCTGCCGGACTTCGACGATATCAGCGGCAGCATCAGTCTGAACGGCGAGGTCTCGGGCCAGTTGACCGACCCCAGATTCGACGGCCAGCTGGTTCTGGATAACCCGATTCTTCGCGCAGAGATGCTACCGCTGCCGATGACCGGCGGACGTGTCGTCACCAGCATCAAGGGCAAACGGGCCGTCATCGACGGCGAGCTGAAGAGCGATGAAGGACGGATAGTCATCGAAGGCAGCGCGAACTGGCAGGATCTGGCCGCCTGGCGCGCCGACATCAGCCTGGATGGCAACAAGCTGAACCTGCAAAGCGACCCCTTGCGGGAGTCCGAGGTCAATCACGAAATCCAGATACGCGCCCGGCCCGGTGTCATTCGTATTGACGGCGACATCGACATTCCCATGGCCAGCATCGATGTCGAGGATCTGCCACAAGGTGCGGCCAGCGTCTCCAGTGATGTGGTCATCGTCGAAGACATTGAAGAAGACAGACGTGAGCAAGCGGCCAACCCACCGAGCGATACCAGACTGCAAATGGCCCTGGCCATCAATCTGGGCGATGATGTCAATCTGTCTGCCTACGGACTCACGGCTCGTCTGACCGGTGACATGGATGTACGCATGAACAGTCCGAAGCCGGTACAACTGGGTGGAGAAATCGAGGTCGTCGATGGAATCTACAAGCAATACGGCCAGAATCTGCAGGCCGACGGTCAGATTCTGTTTGTCGGCCCAGTCAACCAGACGCGCCTGGCGATTGATGCCGTGCGGGTGATAGACACCGAGGATCCGGAACGTACTGCCGGACTGCACATCACCGGAACGGTTGCCAACCCGGAAATCACGCTGTTCACCGAACCGGATGACAAATCCGAGGATGCCATTCTGTCCTATATCGTTCTGGGAAGAGATATCAACGAGACCAACGATCAGGAAGCCAATCTGCTGGCCACCGCAGCGCTGGCACTGACAGTCAAGGGTGGACGCAACATCGCCGGTGGCATTGCCAACGCGCTGGGTGTTCAGGACTTTGCACTGGAAACTCGTGGCAGTGGCGATGACACCGAGCTCGTCGTCAGTGGTCGCCTCAACGATCGTCTGCTGTTGCGCTATGGGCGAAGCGTGTTCGAGACCACCAGCACGCTCTATCTGCGCTATGACCTGACCAAGAAACTCTATCTGGAAGCCGCCCAGGGAGCAGTCGATCAGGCCGTTGACATTTTCTATTCGTTTTCCTTCTGACACCGGCGCCCTGAGGGTAATACCGGCCAGCATTCGAGGTGACGCGGGCCAGCCTGCCCAGCTGTTTGCTATACACTGAAGAAAACAGCAGAAATGACTATCACATGGCCCCAGCGACAGACCAGAGCCCGGAAGAACTGTACTCTCAGGCACTCTATATCGATACAAGCGAGGCCCTGGTAGAGCTGTGCAAGGAGCTCCGCCAGCGACCCTATATCGCCATCGATACCGAATTTCTGCGCGAACGTACCTATCGTCCCGATCTCTGCCTGGTGCAAGTCAAGCATGAAGAACTGCTGGCATGCATCGACACCCTCGCCATCGACGATCTGGACGCCCTGTCCGAGCTGTTGCTGGACACCTCCGTCACCAAGGTATTCCATGCAGCCTCTCAGGATCTGGAAATCTTCTATCTGCTGGCAAAAAAGGTCCCGACTCCCCTGTTCGATACCCAGACCGCCGCCCCCCTGCTTGGCTACAACGAACAGATCGGCTATGCCAATCTGGTGAAGGAACATCTGGGGGTGGAACTGGCCAAGACTCACACACGCGCGGACTGGACACGGCGTCCTTTGCCGCGCCAGCAGATCACCTATGCGCTGGACGATGTCATCTACCTCGAAGCCCTCTATCTGGACATGCACAGCCAGTTGCGGGAACTGGGCAGACTGGCTTGGTTGCAACCGGAATTCGACGATGCCGCCCGAGTCGAGAAATACGATCAGCCTGCCGGTGAGCGCTGGAAGAAGATTCGCAACATCCAGCGTTACAAGGGGCCAGCGCTGTCCATCATCCAGGCACTGGCCAAGTGGCGCGAGATCAAGGCGCGTGAGATCAATCAGCCGCGCAACTGGCTGCTGAAGGACGATGTGCTGCTGAACATCGCCCAGCAGCAACCGGATTCCACGACCGAGCTGGCGCACATCAGAAGCCTGGAGCGCAAGACACGCGAGCGCTTTGGTGAAGAGATACTGGCAGTGGTGGACGTGGCCAGACACGAGCCACCCGAGCCTCTGCCACCCTTCAGCAAGAAACAGAAGCTCAATGGCGCCAATCTGGCACGTGTACAGCTGCTCAACGCCTGGGTCTTCCAGCGCAGCCAGGAGTTGGGGATCGCACCGACCATTCTGGCGCCACAGAAACTGCTGGAGAAGATGGTCACCTCCGACGGCCGGGCGGCCCTGAGCGGCTGGCGCGACCCGCTACTGGGCGACGACCTGATGTCGCTGCTGGACGGTCGCGCAGCGATTTCCAGCACATCGAAGGGTCTTGTATTGACGGCAACGTGACGGATGTGAAACGCTGTTGTAACCTTTAGCCGCCAAGGCAAAGGCCAATTCCAAGCAAACCCACCGAGTTCCCATGACCTCCTCCAGTACTGCTGTAACGCTCAATCGTCCGCTTTCCAATACCAACATCCTTGCAGAGAAGACGCTTGTCTCTCCGGATACTCTCAAGCAGCGCTATCCGAGAACCGAGAAGGCCAGCCAGACCATCGAAAACGGCCGAGCCAGTGTCGAAGCCATTCTCGATGGCCATGACCAGCGCCTACTGGCCGTGGTCGGCCCCTGCTCGATCCACGATGTAGACATGGCGAGGGACTATGCGCAACGATTGATGAAACTGCGAGAACAGGTCGCCGACCGTATCGAGCTGGTCATGCGTGTCTATTTCGAAAAACCGCGGACCACCGTCGGCTGGAAAGGCCTGATCAACGACCCACATCTGGACGACAGTTTCGATATCGAAACCGGCCTTTCACGTGCCCGCGAGCTGCTGGTCTGGCTGGCCGATCATGGCATGCCAACCGGCACCGAGGCACTGGACCCGATCAGCCCGCAATACCTGTCAGATCTGTTCACCTGGTCTGCCATTGGTGCCCGCACCACCGAATCCCAGACGCATCGGGAAATGTCCAGTGGCCTGTCCACGGCCGTCGGCTTCAAGAACGGCACTGACGGCGGACTGGAAGTCGCTATCAATGCCATGCAGTCTGCCGCCAATCCGCACAGCTTCCTGGGCATCGACACGCGCGGCCAGGCAACGGTACTCAAGACACGCGGCAATGCCTACGGTCATGTCATTCTACGTGGTGGCAATCAGGGGCCCAACTACGACTCGGTCAACGTTTCTCTGGCCGAACAGGCCATGGAGAATGCCGGTCTTCCCAAGCGCATCATGATCGATTGCTCGCATGCCAATGCCAACAAGGACCACAACCGCCAGCCACTGGTTGCTCGCAACGTGGCCGATCAACTGGCGGCCGGCAACGATTCCATCATCGGCATCATGCTCGAATCCCATATTCATGCCGGCAACCAGTCCCTGAAGAACCCCGAGGATCTCGAATACGGCGTTTCCATCACGGATGCCTGCATCGACTGGGATACCACCGAAGCGCTGATGATGCAATTGCACGGCGTACTGGCTGGACGGTTCCAATAAGGCATGAGCAGCCCTTCTCCGTCACAGTCACGCGATTCGATTTTCGCCGCCCCGCTGGGAGATATCGAAGGATTTCGATTCAACCAGGCGGTTGTCGACGTCTTTCCGGACATGCTGCGACGCTCGGTGCCCGGCTACGAAGCGATCATTACCCAGTCAGCACTGCTGGCCAGTCGCTACGTGCAGCCGGGCACCCACCTGTATGACCTGGGGTCATCGCTGGGTGCCACAGCCATCTCCATGCGCGATGCCCTGTTGCAGATCGATCCCGCCAGCAGTCAGGGGTGCGAGATTCATGCGATCGACAACGCCCCGGCGATGATCAGGGCCAGCCAGGATCTGATTGCATTGCATGAAGACCAGCAGGACACGGCGCATCCGCCTGTCCCTATCTTTCTGCACGAGGCCAATCTGGAGGAACATCCGCTCTCCCGGGCATCGGTGGTTGCGATGAATTTCACGCTGCAGTTCGTCAATCCGGCGGCCCGTGCGTCCCTGATGCGCAAGATCGCCGATGCGCTGCAACCGGGAGGCGTTCTGATCCTGAGCGAAAAGGTGTGTTTCGACGATCCGGTCGTCAACGAGATGCACATCGACATGTACCACGCCTTCAAGAGTCGCAACGGCTATTCCGACCTTGAAATCAGTCAGAAGCGCACGGCACTGGAAAACGTATTGGTACCGGACACGCTGGAGCAGCATCGTGCACGCCTGCTGGATAGTGGCTTCACCCATTGCACGGTCTGGTTCCAGTGTTTCAATTTCGCCTCTCTTGTTGCCATCAAGCGTTGACCAGCTGGCACACTGCGAGGTCTCGCCGCGATCATGCACGGATGATCGCGGCATCACTATCACCCGGACGTTCAGAACACCCTGACCGGCCAGTAGATTCCACGCTGCATGTCTGAACTACAATTCGATGCCGAAGGACTGATTGCATCACTGGCAGATACCTCACTGGCGCCCTGGAGCGAGGCACTCGCTGCCGCGGTGCTGAACCAGGGGCATGCGCTCAAGCATGGACATCTTCCGCGTTGGGAGGCGGCCATCAAGGCCTTGCCCGAACACGATGGTTCTGGCTGGCGGATCGAGGATGGTGCCGTGTGTACTGCTGCGCAGCTGGCATCCGATCAGACTGATGCGCTCGAGAAGGCACTGTCGGAACTCATGCCCTGGCGCAAGGGCCCCTTTCTCATCGGCCCCATCCTGCTCGACACCGAGTGGCGTTCGGACTGGAAGTGGGATCGCATCATTGACCATCTGGAGCCTCTGCAGGACCGCCTGGTTCTGGATGTCGGTTGTGGCAGCGGATACCATCTGTGGCGCATGCGTGAGGCGGGTGCCAGGCAAGTACTGGGGATAGACCCCAGCCTGCTCTACCTGAAACAGTTCGAAGCCGTACAGCACTATGCGCGTGAAACGGCCATGCATTTTCTGCCACTGCCCATGGAAGCATTGCCGGAAAACATGCAGGTTTTCGACACGATCTTTTCCATGGGTGTGCTGTACCACCGGCGTGAACCGATGAGCCACCTTGCCGAACTGCGTCAAGCCTTGCGCCCGGGTGGCGAGCTGGTACTCGAGACGCTGATCATGCCGGGCGAAGGCGATGCCTCGCTGGCGATTGGCGAGCGCTACGCCAATATGAGAAACATCTACGAACTGCCCACCATCGAGCATCTGGAGAACTGGGTAGCGTGCGCCGGGTTCAACAAGGTACGCACGGTCTCCGTGCAGGAAACCAGCCTCGAGGAGCAACGCCGCTCCCACTGGATGCAGTCACATTCGCTGGAACAGGCCCTGCGCGCCGATGATCCTTCCCTGACCATCGAAGGGTATCCGCGCCCCACACGAGCGGTTGTACTGGCAACAGCCTGACATCAATTACTTCGGATATCCTCTGCGCTGTCGACATCTGGCCTGCTGCAGGATCGTTCGACTTGACTGATCTGCCCGTCCTGCCCGACCTACTCGACCTGCAAACCCACCGATATATTTTGTCGACCAGATCACATTGTTTACAGTCCAGAATCTGCTCACGCACATCTGTAATGTCTGTCTCAGATTTCGGACAGTGCAGCATCCGACACTGAAAATCTGTTTCTTATCAAATGGTTGAATTTTCTGCGCGGGGTGTTAGCCAGATTGCCTCTGTAGGAAAATTACCTGAATGGGATCGGTTTTGTAAAAAGCGGTCATCTCAGGGCTGGCACAACCTATCCATCTGGTTATACTGCCGCCTTGAGAGCAGTTTGACCGGTGTTACATGCATATAGCCCAGCCATCAATCCACCCTGCAGCAACCGATCGTCCTACCTTGCTGGCCAATGCGACGCCACCTGATAATGGTGAACGACGCACGGTGGATGGTGCCGACTACATTCACTTTCATGGTTACTGGGTTCGCTACTACCCACCTCTTGAAGAATCTCTGGCTTCACGCAAGACACTGATCGACCACCTGACACGTCGCGCCTTTCACCACACCGAACCGGGTATCAATACTCCCGGTGAGCGACTGGACACCGCGCGCGCCTATTACATGAACCAGACAGACCCTGCCATGAAACGGGTCAATGCCGCCATGCTGGCCGGTGCGCTGTTCAATCGTGCAACCGACATCTTCACGGCCATCGTGGAACTCGAGGAAAAAGGTGTTCGCATCAGCCGCGACAACGAACTGATGAGAGCCTGCGGCGATTATTTCAAGGAAGCACTGGAGCTGGGACGTGAAGTTCGCCATTTCAGCGGTGAAGAAGGTATTGACGAGCTCTGGGGAGAGCCCTTTCGTGCCTTTACTCTGCCAATTACGGCCTACTACGAGTCCCGCTTCATCAAGGTTGCGCAGGCCATGGCCAATATCGACAAGATCGTGGCCCGCCTGTGTGAACTGTTCTGTTCGCGTCCGGAATTTTCCGAAATCGCGCCCTTGCTGGATGGCTACGCATCAGCGGCCAGACACGAATGCGAAACCATGAAATCGGACGTCTGCATCTTTGATATCTGGCCGCGCTTCATTGCTGCCGGCGAAGCTCTGGGCAATGTTCAACCGCGCATTCAGAACGACTGTTCGAGAGAATGCCGCTATGTCATGGAAGAGGCACAGAAAACACTGATTGCCGGCCGTAATCTGATCAACTGGATTGCACGTGCCCGAGTCCCCATGCCGCGCAGTACTGCCGCCTACTTTGCCCGCTGTGAAGCACTGAAGGAGCGCATGCAATCCTGCTGAGGCGGCCCTCAACCGGCACGCAGCCAGGCTGTACGAGCCTGCCCGCACCTCGCATTCATTGAACTGACCGACGCTTCGAATACCCGAGCAACACAAACTGTGACCACGATCCTTACTGCCGATGGGTCTCGCACGCTGCACAGTGAACGTTACGGAGAGACCTTTCACTCCGTCAATGGGGCTGTTACCGAATCACGCCACGTATTCCTGAACGCCACCGGCGTCGCCGATCGACTGGCTGCCAGGCAACCCACGCGCATACTCGAAGTCGGATTCGGTCTCGGACTCAATTGCCTGCTGAGTATGGATCTGGCCAGCGATTGCCAGACACCTCTCGACTACCACGCCATTGAAAACGACCCATCGGTTCTGTCCCTGCTCCCCACGGTGCATTACCGGGAGCTTCTGAACAATCCCGGCTTGTATGATCGCTTGATTGAAGGACTGAACGCCATCGGCCCCCTGTTCGACTCTGGCGACTCTGGCGACTCTGGCGACTCTGGCGACTCTGGCGACTCTGGCGACTCTGGCGACTCTGGCGACTCTGGCGAAACGGGCGAAACGGGCGAAACGGGCGAAACGGGCGAAACGGGCGAAACGGGCGAAACGGCAAAGGTACCGATTACCTTGGCACTGAGCGCAAACATCACCTTGACGCTGCGTTTAAGCGATGCGATTCAGGATGAACTGCCAGGCGGGCGGTTCGATGCCATATACCTCGATGCCTTCAGTCCTGACAGCAATCCGGAATGCTGGTCCCCGGAATTCCTGTCTCGCTTGCGTGGCAAAACGGCCGTAGACGGCGCACTGACTACCTATTCCGCCAAGGGCAGCGTGCGTCGGGCACTGATTGCTGCCGGTTACAACGTCAAGAAAATGGCTGGTCCACCGGGAAAACGGGAAATGTTGCATGCCGGGGCTTGATTTTCGAAACGATCACACAGTTTTTACAATGCGTTGCTCACATCTCATCAAGATGTTGACGGCTACTCATTACCATTACCCGCGTTGGACACTATAATCCCCCCTGACTTTTCTCATCTGGCAAAACCGGATCAAGGTTTTTCACTGGCACGGTTCGCGCAACCAACAACCCGAATTCTCCCGATCTCATCGTGCTGCCTTGAGGCGCCGATAAGCGAGTACTTTTTTCTTTTCAATGTAGTGGAAAGGCAGTCAGTGACTGCCACAATTCAGGAATAATAATGAAAGTAACGATTTACGGCTCCGGCTATGTGGGCCTGGTGACAGGCGCACTGATTGCGGATGTCGGCAACGAGGTACTGTGCGTTGATGTCGACGAAACCAAGGTAGCCAATCTGCGCAAGGGAATCATCCCGATTTTCGAACCGGGTCTGGATGACGTCATCAAGCGCAATGTGGAAGCTGAACGCCTCGATTTCACCACCGACATGGACCGGGCCGTTGCCCACAGTGAAGTCCAGTTCATAGCCGTTGGCACACCACCGGGTGAAGATGGTTCGGCAGACATGCAATACGTCGCTGCTGTTGCCAAGACCATTGCCGATCGCATGACCGAGTCCAAGATTGTCGTCAACAAGTCAACCGTACCGGTAGGCACCGGCGACATGGTTGAGAAAGTCATTGCCGAAGGCCTTGCTGCGCGTAACGAAACCATCGACTACGCCGTCATCTCCAACCCGGAATTCCTGAAGGAAGGCGCGGCCATTGAAGATTTCATGAAGCCGGATCGCATCGTCATCGGTACCGACGATGAGCATGCCACGGAAGTGATGCGTGAGCTGTATGCGCCGTTCTGCCGTAATCGCCGTGACCGTCTGATCTTCATGAGCCGCAAGTCTTCCGAGCTCACCAAATACGCGGCCAACTCGCTGCTGGCCACCAAGATCAGCTTCATGAACGAGTTGTCCAACATTGCCGATCGACTGGGCGCCGACATCGAAGATGTCCGTGTCGGCATCGGTTCCGATCCGCGTATCGGTTACCACTTCATCTACCCTGGCTGTGGCTATGGCGGATCGTGCTTCCCGAAAGACGTCAAGGCGCTGATTGCCACGTCGCGCGAGAACAACTACGAGGCCCAATTGCTGCAGGCCGTTGACAGCGTCAATGATCGCCAGAAGCATGTGTTGTTCGAAAAACTGATGAAGCATTTCGACAACAACATCGAAGGCAAGAAATTCGCAGTCTGGGGACTGTCATTCAAGCCCAATACCGACGATCTGCGTGAAGCACCCAGCCGCGTTCTGATCGAATCCATCTTCGAGCATGGTGGCACGGTTCGGGCCTACGATCCGGTAGCGATGAAAGAGATGCGTCACTTCTATCCGAATGAGAAGCGCCTGGAACTGGTCGGTACTGCTCAGGACACGGTCGACGGTACCGATGCGCTGCTGATCAACACCGAGTGGCGTGAGTTCCGCAGCCCGAATCTGGACTCCTTGAAGGAAAGCCTGAAGAACCCACTGGTGATTGACGGTCGTAACCTCTACGATCCGGAACACATGATGGAGATGGGATTTACCTACGACTGCATCGGGCGTCCTCGGTAGTTCCTGGCAGTGTACTGAACCTGCAGCCGCATGACGTACTGATGGTCGCTACACTGAAGCTGTAAATGTCGATGTCGATGTCGATGTCGATGTCGATGTCGATGTCGCCAGTTTGAACTGAATCGACGGGGCGGCGGGCACGCAGCCACAACGCTGGCAGAAGTCAGCACTCGTCGCGTTTCGAACAGGGGCTCCGGATATCATTCCGGAGCCCTTTTTCGTTGAACAAGGCAGGATCGTGCCGGGACTGCTGTAACATGATGCAGTGATAACGGAAGCCGCCAGCCAGGCGCAATGGCGCAAGTATCTTCTCGGACTCTCCCTGCCCGTCATGCTGTCCAACGGCATGGTGCCGATCGTGGGCATCGTGGATACCGCGGTCATGGGCCGCATGGGCTCTCCGGAATGGATAGCGGCAACAGCAGTCGGAGCCTTGCTGTTCAGCAGCATCTACTGGATGTTCGGCTTTCTGCGCATGGGAACCGGCGGGTTGGTAGCCCAGGCTTTCGGTGCCAATGATCTGATGGATGCCGGGCGAATCACAACGCGTGCCCTGGCGATTGCCTGCGTTCTCGGTGCTCTACTGATTGCCTTGCAGGTCCCGATACTGCACATCGGACTGGCAGCTTTGACCGACAGCGAGGACTGGAAATCGCTGACAGCCGTCTATTTTTCCATCCGTATACATGCCGCACCGGCCACCCTGATGCTGTACGTCATCATGGGCACCTTGATCGGCTTGCAGCTGATGCGTCAAGTGCTGATGCTGCAGTTCCTGCTCAATGCACTGAACGTCGTGCTGACCATCAGCTTCTTCTCCCTGACAGAGCTGAATATCGCCGGAGTGGCCTGGGCGACGCTCATCAGCGAGTACATCACGCTAGCCTATGGCCTGTATCTGCTGCGTCACGTGCTGCGCAGTGCGCTGGCACACAAACCGGTGCTCGGCTGGTTGCTCGACTCACAGCAGTGCATCAAGTATTTTCGCATCAGCGGTAATCTCTTCATCCGAACACTTTGTCTGATTCTGGCCATGTACTGGATGACTGTGCTCGCCAGCCGTATTGGTGTGGCGACGCTCGCTGTCAATACCGTCCTGCTGCATATGGTCAATCTCGCCGCCTATTGCCTGGATGGTTACGCGCATGCGATTGAAACGCTCACCGGGTATTCCATGGGTAAACGCAGCCTTGCACTGTTCAGGCGAGCCGTTGCCACGGCAGTGGAACTGGCAGCCGTTACCGCACTGGTCTTCTCGCTCGCCTTCTGGCTTTTCGGTGAGTCGCTTACCGCCCTCATGACAACCGATGAACAGATCCGTGAACTGGCCGCAGTGTGGCTACCCTGGGTCATCGTATTGCCAATCACCGGTGTCTGGAGCTTTCTGCTTGATGGCATTTTCATTGGCGCGACCCAGACAGCCAACATGCGCGACAGCATGCTGGTCTCGTTGCTGGTTTTCGGCCTTGCGTCACTGGCCCTGGTACCCCTGCTGGGCAATCATGGTATCTGGTTGAGCTACCATGTCATGTTCCTGACCAGAGCTTTGACGTTGGTCAGGTACTGGCCGTTGCTGATTGCACGCATATCTTGACCGCCTGCGACTTTTGTTACTCGGGCAGTCAGCGCAGGCATGCCTGTTGTTCGCAACGTCAGATGACAGATAGGCGTTTCAACGGTATTTCCACCGATTCGATAATACAATTGGTGCACATCAGACGAGGTCCAAACGCGCGAGACATGGTAATTGAGCATGATGTCGATCTGACTCCGTATACAACGTTCGGCTTCAAGCAACGTGCGGCGCATTTCGTGGAAGTCGATGGAGAGCAGGCGTTACTCGAAGCGGTTCGGCATGCCCAGCAGCGACACTGGCCCATTCTGGCGTTGGGGGGTGGCAGCAATCTCGTCTTCACCAGGGATTTCCCGGGGCTCGTGATCCGACAGATTGACAGCTCAGTCCGATACACCGATGCAACCGATGGGAATGGCACACATGTCACCAGCAGTGCGGGTGTGCTCTGGCATGAACTGGTCATGGATACTGTGGATCGCGATTTCATCGGCCTGGAAAACCTGAGTCTGATTCCCGGACAGGTGGGTGCCGCCCCTGTACAGAATATCGGGGCTTATGGCGTAGAACTGTGCGATCGCTTCGTGGCCCTGCGTGCTCTGCACGTACCAACCGGAGAATGGTTGACGATGACCGCAGAGGAGTGTCATTTCAGTTATCGAGACAGCCTTTTCAAGCGACAGCAAGACGAATACATCATCGGACAGGTGACACTGCACATTGGCGGTGATCTGGAATTGAATACCGAGTATCGTGCTCTGGCCGAATATCTCGCTTCGCATTTTCAGGATCGCAGACCCGATGTGAAGCTGGTCAGCGAATCGATCTGTGCGATACGAACATCCAAGCTTCCCGACCCTGCCCGGCTACCGAATGCAGGAAGCTTCTTTCACAACCCGGTTGTCTCCCGCAGCCATTACACCGATTTGTTGCAAAATTACCCCGACATGATCGGCTACCCACAGGAAAACGGCAGCTACAAGCTCGCAGCCGGCTGGTTGATAGATAAACTCGGTTACAAGGGATATCGGCAGAACGGTGTGGGTGTACATGGGAAACAGGCACTGGTACTGATCAAGTACCACCAGACTGACGCCGTTGCCTTGATCCGACTTGCCGAGAAAATCCGCGATCATGTGCTTCAGGAGTTCCAGGTCTCGCTGAAAATCGAACCTCGAATACTGTAACCGGCATCAAGCTCTTCTTGTCAGACGACTTTCCGCGAGACCATATCCAGACATGAGCAATCCATCAGAACCGCTCACCGGTATTCAGCTCCATCAACTGATCACCGAGCTGTATCCGATCATGCGCAGCATTACAGGCCCCGGAGTCAGAGAGTCGCTTGTGAAGCTGCAAGCATTGGCACCAATCGATATCCGTGAGGTTGCCAGTGGTACGCCGGTACTCGACTGGACCGTACCCGAGGAATGGCACTTCAGGCGCGCCTGGATAGAAGATCAGAACGGTATACGTCTGGTCGATACCAACAACTCCAATCTGCATGTGGTCAACTTCAGCGTGCCGGTGGACGCAACGCTGACACGGGAGGAACTGCTACCTCATCTTCACACCTTGCCCGACAAGCCGCTCAGCATTCCCTACCGAACCAGCTATTATGCCGAGAACTGGGGTTTCTGTCTCAGTCAGGAAAAGCTGGATGAATTGGGCGATGGGCCATTCACGGTGCGGATCGATGCCGAGCGCAAACCCGGTGTGCTGAATTATGGCGAACTGCTCATCACAGGCAAGAGCGAACAGGAAATACTCGTCAGTACGCACATTTGCCACCCCCAACTGGCCAATGACAATCTTTCCGGCATGGTGCTGTCCGCGGCGCTCGCCCAGTGGCTCGCTTGCCGCGAGCAAGAGCTCTCATGGCGTTTCGTGTTTGTACCCGGCACGATCGGAGCAATAAGCTGGCTCGCCAACAATCGGCAGAATCTCAGCAATATCATCGGTGGCCTCGTCATTACCGGCCTGGGGGATGAAAGCCCGTTCAACTGGAAACAGACGCGCGAGGGATCTCGATGGATGGATCGACTGATGGAGCAGTGCCTCCGGGAAATTCACCCGGACAGGCATCATATTCTATCGTTTTCTCCCTACGGCTACGACGAAAGGCAGTACTGCTCGCCCGGTTTCAATCTGCCGGTGGGTAGACTGTCGCGCAGTGTGCATGGCACCTTCCCCGAATATCACACCAGCAAGGACGATCTGGATTTCGTGACGGCGGCCGGGCTGGAAGAGTCGTTTTCCTTGCTGAGGCGCATTGCCGACTCATGCAACAACGACATCATCTATCAGAATCTCGCCCCCTATGGCGAGCCTCAGCTCGGCCGCCGAGGACTCTATGGTGCGCTGGGTGCCAATACCGATCCGGGAAAGTTGCAGATGAGTCTGTTGTGGCTACTCAATCAGTCTGATGGCGAGACCCCACTTTCCACAATCGCGGCCAGATCAGGTATCAGCATGAAGGAGTTGAATGAAGCCGCTCGGCTATTGCAACAACACCAACTCCTAGCACCACGCAGACATGCCGGAACCTGGCTTAATCCAGTATCCGGGGATGTGGAATCGGCACAATGAATTTACCGCCCCAATCGCGCACATGTGCCAGCTGTGCTGTGATTTCCTGTTGCAGATTCCAGGGCAGGATCAAGACATAGTCCGGCTTCACCTCATCGATATGCTCAGGTGGAAATATCGGTATTCTGGACCCAGGGCAGAATCGCCCATGCTTGTGCAAGCTTCTGTCGCAGGTTGATGACAACAAGTCGGTCTTGATACCGCAATAATTCAGCAGCGTGTTTCCCTTTCCCGGCGCGCCATACCCGATCACTCGCTTTCCCTCTCGCTTCAATTGAATGAGCAAGCTCAGCAACTCATTCTTCACTTCAGCCGCTCTGGCGCCGAAGGCCAGATAAGTGCTCATGTCACGCAATCCGGCGTCTGCCTCCTCCTGAAGTATTTCCGCAACGCTTTCGGTCGCTTCATGTCCCAAGGCCTTGTGCTCGAGAAATACGCGCAGCGAACCGCCAGCCGTTTTCAGTCGCTGCACATCAACGACATGCATATCCACGCTGTCGAACATGCGGCAGATCGTATATAGCGAGTAATAGGAGTAGTGTTCGTGATAGATCGTATCGAATTGACACTGCTCGATCAGTTTCATCAAATGCGGGAATTCGAATGTCGCCGTCCCATCCGCTTTCAACAATGTGGCCACGCCTGCGATGAAGTCATTGATGTAGGGCGTGTGGGCCAGTACATTGTTGCCGATGATCAGATCCGCCTGCTCACCGTTTTCGCACATTGATCGGGCCAGCTCATCGGTAAAGAATTCCACGCGGGTGCTGACCCCGACCTTCTCTGCCGCCGCTGCGACGTTCCCCGCTGGATCGATCCCCAGACAAGGTATGCCCTTGTCGACGTAATTCTTCAGCAGGTAGCCATCGTTGCTGGCTATTTCCACCACTAAACTGTCAGCAGTCAGCCCGAAGCGCGGAATGGACATGTCGACATAACGACTGGCGTGTTCCAGCCAGCTCGTTGAGTACGATGAATAGTAACCATAGTCGTCGTCGAAAATTTCGGTGTTCGAGCAATACTCCCTTGCCTGTACCAGCCAGCATTCGGAGCACACCAATACTTCCAGAGGAAGAAAGACTTCCGGTTGGTCCAGCTCATTCCGACACAGAAAATCCTCGCACAACGGCGACAAGCCCAGATTGACCATCGAGTGTTGCAGCCCGGTACCGCAGAATCGACAGCTCATCGGTTTGCTCACTACCGAATGGTGTACTGCAACATCAAGTTCGGCCGGAGAAACTTTCGGGATGTTACCGGTCAGGTTATTTTCCACGTTCGTGGCAATGGATTTGTTCATGCTGATCTTTCCTTGAAACTACGCGGCACCTTGGCAGCATCGAAGACGCCCGCCAACTTTGCCATGGTTTGAATGTCGTGAAATGAGGGGTAGCTCCCCAAACCTGCAATCAGTTCCGTTTTCGGTAAGCGGACTGACTTGCAGGACCATGCAGGAAGTGCTCGACACCTTCATCCAACGCCCGCCGATAGACTTTGCAGGCGCTCTCCAGCGCAACAGTGGTCTGTTCGATATCCGCAGTTTGATGTGCATAGCAAGTGTAGAAAGTTGGTGCCAGAACCCCTGCGCCACACAGCTCCTGCAGAAACAGGGTTCGCAACGCCTGCGATGGCATCCCGTCTCTATCGGTGGTCGAATACATGAGGTTGCAGTCTCGTCCTGCAATAGTGACGTATTTCTCAACACCCGCCGCCTCTGCGGCCTGTTTGAACCCGACTCTCAGCCGACGCCCCATGTCATAGAGATGCTCGATCACCGGCTCATCACGATAGATACGCATCGTCTCGATAGCCGCTGCCAGAGCCACGCTTTCAGCACCGTGTGTCGTGGAGAGAAGGAAGACACGATCTGCTGTCGTCTGCTTCAAACCACCCAATTCCATCAACTCGCGTTTACCGGCCAATGCTGACAGGGAAAACCCATTGGCCATCGCCTTGCCGAAACAGGACAGATCAGGGGTCACGCCATAGAGTTGCTGCGCGCCGTTCAGATGCACACGAAATCCGGTCAATGTCTCGTCAAAGATCAGCACTGCTCCGTGTTGACTGCACACCCGTCGCACGCCTTCCAGGAAGCCTTCAGCCGGTTCGATCAACCTGCTGGGTTCCATGACCACGCACGCAATATCACAGGGGTAGCTATCGAAGAGCGATTCCAGTGATCCGAGGTCGTTGTAGTCAAAACCGACGGAAAGATTCTTGATGGCTTCGGGAACTCCAGTGTCGACGGCTGTCTTGCCGATGAACCAGTCGTCATACGAATAGAAAGGACTATCGTTACACATGGCAATGCGCGTGCGTCCCGTAGCAGCTCGTGCCAGCTTGACGGCTGCCGTCATGACGCTGGAGCCGTCCTTGGTGAACTTGACCATGTCTGCACCGGGAATCAGCTCAAGCAGCATTTCCGCACACTGCACCTCCAGTTCGTGAGGTCTGTTGAAATTGTTACCCAACTGCAAGGCATCGGTAGCCGCCGCAACAACAGACGGCCAGCAATGGCCCAGAGTCGTCGATCGAAGTCCAAGGGCAAATTCGATGTATTCACGCCCTTCAACATCCCAGACATGACAACCCTGACCTCTGGCAATGAAGGCAGGCGCATTCACCGGGTACTGATCATCGCCTTTCGCGTAGGTATGGCACCCTCCGGGAATCGCCTTGTGGGCACGCAGTTGCAAGTCGCGTGATCTTGCCCGTTCTGATTCGCCGGGTTCGAGCTTGGAGGAAAGGGTGTTTAGGTCAGACACTGCTTTTTCTGTGGTGGACGGGCATGGCGCAAGGGGCAATTTCCGTAAATACGATCACGCTCGAACGCGAGCGGCCAGAACGATATATACCACTGAAATCGATGTCCTGCCGAGGTATTATTACCCCGTTTTCAGGGATTTCTGATGATCCACTATCGAAGAAATCCTGTCTGCAAGCATGTCTGTATCCAGCGACAGATTACCGTAATATCTGTTCATGCTACTCAACACGGAATCATTGTCGAAGACCAGATACTGGTAGTCCATACCCAGATAACAGGCAATGGAGGTATAAAAATAGGTAACGTAGCTTGCCGGAAACAATTCAAGCACACAGGCGTCAGAGCGGCACAACATCAGATTCGTCAGCCCGGCACCGGTCAATCCGACTATCATTTCAGCCTGAGCGAACAAGGCAATCTTGTCGTTGAAGTCGTAGCTTGACATCTCGACGGGCTCGAAGCCGAACTTCTCCAGACAAGCAATGATCTCCTCCTCATTCACGAACTTGCGGCTACCGGCATCACGGCGCGAGATGTAGATCCGTTTCCCTGCGGCCACAGCGCCTTTTGCTGGCAGTAGTGCCTGGCGAAAACCGTCTATCAACCAGCCTGGCGTATTTGACGAGCTGAAACCGCGAGGGGCAGTCGTCACGATCAGCCGCTCGCATCGTACGCATTCGAGGACGTCGATCTCCACGATCTTGTGGCTGGGTATGCCCAACTCCAGAAGGCTTTCTCGCTGAAAACCGTACTTCAATTTAGGGACGAGCACGTGATCGATACTGGTCAGATCGTGGTGACGCAATGCCAGAAAAAGCCTTGCCAGACCATCGATCATCCAGTGTCCGATGTTGCCCGCTGTATTCTCCACATTGCCATACAGCGACAGTGTGGTCCCAGGAACGTACCGATCGATATCCAGGTGCCTGGAAACCGGAACCACTTTGCCGTACTTCGCATACGAAAACTCCGGAACGCGTCGGTCGTGGCGGTCGAATACCGAGACATGAGTGACGCCGTTGCTGCAGAAGGACGCTTCGTGGTAGATCGCACTCTGGTACTGATAAGTTGCCTGCAGGCGCCCATCCGGCAGCTTCTGGTCCTGACGAAAACGAGTGCCCTCTCCCTCGAGCAATGCCTCCGGCATACTGACTTGCGACGTGTAATCCCACTGCTCATGATCGGACCTCACGGCGTATTCGGTCCCGGCTTCGACAACCCCTTCCTCACGAGCGACAGACCGCCGCCCGTCGGCAAGTTTGCGCAGCCCATGAAGAGAGACCAGCCAGCGTTCCTGAATCAGAATCCCGACTTTCGCCCACTTCGCTCTGGAAGTCAGCATTTCCACGACAGCAAAAATCATTGCTTATCCATTGTATTAGTCAGCAACATCAACCGTTGCAAAATCAGTAAGCATCCTTGCCCGAAATGACGTGAGCCACCGTCAGCAGGATAATCTTGATATCGAGCCATGGAGACCAGTTGCGTATGTACTCGAGATCGTACCGAACACGCCCTTCCATCTTCTCAAGCGTATCGGTTTCTCCTCGCCAACCGTTCACCTGGGCCCAACCCGTGATACCCGGCTTGATCTTGTGTCGCATCATGTAACCGTCAATCTTTGACCGGTATTCCTCATTGTGCGAAACCGCATGTGGCCGAGGCCCCACGATGGACATACTGCCCTGCAAGACATTGAGAAACTGAGGCAGTTCATCCAGAGAATGCTTGCGCAAGATGGCTCCAATGCGAGTGACGCGAGCGTCGTTACGCGTGGCCTGTACCACATCGCCGCCGTTCTCCTGCACGCTCATGCTGCGAAATTTCCAGACCTCGATTTCCTTGCCATCGACGCCATAACGATGCTGGCGGAAAAGAACCGCCCCCCGACTTTCGAACTTGACAGCCATGGCAATGATCAACAGAACCGGCGCAAGCACAATGACCGCCAGCAGTGCAACGACCCAGTCGAACAGTCTCTTGAACAGTTCGGCCGACCCGGGCAAACGGATATCGGACACATTGATGACAGCAACATCCGCGATATTCATTGCAGCGCCGGTGACCAACTGCATGCCAAAGGCATCGGGTACGACACATACGTCCACCGAGGAATTTCGCAGACTTGAAATGATCTGCTTGATACAGGACTCCCGAGCCAACGGCAGCGCAATCCATACCTCGGCAACAGGATCCGACGCCTGCCTCTGGGTCTCGACAAAGCCCGACAGCGCTTGCAACACACCGGATGCGTCGATCGGATTCTCCGCGCAGGCATCGATAGGCCCATCAAGACGAAAGACTTTCGCCAGGTCGTAACCAGACCATCCGTTGACACTCAATCGCTCGACCAGGTCATCAGTCCGATTCGCATCGCCGACAACAACAACGGACACACGAGCCGACCCATGCTTCTGACTGACGACCATCAGAATGGCCGAGGCAATCCGCGCTCCGATCAGCCCCAGATAGGACAGAATGGTGGACAGGCCGAACCAGACTCGCGACACATCCTCGGCGACCTTGGTCAGAAACGCCAGCAGCGCAACTGAGGTGATCACCAGAAACCAGCCAACCGTCATCCGGTTCAGCACCGAGTGCAGCAACAGAGTACGGCTCGTCTTGTAGAGTCCCGCTGCCGCGAAGGCGATGTACGCCAGCCCGAGTGCAGCGATGACGATGACGATACGCTGCGGTGAGAATTCCAGTCCGTCCAGATAGAAATAATGACAGACCACGAAACTCAACAGAATGATCAGCAGATCCAGACCACTGAAAGAACGTGCTCGCAGTGACTGTTGATAGCGCCTCAAGGCGTTCATTCAATCTTTTCCCGCTACTTTGATTGACTGGATTGCAACCGGGCTCGCAGACACATGCGAATGAATTGAAGATTGGTAAACAGGTATCTGCGCCACAACCGTCCTGGTTCCTGAATCAACCTGAACAACCATTCCAACCCGTACTTCTGCACCCACATCGGCGCCCTTTTCAACTTTCCGGCGTGGTAGTCAAACGCAGCCCCCACCGCCAGCATGGCCGAGTCGACCTTGCCAACGTGATCGGCAACCCAGTGCTCCTGGCGCGGGCAACCACGTCCCACCAGTACGATATGAGCGCCACTGGCGTTGATTCGTTCAATGTCAGCGGCGTCTTCTTCGGCAGTGGCATCGCGAAAACGATCCTCGTGAACGCCAACTACCGTGACGCCTGGATACGAAGAAGCAATATGGTCCTGAAATCGCTGCAGAGTGTCGGCAGTGCTGCCGTACAAGAAGACATTGAGCCGCTGCTCATTCGCAAGTTTCAGAACTTCAAGCGTCAGCGTCGGCCCCGGAATCTTGAAGTCGATATCCAGATGATGAAACGCATTCAATGCCCAGACCACCGGCTGACCATCGGGAACGATCATTTCAATGCGATTGATCTTTTCTCCCAACACGCTGTCATTGACCGATTCGACCAATCCATGGACCGCCAGGGCAGCAACACCGAAGCTCTGTCTCTGACTCGCCTTTTCCAGGATGACGCGGGCTGCTTCCTTGCAAGGGAGAGCACAATATTCGGGAAGGAAGAGTTTGTAACGCGGAAATTGAGTAGTGATTTTCAAGGCTCTCAAGACAGGACTACATTGCAGACAAGTCATCTTCAGCGAATCAGCACAAGTGCAATGACCGAAATATGACGAAGCCGGTTATGATGTTGTGATGTTCAATGCTGACAACAAACTGTCACATAGCGTCGCTATTTTACAGCCGAATTGACGGCTCCGTTCGTCAATATTACCGAAGTCGCCAACTGGTAAGCAGACCCGCTTTACCGCAACCCATGAAACACGGAACCAGAGCACCCATGCGAACAGCATCCAGCCATCCAGTCCCCAGCATCCTTCTGTCGGTCTTGATCGGTGTCATGGGCAGCAAGGCGGTTCTTGCCGATTCCAGCGAAGAATGGATTCCGGATGCGAACGCCACCCCTGCCAACCCTGACGATCTCACCATCGAACAATGCCTGCAGATGCCTCGGGAAAATCTGGATTTCGGGGTGCTGAATGTGGACAGCATCGAACAATGGTCAGGTCTGGAAGACTGGCAATTCATGACGAATACGGACTACCTGGCACTCGGTCTGGATGAGAACGGTCCGGCGTACCTCAGGCAAAAGCTCGAACCCACTCATAAAGGCTCGATTCATGTCGTCGGCAAAGGTGTACTCGCACCTTCACGTACCTACTCCATCACGCAGTCGGTCTACCTTGAACCGGACTTCGACTGGGGTGGCAAGAATGAAGGAGGCAAACTCGGCTTTGGACTGGGCGGCGGCTCAACTCCAACGGGCGGAAACCTGTATCAGGATGGATTCTCGGCACGATTGATGTGGCGTGGCAACAAGGATGGCACAGCTCGCCTGGCAGTTTACGCCTACAGCTCCGACCGCAACCAGAACCTGCCTTATGGCGATGATTACCCGCTTCAGGATTTTGAAGTACCCGTGGGAGAATGGTTCAAGATCACAATGGAAGTCACCAGCAATTCCTCGACTGGCGCATCCGATGGTGCAGTCAGAGTCTGGGCAAACGATCAACTGAAGCTGTATCGTGACAACATTCACTGGCAGGCAGCCGGCTCGCAACCCGTGGTCGACCACATCATGTTCGCGACGTTTCACGGTGGAAACAGCAGCAGCTGGGCGCCTGATCACACGGTATTCGCACGATTTTCATCGGTGTGCTGGCAGCCAACCGAATACACGCCCCCATTGCTTGACGAACACGGCATGCCGATCGTCGACGGCAACATGCTGGTCCAACATGTCGATGGCCCATCACACCCTTGACAGAACGGGCGGTTGCACCCGATTCACCTTCTCTTCGATTCTGCCACGATCATCAGACATTCGCGACAATAGAGCGCCTCATCGAGTTGGCGGAGACAACACGGCATAATCATCGCAGTGTGGGGCGGATCACGCCCCTGCCTGCCTGACCATGGAAATCAGTAGTATCCTATGTGGACTCGCTGATTCGTGCAGCGCAAGCGATCTCTGCCCAATCCATGAACCAAGATTCGAGAAAAATCTACTCGTTCACTGCGTTTGTCATCGTAGTGACGATGTTGACATGGGCCTTGGGTCTTCTTGATATCAAATATCATCTGGACGGCAGCGTCGCCTTCGAAAGCGGTTTTCCCGGCGATGTCTCTGCATGGCAACGTGCCGGAGACTGGTCGAATATCGATATCGAAGATGATCGAATTTCCGTTACGCGAGAGACCGACAACCGCAGTTTTGCCAAGCGCTCATTCCCTCTACCCGTAGGAGAATATCCGAGCTCCAGCAAACTCCGGATCAGAGGCACACTCGAGACCCTCGGAATCACTGAAACTCCCGCGGATAGCGACGGTCGTGGTGCTGCCTATATGGTATGGCTTCAGGATGCAGACGACGAAGTCAAGCGATATCTGACCATCCAGGATTTGACAGGAGAAAGGGAGCGATACGAGGCCGAAAGAATCGTCAGCATTCCCGATGACGTTGCGGCATTCACTCTGGTTCTCAACTCCCGTGATTCAGGCAACAGCTTCAGTCTGACAAATGCTTCCGTAGATCTCATCAGTATCACACCGATATACAAGGCAGGCATTCTGCTACTCGTCATTGCCTGGCTTGCCATATTCGCAATGGGAGCAATATGGATATACAAACGCGGATCGCGAACGCTGTTCATCACATCCTCGCTGCTGATCACCGGTATCATTGTTGGTGTCATGCTTCCGGAGACTGCTACTGTCGGCGTTGTCGATCCGGCCTTCAAGACGATTTCCCACCTGATTCCCGCATTCGATCTCGAGGCGGCACATTCAACTTACAAGATCGGGCATTTTCTGTTCTTTTTGCTGATATCACTGGTCCTCGGCTGGCATGCCAGGTCCTTGCCTGCAAGTGGGGTTATTCTTGTATTACTACTGTTTCTGCTGGCCATTGCCAGCGAAGGGATGCAACTGCATCTGTTCAATCGCACCACTCGACTCTCTGACCTCGGTATAGACGGCGCTGGAATCTTGCTGGGCTGGTTACTGGCAACGACTGCCGTGCGCATGAGTAGAAACTGACTTCATATGACACAACGTTTGAGAGCCATCCTTCTCCTGATGATGGATTCGCTTGCCCCACGATGAGTCTTCTGCAAAAACTGACTCAGCGAGACCTGCTCAAGCAATACGCCAGTGTCATGGAACAGGTTCTGATGAGCGGGTCGAACATGCTGGCCTCCATTGTCGTGCTCAAGGTCGCTGATGTTGCGCAATTCGGCATTTACAGCTTCATATTTGTCTTGAGCACGCTTGTTGCCGGGATCTTCGGTACGCTACTGCACCGTCAGATGATGCTCGAAATCGCATCGGAGAACGATACCGTGCGACGGCGGGTCTTCCTTGCCACCATGGCTATTGAAATAACCGGCCTGATCGCCTTCATGGGCACCGTAGCTGTCCTGGCCGGCATTCTGCCTTCGGTATCCGACCTTCGCGTTCCCATCGGAATCGTTTTGGCAGGAAGCGCATACATGACCCTGAATATCGTGTTCGATGCCTTCAAGCAATTTGCCTATACCACTGGCAACCAGATCTATTCGTTGCGCTGCACTTTCATTTACGTCTGCATGCAGATCCTGCTTCTCGGCGCCATAGTGCTCTTCTACGACGGAGCTCATGTTGTCGAGGCTGCCTATGCCGCATTGTCCGTCAGCCTCATTATCAGCCTTTCGAGCAATATGCTATGCCTGCGATCCCTCCGAGATGCTCAATGGCAAGGCAGACATTACGTCATACAGGTGCTATCCGGTTTTTTCAAGCAAGGTCGATTCAGCCTGCTCGGCATGGGGATTACCTGGGCGCAGAACCAAAGCATGAACCCCTTTCTCATGCTGATCAGCGGACCGACCGTTGCCGGTTATTTCAGTCTTGGCAGATTACTGATCATGCCGATGGCAGTCGTCAGCCAGGGTCTGGTCAACAGCTCCACGCCGACACTGCGACGCCTGTATCATGAAAGCGGTATCACCAGACTGATGCCTCGCATACATACCTACCTTGTGAAGACAACATTGTTTTCCGCCCTGTACATCAGCACACTCGCATTGGCACACTTCTCTGGACTGCTTCAACGTCATGTCCCGGATTATCAACAGGTACAGTGGTTCCTTCTGGTATGGATCATACTGGCCTCTTGCAGTATTGTGCGCTTCTGGCATGGTCAGTTCTTCGTTGTCTCCATGGAATTTCGTTTTCTGATGCGAGTCAGTATCATCTCCCTGGTCGTCACGGCCACCGGTATGCTGATGTTCGGAGTTGGCTTCAAGTCGATACAGTTGGCTCTTCTTTCAGTCATTGCCGGAGAACTGGTAGCGCTCGTGATCTACAACAGAAAGCAGTCAGCGCTGCTGAAATCACTTCATTGAATCAGATCCCTTCATGAACGACTCTGCCATTTCGATCGGTGTCATCACTCTGCAACAGCGTACTGCCGGACTCACCAAGCTGCTGAAGCATCTGATCCCGATTGCGGAAAATCACCAGGGTGACATCGAGATAGTCATTGTCAACAACAGTGGCCAGTCAGCACACTCGGAAATCTCAGGAACAATTGACGGCAGTGGCATCGCCAGAGTCTGCCCTGTGAATCTTGTCGATTCGCCAGAAAACAATATTGCTGTCGCCAGAAATCTGTTACTGGATCATTCTCGGCACGATCTGCTGGCCTTCCTCGATGACGATGAGTACCCGGTTGTTCAATGGCTGGATAGCCTTCTACATATGATGAATACCTGCGATGCTACCGTTGTCGCTGGTCCGGTTCCCGCTGTCTTCCATGAATCCGCCCCCTCCTGGGTGCACACCGTGGATCTGCACAACACGCGTGGACGTGAAAATGCACAGATTATCGAACATACAGGCACCGGGAACGTTCTGATCAACAAGACTCGTATAGGCGGTTTGCGCTTCGATGAAAGTTTCGGCAAATCCGGTGGATCCGATACCGATTTCTTCATTCGTGTACGCGAGAATGGTGGCTTGATCTACTGGGCCAATGATGCCATCGCTTATGAGGACATTCCGGAAACGCGATCCAGTGCATCCTATCTGATTCACCGCTTCATCAAGCAAGGTGAAAATTATCGACGTATCAGTTCAGAACGAGACAACGCAAGCTCCCCACTGTTGTTCAGCTCGAAGGCCATCGCTGTTGTACTGATATCCATGCCGATTGCCGCGTTGATGGTGTTGACCAAACGCCCGCAGGCCGGCGACTGGGTGAAGCGTGCGTTCTCCAATTATGGAAAATTGCATTCTCCCAAAAAGCAGCTCTACGCCTCTTGAAGACCATTACGACGATCACTGATCAATTCACACAACGCACGAGCTGCAATACTTCTGTGGTGTGACCCAGATATTCAATTAGCGCTCTGACAAACCGATACGTGTGACAGGGAATAGCCACATCACTGAAGAAATGTGGCTTCTGTCAATAAATGATTCGTTAGAAATCATATCGGTAGCACTAATTTGATGAATACTCGCAAACTGTCACATACGATCAGTCTGGTCTGCATGATCATACTGTCCGCCAGCATGATCGGTTGCGGAGCCGGCGAGGAGTATCTGGAGAACATCAATGCAACCGAGGAGGAAGCATCGTCAGAGATCGATAGCGATGTTTCCACCGCTGGCATCAGCATAGACACAAACAGTTCGGTGGATTCCACCGATTCAGCTCTCCCCCCAGACCTTGGCGCTGCAGTAGGCGGCGACCTACCCGGTTTCATCCCACCTGCAGATTCCGGGGACCAGGTCGTTGTCGTTGTCACGAACAACATCGTTGCCGAGGTTCTCCCCGCCCCTCACTCAGGGAGCAGTGACAGAACAGACAATGAGCCCGCCCCCGAGCCGGAACCTGCCCCCGAGCCGGAGCCTGCTCCCGAACCGGAACCTGTTCCCGAGCCAGAGCCTGCCCCCGAACCGGAACCTGCTCCCGAACCAGAGCCAGCTCCCGAACCGGAACCTGCCCCCGAGCCAGAACCTGCCCCCGAGCCAGAACCTGTTCCCGAACCGGAACCTGCTCCCGAACCGGAACCTGCTCCCGAACCTGCTCCCGAACCGGAACCTGCTCCCGAACCGGAACCTGCCCCCGAGCCAGAGCCTGCCCCCGAGCCGGAACCGACTCCGGAGCCAGATTCAGGTGCGACCGAAGACACAGGCCTCAGAATACTGTCGCCTGCCCATGGTTTCGTGGCAGATTCCGCATCGGTATCTTTCTCGTGGTCCGACCCTGACCAACCGGACGCGGTTTACGACTTGCAGATCTTTGCCGACAAGGACCACAAGGTGAAAGTCATGGGAACTGACGGCACTCAATTTGATACGCGAAGTATTGGTACAGCCACCAGCCATACGTTCAGCCATGATCCCTCAGATGGCGGTGATCGCTTCGCTGTGCTCTACCAGTGGCCAGATTCCGAGTACTCCATGGCACACATGAAGACACTGGAGTTTCAGTACAAGGCGTTCGATAACGGTTCAGCGAATGGGGGCGAAACGACAACAGAGACTGAACCAAGCGCAAAGCGGCAGGGCGTGTTCAGTGGCGACATGGGACTCAACGAAGTGCTCGGCAGTGCCGAGTGCATCAACATCACAGATACCAGCAAGAGCTACGGAGAGGTAAGCGCGAATGACTGGCGTAGCTGGCTTAGCAATTACACTTACTCACTGAGACCTGAGTATCTCGACACGGGTATCGATGGAGAGCGCGCATTCTTTCGTCAAAAGCTTATTCCGACAAGCATCGGATCACACCATGTACAAGCAGGAAGCAATCTGAGTTCCGCACGAACTTACCGAATAACGCAGTCACTTTATTTCGAACCCGGCTTCGACTGGGGAGGGAAAAATGAAGGTGGAAAGGTTGGCTTCGGTTTTGGCGGTGGCTCTTCACCCAGCGGTGGTGCACTTCAGACGGACGGATACACCCTCAGACTGATGTGGCGCGGGAACAAGGACGGTACTGCCAAGATGGTTGCTTACTCCTATGCCGCTGACCGAGGTCAACATCTGCCATATGGTGACGACTATCCGTTGGAAGGTTTCGAGATACCCATTGGTGAATGGTTCGATATCACTCTGGAGGTAAAAACCAATTCCAGCATCAATGCCAGAGACGGATCACTCAGAGCCTGGGCAAACGGACAACTGAGTCTGCAGCGTGACAATATAGGCTGGCAAACCTCGGGCAATCAACCCGCTGTACAGAAGCTCGTTTTCACCACGTTTTACGGTGGCAACGATACTTCCTGGTCACCTTCTCATACAACCTATATTCGTTTTGCCGATATCTGCTGGGCCCCCGTACTCAGCGACTCGATGCAAAGTGACCCTTCATCCTCTATTCAGATCCCAGCCGTCTTGCTGGAAGATGCCGTGCAGACAGCTCGTGGTCGCATCATCCAGACAATCAGCGACCTGGAAGTGCTGTTGCCCATAGACAGTGCAGAATCCAACGCTACTCTCTACAATGCCCTTGATGCCATCAATCGGTCATTGGCAACAGACCAATGGTTGACCAATGACAGCGTGAAACTGAACTCCAGGACTGTTGACGAGTTGAGCCAGGCGGTCATCGAACTGGAAATACTGGCAAATGACAGTAATGAAGCCGAACACGTAAGACAGCAATCCGACCGTAATGGAAATCTACTGGTCTATTCCGCCTACTCGCTGACAGAGAATTCTCGCCTGCACGTTGAAGAGAAGCTGAATATGCAGGGCTGTACACCTTACGGCAGCTCGAATTTCTGCTCAGATGCCTTCATGCAACTCGATCAGGCAGACAACTGGCTCAGGTTATCCAACCAGGAAGGTTTGAGCCATCAGGACCAGATCAGCCTGATCAACAGAGCCTGGACCAATGTAACCAAAGGCTCAGGTTCCCTTTGACCAGATTACACATGATCAGCCCCAGCGAAGTTTCTCACCTCTTTTTCTGCGGCCAGAACGAGCGCCACTGAAACGACGGCTTTTGCGCTCCTTGCTGCCCAGACTGAATTGCAAGGAGACGCTGACCGCCGGGCTGTAAGTCAGCATGGTGAAGGAGATCATGTACACCAGCCAAAGCTGACTGTTGGGTCTGAGCAACGAGTATTCACTCATGTTCAACGCCAGCAATATCAACAACGGCAACAACAAGGGAAACGCATTTGCGTCCTTTCGGAATGTACGTAGAAAAACCTGACAGAATCTGACCAGGTTGTAGCCGACCAATGCCAGCAACACGACACCGCCTGCGACAACGGTATCCAGAAAACCATTGTGGTAGTGGTTGAATCGCACGGAAAATGTTCGTTCAGCCATTACCGACTGGTGGGAGTCGAACCCCCAGCCCAACCAGGGTTTCAGATTGATCGCGTCACTTGCAATCGCCCACAATTCTGTTCTGCCGGACAAGGTGGCATCCTTTCCCATACTGCCCGTAATGGATAGATAGAGCTCCGCAGGCGTTGTAAACAACATGCCGTACATGAACACGAAAACGGCAATCAATATCAGAGAACCATTGAGAATCAGACGTATTTTCGGCTGGAAGGCTGCCAGAATTCTCAGCCAGGCCAGTGCAAACAAGACCAGCAGAATGGCAGCCGTCGAGGTGCCGCTGCCTGACAAGGCCGTATTGAAAAACAACAACAGCAATCCCAGAAGCGCCAGGACACGTACCGCTCGGCTGCTATGCGCCGACAATAGAATACTGGCGCCTGCCCACACACCCAGCACCGCCGTGGAACCCAGGGAATTCGGGTTTCCTGCCAAGCCCCCGTACCGCTGAGTCGAGGCGAGAAAGCTCAGGAGGTCGACATCATACAGATTCAGTATGAAAAGACTTGCCAGGTGCAATAGCACCAATGGCCAGAAGACGACGTGAAAGAAGCCGTCATAACGCCCCGGACTTGAATAGGCAGTCGCAAACAATATGGCCGCCAGAAAACCGATGAATATCAGAATACTGTTGGTAAC
The DNA here is from genome assembly GCF_052681095.1 of Granulosicoccus sp. 3-233. Classification (NCBI taxonomy): domain Bacteria; kingdom Pseudomonadati; phylum Pseudomonadota; class Gammaproteobacteria; order Chromatiales; family Granulosicoccaceae; genus Granulosicoccus; species Granulosicoccus sp. 3-233. The sequence goes on from NZ_JBQYLE010000006.1 coordinate 377,099, forward strand.
CACCTTGACGGGGTCCATACTGTAGAGGACGCCTACCAGCAAATAGGCAACGATCAATACCAGATGCGGCCACTCCATCAGATAACCGACAATCTTGCGCCAACGGAAAGCGCAAAGGAACAACAGCAGAAGATAGACGTACTGAAGCGTATCAGCCTTCAGAGTCTCCGCCGCATCCCGTCGCGAATCGTTGTACGGTACCGGCAATTCTTCGAAAAACAGACTTCTGGATGCATCGGAAACGTTCGTGAGAATCAGGAAGTCCGTGGCAGTGATACCAAGCAGAAGTAACAGCGGTACTGCGCAGATCCAGGCCGATTCTCGGAGCCAATGCAGAAACGGTTCAATCAGACCTGAGCGTATCCGTCTCAAATAACGGGATAACGCGCTTTTTTTCCGGCTTCCGGTACTTCGTGAGCCTCGAGACCGGGAAGAGCGACGGCCGTGCTCTTCGACTTCCCTGGTGGCGAGATCGCTGTTCATTGTGCTGGTTGAGCGGTATTAATCATGCAGCTCGCAAGATCCACGCATCATGTATTTCCTGAAACGTGGTCTTCAGATCCTTCGTGATATCCCAGGCAGGAAAATGCGAGCGCATCTTGCCAAGATCAGAGATATAACACATGTGATCGCCGCTCCTGTTCTGTTCATCGTAACGATACTTCATCGGCTTGCCCGAAATGGCAGACACCAATTCGAACGCTTCCAGTATCGAGACTGAATTGTTACGTCCACCACCGATGTTGTAAACCTCTGCAACTCGAGGCGCTTCTATGAAAGCATGGACAAACGCAGCAACATCGTGAGAATGGATATTGTCACGAACCTGCTTGCCCTTGTACCCGAATACCGTGTACTCACGCTCTTCGAGATTGCATTGGATGAGATAGCTGAGGAATCCATGCAATTCCACGCCAGAATGATTCGGGCCTGTGAGACACCCTCCCCGCAGACAACAGGTTGGCATGCCGAAATAGCGACCGTATTCCTGCACCATGACATCCGCAGCAACCTTGCTCGCACCAAAAATGGAGTGTTTGCTCTGGTCAATCGTGAACGATTCGGATATGCCATTTGCATATGCCTCATCGGCATAGTCCCAGCGTGTTTCTGTCTCGATGAGCTCAAGGTTGTTGGGGGCATCACCATAGACCTTGTTGGTCGACAGGTGTACGAACGGTATCTCCGTTGAGTATTGACGAACCGCTTCAAGCAGATTCATGGTACCTACGGCATTGACATCAAAATCATCGTAAGGCCGACTGGCAGCCAGATCGTGACTGGGCTGAGCTGCCGTATGAACCACAGCATCCGGTTTGACACTTGCTACCAATGCGCGTAAGGCATCACGATTCCTGATATCGACCGCTTCGCAACGATAGTCGGCAAATTCGGCTTCCATGCGCCGCGTGTTCCACGTGGTGTCACCCTTCGGACCGAAAAAATCGGCACGCATATTGTTGTCCACGCCAATGACTTCCCAACCAAAACGTGAGAACCAGGCAACCACCTCACTGCCGATCAAGCCAGCAGCTCCTGTAACCAACAACTTCTTTTTCATTTATCTGGAAACGACCTCGTGCAGAAGGGCAGCATTGACACCTTCCGAATTCAATCCTCACGTGAACTGGCAGACCGCCTTTCCACAGCTCGGTAACAGAGGAGAATCTTACCGTAGTTGGCAATAGCCATAGTGTCTAAGAAGCCATAACTCATGCGATTTCCTTGATAAACAATGTAAGATCCGAGAACTCAGTAGTTGCACCAAACAGCCTCAGGAAACACCAGCATGCGCGTTGTGTTCGTTCAGAAATTTGTTCCGCACTACCGGTTACCATTTTTCGAGCGGGTGAAAGAGATTCTGGCTGAGCGCAATATCGAATTCGTCCTCCTGTATGCTGACCCTGACCCCTATGAGGCTTCAAAGGTTCGCATGGTGCAGCCAGAATGGGGAATCAACCTGAGAACCCGGCATTTTTCCCTGGCAGGCCGATATCTCTACTGGACAGGTGTCGCCAGACATCTGAAACGAGGCGACTTCGTCGTGGTCGAGCATGCGGCCAAACTGCTGGACAACTACGTGATCTTTGCCGCGCGACAGTTCGGCTACCTCAAAATGGGTTATTTCGGACACGGAGAAAATTTCCAGGCAACTACTGAATACCGATTGTCTGCCTGGTTGAAAAAGGTCATGCTGAATGTCGACCGATGGTTTGCATACACCGAGGTATCCAGAAGCAGTCTGTTGAAACAATCTGTGGATGACAACAGAATCACGGTCGTCAACAACACTCTCGAACAATCAACAAACGCTCATTTGGGCAACAACCCACCATCACCCAATTCCTGTGTATTCGTTGGTGGCATGTATGATCTGAAATTCCTGCCGTTACTACTGGACGCTTCAGACATCGTCGCGTCCAAAGTCAGTGACTTCCAGCTGCATCTGGTCGGCGATGGCCCCGAACGAGCTGCGATGGATGAAGCCGCTCGATCACGCCCCTGGCTACATGTTCACGGCTCCCTGTATGGACTCGATCGAGACAAGATGCTGGCCCAATCGTGCGCCATTCTCATGCCAGGTCTTGTCGGCCTGATAGCCATTGATTCGTTCCAGTTTTCCAGACCGTTGATCACCTCCGATGCAGGAGAGCACAGCCCTGAAATTGCCTATCTGACAAATGGAGAAAACTGTCTGATCGACACTGGCAAGGTTACCGCTGCCAGCTATGCTGACTTGATCATCCACTATCTTGGCGACCCGGAATTGCAACAAAAGCTGATGCAAGGTTGCCGCAACAGTAACGAACTCTACAGCCTCGAGAACATGGCTCGGAATTTCTGCAACGCTCTTTCCTGACACCCTCTGGCAACAGACGTTTCATACGCTTTGCCCATGACCCTGCGCAAAAAAAGCCCGGTACCACCTGATCAGCGGTACCGGGCTTTATTGATGGGCTTGTTGTCCTGAATCAGCGACAGACTACCCTCCTATCTGGTCATACGATATCCAGATCGTCGTCCAGCAGATCTGCTGATGTCTTACGCCTGGAGTCTCGTTGCGCAGGCGCCGTATCAGGACGCTCGATTCTGGCCGTAAAATCAAACTCGTCAGTGTTTGCTGAGCGATTGGCGCGACTACCCGCGCCATAGTCCAGACCCAGGTCCACATCACTGTCATCGGTACGGATATCCATCAACTCCTGTTGAGTCAACTTGAGCTTGCTGTTTACTCGCTCCGATTTTCCGCCAGCCTTGCCCTTCTCTGTGTATCCGTAGTAATCGTAATATCCCTGATAGTAGTAATCACCACCATAAGCCGTGATCTTGTGAATATCCACTTGCGTTATCAGCACGCCAGCCAATGGCGCATTGACCTGGTGCAAACGCTGGATACCACGCTTGACCAATTCCATGGACGTTTCATGAGATTTGACAACGTAGACTACTGCATCGCTCATACGCCCCAGAACCAACGCATCTGATACTGCCTGAGTTGGCGCGCTATCTATGACGATGCGATCATAGTGATTACCCAATTGCTGCAGAATCTTCTCGAATCGTTTTGAGGACAACAACTCCAGAGGCTGCTCTGCCAATGGGCCGGAAGGCAGTATATCGAACGCGCCTTCAAAGACTCCACGGATGATGCAGTCCTTGGCGGCCGCCGTATTGGCAATCAGATTACTCAAACCCGCAATGTTTCGATCCAGCCCTGCTGCCTTGGCAACTGTCGGTCGACGCATGTCACAGTCGATCAACAGTACGCGTTCGAGTTGTGACAACGAATAGGCCAGATTGATCGCTGCAGTAGATTTACCCTCTCCAGGAATTGAGGATGTGATCGTGATCACCTTGCGAACAGATTCGTTATCTCCCAGACAGATTGCGGTTCTGGCCGTATTGACCGACTCGGCGAAGGTTCTGTTCTTTTCCGGAATCTCCAGTGGGCTCAACGGTAAATCCTGCTTTGTGTTGAACAATCCCCCCTTGATCAAGGGAAGAATTCCGAGCAACTTCAGTCCCAATGTCCTCTCGACATCACTGGTTCCCTTGACGGTGTCATCCATTTGCTCGTACAGGAAAGCCATCAACATCGACAACACCAGTGAACCGAGTGCCGCCAGTGCGATGATCAGCTGCTTCTTCGGTTTGACAGGTGTCACGGGTGTTTGAGCGTAATCAGCAACACGCGCATTGGCAGATTCGAGGCCATCAGCAGATTTCGCTTCTGTGATACGGCTGAAGAAAGTGTCGTATATCGTGCGGTTGGTAGCAACTTCACGCTCCAATGCGTCCAGTTCGAATTTCTTCGTACCGATTGCCTGAATTTCACTCTTGCCGGAATTCAACTTCGCTTCAATGGAAGCTACCCGCTGTTGGGCCAGTTGGAAATCCTTGGCCACGCTCCCCACAACACGCGCAATATGACCTTCAAGCGTTGCATTCAGTGTTTCGAGTTGCGACATCGCATCGACAACCCGTGGATGTCTGTCACCGTAACGATTTCGCAGTTCATCCAGCTGCCGCTGAGCCTGCCCCTGGTCTACCTTGACGCCCTGCACCAATGGGTCGGCCTGGAAAGCGGGGATGGATTGCAGCAGATCCGGTTGTCCCTGCAAGGCCTGAACCTCACGGTAGACATCTGACTTCGCTGACAACTCACTTCGAGCTTGTGCCAGCTCGGCAGTCACCAACAACAGCTCCTGCTCGTTCAATCGCCCGACACTACCGCCCACATCGACCAGGCCATTTTCCTGCTTGAATGCGATCAGACGATCCTCTGACTCATCGAGGACAGCCTTCAACTGAGTCAACCGCTCGTTCAACCATGATGACGCGCGCGTCGTCAGCTCAAGCTTCGCGTCAAGGTAGCTGTCGATGTACTGCTCGCTGACCGTGTTCGCGACCGCTGCAGCATGCTGTGGATCCGTGGACTCATAGGAAATCTTGACCAGTTTGGTCTTTCTGACCGGATCAATGGACAAGCGTCCCATGAACCTGCCGAGGACAATCTGCTGGTCCTGAGTCAACTTTCCGGCATCCCCGAATGACTCTTCGTTGAGCTCTACCGAAAATTTCGGCCCATCAGTGCCCGAAAGCACTCGACGATCGATTTCGGCAGCATCGGCAGCAGAGATCTGCGTGCCGGAGGCGCCATCACCCGACGAAGCGGCAGGATTGTCAAGATCGACTATGACGCCAGTGTCGGAATCGCTCGAACTATCCAGCCCCAGTGAGTTCTTGACGCCATCGACCATTCCAGAAAGACCGGTAGATGCCGATTCGGATTGACCTTGTTCGCCCTCTTCAGAGGCAACAGCCAGCTCAGGATCGTTCCACAGATCCATCACATCGACCACTCGCTTGGCCAGCCCCAGGGACTTCAACAGCTCATACTGTGTCTCGTAATAGTCCTGACCTTCGGCTTGTGCGCCTACCAGTTCTTCAAACGAGATAGACGTATTTGCCTGAGACTCGATGAGCAAGGTAGAGGTAGCCCGAAAAACCGGAGTGGCCGTGTAGGCATAGTAGCCCGCCAATCCCGTAATGGCTGCCGTAAACAGCATGATAGGCAATTTGTGCTTCCGCAAGATCCGCACATAATGCTGAAGATCGATCTGATCCAGCCCGCCGTCAGCTTCATCCCGGTAATCCGAGTCGAAGCTGTCGCCGCCTGGATTTACATCCATTGAACGCGCCATTAGAAGAACCCTTCTTTAATTGTAATGATATCCCCAGGACCGATCCTGGAATTGAGAAATACCCTGGAGCCTTCTTCCGATGCGCCCCCGTTCTGACCTCTGGTCACGAACATTTTCCGAGTCGATGCCCGATCTGTCAGCCCACCAGCCAAAGCTATCGCCTTGTCCAGTGTCAACCCCGGCTGGTAGGGATAACTACCCGGTGTGCGAACTTCGCCATTGATATAGAACGGTCTGTATTCCAGCACGGTGACATTGACCGATGGATTTACCAGGTAGCCGTTCTTCAACAGACCCGCTATGTGACGTTCCAGTTGCACCGGCGACTTGCCAGCTACCTGAATGTCTCCCAGATAGGAGTAGTTGATGCTTCCGCTGGTTCCAACGGCTGTACTCAACGTCAGATCAGGCTCATCAAAAACCTGAATGGAAATGGTATCGCCCTGGCCCAGAATGTAATCATTCTGAATGACGAAGTTGTCGGCGTCAGATCCTGTTTCGGCACTGGCAGCTGCATCTACAGTTGATTCAACCTCGTCGGGGATGGACGTTGCCGTACCACAACCGACTGCTGTCAGGCAGAGGAGAAATATGGCTGGTAGGTGAAGAATTCTCATCTAAAAAAGCTCAAAGGATTGTTGGTGGCAAGACTACTAGGGTCGGGATCCGATAGACCTAACAGGGTTCTCAAAAACTACTAACGACAAATGCCCGGTATACCAGACAAGCCAGACCGATCGCAAAATGTTCAAGTAACGAGGCATTGGCACTATACTCGTGCAACGACAAACGACTGACAGCCACGACTGAACAACAGATACAGCAATCTACAAGGTAGCCCTGACATGGGCGCCCACTACGGATCTGTCGTAATCAAGCGCTTCCAGGACAGCTGGAGTATCAACACAATCCGTGATCGAACGACTTTCCTGGGTACCGCTGATACCAAATTGCAACCAGCGACGAACCTGATAATTCAGTTCGATTTCGAACGCAACGGTCTGATCATCAACATTGGGACACTCTCTATCGGAGTTATCAAGGCTCAAGGTTGTCCGTGTCTGGAATCGACTGGACCAGTCATGTGTCCAGACAATACCGGCGGTATCATCGATTGCGCGACCTATGTTGTCGACATTGTTGTCCTCAGTCTCGAATGATCTGTCAAAACTGATATCAAACCGACTATAAGACACTGGTGAGTACTGCAATCCAACTTCAGCAATCAACTCTGTCGTGTCATTGTCACTGTCCTGATCAAAGCTGGCTTTGGCCACACCAATACGGGCATCTCCACTGAGCTTGGAGGACGCACTCATTTCCACCCCTGTCAAAAGAGCGACCTCATCACGGTCGCGAGCATCATCGTCGTAATCAAATGCCGTGAACCTCAGCTCTGTGAGAAAACGAGTATCTGGCGAGAGACGCAGAGAGAAAACACCATAAGGACGGACAAATGTGTAGTCGTCACCGTCTGTGAATGCTTCAAGGTTCGAATAACTCAAAGATCCGAGAATCACTCCGCCAGTCAGGTTACCACGGCTGTTTCTGGCACCATACGTGTACTCCGCTCGACCGAATACTCCAGTTACCTCAACCTGTTCGTCCAGAACATCCAGCACTCCACTGGCCTGACCAGTTCCTTGTTCCTCTGCAAAGTTCGTTACTGAAAGACTAGCCAGAAAACGTTGCCTGCTGGAGATATCACCGATGCCTCTCAATCTGAGGTAGTGATTGTCGTAATCCAGGCCGTCTTCTGAAAAGGACGCATAATCGCCGCTATACAGCGCATCGAAGGTCAGAAGTCGACGATCCGCACTCCATACCAGCTCCGGCTTGACATGTACACCAGTGCCAGAGACCTCATCCGAAGCCTTGCGATAAACGTTATCAATGGAGACATAGTCCACTCTGACTGCGGGTGTGAGATTCGTTTCGCCCAGCTTGAAGGAAGCCGCCTCTTGTGAAAGTGCGTCAGCAGAGATGATCATGGCCCCGGAAAAAGCCAGCGACGCCATACGTCTATCGGCAAAGGGGCGTCCGAGTTGACAGACCTTTGCCAGCTTGAAATTTGTACACAAGAAATGATTCACTCGCTCACGCGCCAATTTCAGATTAGAACTCTGAATTATACCCGAGTCAGGCCAAGGCTTGACAGATGGGACAGACGGTAGCAGCACAGTATTCGGTATTGTTACCGCTTCGAGCAAGTGTGTTATCCACACAGCCATGAAGAACTTGTTCTGATGAACAAAAACTGGCATTACCTAACAAAATAACTCGACTTACACCACATCTTGTGAATCCACTTCACAGAACCTAAGTGAAATAGAGACGCTTCCCTGTAGAAGTTCGCAACTCTTTCCTACTTAAAACATGATCTGCTCGATATCGATCAGCAAGCTGTTTGTGAACAGAACACTGAATGTATGAACTTTCTGCACGGATACTGGCAGTCTCTCTTGCGAATCAATGCGGGTCCATGGCGGCGCGTTTGCTGCCCCGCGTAAATCTGGCTTTGAGGTAAGGGTAGATCCAGATTTCTATCACATAGGACACTACCAGGCTCACAACGAGGTAACCAACCCACTCGGCGTACACATTATTGAAAAAACCCAGGTATTCACCATTTCGAGCCAGCGGCACATGCACAATATACAAGGCATAGGAAATAGGGGCAAAAATCAGAAATGGACGCGTAACAATGTCGAATGGCGCCCAACTGAGTCGGTTGATAATCAACGCTCCTACCAGCGCAACGAATGCGAAGACAAAATGCCGCATCTCTATTATCGGGTGGGTACCCAGCAACAACCTCACGCCGTCGGCACGTTGCAAAACCACATTGACGCCTAACACGACAACAATCAATGCCAATGTGCAGACAGGAAGGATGTGTCGCTTGTAGTCATCAATGACACCATCCAGATAGGCGTCAGCCAGGCGCACACCGGCCCACCAAATAGCCAGATACATACCGATTCGAACAAAATACTGCGGGAGCACGAGATACAGCAAAGCAAAGCCGATAGCCGTACCAAATACAATGCGATCTCGCGCAGTCGTTGACATCCTGAGGTTCACGATGGGGAAGTACAGCATGTAGAACCACCACTCGTACGACAAGGACCATAGCGGCCCGTTGTCCATGTAGGAGTCGACGATGACATTGGGTCGTGCAAACGCCCAATCCTGCAGCATGAAGATATTTCCGACAAGAGTCTTCAGGTCGATATTCTGCAAACTTACTGCGTTGTAGGAGAAACTGATATAGCTGATGATAAAGGCAAAGAATAGCGGGATATAGATTCGGTAAAAACGGTTTTGAAAATAGCGATTGAACGTCTTGTCCTTACCGAGTCGATATGAATAGTTGATGACAAACCCGGACAGAAGAAAAAACAGAATTACGGCTTCCTGCCCAAACCTGGCAAAGTAGCCGATATTGAATCCGCCAACCAGATATGTGTGCGGCAAAGTGTGATGCATTACCACATAGAACGCAGCCAGTCCGCGAACTGCCTCCAGTCGCAACAGTTTTTGTCTGGCAGGTCCCGAGCTTGCATTTTCCATTCTGTATTCACGAATATGTTGCGTTGGTGCATCTCAGCGAATGTCTGAAAAATGCATGAAGCTTTCAGCCTGACGACTAATCAATAGAACTGCCAGACCCTTTGAACTCTTCCATTATGCCGTGAGTTGGAGAGTCGATGTCTTCTCGCCACAACACTTTCTTCACAGTCAGCAATAAAATTCTCATATCGAGAAATAATGACTGGTTTTCCACATACCAGACATCCAGATCGAACTTCTCTTCCCACGATATGGCATTTCGGCCATTGACCTGAGCCCAACCCGTAATGCCTGGCTTCACGGCGTGTCGTCGACGCTGGTGGTCATTATAGAGCGGCAGATACCTGACCAGTAAAGGTCTTGGCCCGACCAGACTCATCTCCCCCTTCAATACAAGCCAGAGTGTCGGTAGCTCGTCAACACTGGTGGCTCTCAGAGCACGACCAAAGGGCGTAAGACGGTCGTTTTCCGGAATCAGCTCACCCTCGGAACTTCTCTCGCCCAGCATTGACCTGAACTTCATCAATTCGAACTGCTTCTCATGCTTACCAACACGCGTCTGCCGGAACAGCACCGGCGAACCCAAGCGTATCCGCACCAGAATCGCCGCCAATGCAATGACTGGAGACAACACAATCAGAAGGAACGTCGCGACGAGAAAATCCAGAACTCGCTTGAAGGCCTTGTTCAGAATCTGGATCATGCTCGACCGTATTCATCTCCGACGCGCACGATGTCATCTTCTCCCAGGTAGGATCCTGATTGCACCTCTATCAACTCCAGAGGAATGCTGCCGGGGTTGTAAAGTCGGTGCATGGTACCCAAAGGAATGTATGTGGACTCGTTTTCAGTCAGCAGAATCTCTTCATCGCCGTTGGTCACTATCGCCGTACCTTTCACCACAACCCAATGCTCCGAGCGATGAAAGTGTTTCTGCAGCGACAACTTGGCACCGGGCTTTACACTGATGCGTTTGACCTGGAAACGAGGATGTAGCTTGAGGCTTTCATAGTGTCCCCATGGTCGGTAGCAAGTTGTATGTTCTGACAACTCCTTGCGCCCTTGCTTGCTCAGGATCGCAATAGCTTCCTTGATGCTTTGAGCATTGGTATTATCAATAACCAGCACGGCGTCTGAAGTTTCTATCACGGATATGTTGTTGGTTCCCAAGGCCACAACAAGCCGGGAACCGGCATGCAGGTAAGTGTCTTTGGCACCGTGATGAAGAACATCGCCTGTTCCCGAGTTTCCATTTGCGTCCCGCTCGCTAGCCTTGTGTACTGCGTCCCAGCTGCCAATATCGGACCAACCGGAGTCATAAGGCATGACGACAACGTTGTCGGCTTTCTCCATGACCGCGTAATCGACAGAGAGGTTGACGCATTGCGAAAATGAGGATTCTTCAATGCGTAGAAAATCGAGATCCACACTGGCCTTGTCAACTGATTGGCGAGTAAATTCGTGCATGTCTGGTTGCAACTGCTGCAAAGTTTCAAGGAACACCGAGGCCTTGAATACAAAGATGCCCGCATTCCAGTAGCAGTTACCAGCGGCGATCAACGACTCAGCCGTGCACACATCCGGCTTCTCGATGAATTTGTCTACCTTGCGACCGCCACCGACCTCGCCGGTCTCCTCGCCAGACTCGATATAGCCATAGCCGGTTTCCGGGGCTGTCGGAGTGATACCCAATGTTACCAGATGACCTTCCTGAGCCATTTGACTCGCCTGGAACACAGTTTCAATAAACCTGTTGTTGTCCGCGATCAAATGATCTGCCGGCAGAACGACCATGACCGCATCGGAATGGTCCTTGAGCAACTGCCATGCTGCAACGGCAATGGCAGGAGCTGTATTGCGAGCGCAGGGTTCCAGCATGATCGTGGCATTTTGACCCTCCAAGGCCTGAAGCTGTTCTGCAGTGAGAAAACGATGCTTCTCGGAGCAGACAACCAAAGGTGCAGCCACATCCGACTCGTCGAATCTTGCTACAGTCTGCTGAAGCAATGACAGTTCTCCACCCAGAGACAGAAACTGCTTCGGGTAGTCCGTTCGCGACAGCGGCCACAGTCGAGTACCGGAGCCCCCAGCCAGCACAACGGGCACCATGAGTTCAGATGATTTGATCACTTTCAATTCTCACAATTCTATGCTTTGGAATACGCTCTCGCCTAATGCGAAAGCACACAAACTCAGACCTCAAGCGGTTCTGAAAACCTGGCTACCACCTCACCCAGTTTATCGACAATGTACGCCTGATCTTCCAGCGCAAGATCAGGACTCATGGGGAGACTCATGACACGTTTCGCTATCGTCGCCGATACCGGAGTTCTTTTTGAATCGCCCAGGTGCCGGTAGGCAGGTTGTTCGTTCAACGGCACCGGGTAATGAACAGCGGTTGGAATGCCGCGCGACTCAAGCTCAGCCTGTACTCTATCCCGTTGATCGACAAATATCGTGTACTGAGCAAACACGCTGTCCCTGTCTGGCTTTTGCTGTACCCGCATGATACCAATCTCGTCCATTCGAGCATTGTAGCTCTCGCCCAATAAAAGCCGCTGCCCTACTTCCCACTCAAACCGTTCCAACTTGGCAAGCACAACAGCACACTGCAGCGTGTCCATTCTGCCGCCAACGCCTACGCGCGTGTGTACATATCGCTGGCTCTGGCCGTGTACACGTATTTCACGACATGCGTTGGCAATAACCTCGTCATCCGTGAAAATGGCACCGCCATCACCGAAACAACCCAAGGGTTTACTGGGAAAGAAAGAAGTGCAGGCAATGCCTGATACGTTGCAACTTTTTTTGCCCTGATATGTGGCGCCGAAACTTTGAGCGGCATCTTCAATGACTTTCAACCCATGCGTGTGCGCCAGCTGATTGATTTCCGTCATGTCAGGCACCTGACCATATAGACTCACAGGAATGATCGCACGCGTTCTTTCGGTAATCGCCGCCTCTACAAGCGTTGCATCAATGTTGCAGGTATCCGCTTCCACATCGACAAATACCGGAGTTGCACCCAACAGTACAATTACCTCCACAGTCGCAATGAAGGTAAAAGGCGTTGTGATCACCTCATCACCAGGACCAACCCCCAATGCCATCAGGCTGATGAGCAACGCTTCCGTTCCGCTGGACACAGTAATGCAATAAGGAGAACCGGTAAGAGCTTGCAGGCTGTTCTCAAGCTCAGCCACCTCTGGCCCCATGATGTACTGACCGTGATCCAGAACCGCATTCATACGGGCCTGCAGGGAGGCCTGAAGCGCCGTGCTGGCGGTTTTCAGGTCTATGAATGGGATCTGCCGTGTCACGTGATACCGTCCTTTTACTTTCCAGGGATCATTCAATCTATTCGGCTACAAACCGAACCCGACAACTCATAACGCTCTCCTGATGATGGGCACACCGCTACGCCATCGCCTGAAACAGGGAGGTCCAGCTTTTCTCCAAATTCACTCATCCAGCCAATCTGCCTACCAGGAACACCCACAACCAATGCGTAGTCTGGAATATCCGAGTTGATGACAGCTCCGGCACCGACAAAAGCGTAGCGGCCGATCGTTGTGCCGCAAACAATCGTACAGTTGGCCCCGAGCGTGGCCCCCTTCCTTACCAAGGTATCGCGATACTCATGCTTGCGTTCAATCATCGAACGCGGGTTGTAGACATTGGTGAATACCATACTGGGACCGCAGAATACCCCTTCCTCAAGTACGACGTTGTCGTAGACAGACACATTATTCTGCACCTTGCATTTGTCTCCGATAACAACCCGGTTTCCCACGAAAACATTTTGCCCAAGCGACACACCCTCGCCAATAGTTGCGCCACTGCAGACATGCGCAAAATGCCATATACGAGAGTTGGCACCAATAGTTGCCCCATCGTCGACTATGGCGGTCTCGTGCTTCTGGTAGTTCACTCCAAAGCTCCTCTGATAGTTTTCATGCACGTTCCGAAGACAGAAACGGATGGAAGTCGCCGGTTAACGGTGCCAGTTCGGCATTCCTGATGTGCGCCACTGTTTCAATGGCCACCCTGTTCTCTTCAAGACCAAAGCCGCGTCCTGCAAGGATCTCCTGATAACTGACCGTGTGCAAATCGGTAAAGCCACCCGAAAATTCGATTTCCTCACCATTGGCAGTTATGGAACGGTAGGTACGACTTCCCTTCTCCTTCGCAACAGCAGGCAAGTCACCAGCATCGATTGACAGGAACCAACGTACTCGAGCATTGGCATATTCGAGATAGCCTGCCGCACGTGTCGGCTCATTGAGGTGGACGATATTGTCCTGTAAATCGCCAAAAACAAAGTGCAGCATGTCGTAGAAATGCACTCCTATATTGGTTGCTATTCCACCAGATTTTGCCTGCTCACCTTTCCACGATTGCAGATACCATTTGCCTCTGGAGGTGATGTATGTCAAATCGACATCGTACTTTTCGTTACCTGATCCTGCCGCCACCTTCTTCTTCAGGGCAAGGATGGCAGGATGAACCCGTAGCTGAAGAATCGTGTTGACTTTTCTCCCGGTATCTTTCTCCACATCCAGCAAACCGTCGATATTATGAGCATTCAACACCAGCGGCTTTTCACAAATCGCATCGGCATTGGAACGCATGGCGAACCGAACGTGAGAATCGTGAAGATAGTTCGGCGAACACACAGAGATATAATCAACAGGATTGCCCTCACGCCGCATCAGATCTATGTGACGATCAAAACGCTCGAATTCGGTGAAGTAATCTGCATCGGGGAAGTAACTGTCGATGATACCGACAGAATCGTTTCTGTCCATGGCCGCGACAAGCACATTTCCGGTATCGCGGATAGCCGTCATATGGCGTGGAGCGATATAGCCGGCGGCACCGATAATTGCAAAACTCTTCATACAGCACTGACCTATGGGGTGCGTGCCAGACACGCACTGGCAGGAATTGGATTGAAGTGGATTCGAGCTCACTCAGCGAACATCCGCTCCATCGGATGAACAGGATTCACGGCGGCAACTCATTTCAATGGGTATGGCTACTAACGCAAGAAAAGCGTCCTTAGTGCTGCATCGCTGCCACACCAGCGCTGGTTTGTCGAGTATCGCCAGCTTTGTCTTTGGGCGAAGCCAATGTCTCAACTGCTTGTGCTCCACGAAACACGATACTGAAGAGCTGCGTTCTGAGGGCATCGGCCTTGTCATCAAGAAGCCCTTCCTGCAGCGTAGTCAGATCGCTCTCCAACTCGCTCCAAGCGAGACATTGCTCGTGCGCACTCATGACCTTGTCGATGGATGTCTGCTCGCAACTGTCATCAAGAAACAACTCCTCGTACATTTTCTCGCCCGGCCTCAGCCCCGTGACCTCTATGCGTATATCAGGACGAGTCCCCCCCGCCTGCTCCACTTGTTGACAATGCAATCTGATCATGGTCTCTGCCAGATGAGAGATCATGATGGGCTCCCCCATATCGAGCACAAAGACATCACCACTACTGGATATTGCACTAGCCTGTATGACCAGCTGAGATGCCTCAGGGATCGTCATGAAGTAACGAGTGATGTTCCGATGAGTCAAGGTCACTGGGCCACCCGCGGCAATCTGCTTCCTGAACTTTGGTACGACTGAGCCATTCGAGGCAAGCACGTTGCCGAAACGAACCATGGATATGAGGGTGTGATCCGACATGTTGGCCTTGGCTTGCAACACGAGTTCTGCCACTCGTTTTGTTGCCCCCATGGCGCTCGTTGGTCGAACTGCCTTGTCCGTAGAAATGAATACAAATCTGTCGACTTTGGTACGCATGGCCGCATTGACCAGATTGAGCGTGCCGAAAACATTGACCTCGATTCCCTGCTCGGGGAAATTTTCTACCATGGGCACGTGTTTGTAGGCTGCCGCGTGGTAAACAGTGTCGAAGTGCAGAGATTCGAACAACCGATCGATACGACGTTGGTCCGTCACCGAACACAAGACTGTATCGAATTCCATCTCCGAAAGATCACCAGACTCCCTTCGCAGTTCCGTGAGTTCTTCCTCGATGTGATACAGGTTTGCTTCACTGTTATCCAGGACAGTCAATCTCGCCGGGCGATGCTTGATGATCTGACGACACAATTCTGATCCGATTGATCCGCCCCCCCCTGTCACCAGAATCGATTTGCCCCTGATGGCCGCCGCCAGCAGGATCGGATCAGGCACCACTTCATTACGCCCGAGAATGTCTGTTACGGAAACTTCTCGAATTTCGCTGATAGCCGCCTGTCCGCTGACCAGTTCAACAAAACTCGGAGATGTCTTGAACGGAAATCCCAGATCTTCGACTCGATCATAAATGCGTGAGTACTGAGCTGAATTAACCGACGGGATGGCAATGATGATCTCCGATACTTCGTACTTGGCCAACTGCGCCGCCAGGTTCGAGCCCACGCCATTCAGAACCGGTCGCCCCATGACCGTTGACCCTGACAAGCCCGGATTGTCATCGATGAAGCAAACCGGACTGTATTCGTCACCATTTTTCAGAATGCCGGCCAGTTGCGTACCGGCGCTTCCGGCACCGTAGATCGCCACCGGCGCCCCCTTTCCGTCCGAATTGAACAAGCCTTTCCAGGTTAGCCTTGTTCCCACGCACAACATGGCGAGCACAAGCCCGTAGATAAGAAATGCTGAGCGTGGCTGGACCCCGTCAGCGGGCATGAGGTAAAACATGGCCAGTAAGGCCGCCGACGATGCACAGGCTCCTTTCAGCAATTGCAGATACAAACCAAAGGTTGACGTACGAACTACCCAGCGATAGATTCCTAACCCTGTAAATATCAATACGGTTAACGGTGTCAACAAGATGAAATGCCAGGACAGGTGTGCAATGTCGACATCAAAAGAGCCAAATCGCAGTGCATAGGCAGCCCATAGCGACACAATCACCATGAAGGCATCCAGCAACATGCTGATTGCCTGCTTCTTCCCACGACCGGTTGCCGACAGATTACGCGCAATCACCTGTACAAACGTGGGCACATAACTATCTTGCTTGACTTTTTGTTGCATCACCAGTTCTTTGCTTCCAGCTTTCCTTGGTTCCCGAAGTCTCTGTCACGAGTGAAGTGCGCAATGAAATCAGCGATGAAGAACACGCTTGGAAAGCCAGTGAGTTTAGACCGTCAACCGCCCCACTACAACGAAATCATTTGGTAAAAGTGCCGCCATCGACCGATTACCTTGCATCTCCCTATTGTACCGGCAAAAAACTGACGAATCTGCTTAATCATTCGGATAGGTTGTGATACAACGCACGCAACTTCCAGATATTGCTCGAAACTTATCAGGCCCGAGGGCTACTGGACGACTCTCGTAGACAAGGCGTTGCGGAGCGGCCAATAATAAAACTCTTGACCTGCTCATTCAATGCCTCCATTGCCTCACAAGTCTTGGTCATGTGTGACTCTTCAAGGGTTGGGTGGACCAGAAACATCACGCTGGTTTCGCCCAACGCTTTCGCGACTGGCAATCGATTCGCGGGACGAAAACCTGTACCCTCGAATGCTTTCTCGAGATACACCTCGGAACAGGAGCCGGAAAACGCCGGAACGCCTCGTTCATTCAAAAAAAGGAGGATTTCGTCACGATTCCAGCCTGCTGGCAGCTTTTCCGGTCGTACGAAAACATAGGCCTTATATGCGCCGTGGACTACATGTTCTGGAATTTCCGGCACCCTCAACCACGACATCTTGCCACAAGTGGCCCAGATTCGTTCAGCATTCGCCCGCCGTACAGCCCCCCATTTTGTCATCCGCAATAGCTGAATCCGGCCTAACACGCCTTGGAGCTCTGTCATCCTCCAATTTGTACCGAATGAATCATGCAACCATCGATAACCAGGAGGGTGCTGACGCTCATAAACAGCTTCCCAGGACTTTCCGTGATCCTTGTATGACCACATTCGGGACCACAACTCTCGATTGTTGGTGGTCACCATTCCACCTTCACCGCCAGTCGTCATTATCTTGTCTTGACAGAAGGACCACGCAGCGATGTCCCCCATACTCCCAACCGACCGCCCCTTGTACCGAGCCCCATGAGCTTGCGCGCAATCTTCGATCACGTGCAAACCATGCGACTTGGCCAATGCCAGAATCGGATCCATGTCAGCAGGCATGCCTGCCAGATGTACAACGATGACAGCACGTGTGGCCGGTGTGATGACAGCTTCAATAGTGGATGCTGAAAGGTTCTGGCTATCCTGATCTACATCGGCGAAAACGGGCCTGGCGCCGGCTGTCACCACACTGGAAATCGAAGCAATAAATGTCCTGGGGGTCACAATGACTTCATCACCAGGGCCTATTTCAAGAGCCTTCAAAGCCAGATCCAGTGCCAGAGTCCCGTTAGCCAGTGCGACCGCATGCTCGCAATCGGCGAACGCTGCAAACTCCTGCTCGAACTTGCGCGTCTCTTCTCCCGTCCAGTAGTTGACTTTATTCGACAGCAGGACGCGATGAATTGCATCGGCCTCTTCCTCCGTGAAAGACGGCCATGGTGGGAAATTGGTATTGAGCAAAGTTGACTTACCTTGTGAGACCTGTAAATATCAATGATATGGACGACGCGCTGCCAGCATCAGGAGATGCGCAGTGCCAATTGGAGTCAGGATTGTATGTGATATGGCACGCATGGTCACCCATAAGATTCGGAAGCTTGAAGCGTAGGCTTCCTCACCCGGCAAGTACATTCCCACCGAGCGCTCCAACAATCGGAAGTGGCATTCATGAGCCTGGTAGCCCAAGAATAACACTTGACAGGGGCTCTTCACGTACTCATCCAGCGTCAGAGCCTGGCCGCGTTTCGCCTCATAGAGGTTAAACTCCAGCGAATGCTCCATTTACCGCTCGCCACGTGCCTTGCCGCTGTCAGCATCACAGTACTGATTGACCGTCGGGGAAAGCACCGACGAAATGAACACGTCGCCGCATGTCGAGCATCAGCCGCTCCAGCGGATTCCTGGACCTGATACACATTCAGTGACTGACGGAGAATCGACAGTAGGTCAGTGTCTGGTCGATTTTCTCCTGGAGCAACCCTATCTTTCCATGTCGCGTGTTGCTCGGCAGAGATCGCGCGACTTCCTCTTGGCCACTGCGAGGCGCGAGTGAGCATGGATCGCGTTCAGCAAGGTCTCACACTACTTTACCCCACCTCATTGCACACAAAATCAGCCGGTTTCCGGCTGAGCTCGAATGTATCTCATCCCCTCTGTGAACGACAGGACGCGCTCCATCCCTTGCCAGATGGTTTTCGCGCCAGGCTCACCATCGCTCTTTCGTCCGAGAAACCCTCCCGCCATCGCCACCAGCCTGACCACCTGGTTGAGCGTCGGTGGCTTCTCTGGTTGGGATTTCTTGTTCAGAATATGGGCTGCCACAATCTCATCCTGTTCAAAAAGCAGGCTGGCATCGACATCGGGCAGGTTGCGACCCAGGCGCATCAGTCGATTGATACGCCAGGCGACGATCATGAACAGCGCCAGAGCCACTTCCAATCTCGGCAGGGTTCTCAGCTGCAGAGACTCTACCTTGCAACCATTCTTCAGCACGTCAAAATACATTTCGATTTCCCAGCGGGCTCGATACCAGTCAACCAGCTCGGCAGCTTCTGCTGCACTACTGAGCGAGCGATTGGTCAACAGTCGCCATTCGATTGGCTTGACCCCTTCTGTTGTATTGATTTCGCGGCAGATCAGACAAGTGGCTTCCAGTGGCGCCAACTTCTCCGTCTCCTTGGCCAGTACAACGCGTTTCACATACAGCTGTTGGATTACGTCACGAGCCTTCACACCGCGTCGGGGCCGGAAATGAAAGCGCGCCTGGCCAATCGGTTTCTCGGCACTGACCGAGCTGAACAGCTTCTGCCCATCAGGCAACGCCCTATCGTGCTTGGCGCGTACCAACCAGTCGACAGGCTCTCCGAGTTCGGCTGCTCGACGCATCAACGGCATCATGTCCGATTCACGATCGCCCACGTAGATACAGCGCGTATCGGGCATCGAAGCGGCACTCTCAGCGATACGCTCATACCCATCAATCCAGCGCTGGCTTTCACAGATCTCGCTCGGCCGTGCCCCATCGCTTTGGCGAAACTCCCGGGCCCAGTGCCACGAATCGGTCAGTCCCAGTGGCTCGCGCTGAGGTGTGACCACATAGGTGGGATGCAGAAGAAGGCCTCGCTGCGGTTCGTACTGCAGCGGCCCAAGCCCGTCGATATCCTTGCCATTGAAGTCCAGCGTCGTCGTGTCCTGCAAGCACAATACGACCGGGCAGGCTCTCATGCGTTGTTCGGTAGCCTCAATATGCGGGCCGAGAATCTTCCAGAAATCAACCGAGGGGTTGTCGACAAACCGATACGCAGCGCGCGTTTCAGCCCAGCCACCACACGCATCCGGAATGCTCTTTGTGGCATTGGCAGAGAACTGCTCGGCCAGCAACACGGCGCGCTTGTCCAGATGCTTGTCACCCAGATCAATCGTTTCGAACTCCTCACTTGCCCAACCCATCGTCCACAACAACCCGTAGCATCAACACCTTGAACGTAGTCAAGCCTCAGCAGAACGCCAGTGGAATGTCAGACTTGTGTGCAATGAGGTGACTTTACCCTTGTATTCGGTATCCGACTGACCACAGTGCGATGGACATACATCGCCTGGACTGACGTTCACACTTCAATCTTAACTGACGACTGTCACACCTCCAGTTAAACTTCGAGCCTGGTCTGATGGCGAGGCGTTAAATCGTGTATAAGCCTCTGCAACTTGTCACGCAAACGCCAATCTTACCCTTCATTATTCTGAACCTGAATAATTGACTGCTCACCCGTAATCCTATCAGTGGTAATTATGGTTATAAAGCCCGTACCTTCATCGATGATCTCAATGAGAAAATCTGTGGTTTCGAAAGTTCCAGGCGTTATATTTCCATTTACATCCACTATATCCCTGGTGACTGCACTGGTGATTCGACTCAATAGTGAGCGCTCCAACCTTTCATTGAAGTCTTCCAGCGGAGTAGATTCCTCACGCTCCTGCTCAAACTGCTTTTGAGCGGCAGCGATCCCGAGCAAATATCCGCCATTATTTGGATTACCCCCAAATGACGGATTTTGCGGTGTATATACCATTTCCGAAGCATGGGCTGGAACCAGCACTGCACAGGCGAAGCCTATCGATAACAGGGTCTTCATCATCTTTCCTTTTTCGAACATTCGGGTTCACCTGAATCAAATACTCTGAATATTAAAAATCAGAAGCTTTGCAAATCTCATGACATATCGCTCAGCTTGATGAGACTATGCGTTTCTCGCGCTCAAGATGCTCCACCAAAATTCGTGCGAGCGTAGCTTCGTCAAGAAATAGATTCAATCGGGAGACATTATAACTGTAGTTGAATCTCTGCCGTCCATTTACATAGAGCGAAAGTGTCCAGTTTCCGTTATTGTTACGCCTCTCTCGCAATTCAATTCCGCGCGTCAATCGATAATTTCCGACAACAAAACGTTGCACCATCTGACGTTGCACACCAAGGGCATAAGCTGTACTAACTTGCCCTACCATGAAATTCTGCGGGTGCGCCACCCCCATCAATAGAAATGTCAGGAGAAGCATGGCGAACAGCTTTCTCATAGCGGAGTTATCAATCAACTATTCAATAATCAAGGTATCACCGTTGCCGATCTGAGTAATGTCGAGCGATAAGCCACCACCGTACTGGGAGATATCCATGGAGTTGTTGCTACCAGCCTGCACCAGATTTGCCAAGTTCGAAGAACCAAGCTGATTGAGCACCAGCTTATTGTCGCTACCGGACTGAGCGATGGTACCGGTGTTGTTGTCACCATTTGCAGAGTAATCAATACTGTTATTGCTGCCTGATTGTTCAATCACAACATCGATAACCGAGCCGATGAGCTCCATACCCATGGTATTGGCAATACCTGCCTGCGATACGCTCAGACTTTGTGCCTCGCCAGCACTATTCAGATCGATAGAACCTTGCTGTCCAACTTGAGATATGCTTCCTGCCAATGCACTATCGATAACCATTTCCAGATTATTCGCTACTCCACCCTGCTCCAACTCGATAGCGAATTCCTTGCTCTCTGTCACCACATCGATGATCAAAGAACTGAATCTGGAGTTCTGGTCGATAATCAACTCACCTGCACTAACCATTGTGGCAGGTAGAAAAGAAGTCACTATCGATGAGAGCAGCAGTAGTTTACTGTTGCCGAACCCGTTGTTTGTAGTCATGCTTTTACCATTGATCCTTCGGTGAGTCACCAATCCACTTTGCAATCGACCTGACTCACAAGCCTCGCAATCCGTAACGTACAAGATCGGCCACCTGTAATTTTTGCCAACTGCCTCGAAAAACCCCCAGCCTGCCTTGCAGACCGGGGGCCTCTACCAATCCCGCGGTTGAAAATGCGCAGGAGTCAAACGCTAGTCAACCAATCAAGGTTGATTGACAGTAGGGTTACCAGAATCGGCAGTGGCGGTGCACTGGAAGCAGTCAATCTGGTTTATGGACAGCGCTACACCATCATCACCATTCACCAAAGTAGCCGTAGCGGTGTTTCCGCTGCCTCCTGATTGCACGATCGAAGCTGATGCACCAAGAACGTCAGTAGCGTCAATCATCGCCATGTGTCCCAAACCACTTTGATCAATCGAGAAGTTTCCATCCTGTGTGTCGTTCATGGAAATTGAAGCTTGATGGCTAACACCGAGATTGGATTGAGTGATACTGACAACACTGTCGAAGTCATTCTGAATGTCCAACATCGCGACATTCATATTATCGTTCTGATTGATATTGACGATAGTCTGATTCGCATTGTCGATAGTCAGCGATGCGACATTTTCATCACCACCGGCCAATCCCTGATTCACATTCAATTCGAACCTTGACTCCACGATGGACCCGTCGATCACGTTCGCATCATCAGCCTGATTGAAAGCCACGACCGAGCCACGATCTCCCAGGAACTCGAATGCTGCGCCTCCACCTACGTCATTTTCATCGCCATTCTGAACGATGGTCAGATTGGTCCTGTTGGACTCAATCAAGTCGACCAAGACCGTGTTTTGATCACCGCCCAATGCCCCCTGGGAAACATCTACTACCAGGTTTGCAGACTCCTGCAGATCGATTTCTGCCACGTTGGCATCGTCTGCCTGAAGGATACCCAGTGTACTATTAGTGTCCGAAATGCTTCCGTTTATCGTCGCCGAGTTCACCTCACCGCTTTGCGTGATCGTAGCCGCTGTTCCTGTTGCCCCATCGAGGCTGACGAAGGCTTCGTTCTCGAAACTACTGACGTCCTGGGAAACTGAGATACTCGCTGTATCGAGATCATTGCCCTGAATATCGACCAGGCCGAGGCGGCCTGCTTGATCCACGGTCACCATACTGTTCAAGGCACCTATAACTTCCACATCTGCCTGATTCTGACCGAGCGACTGTGTAATGGACAACATACTACCGTCATCGTCTTTCAAGAACACATCTGCCACATGCTCATTGCCCTCCTGGACAACGCTGACATTACTACCGTTGCTCTCTCGTACGACAACTATCGCATCGTTCAGGTCACCATCTGCAGACTGATCAATGGAAACAGTCGCAGCAGTATTGTTGAGAGCATTCGCACGAGCAGTGTTGCCTGTATCAGCCTGATTGATCGATATAATGCTACTGTCATCACCTTGCACCAATGATACCGCTTCATTAAAGTCACCCTGCTGTGTGGCGGACACGTTGCTGCCAGTTGAGTTCCTGACTGTCAAGGTCGCTGTGTTGCCATCACCTTCAACATTCTGCGATATTGCTACAGTGGCACCATCTGTATTGTTGAGAAATACACGACCATCGTTGGAATCATCACTCTGCTCTATGGTTACGGAACTTCCCTTGTCAAGAACGCTTGTCAACTTGGCAAAGTTTGAAGTACCTGTTTGACCAATAGTGGCTGTAGTCGTACCCGCGCCACCTGTCGTCTGTGAATCCGAAATATCAGCTTCTGCCTGGTTGTCGGCACCACCCTGATCAATCGTGACAGTTGCAGACTCGGCCTCAACCAACCTCACCGTACCCTTTTGCCCGATACCCGATTGGGTGACGCTAACCAGATCCCCACTACTCCGCTGCGAAATGATATCCACTTCTTGTGACTCACCGGACTGATCGACCATGTAGTCGTTGGGATTGTTAGCAGAGGCTGTGTTTCCGATTGCCTGAATGTTGACATCGAGATCGTTTCCGTCCTGATTGACGAGAATGTTGTTGTCAGTCGGATTCGTCTTGATCTGTCGTATGTTTACGTTGTTACCGATGAAGTCGCCGTCTTGATTGACCTCGATATTGAACGCCGCAGGTGTTCCTGCTTGTATTATGTCAACATTATGTGCTACGTCACCAGCCTGATTGACCAGAATATCTGCATTCGCACCACCATTCTGAGTCCAGTTCGTGACATGCGTTGCGCCACTCTGGTTGATGGTAACAGCCGCGAGAGAGACTCCCGGTGCAGCAACCATCAACGCTACTGCCGCCGCTATTTTTGTTCGCTTCATGTGTATTCCTCGTAGTTATCCATATTTACGTCGCTCTTGCAGCGGATTGCTGCATACCTTGATTTACGAAACTTTCACGTGCCTTGAAAGACATCGTTGATCAAGATTCCTTCTACACCGAGATACTGTGGCATTCAATAATCTCACTTATATGACTTGCATCACCTCTCCACGAACGGAAAAAATCAAATCCATTTTCAACCGAACCGAATATGCGTCAATTTTTTGATGAGTCTATGCGAATAATCATCACCATGCAACGGTAAATTGCATCAGATCAATCCAACGAATCTCCCGTCCTTTTTATCATTAACAACTACATCTAACAGAGCCATAAACGACAGATAATCACTTCCTATACCAATAGATAGTTTGCGAAGTAGCTCGCAATTTAATAGTATCGATATGTCGTGATGTACAATCGGTGCAAATCTCCCTGTCGGCCTAAATCTTGAAGGATCCGTTTTTCCTAGAACGGCCGAACCTGAACAGACTCGAATCCCAACTGCTCAAGATCAGCGAGTATGGCCTGGACATCTTCACTATCCTCCACTGGGCCTACGCCAACCCTGTAGCCATTGACTTCATCATCTTTCAGAAGCATCACATCTACCCCGTCATACCGTTCATCCATAGCGGCGTGAAACTTACGCGCCTCTTCCGCGTCTGCAACGTAACCAAACACAATCAAAACCGAATCCTGCACACTTTCATTCGCCACTGATTGACCCGGGGCTGGCAGCGACCCATCCGCATCCGACAACCCGGCATCTACCGACGCGTCTTGGCCCGCCTCTGTGGTGCTACTGGTCAATCCTGGCGATGCAACCTCTTCCACCAGCTCGGTGACTTCGTCATTGTCATTCTCTGAAACATCAGACGGCTGCACTGCTGTCCACTCAGAAGCATCGTCTTCCTCTTGCCTACCCGCGGATGTAACTGCACCCTGTACTCGAGGCAACCTGTCATCGGAAATCTCATCGATACTCGCTCTTGGTCTCGCTATGCCATCAGAGACAGTTTGAGGGCCAGGATCAGGACGTATTGGCCGAGGAATGCCTTCTCTATCCGCGGGCTCATCGCCCGACGACGACGCAGCCTCAGCAGGCGGCACTGACTCGCCCGCACCATTGATGACATCATCAGCCTGAGCCCTGCTGACCACCGGCTCTATTGCAGCCTCCTCAAGTAGCATTTCAGGAGCGGAGCTGACACGAATCTTGTACGCTTGCAGATCCGCCTCGCTCAGGAATCTGGAAAACGCTGGATGTTCAATATCTGCAGGGTTTTCCAACCTCCAGGTTCCACTCAGCACTCCTTGAACAATCAGATCGATCAGAGCCGATTCAATTGCTTCTTCCACTCCTCTTTGAACGGGTTCATTCACTGCGAACCCGTTTTCGACCTCAGCAATGACATCAAAATCAACGTAACCGAACAGACCCAAATTGACTTCTCTGGAATAGATAGTCTTCATGCTGTTGACGCTGTGCAATATCGTGCCTGTTTGCGCGTTGACGGCTCTCAGACTGATGGTCAGAACATCTTCTCGATAGTTCTTGAAACCTCCAATTCCCAGGTATTTAGCTCCCGCCCCCCCGGAACGGATGTTGAATTCATAGGCAATCACTCCCCCCTCGATAATCAATCCTGCAGGCGGAAGAGGAGCAAGCCTCCTTGTTCCATCACCACTCAATGCCAGTCGTTGATCCCATAGACTGCGCTCGGTGAGGATATTCTGGAACCCATTGCGTTCCAGAGGCAAGAACCATTTTGAATCGAGTAGCGCCTTGATGAGAAGATTCACTGCTCCTTGTGTCACAGCGGTCGATAAGCCACTGGAAGGAGCTGGCTTGTTCTGACCGGTCAGATCGCTGAAAGAATAAACTGCGGCTGTCACTGCTCCCGCCGGTTTTGGCAAGCTGATCAAATCCTTGTGAGTAGGACTATCCTCGGGTGGTGCAGCTCTTGAACGAATCCCATCAAATGGCTCCGGAACAGGCCCGTAACTGGCGCAACCGTTAAGAAACAAGATTGACAGAACACTCAGACAAAAAACCTTGTTCACATTGGCGGAAATCTGGCCAAAAACTCGCTGGAAAACAGGTAGTAAATCCGACCTGATGCATAATGCATCGATGTTGAATGGGTATTTATCTATGATCACGATCCTGTGCCATGTTTGAATTCAGCCTGAGCAAGGTCAGCATAGCTGATTAGATTTCCTGAATAGCTCAGCTTGCGCTGGCTGCTGTCAACTGCGCTACGAATGGCTCAGGATTCTACACATAGTTATTACGAGCTGTACAGGGAGAAACCTCCAGTTAGAGCTACCGCTGCCTCAAGCTTGTATGCGGGTCACACATGTACAACCACCTACACCATTTTCGGTTTCTCATGAATAACCCATTTGGGTGGTTCCAGAGAACGACTGGCTGTGACTGTGTCGCATGTTTGATGGAACCTCACTATGGTAATGTTTCCAAGGCCTTCAATGAATGCCTGCCAGTAAGCCATTGCCGACAACCAGCCATGCATTATCGGTTACCGAGGCAGTCTTCCCAACCATTGCAAAGACGTCGCCTTGCGACTCAAGGACTTCATTGCTTCACATGATTTCAATGAATCAATATTTCCCTTATCACCACGCGACCGAACAGTCAAATAATACAAATCCGTTTTCCATGATGCGTCATTCCAAAGCAGTAAGATTTCTTACACTCTGGCTGTTCTCGATAATCGCGTCGACACTGCTGACGTTCGTCACCATCCCGACCAAAGCAGGCGCAGCGGACCGACCGAATATCCTCTTTCTCTTCCTGGATGACGCCACATACGACGAGCTAGGCAGCTTGCCGATCGCACGGTATTTCCCGAACATGAAGAAATACGTACAGGACAAGGGAGTGCGTTTTACCAATTTCCATTCTATTGCACCATTGTGCGGGCCTGCCAGAGCTTCGCTGTTCCGGGGACAATATCCGCACAATAGCGGCGTTAAAGTGAACGCTCTTGGGTGGAAAATATTCCACGACAATGGCTACACTGATGCGGAGATGGGCATGTGGATGCGAGAAGCCGGATACACAACCGCTCTTGTCGGCAAGTACTGCCATGAAGAATACCCGGTTGCCAGCCGAGACCCAGCCTACCACCCACCCGGCTGGGACGAGTTTCATGCGAGTCTTGGCGGTGACTACTTCGATCTACCCAGAGTTTCCAATGGTGATCGTTCTCGCACCCGCCCATTCCCTCTCGATTACCGCACAGACATGGAGAGTCAAACTGCCACGGAAATAGTGAACCAGCACGACTATTCGAGTCCCCTGTTTCTGTATATCGCACCGTTCGCGCCCCACTATGCTCCCAGCAGCCGAGACCCGATGTCACACCCGCGTCATGCTGATTTGTTTTCGTCAGTACGTCTGCCACGTGTACCCAGCTTGAACGAAGCCGATGTAAGCGACAAGACGCAGCAGTACGCCTCTTTGTCCTTGCGATCAGCGGCAGAAATCAGGGCAGAAGACGAAAGGTTTCGTGAAAGGCTCAGATCGATCGCAGCCGTTGATGAGCTACTTGGTGACGTTGTTGACGCGCTGAACAACAAAGGGCAACTCGACAATACCTACATCTTTCTTACTTCAGACAATGGCTTCCAACAAGGACATCACAGAGACTTCGGAAAGAAGGATCCATTTGATCGAACTACTCGAGTCGAACTACTGGTAGCCGGCCCCGGGATCACACCTGATACTCAGTACAACCATCTGTTGGGGCATATCGACTTGGCGCCGACATTCCTGTCAATAGCAAATGCCCCCGCACCACACTACCTTGATGGGAAGTCATTCATGCCTTTGCTGATGCAACCCGACTCTGTTCCAGAAGCTCAATGGCGCGAAAGTCTGCTTATAGAGAACACGGAGCGCAAAAAAAATTCGTATGTCGATCTTGATCTGAACTACGTCGCACTAAGAAGATATGACGATATCTTCGTGCGCTGGGCCAATGGTGAAAACGAGTACTACGATCTTTCGAGCGACCCATGGCAACTAAGCAATCAATACGCGAATCTGCCATCCAGTGAACAACAAGCACTCAATGTAAAACTTGATGAGTTCATTGACTGCAGTGGAACCGAATGCCTGGATGATGGAAACACAGCGCCAAACAACTCTCGACTCGTTACCACAATTCGGCATTCAAATGACACAGGATTCGACAGCAATAATATCGTCTTGCGTGGCAACTCCCGTAGCAACGTCCCCGTAGACAAAGTGGAAATAGTCATCAGGCGCGTTCATGACAGAAAGTACTGGCAAGGGGATCACTTTGTCGATGATTATTCCGTCAATCAATCCACGCTGGAAGAGCTGGAAAACAACCGATATAGATGGTCATACGCAACCCAACTTCCACCAGAAGGACAAGCTTACTGGGTATCTGCTAGAACCACGGATTCCGCTGGCTTGCAGGATCCGTTAGCTGCCACAGCGTTTTTCACCGTCGATTTGCCACTTGACAAGAGCAAGCCAGTCGCGACCGTCGAATATCCTGCCGACACCAACAATATGGGTACACCCACCACCCTCTCCGGAGAAGCGTTCGACAACATAGAAATCGACAGGGTCGAACTCGCCATCAGGAACACCGATAGCGGACACTATTTCAACGGACTGGATTATCAACCAGACTACACACGGATATTGGTGGACAGTGAATACACTTCCAACCAATCGCTAGTCTGGACGTCTCCCACCCTTTCTCTGGAAGCCGGCTCACATCGACTCGGCATCTGGGCGTTCGACAAAGCTGGCAACAGGTCAGCAACCGACATATTGACAAACATTACAGAAGGCACCGGACCAGACAATACAGCCCCCACAGGTGTTTTCGCAACTCCCGAACAAACTGGTAGCCAGTCCAATCCTCCCAGGATTTCCGGAACTGCAGAAGACTTTGGTTCCGGTCTACAGCAGGTCGGACTTGTAGTTCGCGACTTGACCTCCAAACGATACTGGAACGGAATCAGCTTCCAGAACGACAGAGTAGTTCTGCAACCTGTCATCACGGGGCCCAACCGCCAGATTTCCTGGTACTACGATTTTCCAATTTCACTGGGTTCCGGAGACTATTTCGCTGGCCTGCAACTTCAAGACAATGCTGGCAATAACACAGTTGTCGGGCATCGATTCGCATTACTCAGCGCTGACCAATCCCCTCCAGCTCTCAGCATATCCGAGCCTGAATCGAATCGAATAACTTCAAATACCTTTCAGATAAATGGCAGTACCAGCGACGAATCCGGAATATCTCATGTGCGCATTGCGATACGCGATCTTGGAACACGACGCTTCTGGAACGGATCCGGCTTTCAGAGCACAGCGACGCACTTTGAACCCACCATTCTTGCGAACGAGTCTGAGCAGCACTTGAATTGGCGGTATGGGCCGTTCTCTCTACATTCGTCGAGATACATACTCACTGTCGACAGCTATGATACTTCATTCAATGAAACAACAGAAACGCTCGAACTCGGCGTGGGGCCAGACAACGAAGTTCCTCCAGCTGCGTTTCTCAGACCTGCAAGCTCACCGAACGCTCCGCCATACCGGCTGAGAGGTGAAGTGCTGGACGATGTCGGTGCGACACGACTGGAACTTACCTTGCGATCGAGCACAACACAGCTTTACTGGAATGGCTCATCATTTCAAGAGGAGTACACGAGAGTTTTAGCGCCACTGGGGCCATTCCGCCCTACCACTGGCTGGTCGTACGCTGTTTCAAGGTTACCTGCAGATGACTACTACCTTGGAATGTGGGCCTACGATGGGGACGGGTTGAGGTCGTTGAATTCAGACTCATTCACAATAACCGAATGATAAACAATGGCTCATGTCCCACTTGATAGCTCGATGTTGTGGGAAAATAGCAGAGATCAAGGTCAAGATCACTTGCCCTCAACCATCTCTTGAAACAATCGATCAATGCGCCCCCCTATCATTCACATTGGAGTTCACAAGGCCTTGTCGAGTTGGCTACAAGACCAGGTATTCACACCTGATGGCCCAGTCCACTGTGAGGATGTCAAGATAAGCGAAATCCTGCAATTTCTGGTGCCGCCACGAACTACGAATATTGCCGAGCCAGACTGGATCATCAACCTCAGAAAAAAGGCAACACTTGGCCAAACTACCGGAATAAGTGCGGAAAGGCTGTCTGGATACCCCATGTTGGGACTTCTCGGCCGACGGGAAATCGCAGAAAACATACACAGCGCATTCCCTGACGCATCCATACTTATCGTCATACGCGAGCAGGTTTCAGTCATACAGTCATATTATTATCAGTACCTTCATGATGGGGGAAGTCTGAGCCTGCAGGACTTTCTATCCCCAGAAGGTTTATTTGCCAACAATCGAACGTCCACATTCGACCTCAGATACTTTCAATACTCCTTCCTGGCAGACATCTATCGTTCCCTATTCGGGAGTGAGTCGGTCGTCATCGTACCCTATGAACTTTTTCGTCACGATTTCCCACAATGGCGAACACTAATGGAAAATCGACTTCAGATTGAGCTCAGTACATGTGACCCTGCCAAGAAGGTCAATACTTCTCGCGCCTATGCGGAACTTGCCTGTCACAAGTGGCTTAACCGCTTACTCGTCAGAACTTCCATCTCAGACTCCGGACTCATTCGCTCTGAGATACCGCGCAAGTTATTGAACAAGACATCAGCCGTGGTAAAGCGGGCTTCCCCGGAAAATTTCGAGTCCAATATCAAGTCGAAACACCTTGACCTCATACGCGAAAGAGTCGGTTCCTTTTTCGAAGAAGACAACCAGCGACTCAGCGATCAGACAGGCTTGAACCTTGAATCTCTTGGCTATCGATAGTACCGACCAACCAGAACGAGGAAACTGCCTTTCCGATAGCTACATCTTTGACAATGCGTGCTCGAACAGATGACGCGATTCCCCGTCCAGGGCATCAATACGCTCAAACAGATAATCACGAGTTGACTCAGGTAGACGAGAAGCAAGATCCTTTGCCTGACTTTTCGATATAAAGCCTTTGAGACAGGCGATCTCCTCCAGACATGCAACCTTCAAACCCTGCCTCTCCTCAATGGTATGTATGAAGTTGGAGGCTTGCATCAACGATTCATGCGTACCGGTGTCCAACCATGCAAAGCCTCGCCCCATCCAGTGACACGATAGCTTACCCATTTCCAGATAAAGGCGGTTTATATCGGTGATTTCCAATTCCCCTCGGCTTGATGGCTTTATCGACTCGGCCATACTCACTACATCATTATCGTAGAAGTACAAGCCCACGACAGCACAACTCGAACGCGGATTCTCAGGTTTTTCCTCTAGCGAAATCACCCTGCCTTCTTCATCAAATTCTACTATTCCGAACCGCTTGGGATCCTTCACATGATAGGCGAATATCGAAGCACCATCTTCTTTCTTTGCTGCAGCTTCCAGAAGGGAATGAAAGCCCTGACCATAAAACACATTGTCACCAAGGTGTAGTGCAACCGAGTCCTCACCAATGAACTCACGCCCGATGAGAAACGCCTCAGCCAGACCATTTGGGGAGTCCTGAATTGCATATTCTATTGAAATACCAAGCCAGGAACCATCACCCAGCAGGCGTTTGAAGTTATCCAGGTCACACTCGTTGGTGATCAACAGGATTTTTCTTATGCCAGCAAGCATCAATGTGGAAACCGGAAAATATATCATTGGCTTGTCGTACACCGGTAGAAGATGCTTGTTCATCCCTTTTGTTACAGGGAACAAACGACTACCGGTCCCGCCGGCCAGAATAATACCCTTGCTACAAGACATAATTTTTTCTCCAGAACCCCTGAAAACGAACCCGCATCCCGTTACCAGTAATTCTTCCAGTTGCTCTTGTAGAATTCATGAGTCCTTGCAACACCCTCCTCAAATGTAAAGGCAGGCTCATATCCTAACGACCGCGCTTTGCTAATGTCAGCAACATAGCCACCGGTCTCGATTGCCTTGTAGTTGTCCGGCCAATCAACATGCTCGTATGAACCTTGTCCGACTGTACCTACCACGGTTTCCACCATGTACTTGAACGTGATTCCCTTTTCATTGCCGAGATTCAGTGTTTCACCAACGGTAGAATCGGAAGCACCTGCAAGAAGAATGGCGGTAACGATATCTTCCACATAAATATAATCACGTAGTTGCAGGCCATCGCCAAATATACTTATGGGATTATTTTCCATGCATTGGCGAATGAACCAGTTGACCAGGCCGTAGTGATGATGCTGCATATGTTGTCGAGGGCCATACGGATTTGGAATGACAACATTCGTATACTCTATGCCGAAGTGCTTGTGATATATATTCTGATAGTTTTCACCAAGTAGTTTATGGGCCCCATAAATAACCAGTGGATTCGCTGGGTGGTTCTCGTTGACTGGCAGCTCGGATATGTTTCCATACTTCATTCTGGAACTGGTAAATACAACTCGAGCACCTGGATTGACGTGCCTGCATGCTTCAAGAACCGACAAGTGGCCGAAGCCGTTTATTTCAAGATCAAGAAACGGATCCGACATGCTGTGTGGATATACAACATGCGCTGCGCAGTGAACTATCAGATCAACACCCTCAACAACCTGCTTCATCTTCTCACGATCACGAATGTCGCCATTCATGATTTCGATTGAATCTTCATAGCCTTTCAAGTTGAACAGATTGCCGCCGTGGTGAGGCAGAAGACAGTCCATTACCTTTACACTTGCTCCCATGTCGGCAGCCTTGGTAGCAGCAAAACTTCCTATCATCCCGAGTCCACCAGTAACCAATACTGACTTTCCCTTATAGCTTTCTAATAACTTCATTAACCACGTTCCAGAGTACGCAATTTGTTCAAGCCGAGCATCTTGGTGCGGAGTGAAGCACGACTTCACCCTTCGAGGGTCGACCACCAGGTTGACGTCCTGTCAGAAGAGACATCACCATTGTAACCCAACGAAAAAAGGTCACATAACGGAATCCGAAAGTATGTAGAGTCAATAGCAATGGAATAGAATCTACGTGAACCGGCTCGCACGAAAACTCACTGAACCTGACGTGGCTCTGTTGAACTGGCGCCAGCATATGACAACGCTTGCAAGAAAAATCTGCGCCTTGTGTCAGGAATTGTGAACAGTGGCAGCCTATCTCGGCATCCTTCCTACCCACCCAGAACAAGTCGGAGCCACCACTCTTGTTGACTCAATTGAACAAACACCGATGAAAACCTTATCTCAGCTACAACGCCGTCTGCTGAGCGGAAGTGCGACGGTCATGTTGACCAGAATTGCTGCGATTGTCGTTAATATGGCTCTGCATGCCTTGCTGGCTCGCACACTGGACCCTTCTTCCTACGGTCAGCTGATCGTCGCGCTGAACACAGTGATCTTCGTCAGCATTCTCTGCATATTCGGCCTTGACCAATCATCAGTGCGATTCCTCGCAGGCAAATATGGATCATCAAACGAAAGTGATCGCTCACAATTGATAAAGCGAATGGCAGTCATCTGGGCGTTGGCTACTACCGCAACAACCATTCTTTTACTGACACTTTCAAGATTGGGACTTTCTGACTGGCTGAATTTGAGTCCTCAGGTGGTACCTTTCATCATCATACTGGGCGCACTCCTATCAATGGAGCAAAACCTTTCTGCCGTATTGAGAGGTTTTCACAAGATGTTGGATTCCTCTCTCTTGAATGGACGTACCGGCGGTGTTCTCAGCAAATTTCTTTGGCTTATGGTCAGCTTGGTTCTTGTAATCGCCGGACAGGAAGTTTCCACATCGACAGCGTTGTTCTATTTTTGTGGCTGCTTGTTAGTTAGCTCCATAGCGGGGTTGGCTTTGGTTTCAAAAGTCAGAAAAGAAGGCGTCCGTATCTCGAAGAACAAAGAAGTTGCTACCAGCGAAGTATCGACACCTTCAGATGATACGAAGCCATCGTCTACCCAAATGGAGATACTGGGCTACAAAACAATAGCTGCCTCATCAGGCAGCATTCTAGTCTCCAGCATTCTCATCTTTCTGACGCTTAGAATGGACGTCTGGATCGCAGGCGCAGCATTGCCACCCGACGATACCGCAATTTATGCCAGTGTCACCTGGCTGATATTGCAGACCATAGCACCCTTGCAAATTTTAGCCATTGCGATCTCCCCATCAACAGCACAGTTGTATTCTGAATCAAGACTCAGCGATCTTGAACACATGCTCAGAACAACAGCCACTGTCTATTCAACAATTACTATAACCTTCCTCATATTCTTGTGCCTACTCGCTGGTCCGGTTCTGAGTACGATATACGGCGACTTCTATGCAGCAGGTGCCCCGCTGCTGGTCGCACTGGCGATTGGCCAGCTTTTCAACTGCTTGACTGGAAACAGTGGCCAGGCACTAGTCATGGCTGGCAAGGAAAAAGTCAACATGACGGTCAATGCCATCAGCGCAATCGTACAACTGGCTCTGGGCTGGTATGCAGCCAACAATTTCGGTGCACTGGGACTGGCGATATCAACTTCTTTCACGATCTCACTGCGTTCCATTGTCATCTGGTACCTGGCCAAGTTGCTCGTCGGAGTATGGACTCATCCGACTCTCTCACCGGTCCAGGCATTCAAAAACCTGAAGTAGCATCATCTTCCAGAGTAAGATCATGCGCAAGCTTGTTTATTTGCGCATGATCACCAAACGAATCCAGGTCCATCCCAACAACCAACAGGCGAATAAATAGAATGCGTCTACTTAACGCATTGATTCCTCCAGCTTCCTCAAAATTTCTTCATTCAGCAACAAAAGCGGTTTGCCCTCCTTAACGGTCGCATTCAGCGTACCTGCGCCTGGACTGATATTGATTTTTTCCAAATGAAATGAATCCAGGTTTGCAGGTGGCCATTCCTCTTTCTCGGCGACGATGGTGTCGATGCTGTAAACCGTACCTGCAAACTCTGGAACCTCCAGAGTTATCTCGCGCTCAGCCCCGTAAGCCTCTTTTCTCATACTCCAGACAAACATGTAGTTTCCCGCAGGACCTTCTACAAGCACCTTGAAAAGACCATCTTCCTCGACAAATATACACTGGTCTACCGGTGCTACGGAGAACAGCCTGGACAGCAGGAAATAGCTGAATGCAGACTTCTTGGGCCCACTGAATACTTGTTTTCTGTCGTATTGTTTTTTCTCCGAGTACCAGAGTCCATTCAATGCAAAAGGATGATCCGAGAAAGCTTTTTTTGCCCCAAAACTCTCTCTTTCTACAGGGTAACCAAACGCCGTATAGGAAACGCCACCCGCACAGCCTAAAAGAACAGAGCGAATACCGTAAGAGGCCTGCATTTCCTCTGACTGGAACCCCAACTCTCTGGCGACTTCGCCATTCTGCTTACGAATACGCGCTACTTGAGTGTAGGTATTACTTTCGGTCATCAGGAATTCAATTTCACTTCCCTTGAAGTAAGACTTCACGCGTGCAATGTGATCCACGAGTTTTTCTGCATCTGCATATTCTCGATGCCAGTGTATGTCAATGGTTTGAACGTCCTCTTTCGCGTTCCCATGAATTGCTTCCACCAAAGTTTCGAACATCCTTGTCCTGGCCTTCTGCTCGAATACTCGAGTGCTGACTGACACGCCTGTCCTTGCCCCCGGCGAAATACTCTTGATCGCACGAGAATAGCTGGATAGCAGTTTGGCGAATGAGACCATATCAGTCTCTGCATACGGGAAGTATCGCCTGGATGCACTATCCGACTCATTTCCCAGCTGCCAGTAATCTACACGCCCATCAAGTCTAGAGGCGAGGGATCGTACTTCGGCGAGAAATTCAGTCTCCTCGGGATATTCGAAAAGATTGATCTGGACCAGTATTCTGGCGTCCAGTGAATCCAACGCTTCAATGGTCGAAATTAGACGGTCTACCTGTTTTTCGCTTTTCCAATCACCCAGGAACAATCGAATCAGACCTGGTTGCAGTTGCACTATCCTGTCAACACCTTCCGGATGAATGTGCGTGTTCAGAAATATTGCAAGCGGCTTTCTAGAGGCAAATGCAACTGAGGTATGAGTAGTCAACGCGACGACTATCAACAATAGAGAAAACCAACTTTTCAATGTGATACCTGCATATTATTCGCTCTCTACCACCGAGTTTTTCGAGGATCAAAAAAGAGGATCAATGCCGGAAGTCGAGTACACATCAGGCTGCAATATTCATTTTCTTGCCTTGTAGCACGCCCAGCAACAGTTCGACAAACTGCAGCCTGATCACTTGCATATCGTACCTGGAACGAATCAAATTCGCTGCTGACTTACCCATCTGGCTCTTTCGTTCCGGCGCTTCTGAATACGACTTGTCGATACAATCGGTGAGAGCGCGCACATTTTCACTCTCGAACAGCAAACCATGACAGCCATCAACATAGCCAGGAGGTCGCGATGCATTGTCCGGAAGAATAGAGTATTTTCCCAATGCAAGAGCCGTAAGAACTACCAAAGGCAAGCCCTCGAATCTTGCAGAATGCACAAACACGTCAGCGGCCGAAAGCAACTCAATGAAATCGTTCCGCCAGCCCGTAAAAATGACTCTCTTTTCCAAGCCCAACTCGCCTACAAGCTTCTTGACTTCGCTTACATGCACCTGATCTGCATTGTCCAACGACCCAACAATCAGCAGTTTCGAAGTACTCTTGAAGTGCGAATCTGCAAACGCCTGCACAAGCATATCCTGTCCCTTCTGCCGCTCCAATCGGCCGATATTTACGTATAGCGTAGTCTTATCGTCAATTCCCAAATCTTCTCGCGTTACCTGACGAACCAAGCCAGATGATTCCTTCACGTCTTCGAGTTCTATACCGTGAACCAGCTCAACCAATTTATCTTCAGGAACGCCAAACTCAACAAGATATTCTTGAGTAACAAATTGCGAGCTACTGACAATCAAATCTGTCTTGTTTACCCAATGCGCGTACAGTCTGCGTTTGATCGCAGGCAGAATTAGTGGGCCATGAAATGCTAACTGGTTCAGCCCACATACAACACTCTTGACTCCTGCCTTGCAGGCAACCGCAACTGCTACCGGGCGGTCACGCTGATTGATTCCGACCACGATATTAATTTTCCTGTGTTGGACCTCCCTGACCAGTCTGGAGACGATTCTCGTTCCGAAGGGCTGATCAAGTGATTTGTCCTCCAGCAACTCGACACCAGCTTCTCGCAATTCTTCCAGATACAACTCTCCCCGCTCGCGAAAGTTATCGATTGGTCCGTGAACTACAAGAACTCTGCCTCCGTTGGCAACAATACTCGAGGCGTACTCCAGCGCTACTCTTGAACCGCCGGTATTATCAGGTGTTCGCAGGGTAAATAGACAACGCAAATCACGCGCATCGACACCCGTAGCCATCGTTCGACAATTATCTGCTTCGCT
Organism: Granulosicoccus sp. 3-233; assembly: GCF_052681095.1. Taxonomy (NCBI): domain Bacteria; kingdom Pseudomonadati; phylum Pseudomonadota; class Gammaproteobacteria; order Chromatiales; family Granulosicoccaceae; genus Granulosicoccus; species Granulosicoccus sp. 3-233. The sequence goes on from NZ_JBQYLE010000006.1 coordinate 414,485, forward strand.
TCCTGATACGGGCTTATTCATTTTCTGCCAGCATTTTCTCTGTGAGAAAGAGGGCTTGTTTGGCAACTATGTTTGAAATCTCGTACTCGAAATTTCCTTGTCGACCCAACAACTCGATTCCAAACTCTTTCAGCACTGCTTTTTCATGCGCGACCGTTTCAGACTGACTATTTCGATAGACGGGGTAGGCATCTACGGTCAGATAATGACCCACCAACTCAGGCTTTTTTAACGTCAATCCAGTTCTTTCAATATGTTTCTCAAAGTCATCCGCGATAACAGAAATATCGTCTTCCTGTACATCATCGTCCACTGTAATCTCGACGGTGAAGTAATCGTCCTCTCGTGCATCCGAGCCGGTTTCATAAAACCGGGAAAACACGGTAATTCGTTTCCACGAAGCATCATAGGTAAAGTTGAAGAAGGTATTGCCTGGCTTCGCAATATTCCCGACATAGAACAGCGATACCAGATTCCTTGTCTCTACGGCAGATGAGGGCACTTCTCCAATCAATGCCATTGCATCGGGAATCGGAATAGTCGATATCACGTCATCAAATTGATATTTCTTCTCGTTCGATGTCAATTCAAAGGTATCGTCTACTCTCACCAATGACTCGAGCTTCTGCCCATTCAATATAGACACGCCCTTGGCTTCAAGCACTTCCCTGATCGTCTCGTACATTGAACCGAACCCTTCCACGGAACGAACCAATCGTAGACCACTGACAGGCTTGATAGGCAACTGCCTTCCCGGCAACTTTGAAACAATCAGATTTCTGAGAGAGTTGTTTCGTATCTGCGGCAATCTTCTGATAGCGAATTCCACGTCCAGTTCGATATCATCGACATTGTGCAAGCGCTTGATGTAATTCTGCAAGCCACTTCGCTTGTATACGGTGCCCCCCATGTAGTATTTGCAATAATCCGGCACGCTTTGGCGGGATCGATACCTCAACTTGCTGAAGAGAAGATCTGCGACAGCGATTCCAGTTCTGAAAACACCATTATCCTTGACAAAGCGACCGATCGAAAACGGGTATCGATCAATACTATATTGAGGATTGATCGCCCGCGGAGCATATCTGACAGCGATCATTTGCTCCGCAAGATGTGGAAACGCAGCCAACAGCCCATGCTTTTCATTGAACAGGATGGTTCCGACATCAAACTCTCTGCCTTCCTGACCCTGCACTTCGAAACTCTGGTGGAGCCCTCCTACATTCTCTGATTGCTCGAACACGGTGACATCAATGTGTTCGTGATCAGAAAGATATCTGGCCGCAGAAAGACCTGCAGGCCCGGCCCCAAGGACGGCAACTCTCCTTCTATTCATACGAGTCGCCCTTTGTAGATATACACATCAATTCAGCAATCCGCCCTGTTTCTGATATACATCTTGAGTTTTCCTGCACATGTTATCCAATGTGAAACTCTTCGCAATATCCCGTGCGTTCACAGAAAAAAGATCTCGCAACTCGACATCGCAAAGCAACTTTGAGATCGCCATCGCCAGCCCCTCTGAATCCCCGAAAGCGCGCACAAATCCGTTTTTGCCGTCGAGAACGATCTGACTGGCATTGGCTTCCACAGTTGTCACAATCGGCAATCCAGTTGCAGCAGCTTCGATCAAGACATAAGGAAATCCTTCGTATCGGCTTGGCAGCACAAACATATCGAAGGCCGCCATAGACTTGGGTCCATCCTGGTATCCCAGGAATCTGATCTGATCTTGATTGAAACCATTCTCGCGCACAGCCTCTCGCATCTCATCTCCCATAGGCCCTTCTCCCACAATGGCGAGTGTCACGGGCTGCTTGACCTCAGACGACAGTTTCGTGTAGACGTCGATCAGTGCATCTGGTGATTTCTGACGGTCCAGCCGCCCTACAAACCCCATTACAAGATTATCTGGAGGCAAGCCCAGATCGTTCCTTACCTGGTTTTTCCTGAATTCACCTATCTCACCAATGCCGTTGGGAACCATTGCGATTCTGGACGGATCAATTGTGAGCTTTAGCAGGTGACTTCGCTCTTCAGGGGAAACGGCAATAATACAATGCGTGCGCTTACTCAACCTTGTTTCCACAGTTGAAACGGCAAACCGCATAAAGGTAGACAACTCCGGATTCATCGTATAAATGGCATTAGGCGTGTAGATTATTCTGCTTTGATCAGGATTGGCACATAGTCGTGCCAGAACGCCTCCCTTGCTGCTGTGTCCATGCACGACATCAGGCTTGAAGTCAGCTATCTTCTTTCTGCACAATTGAAAAGACTTCCAATCCTTGGCACTAACAAACCGGGATGTCTCTACAGGGACCCAGTTTACAGCTGGCATTTCGAGGGTCCGAGCGAGAAACCCCGAACTACACCGATTACTTCCGTAAATCACCGTGACTTCGTGAGATTTCTGCTGCCATTCGGCCAGATCCTGAACATGCCGACCAACACCCGCAAAGGAGGCCTCTACAATGTGAAGGATTCTCAAGCTATCAACCACTCCATACAGTTATTCAATTTTTCTTCCAACACGGTAATTCCCTGCCAAGGAGACTTTCGGTCCAATCTATCGTGCTCTGGAATTCAGACTCCAGCCGGCTCCTGGTTTCAGGCAGCATATCTATGGAAGTCAGATTCTTTTTACGAATCGACTCTCTGAAAGATTGCGACGTAGTCGATTTGATCAGTTCCCTGATGAACCCGTTCTTGCGTAGAAATGACATGGTTTGCGCGAGAACCTTTGAACGCGGATTACCTCCCACATTGATCTTTTGCTGAGTATCAATGGCCATATTCTCCAATTCAAGAAACTCGAACAAATCTGAAAGTACCGCATCAGGGCTTTCCGTGAACTCCTCGGAGACAATGAAGTGAAAACGCTCTCGCCCGTAGTGATCGATAAACGGTGCCAACCGTTGGCGGTATAAACTCAACCACGAAAAAAACCAGAGATGTTGCCAATTTGAAGCTCTCCGCTGAGCTTCCTCCTCCAGACCTTGCTCGAAACTTCCAGCAATCCAACCTCTGGACAGACAATACAGGTAACTGGAAAATGCACGATCTACCGGGTGTCGGAGCATCACGATGAAACGACAGTCATCGTCACAGTATTTGTCGATATTCTTGATGGCCATGTCACTGTAGCTGACCGTAGTGACGGATGCATCACCTATATATCTGCTGCCACTTTCAGCCCCGAACAACGCCTGCCAACGGATACGATCATAAACATGCTCATCATCGAACGCTTCAGAGCCTGGACCTTTGATTATGGTCTCTTTTGTCCCAAGTGCCAGAAAATGCGGCTCTTTCGGCTCACAGAACCTTATTTCGGCATGCTGATTCAATGCCTTCACGAGAGCTGTCGTGCCGCACCTCGGAAATCCGATCAACAACAGGTTGGGTGAGCTAGCCGCTGTGTTCAAAGACTTCGCCTCTTGATTGTTCTGCTACGACTGACCAACCCCTCCGCCCGCAGTGTATTTGATTGAACAGCCAGGGCAATGGCCATAGCCAACAATACGGACAACTCGGGAAACCCGGCATTACCACCAACCAGCGACTTGATGAAAAACGGGAGAAACAACATCGCAAGGATCTTGAGACGAGGTGCCGTTATTACCGACAGAAACTGCAGGAAAACAAACCAGTACATCAAGCAGACTGCCAGGAGCCCGAGAATTCCTGCATGGGCCCAGTTTCCCAGAAAGAAATTGTGGAGTGTATTGCCCGAATACGAGATATAGAACCCGACGCCAGTCAGGTAGTTACCCGATATAGCATCAAAAAACTCGTCAATCTGGCCAAGTCGATATTCGTAGGAATATGAATCCAGAAATATTCGTTCATAGATTATTTCCCCGAAGTCCGTGTTCGTCATGAGCAGGAGCAAGAGTCCAGCCCCCAGGGAGCCGTAAATAACGAGACGTATGATTGCACCACGCGTTACATCTCGCCGTACAAGTATGTAGATGACAACAGACAGGAACATGATTAGGATTGCTGATCTTGCGAACATTGTCATGACAAGAAGAAGCAGGAACAGAAAAAGCATGAAATCAAGAACAGCGTATTTCTTCTGATTGAGTTGAAAAAACCCGAAAGCCAACAGGTACATGATCAGCAACAGGCTCATGCTGAAGGCGTTGCGCTTGCTACCTGAAATCAGCAAATCATCACTCTCAGGTGAAAATGCATTGAATATCGGCCTGTAAAATGACGACAACATGGTTCGATATTCGTAGTGCGTCAGCCAGGCAACAAACTCGGAGATGAAGTTCATTCCCATTGAGTTCGCTGACAACACAAGAAATACAGCTGTACTCAAAGCTCCTATACGTCCCAGCACAACCAAGTCCGTAGACTTGACTCCATTAACGACAACCAGATAAATAACTGCTGAATACAACATGCACTGCTGAATCAGATCGAAACCATTGAAGGTAGCGTGTGAAAGGAAAGCTACAGCAGACGTAACGGCCACCAGCAGATAGGCGATCAGGATGGTCTTGAATCTTCTATCCAGACTTCGCCTGTCGGTAAAAAATATCGCGAAGGCGAGCAAGATATAGAGAATACTGCCCGCATCTCTGATGTTGATGCTGCCACCAGGAAAGCTGATACGGCCCCACTGCAAAGGTACAAATGCGATGAGCAAGCAAAGTGATGCCAACCGGAATCTGTTTCTGGTGTTGGACTGTGACATTTGAAAGGCTACTCAATCGTTACGAAAGACAGAAATATTCTAATGCGCGTCTTTCGAACTCAAGACAGCAGGCACCGTTTTCAGCAGAATGACAAAATCCAGCCAAAGTGACCAGTTCCTCAGATACCAAAGGTTCAGCTGTGCGCGCTTCTGGTAGCTGAGCGAGCTTCGTCCGCTTACTTGCCACAATCCGGTCAGCCCAGGCCTTACCCTCTCGTAGTCCACGAGACTATCGCCATACTGTTCTCTCTCGTCTGGCAAAATTGGACGTGGCCCCACAAGACTCATGTCTCCCAATACGACATTCCACAGTTGCGGCAACTCATCAAGGCTTGTTCGTCGGAGTAGCTGGCCAAATTTACTGATTCTTGGGTCGTTTTTCAGTTTGAAGCTCGTTAGCCACTCGTTTCTGACCTCACGATCGGTGGCGATCAGCTTCTTCAGTCTATCGTCAGCATCTTCATACATCGACCGGAATTTGTAGCATTTGAATGTTCTCCCGCCTTTCCCTATTCTGGCAGAGCCATAGAAAACCGAACCGCCGTCCAGTTTTGAGATTCCTGCAACGAGAAGTAGAACAGGCGAGAGCACAAGGAGCAACATACTTGCCAAGGATATATCAAACAGCCGCTTGTAGACTCTGGCGACTGGCTTGTTGAAATTCGCGAGTCGCACGAACAGAGTATCGAATTTCTCTACAGTAAGAATTTCGGAGTTGACTGTCGACAAGCCGTGCATCGGCCTTGCAATGACCACGTAGCTGAAACTTCTGACGATGTTATCCACCAGTCGACCTGTATTTGTCGTGCTGTCTTCGTCGCTAAGTGCAAGCAGCAAATGCGCGGTTGGAAATCTCATTTGCAACGCGTTGATAAGTGCATAACAATTTTCCACCGCACCACCCTCATCTGAATCTTCTATGAGTTTCAGTGAGTCCATATCAATCAAGGCTGCAACCCTGTACCCGAGCGAATAGTCGCTATTGATAGCCTCTACACAACTGTCAACACGATGCCTATGCCCAACGACAATCAGTGGTACATGTAGTAATTTCAGCCGTTGCAAGATTCTCTTTGCACACAGCCTGGCAATTGGGCAGAAAAGTGCCAGCATCAGATATGATGATCCTACCCAGAGGCGAGACGCGTGAGCCTTTTGCAGATAAAGGAGAAAGACTACGATCACGGCTGAGTAGATCAACATTTTCAACAGGTCGCGAGTTTCATCCCAAAACGACTTCACGCGGGTGTAGTGCCCCCAACTGTACGAGAACCACAATATCGCGCACAACGGAACGGCAAAGGCCAGGATTACCGACGAAGACGACGCTATCGTGGGTTGTGGCTCGATCCCGATAAAAACGCGAATTGCTGGCACAAGGAAATATGCCAAAGACAAGGCCACCATCGTTGCGATGATGTCAGTACATACCAGCACCCCGGAACGAACGAATGTGGATTTCGCGAAATGGTCTTTATTCTGGATCAGCGTGACAGAACGAGAGAACAGGCTGTTGTCCCTTCGATGCTCAGTCAGTTCCACGACAGGAGCGGACCTTTTCTTTTGTTCGCTGGCCCTTCTCTTCTCGAGAACCATACCGCTTTTGCTCATTCCACTACCTCATTACAAACCAAACCAGGTTTATTGACATGCTCGCTGGCCAACGTCCACCACGGGGCCACTGAACTGCAATGACCGTCTGACATACGATGTTCTCTAATTTCTCCTTTATTTACTGAGTTCCACACCTCAGTAAGGGCTTTGGCAGTCATATGGTTCATCAAACTTTGAATTCAATTGTCGAGCCCTCGATGATTTCTCGCGCACAAGACAGATCGAGAACCACAAACAAAGGGCACATCCAAACTGTACGCCTCATAGATCATGATATGTCATCCCATACCTCTCTTCGGCAAGAGACAACGATCCAAGCGAGCACAAGTCATTTGCACTCAGAGTCGATCTACAGCCGATCATTTCGCAGAATCGGATTGTCTTCGAGGGGTCCACAAACGCGGGCTTGGGATGGAATTCATGAGGAACAGGCAGCATTGGCTTCCAACTTCTACTTGATCGAAAAAACCTTCCGCAACCAACATGTTGCCTTGATGCATGGCATTCATATCAGCAGCCGAAAAGTAGTGCTATCCGTCTTGTCAGCTCTTGGAGTCCGTACCGCGCACCATGATACCTATAAGATTCCTTATTGGGGGGACTGAAAGTAGATTGTTGCAATTCAACAACATATGGACACGATCGCGCCTGACTGACGTACTTGCATCCGTATGACAGGGGCCATCTGAGTCTCTCGAACCAGCTCCCGATCCTGAACCCGATATCGCCGCCAAGACCCGGTTTCGCCACTTCGCCTGCCGGATCAACCGGCGGTTTCAAGGCGCCAGAATATGTAGCGAACGTGCGAGCCTACCCCCAACAGTTGAGCAATTGTCAAAACGTCAACAACCATGAAGAACAAATAGTGCCTACAGATGCTCCGCATACTTTCACGTGCCATCGGATGATCACCCCGCCCCCCCCCAACGATGAAACGGGGACTTGTCAGAACAACTGCTTCGATTGACAGAGATTCAAAACCATGGAGTCCGTTTGGCATTTGAGTTCAGAGCACTCAAGCGAAAAGAAATTCTGTACCAGTGATGCTGCTCTACGACTTGCCAAAAAACAATCGCTACAACACAGAACAATGCTCCGGAAAGCAATTGCGATTCGGCAGTTCTTTGACACGTAGCAATTCCAGGGCATCAACGAGTTACGGAGTTCTGACAAATGCCTTTTCTCAATCTTGCCAAACGCAAGGACCACTGAGAATCTCGCCTATTGAGTCAGTCCCCGTAACCCCCATAGGCCCTGGTTGCACCTGCGCTCCAGCAGACCCGACGCCACCAGACGGCCCTGGAGGTCCGGCTTCACCCTCAGCCCCCTGTGGCCAGCCGCTCCTCCAGGTCCCGGAAGACTCACTGGCCCAGTCATGCCGATGGCAATGGCTTCGCAACTGCGCCTGCAGCCCTCACCGTGTTGCACGATATTGAAGAGCCTTCCCGTACGACTCACACAGATATTTATCCCACCATATACCGGGCCAGCTCCTCAATTGCTTGCGCACCAGAGACAACCGCAACCCTCGCAAGTATACAAACATCTATTAATACAATACCCAACAGTCAATTTGATAATGATTCCCTGATGCAGGACGGTCAACTATACTTTCTACTAGACACACACCTGTCCTCGAGACGATTCCCGCACTCTACCGTCGTCATATCACTTTAGCGTATGAGTGTTAGCGTCCCTCAGCCGGATACAAACCGTCGATGTTTCACTGGACCCAAGGTAACCGTCTCATGCGATTGAATATTCCACCCCGAAGCAGCGTCTCTGCTGTGATATTGCTTGCGTCAGCGCCTACGCAGGCATCTGTCGTCATCAACGAAGTTCTGGGTAATACAACAGGCCCCGATACCGAATTCATCGAGCTGTACAATACAGGCCCGTCCGAGGTTGACCTCACGGGCTGGACTATCGAGCTCTGGGACAGTGACGAAGGCAGCAGTTTCGGACTCAGTGACGGGAACAGTCCCTACAGCCTCATGAAGGGCGCCCTGCTGCCAGCTCAGGCTCATTACCTGCTCGCCAATTCAACGGCAGAAGCGGCTTTCAGCGTTGTCGCTGATCAGCCTTTGCCGGCCAACGCCATCGAGAACAGTTCGTACACCATTCTGCTGAAAGATGCCTTCGGCAACATCGTGGACTCTGTATTCATCACGGACGGTGGTGAAGACGACAGCGCCAACGACATGAGCACTCCCATCTCTCCCGCTCTGGTAGTGGGGCCGGATGGCAATTTCTTGCCTGCCGGTTTTTCACGATCACCCGATGGTAGCAGTGATGTCGTTGTTCTCGAATTCAGCCCGGTTCCTGCCGCATCCGGAACTCCGACTGCCCTCGGCACTCAACCCGTGGATGACACAGTCGTGGCCAGCATCATGGCAATTCAGGGTGCGGGCCACAGCTCTCCTCTGGAAGGGCAGAATGTCATCACCGATGGCGTGGTCACCGCAGTCGATTCCAACGGCTTCTTTCTGCAGGATGCTCACGGCGATGGGGACGACACCACGTCAGATGCCCTGTTTGTCTTTACCGGCAGTGCACCGACTGTGTCAATGGGCGACGCTGTGACCGTCGAGGGAACTGTCGGCGAGTTCTTTCCCGGTGGTACATCCAGTGGCAATCTGTCAACCACCCAGATCAGCAATGCCCAGATCACCGTGCTGAGCCAGACCCTACTGCCAGCACCTGTCATTCTGGGACTGGCCGGGCGAGTCGCCCCGGATCAGGTCATCGACGATGATGCATTCACCTCTTTCGACGCCACTACCGACGGCATCGACTATTTCGAGTCCGTGGAATCCATGCGCGTGATCGTACCTGATCCATTGGTCGTTGCACCCACCAACCGATTCGGTGAAATCTTTACCGTTGCAGATCTGGGAATCATGGCCTCTGGTCTTGGCGCACGGCAGACGTTGAATATCAATGCCAGCGATTTCAATCCTGAAAGAATTCAGATTGATATCGATTCAAGCATCCTGCCGGGGTTTGCGACCCCCACGGTCAATACCGGCGCCTTGCTCTCCGATGTATCGGGAGTAGTAGGTTATTCCTTCGGCAATTTCGAAATTTACCCAACTACGGATTTCAGTTGGACAGAGTCACTGCTGACCCCTGAGATCTCAAACCTGTTCCCGGACAGCGAACACGTTACCGTAGCAACCTACAACGTACTCAATCTCGACCCGGAAGACGGTGATGGCGACACTGATGTGGCTGACGGCCGATTCAACGCACTGGCCGCGCAGATCAGCAACGCATTGAACGCACCAGATATCGTCGCTCTACAAGAGATTCAGGACAACGATGGCTCACTCGATTCCTCAGACACATCTGCCGAAGCGACGCTGCTATTGCTGGTGGATGAAATAGCAGCCGCGGGCGGCCCGCGCTACGAGTTTCAGGATACCGTTGGTCTGGAGCCTGAGTCGGTCGGCGGACAGCCCTTCGGTACAATTCGCGTTGCCTACCTTTATAACCCGGATCGCGTACAACTCGTATCGCCCGCCGAGCCACTGACCGAGCTGAGCGATCACGCTGACAATCCTGAAAATCCGTTCTTTGGCAGCAGAATGTCATTGCTGGCGCGGTTCGCTGTTAACGGTGAAACAATCACACTGATCAACAACCACTTGTCCTCCAAAGGAGGCAGCGCTCCCATTTTTGGAACATCACAACCCTTCGAAGCACGACAGGAGGATGTTGCGGTGAACGGATCACTGGATGAGCGTAGGCGCCAGGCTGAGGCCATTGCTGACAAGGTATCTCAGTTACTGGAAGAAGATAATGATGCTCGAGTCATTGTCCTCGGCGACATGAACGAATTCGAGTTTGTATCGCCTGTGGCAAGTATCCTCGGTAACGAACTGTTCAATTCGACCGAATTGCTGGCCGCGGATGAGCGTTATTCATTCATTTTCCAAGGCAATTCCCAGCAGCTGGACCATGTGCTGGTCAGCAGTTCCATATTCGATTCCGTCGAGGTGGATGTCGTACATGTGAACAGTGAATTTGCCGAAACCGATGCGCGTGCCAGTGACCATGACCCGGTGATCATCCGGTTTGCCATGGGTAGCGACGCCGATGCTGACCAGGTTGCCGACTCAATAGACAACTGTCCACTGATACCCAATGGCGAGCAGAATGACTTCGACGGAGACCTTATCGGTGACGCTTGCGACGATGACGCAGACGGAGACGGGCAATTGAATGAGGTGGACTTCTGCCCCCTCACACACATCCCGGAATTGGTACCGACGCGCAGCCTGCGTCGCAATCGATATGCGTTGACGGGTAGCGAGGAAGATGCTTACCAGTTCACCAGCACCTCTCGACGCAACCTCAATCTCGCCGACACGGCTGGCTGCTCCTGTGAACAGATACTGGAATCGACAGGAATCAACAGCGTTAACCAGCTCTCCTTTGGTTGCACTGCATCCACTTTATTGAGATGGCAAAGAGAAATTACCCGGCCGCGACGCAGCAACCCGAGGGTGCGTTAGACGCACTGATCCGAGCAGCCAGTCACTTTGTACGTGGCTGGCTGTTTCACCCCAAGGCAGCTAGCAACTGTCAGACAACACCAGAAGGGAAGATTCCTGCGCACCTGCTGAACGCAGCGGTTGTAAGACCTACCGCAGTTGAGTAATACTGATGCATCGGTTGGAGGGAGAATGAACATGTCTGCTCACCCTGTTGAACTGATCCTGTCCGGAATCAAGCGGGAAAGCCCCAGTGCTCTACTGGCCGCGGTGAGTCTGCTCTGCTCGACCATCAGCTTGGCACAGGAGCCTGTACCAGCGGGTATCCAGAGTATCGAACCGACTGACCACGTAAGTGGGAATGCCAGGACTACGGAGGCCTACAGCATACTTCGCCCCCTTATCAGGATCAACATACCGTCTCACGATGAATTGCTCGTTGGTGAGCCATTGGTATTCAGTGGTACTGTCAGCAACACCAGCCTCGCTTCACTGGAAAAAGTGGAGGCGGCACTGTTCAATATTGTTTCCAGACAATGGCTCGACTTTTCCAGTAGCAGCTTCTCATCGGATGTGCCGGTGACTGAACAGGCAGAGCTCACAAGCGATGACGAAGGTAATGTCATCTGGAACCTGACCACCGGTTTACCCCAGGGTCGCTACCAACTGAATGTTCGTGCGATCAATCAGGATGGCATACGATCCCGTGACAAGGACAATCACCCCTGGAACCGGCAGCGGTTTTTCGTGGAGGGCAGTGATACTCAGTGGCCAGAGATAAGCTTTGAGAATCCGGCCTTTGATGGTGACCTGTTGCCACTGAAACCGACCTTGTCCGGTTTGGCAAATGATGCTGGCGGTTCCGGAATCGCTCGCGTGGATGCTGCCATCAAATCCTTGAGTTCCGATCTTTGGCTATCATCTGACGAAGGCACGTTTGCCAGTACGAGAGTGAATCTGCCAACACAACTGACACCAGCACTTGGTGGCGCGCAGCAGTGGTCTCTCGACACCCATCTGCCTGCGGGACGATATCGCCTCTTGCTGCGTGCCTATGACAATGCGGGCAACCGGGCAGAAGATCCCACGACAGCATCGGTGCTATTCGTGCGCCATTTTCGCATAACCGGCAATGACACCGTACCGCCTACGGTTGTGTCAACGCGCCCACTTCATTCCCGCACTGTCTTTATCGGCTCCAGCCCACGATTCGAAGGTGTCGCGGAGGATCCGGATTCAGGTATAGAGCGCGTGGAATTTGCTGTCAAGGAAATGGAAACCAACCTCTGGCTTGATCCAGACACAGACACATTCAGCCTCGACAGCCGAGGTATCGAATCAGCCTTGCTCTACCCTTCCGATGATGGTCACACCGTCTGGGTGGCGCAGGCTCACGGCTTTCGCACTGGACGCTACCGACTCAGTTACCGTGCTATTGACAATGCAGGCAATCGCTCTGTGAACGACAACGGCGGTATCTGGAACATCATTCAGTTTGACGTGTCAACACGCTGCGTGGGTTGTTGATGGCTTGTGCAAGTACAACTCGGCTTCCAGGGCCACACCGTCACATTCATTCGACAGGCTAGACTGTAGATTCGCAAATTTGCAGATCTGCCGCAGAAAAGTTGTCAACAGATATCCAGGTAGCTACCTGTTCCGATTCTGCACTCACCTCCAATGTCCCATCGATATTGACCAACTCGAGTTCTGCGTCTCCAGTGTCGGAGTCCGGTGAACTCATCGAAAACATGCTATTGCCAAGTGACGTGAATACACGATTCTCAGCGTAGAAACAGTTCTTGCCCTCTGGATCCTCCACGTAGCTGATTGCCTCTCCATTGCCGCCAATCAGCAAATAGGACTCGAAGCCACTGCCTGGCTCGGCTATATTCCAAAATCCCTCTATGGCACGAAACTCACCCTGTACCTCTTCTCCAACCACGTCGTCAGAATCTTCAGTAGCAATCTCTTCATCGGCAGCGTCATTTCCACCATCACCAGCCCCATTGTTACATCCGCTCAAACTACAAACACACAAAAGAAAAACCCATTGACGCCAGTCAAGCCGACACATTGACATTCTGAAAATGATCATTGTTCCCATCCTGAAAGCCATTGGAGATTTCGTACGGAAATGTTCGATACCCACGATACTCTATCAGTAAAGAAACGCCCTACACAGGTAGGGCGTTAATCGAAAAGACAAGCAGCGCGTTAAAACCTCACCAACCCATCAACGGCTACCGGAGACATGCCGCTCCCACCGGAGCAATGTCGTGCTGGTGCAACCGTAAAGCTCTTGATTGCGATTCTGATATCCGGGTTGCTCCAATATCTGTTCGCAAGAGCAGCCACCGGTGTCCTCAATGGTGAACTGTCTTCGCGAAGTACTGGTAAACGTCTCCGGGTCGTCCAGCAATGCAAATCGATTCGTTCTCAGATTCCTCTCGGGCACCCCATTCTCCGGAAAGGCAGTTGCAGGACAAAAGTCAACCTCATTCAACACAGTGTCACCATCTGTGTCATCAGATAAGGTTTCAACCCCATCAGATGCCAGGAGGGCACCGACTGACAGCGCATAGGCGCCTGTGTCAGCGGAAGCATCTTCATGCTCCACGGTAATAACGTGACCACTGGCGTCCAGTAGCGTGGAGGGTACGACAGCAATCACCCCAGAAGATGGGTTGGGACTACTTGACAAGTCAGTGCTCAGCAGCGTTGCATTTCCTGCATTGTCCTTCAGCTTCACGAGAGGCTGGATATTGTCTCTCAATGAGGTTGCTCGGATAACTACTGCTGAAGAGGCATTACTCGGAATGAAGCTAAAACAATCCACATCACCAGCGAAATCGATTCGTCCCAGCGTATCCAGGTTATCGTCATTCACCGACGTACAAGCTCCAACGTCCTGCCCATGATCATCTGAACTGACATTCGTTACAGCCGCGTTCACCACCCCTACTCGAGTAAAGTTTTCAGGAACCGGTGTGTTGGATGGCTGTTGGCTCGTACCATCTTCCAATATGGATATGGCAAGCCCTTCGTTCGTCTTTACCGCGTTTCCTGATGCGTTGGACGCTGTCACGACGATTGTATGGTTTCCATTCTGTTCATACGGTATATCCGCCGAATAAACTCCGTCAGACTGTATCAAATCAGCATTCAGACCATCATCCAGCAATTGAATGGATTCCTGAGCGCCATTGGGTTTGGTGACCATTGCTACGACATCCAGACCAGCCAGCGGCGACCCCTTACTGACCAACGCTCTGACTGTAAAACTTTCCGGATAAGCGATATCTTCTACATCGACTGCCACATCGTAACTTTCGAAAGTATCAGGTGAACCGGAAACGAGGACCGATACCTGCTTGTCGGAACCCGTCAGATTGTCGATCTGCACCCCATACTCACCAGCTCCCATTGCCTGGACGTCAACCTGCGTTTCACACGATACTTCTGAAGACGATGTACAGCTGAACGTTACGCCAGTATCGCTCCCTGTACTATCGATCAAAGTCAGTGCCACATCAGATTCCGCCAGCTGATAGGTGACATTGATTGATACAACACCAAGTGTGCTGTCAAGCTGTATGGTTCTGACCTCCGTCGCCCCCCCTGATGCGAGCGCGGTGCCTGAAGATACCACTGTACTGGAAGAAAATGCAGCGTTGGCTGCTATGAAGGCCTGCTGTATTGCGGCAAGACTGGTCGGGGAGAAAAAATAGCTACCGCCAGTGCCATCTGCAAGATTTCGCAGCAATGTTGCATCAACACCCGGTCCGAAACCGAACGTAATCAACGGAACACTTGCAGCCGTGTATTGCGAAACCACGTTGGAGACGTTGACACCACTCTGCCCATCTGTAAGCAGAAAAACGACCGAGGGTCTCGCTCCGCCCTGAAAGTTTTGCGTCTGCTGCAATGCCGTGATGGCAGCCGCTTCGATGTCGGTGCCACCATTAGCTGAAAACCCGTTAATGGTCGATTGAGCTGCGCTACGAACACCTGTGTCCGGGTCCGGTATATCAGTGATGGGGAATGATTGTATCGCGAGGCTGGAGAACTGGCCCACACCTACTGCGCTCTGACCTTCGGTCAGCTGCCCCACCAACAGACTGGCAGCCGATTTCGCGTTGGCAATGGGAGTACCAAGCATTGAACCGGAAACGTCGATCATCAGCTCGACCACCTGATCTCCAGCCCACACGATATCCAGCTCACTTCGTGCTGTACTTTCGTTGTCATTGACCAGCAGATTGCCTGTTGGAGCCACCAGGTTCGTATACTGAGTGCGTGGTGGAAGAAAGCTGTGTCGAGGATCTGTACCCGGATCTCGAGTCAGCGTGTCCCAGGCCGGCTCTTGAAATGTGCGGAAATGTGCGTTGGTAGCATCACCCCCCGCATTACTCAAGTAGGGCTCAACACCTGAGGTGGAAAACTCAAGATAATCAACGCTACCATTTGCAGCGGCCCATTGGTTGTTCATTATCGAGGGAATGGACGCAGTGTCGGTAGACCGCGGCAACCATATAGGTGGACAAAACAAACCCAACAATCCGCAGTTAGTAGTGCCGCTAGCTATATATTCATCATATACGCCATAGGAATAATGTCCCCACTCGTGCGCCAACGTGAATCCAGCACCTTTGGGTGTATCCATCGCGTTGGGGGCACCAGTCCAGTTAGTACAAAAGTAAATTCGCTTTCCCGGAACTCCGAATCCACTCGGATGCGCGCGCGGACCACTGTTCAACGAGCAATTTTCGATCCATTGAACATCCGCATTATTAGCTTGATCGCCGTCTCTGAACATCGTGACCGTGCCGATCTTGTGCTTGCCATTCGTCATCTGAAAAACGGCGTCAGCGAACTCCTCTATCTTGCTCTCGAACGCGTTCTGAGCATCATCACCAGAACCTGAGTCGGCCGAGTAATCGTCATCTCCAGTTGGATTCTCTTCAAGCGATATTGTCAGGTTAAACACTGATGTCGCAGATGTTTTTGCGGATCTCGTACCGTAATCGCTTTGCACTACAGGCCCGAGAGCCACTGCTCCACCCTCTTCAGTTGTGACTGAAGATAACCAACTTGACCCGGCGTACATCGGCTGAGAAATTACACCAAACACGCTCGCAGTAAGAACACTTACCCCAATCTTGGATTTCATCTGTCTCATCTCACTCAATACCTCCGTTGTAAAGGCGAATCACCCACAATTACTTTCTGACGTTTTGAACAGCTCGCACAAGATGCCAATCTTGCGTTTGAAAGGCAAAGATTTGACAGCGATACAGATACCTGAGACAAGACGCTATTGCAGTTCGCGCACCCCAACGCCATCAACAATGTCTGACACGCCATGCAGACTGTTCCAAACGCTTTCAGCAAGCTCATTATCATCAATAACGACTGCTCAACACGAGCATCGAGATATTCATTATTGCTAACAAGGCGTCCTGGCAGTGGATCATAAACCTGAACCACAAAGCCACGCAAGATAAATTGCGAAATATCTATAATAGTGCGCTAAATTGCCGAGAACGATTCAAGCAGATAATTTGATGAAAAGCAGTGACCATTCGACCAACGAGACGATACTAGCCATAAGTTCAGGTTGAATCAGCGTTACGAATCAAATTGAGCACACTTCCGTATAATCACATCCTTGCCCGATAAATACCTGAAGAGTGTGAAAGTACGTGTAAAATAGCCTGACCACGCTCAGACCAACAGGATGACTACGAATTCATGGCCGAGCATGTTGGTCAGCCCGGTACAGATTCCATAGCCTGAACAGGAATCAAACCTTCCTCAGGTGGCTTTGAAATACATTCTTTCTCCGATATGGTTTTTCGTAACGACTACCGTATCGACACTGACTTTTCATGGATGAACAGATGACATCGAATCGTACCTTGCTCGGTCGGTATCTCATGTCGAGCTTCATGATTGCTTTCATGTGCTTGATGGGGTCATCACCGGTAGCGGCTCACTTCGAAATAGGTACCACCTACCGGTACTTCATTGTAACGGAGGAAAACGGCGAAACAGAGGTTTACGTCAGAACTCCCATAGCCTTGATTTTTGGGGATATATTATCGGGAGCACCGGATGTCGACAAATATCTATTAAACCCGGATGAAATCAACAATTCACCCCTGTTTCTTTCTGTAAATAGTGTGGACGCATCCAGGGCTTCCTTCAGTGCAAGACTGGCGGATAGTCTTCAGTGGAAAGTCGGCAATAATTCGATATCAGGCAGAGTTCGTTCTTACAGAATACTGGCGCACGAGCCTGAACTGCATCTTCTGACAAGCTCTGCCGCTCGCGAATCTCTTTCTGAAAATTCCGTCGCAATCGATGTTCCCATTGGTACGGGCTACATTGACATGCTGATCAGTCTACCTACTTCACGATATGAAGGTACTCTGACCGCTAGTGCAGGCTTCCCCGAAGTCACACTGCCTGATGGTGTCGTTATTCAGAACAAAATAGTTGATGAACGTGATACGGCCAATCGGATTCGATATACGCGGCAGGGCCAATTGACCAGACCCCTGAAATTTCCTCGAACACTTGTAAAAAGAATGAGCGAGTATGTCTATCAGGGCGTGCTACACATATTTGCTGGCGTTGACCACATCTTGTTGGTTCTCGCCATGGCGTTAGGTACGAACAAAGTGTGGAGGTTGATTGGGCCGGTAACCGCCTTCACTGTGGGACATGCGATCACACTCGTTGCAGGTTTCTTCAATTACGTTCCGCAACTTTCCTGGTTCATTCCTCTTGTAGAAATGTCTATCGCAGCGACTCTTGTAGCAGCGTCTATCTCTGGTTTACTCAAACGCAAAAGCTCCTTACTGATCTACCTATTCATTGGGCTATTGCACGGCCTCGGATTCTCGTTTGTCTTGCAAAACGTGCTGCAGATTGATGCTACCGATCTCATGCCTGCGCTTTTCTCATTCATGATTGGCATAGAAATAGGCCAGCTCACAATTATATGCGGGATCTTACTGGCATTTTATTTTCTTGCGAAATTCATTCCCAGACAAGCTGACACTCTGCAGAAATATTCCTTGATTTCAGTGGGGGTCGCAGGTTGTTTGATGATAATACAAAGAATCCCTGCGGTCATTTCGTCGTAGCCATTGTCCGCACCAGAAAAACCTGCCCGTGACTCGGATTAAAACAACAGACATTCTGTAATTTCTGCTTGCCTTCTCATCTCGCCCTTGAGTTTCAACGGGTGAACGTAGTGCACCAGGTAATCCGCGAAATATCGATTGCTCAAGATCCGTCAGATGAGCTACGCCGTACTTCCTGATCAAGAAAACGAACGTTCGCTTTCCATCCACCGTATTCCCTTTCATGATTACTCAGAAACCAGACCAGGACCTTGTTGGTATTGCTGGTCAAAATGGGCGGAATGTCTGATCCACTGAAGATTGCCATCATGGGGTCGTTCGTCTCTTCCCCCTGGAAAAAGTAAATGGTATCCGTTCTGGGTTCTGTATCCAGTTCAGTGAACTCAATTCGAATTCGTTTGCCCGAAGGAGCAATGATCTGCCATTTGCAACTTGAAAAGTATGAGTAATCGTTTTCCCCACTACCATCTTCGATAATGCCTTCCTGTTCCAGATAGACCGTTCCGGAGCAGTATCTGGTTGGAAAATGGTGAGTGATTAATTCGTAGGCAACCAGTTGCCGTTTCGTTACTGCTGGATGGGAGAGCCGCAAATCAACCTGGGAACTCATTGGCACCAGATACGATGTGGCAGGCCAAGATTCTGCGGTATCAATGATCACTTCATTTTCGGAACCTTTCTCACTATCGCCACCCTTGAATAACAGCTTTCCATCAAGTGGCGATTTTTGGGCTGTAAGGAATTCAAATTTTATTCCTGCAAACTCTTCCTGGAAGTCAAACTTCAGACTCCTATGAGTTTCACTACCTTGAAGTGCCAGGAAGCCACGCGTCGCGGTGGGGCGAAGTTGGAAGTATGGATCAAATAGAGATCGGCAACGCACTGATGCTTCAGCGTTGAGTATTCCTGACCCGAATTTCCCGAAATATTTATAGAGAATACTGGGGAAACTGCTCGTGTGATTTACCAGGCAAGCTCTGACTTCTCGTGCTGAAAGTTCAGAGTGCTTGTCCATGATCAATGCAGCGCCGGCAGCAACCAGGCCAGCCGCTTGAGATGTACCGCTTTTCCTGGTTTGCGCATCGGGACCCGATGTGGAAAACCCCAGTATGTCCTCAGCCGGTGCACTCAGGTCGACGAACTGACCATAGTTGGATTCAGCGAGCACACCATTATCGGCGTTGGTGCCGGCGACGGCTATGACATTCTGATGGCTTGCGGGAAACTGTTGACTTTCATTCAACAGGTTTCCCGCTGAAGCGATCAAGACGATATCTTTCTCGTAGGCGCTTTCTATTATCTCTCTTTCAGATTCGGAGATTGCAGCCACTCCCCAAGCGGCTAGAATGATATCGGCACCTGCAGTCGTTGCGTACTCTATTCCCTTGAAAGCGGATTTCAGATAGTGTCCCTGTGCGCGATCAGATCTGACTTTGACCGGCATGATCCGAAATCTGTCTCGAGCTTTGCTGCCATAGACTGCCTTCAGTGCATTGATCAGAACGCCAGCCAGGTGAGTTCCGTGCTCGTTATTGTCATTTCTGTGAGGAACAGGCCTTGGATCGTTATCATTGTCTGCTACGTCCCAACCATTGATATCGTCAACAAAGCCATTCAAATCGTCATCCAGCTTGTTGCCGGGAATCTCCCTGGAGTTCAGCCAGAGATACGGTTTAATCTCGTTGTGATTGGTCAAAACGCCGTCGTCAACTATCGCAATGACAATCGGGCGCTGTTCGCTGGATTCGTGAGCCAAAGCCAATGGCCAAAAGTTGGCCGCCTGATGATACAAACTGTCTACGCCAGAGGGGCTACTCTGATTGGCAACCACTAGCTTGCACGAAGTAAGCAGTATCAGGAATTGAATGAGAAGCAATACGGAATTCTTTACCGTACCGCGCGCCGGGATGCGCGCGGTACGAGGTATTGCATGAATCACAGTAACACTCGTTGAATGATTCATATTTCACCAATGACTGAGTAGATTCTAGTGTGGCATGGTGGATTCTGCACCGAATTTTTGCCCTAGACGCCTTGGTGTCAAACCGGGGCCATTACCAGCATGTACAGCTGATCGTCCTCGAAGGTCCGGCAGCGCAAACGTTGTTCTGCCATCGCCTCCATAAGTTGTACCCAATATTGAGAACAACGCTGTATTCGCTGAGATAGCTAGAAGCTGCCCATCGCAAAGAGCCCAGCCTCTTGGTGCAAAGTTTCCAGCGAATAGCATGATTTCACCGAGTGTCGGGTTGGTAATACTGTTTCTTGATGGGTATGTCCCAGTCAACGCAATGATGTAGTTCAAACCGAGTGAGGGCTGCATATTGTCAACCGTCTCGACAGGTAAAAACGCCGCAACCCAGTTGTCATCGGTCCATGTCAGTACCTGACCATCTGAAAAACCATCTGCCAGAATCGTTCCATCTGCTCCCGGCTCGCCTTGAGGTCCCTGAGGGCCTGCAACTCCTTCAGGGCCTTGTTC
>NZ_JBQYLE010000007.1:0-146841 GCF_052681095.1 Granulosicoccus sp. 3-233
GGTTGAGTTTACTGTGGGCGCAATAAACTGGCGGGATCTTAGTGCTGAGTAAGACTGATGGCCGGGAATCGCTGACTATGGGCGAGCAACAAAAGCCGGCGCCCAACCTTGCCACCATTGCCTACGCGCCCAGCGATGTCAGTGAATTTACGAATCAGATGCGGCCAACATAACTGACGTCGACTTTCAGGTACGCGGTTATAGCCTGCATAATCATCGGTTACCACATAACCGATGAATTCCCCTAACAGCGTATCCGCTGCCTCTTTACCGCGTGAAGCCTGAGTTAGAAAATAGCAGGCTTGCAGTGTGACTAATGACCATAACCAGCGACACTCGGTTCCATGGAAATGCCTGGTTTCATCCGCTTGCACGACCGGTTGGCTGCGAACGTAAGTGCCGATTTGCCGATACGGATCGCCTAAAGCTGCCGTGGCTTTTGCCTGGGCCTGAGAGATTGCACCCAGGCTGAAACTCAACTGCCAGTGCTCGTACAGATAATCCTGAATGTTGCGTATCGATAAATGGTAGCGCCCGGATAAATGGGCGATTAACGCCACCAGGTTCGGTCCCATCTGACCAGCCGGCACGCTATCGGGGGTCTGCGCACAATGATATTTACCACAACCGCGACACTGTCCGCCGAAGAGCTGGTGTTCGATCACAGAAAAGCGCACCTCCGGGATATCAAACACCTGATGGCGACAGCGAGGATCGGATTCTATCGCCACCGATCCACCACAACCACGGTTCAGCTGTGTCAATATCCTTCGGCGGTAGTCCTCGTCATCAATTCTACGTTCCGGGGAATAACCCATGATGATCCTCTGCTCGCCCTCTCTATGACTTTAATAGTGCCTCAAAACTGAAGCTCCAACTATCTTGACAGAGGGGGAGAGTGAGCTACCTATCGATCGCACACTCACTGGAATCAATATGATTTATCTCAGCACATGGCAGAATATTTTCAGCAGACCACGGTACTGTAAATGAAGTTACAGTATCGAGAGACTCAATCAGTGCTGTAAATGTATCGGGATCTCCATTGTTCGCATCGATTACTAGTTTGCTTTGATCCTCAGCAACTATTTCTAACTGACCCATTGCGTAGGTTGAAATCTTGTTATCAGAAGAGCGTGTTAGATCGGTAAAGTCTTGAGCAGTTGATAATGTGAATACACCGTTCGTGCTAAGCCCACTATTCACAGTGATATTAAAAATGCCAGTTATCGCTTGCGTTTGCGAGACCACCGAAACGGATGTTTCCATATTCGAGATATTATCTTGACTATCCTCAGTAATAAACACGTACTCTGAAGCAAGAAAACGACTTGTTGAAACAGCAGTGTTAAATGAATCGAATTTCTCGACACTTATTCTAACCTGATCATCAGCAGACCCAACAGCCTCATAGCCATCCCATCGTTCAGATAATAAAAGCCCAAAGGTTTGACTACTTGTGAAATTACCACCGTACGTTACGCCATTGGTAAGGCAGTCTTTTAAACTTATTGTATTAGATGCCGCAGCGCCTCCTACTTCATCCACAGTCTCGTACGTGCCTCCGCCATTGCATGCGTATGATTCTTCTACTTTGATGCCGTCGCTAGATTCGCTGACTAGCGTTACATTGTCATCATATTTCATGCTTTCAAAAGCGGGATCGTAAAAGCCTGCATACAGCCTTATAACCATTTGCTCAAGAATTGATTGATAGCTTGTAGCATTAATGACACCGCCCTGACTATTGCCTCGAACTTCAACCTCATTAAAGCGCTCGCCTGTAGAGTGGTTGATAACCAGATACGATCCCGGTTCGACTGCGCAGGAGCTTCCGCCGTTGCAGAGTGTTTCGCTACCGTCGGCAGTCTGCACCTGATACCAACCATTATCAGGCCATGTGATCGTATTGTCGTTTACTGTAATATCAGAAGGAGATACTGAGCCACTGACCTCTATTCCGCGAAAACGCTCACCGGTAGAGTGGTTGATAACTAGGTACGATCCCGGATCGACTGTGCAGGAGCTTCCGCCGTTACAGAGTGTTTCGCTACCGTCGGCAGTCTGCACCTGATACCAACCATTATCAGGCCATGTAATCGTATTGTCGTTTACTGTAATATCAGAAGGAGATACTGAGCCACTGACCTCTATTCCGCGAAAACGCTCATCGGTAGAGTGGTTGATAACTAGGTACGATCCCGGATCGACTGTGCAGGAGCTTCCGCCGTTACAGAGTGTTTCGCTACCGTCGGCAGTCTGCACCTGATACCATCCATTATCAGGCCATGTAATCGTACTGCCGCTTACTGTAATATCAGAAGGAGATACTGAGCCACTGACTTCTATTCCGAGAAAACGCTCACCTGTAGAATGGTTAATAACCAGATACGATCCCGGTTCGACTGCGCAGGAGCTTCCGCCGTTACAAAGTGTTTCGCTACCGTCAGCAGTCTGAACCTGATACCAACCATTATCAGGCCATGTAATCGTATTGCCGTTAACTGTGACAGTCGCATGTAAGCTACTGCATAAACCAAACATATAGGTAAATACTAGTAGTCTACTGTATTTTTTAGCTTTGACTGTTTTCACACAATCAATCCTGTCATGCGATACTGTAAAGATACACATAATTATCGTTTTCATGAATTATAAATACTTGTAGTTTGAACTCTGTCTACTCATTTTGGTTTAAAACACGTTGTATCTGAGTGGTATACTTTTTGAAATGCACTCATTGACAGCTCTATCGATGTTTGAAAAATCTATCTCAGTTCGATCTATGGCACTTCTTTCAGGCCAGCCGCTTTCGGCTCGTATGTCGCTAGTAGAGTCTGAAGTTCGATCATTAAGCGTTAATCTCCCAGAGCTGACATCTCTGGTGTTTCCGTCTACGACAACGGGTTTTTCAGTTGTCACTTGAATAGCAGCAGTCGAGGCAGATGCATTTAATGCAAATGAGGCTCGCAATTTGGACTTGTCGGAGGTTCTATCTCCCCATTCTACTGTAGCTATAAATGATGAAACGCCATAGTCTATGCCTTTTGGCAAAGACTTTTTCATTTCTTTAAACTTATATGTTTTGGTTCCATCGTATGCAGCATTAAAATAATGATCTGAAAATTCATTGACATAGCTAGCTCCAGAAAAGGAAACAGAAGTGCCGTCACTCGATTCTGATGTCATAAATAGGTCAGCTATTTCATAGTATTTTGTAGGTACATTCACTACTGAGTAGCTACCAACGTAAGACTTGTTGTGAAGAACACAGTTTTCTACAATATTCACAGCCTCGTGGTGGCTTAAGAAGTACTCCAATTGCTTAGTTGTGATGCTTCCGCCACCTGGACAACTCACGCGTACCTCTCTTACACCATTTTTATTTGAAACATCACGCGTGGCAAGTTGGTTACTCTCTATGCCGGCACTGAACCTTTCTATTGTCTGAAGATCAATGATTAGATCTATAAAATCAGGCGCTGCAAGCGTTTGTAATACCACTGCGTCTCTGGGGGAAATGCCATCTACATCGCAAATTGTATTTCTAAATTGCTGTCCGAACGCTGGGGTGGTAGTACAGACCACTGCAATAATAAATGCCAGTCTGTTCGAGTATTTTTGATCGATCATCAATGCTCTCCACTAAAGGTATTTCAGTTTGTAGTTAATTGAACGGTCGCTACTTGAGAACTGGCCCCTTGGTCGTCAATTGCTACAATCGAGAAATCATAGGATGTCGCGCCTTGCAGCCCAGTTATATATGCACTTTGAACGTAATCACGTTTTACTTCGGTTGATGTTGTTTCGTTCATAACAAGGTATTCAATAACACTACCATCGGAGTCTGTCGAATGATTCCAGAACAACTCCAGCGCAGAGCTTGAGTAAACAGCGCCAGTGAAATTACCCGGAATAGTAGGCGGCGAATTACCGCCTCCTCCGCCACTACCCCCACAAGGTACTGCTTGAACATTCCCTCCGGAGTGAGGTCCAAGTTCTATGCAAGCGACCGGAGACGATTGAGAGTTGACATCAACTGCCGATACTTCGAACGTATATTCCTGACTCGGTGATAGGTCTGTCATCCACCAGCTTTCACCGTTGCCTGAATACCCAAGCGACCCATTACGAGTTACTTCATAGTGATCCAATCCTGCACCAGCATTGGAAGGTGGATCCCACGCTATTTCCGCTGCGGTGTTGGAGTATCGAGTGCCAGCGACATTTCTGGGAACAGTGATTCCATTTCCACCGTTACCATTGTCATCAAAACTCCAAACTTTTACATAGTCGACCACCACATGATCCCTACCCGTAAGTCCAAAGTCTTCGGTACCGTCTTGGTTCTTTTTGCCAAGTTCAGCTAAATTACGAGCTATAGCTGCATTTTCGCCCTGAATACCTGGATCGTATGAGACATTGGAGCTTTGCCTCTGATCAAACACTCCAGAATTTATTTCTCTGGTCAACAGTAGATAGTGAGGAACGGTAGGTACATTCGTTGTATCTTCTACTACCGGGTATCCATCCAAGAACCAAACTAGTTTGCTGCTACTCCAATACAGTCCGATTTTATGCCACCCATCGGTTAACAAGCCACCAGGAAAACTGGATGTAGTTGTAACTTCTGTGCCTGTCCCACCACTATTTGAGTTTCCACCGCCAGAATAACTAATACCTGTAGGGCGATCCGCATTGTCTAGTGTATTGTTACTGTTTCCTGTTCCTCCATTGCTTATTGGATTACCAAGCACCTTCATATACAGAGTATTTTCAGTGCTAGCAGGGGCCGCTTCGTATTCGTAAATATCAATCTCCACGCCATTTGAAGGATTTGAATCGTAGGCAATATTGCCGCCGATCACATCACCATTTGCGTCGTAGTCCGCTGGCATTAACCAAAACGAATGACGGTGTCCTCCCATAGACATATTTTCAAAATTGACTTTTATTTCGAAGTAATGTCCTGGGCCCCATCTGTGTTGGGGTGTAGTGAGTGGCTGTCTATTTTGATCAGACACAAACCCATGTGTTGTGAGAAAAGAGGTGTAGGCCCTGAAATTGCCGTAATTTACATCTTCAGGACCATCTGGTTCCGAGTATGTTTCATCTCGCTCTGGGTCGGTAACTGAGTAATCAACAATTCCTCTTTGAATCAGCGCGTCTTCAGGATATGTCCAAGTATCAATGTATGACGTCTCACCCAAATGATTGTTGTACCAAGCAGACCATCTTCGTCCATCCTTGGTTGGATACACGTTAGATGTCTTGTGTTCCCCGGTTTGCATCGTTTCGTGGCGCCAATTACCGTTTCCGACTATACTCCCGCCTGAAAATCCATCATCCCATGCAAGAGAAAACTGTGGGCTCCCTACTATTGAAGGATCGTCAATACATGGTGTCGTATTGCTCGTGCACGCCAGAGATATTGTTGGAAATGCTAGCAGGAAGAATAACATGTATCTCATCATCTCAAAGCTCACGGGTTTTTTAGGGACAAATAATCGCTGCAATGGAAACTACGCTATCTGCATAGGCCTTCATACATAGTCACCAAAAAAGTAAGGTGGTTAGGTTTTCAGGCCAGTAATTTCACTGACTGATCAATGATTTTGCGAATCAGCGGAAGAATGGCAATGCTCGGGATGCAAAGCTGCTTTGCAGGAAATGCAATTGCATTCAACGCAACGCGGCTTTGCATTTTCTGCAATAGCCTAAACAATTGAAGATAAAAGAGATTAGCGAATACTCATAACTTTTTTCTGAGAAAATACTCGGATGCCAGGTGTTGCTTTGAGCGTTGACGAAATATGTTCGACAAATGTTCCAATGCGAATACTTCGGTAGCGTTCAGGTAAAAATACGGCATTGATGGACAGTGATCGTGGTTGCCACTCTGGTAGTATTTTAGTTAATCGACCAGTTTGGAGGTCGTCGTTTACATACCAATGAGGTAGCACACCAAATCCTAATCCATTGATTATCGAAGTGTGCATGGCAAAGAAGTTGTTGGTGGATAGCACAACATCGGGATAAATATATCGAGCTTGCTGGCTCTTCATCGAAGTCAGTTGGATCTGTCCCCCGTCTATGGGATCGAGTGCTACGCAGGGTAGCTTTTCTACACAAGCTGCATTTTTGATCGACTTGCTTCTAACTAACTCTGGGGCAGCGACTAAAGTGCGTTGCGTTATTGCAAGTTTTCGGCAATCTAGTGATGAATCATCATGGTCACCAAGGCGAATCCAGAGGTCACATCCGGTTTCGGAGAACTTTACCGATTCATCTCTTAAGATCCAAGTTAATCGCATTTCAGGATATAGCTTCTGAAACTCGACCGTAGATTCAGTCAGCACATGTTGCCCTAAGCCTATAGGAGCAATGACTTTGAGTGCGCCAGACATGGATTGTTCTGCACCACGGTATCTATCCTCCATGCGATGCCAACGATTGAGAAGATCCGTAGCCTCAGAGAGAAAACGATGACCGGTTTCGGTGAGCGCGAACTCATGCGAGTCGCGCTGGATCAACGACTGCTTGATGTGCTTTTCGAGTTTCTTGATCTTACGACTTATTGTTGATGGTTCAACGCCAAGTTCTTTGGCAGCTTGTGAGAATGAGCCGTTTTCTGCAGTACGTGCGAAGACTTCAAATAAATCAAACTTGTCGGTAGACATTAAGCATTGTTCCCAGACTCCTTACCGGCCGCCATTAGCATGAGGAATAGCAATGACAATGACTTGTCATGCTCTGTGTTTGGCTTCCTGCCTTGCCGATGCCCGAATGTACGCGTGAAGCGTCGGTTTGGAGATCTGCATCATTGAACAGATCGTTGCAATCGGCGTTTCCCCTTCTTGATACAACTGAACAGCGAGCTTACGTTTATCTTTGCTGAGAGCTTTGGGTCGACCACCTTTTTACCGCGAGCTCTCGCAGCGGCAAGACCGGCCTCTGTGCGATCCCGAATAAGATTGCGTTCGAATTCTACCAGTGCACCGAACAGATGAAACGTGAGCTTTCCCGCGGAGCTACTGGTGTCGATGGACTCATGCAAGCTGATAAGGCCAACACTACGTTCATCAAGATAACTAACCCAGGCAATGAGGTCTTTTAGCGTCCGTCCCAGACGATCCAGTCGCCAGACGACCAACACATCGCCCTTTCGCAGTTGCTCACGGACTTTCTCAAGACCAGGTCGAAAAGCGGTGACACCACTGACTTCATCCTCGATCACAACCTCGCATCCCGCCGATGTCAAAGCATCTCGTTGGAAGTCGAGATTCTGATCGACGGTCGACACTCTGGCGTAACCGATTTTCATTGCCGTACACCTCTGCAACAAGTAACGAAAGCCGTTGAAAAAACGTCTAGCTTGCCATTTGAAGAATCCAGCGCAGCACCTTTCCCTCGACCCACAGGACCATCCTCAACGTTCCAACACGCCAGCAAGACTATAATTCATGAGGTATCGATTTTTCAACGAGGTAGATCAGTGTCAGCCGGTAATTTTACTTTGGGCACTGTATGCCGTTCGTTTGACACATGAGTGTTAGGCGGATCATGAGTAGTGGACCCCAAAAACTGTACAGCGACCTGAGTGCCTCTCCAAGTTATGCAGCCTTCCTGCCTGCGGTTTCAGTGTATACCGTATCGGGGGTTTGATTGTCCAATGATTGATGACGGCGTTCAGTGTTGTAGAAGTTGAAATACTCACCTAGCCTGAAAATTTCGTCACACTGAACAAAACGGTAGTGTTGCTTCGGCTTGATCAGTTGTCGCGATTTTGTACCTTGTCAGTACCGTTCGGCAATCCAATAAACACAGGCCCCCTTTCCCCCAGTCGGCAGGCGGGTCGTTCCACTGGTCTATGACTATGTGGCCTGAAGCCGTTGAAGGGCGAGTAGAAAGTTGGATTTCTCCAGGGATGCACTGCTGAGTCGAAGCTCGATCCGGCGCGTGTTTCTCAACACCACTGCACCGATGTTGATTAAGCGTTGACGCAGGGTCCACACTTGGGCTTTGGCCAGCGTTGTGCCTGCCAAGCCAATTTGCCTGACGCTTTGCCAGAGCACGTAGGCCAATGATGAGAACATGACCCGAAGCTGATTGCTCCACCAGGCAGAACAACTGGTTCTGTCTGCGAACAAGCCCATCTGCAGCTCCTTGTGGCGGTTCTCCATGGTGCCTCTTTCACAATACACCTGGCTATAGAGTTGCTCGGCATCGCCTGGCAGGTCTGTGACGATGAATCGTTGATTGGCACCGATGGCGTTGCGTTCGAGCTTGGCAACAATCCGTCGACTTCGACGCCAACTGCCGGCCTGGTAGTCGATATTCAGGAAGTGCTTGATCGATGGCAAATCCACGTCGTGATAGTCAAGCCAGTGCCAGCCATTTTCCAGTGTGTCTACGGTTGTCTGGCACTCGCGCAGCAGAACCTCATTGCTTCGGTAACCAATGATGTAGCGAACATCATGACGTTCACACCAGCTCAACAGCAAGGGGCGGTAGAAACCGGCATCGCCTCGGAATACGATATTGACCTTGGGCCAATGGGCCCGGAGTCCTTTGACCAATAACGACAATACGGCTGCAGAGTGATAGGAATCAGTACGATTGACAGGGCGCAGATAACTCACCAGCAAATGATTCCCGCAGTACACATACAGCGGCAGGAAAGCATATCCGCCGTAGTGGCTGCTATAGCTTCGACCTTCCTGGCCGCCAAAAACTCTATCATCGGTGCCATCAAAATCCAGTACCAGAGATTTTGGCGGCCGGTCGTGCGAATCAATGAATTGCTGCAGTATCAACTCATGCATCTGAAACACCATTGTTCTTGCTTCAGAAGACGACAATTGACTGGCTACTGCTTCCATTCGACACAAGGTCGGCGCACTACCCATCGGCGCCATAACACCAACAGCACTTTGTAACGCGGCATCATGACGTAACTGCTGGTGATCATTCAGATCGGCAAAGCCTGCAGCAATGCCATAGACGCGCTGACGAAACAACGCCTCCCACTGGTGTGTTATGGCCGTTCGATCGCGCGGATCGGGCAGCAATCTGGAAGCGGCCTTGCACAAGCCGAGGCGATCGTCGGCGGCCCGTAACAGTTCGACGCCACCGATGCCGCTGACATCGCCACCGTCAAAGTTGATATGAAGGGAGCGTTTTTTTACCTTGCGGTTCAGGGTACAATTTGTCACTGGCGGAGTGTGTCTGTGTTTGATTGTAAAGCTTTGGTAGGCCTACAATTTTAGCGGCACTCCGCCACCTCTGCGCGAAATTTTCAGGCTAGGAGAATCTAATCACACGCAAATTCGAACCACGCTCCCTTAGGGTCAGTAAAAAAACGATCCTCGTCATACACCGTAAAACTACATTTTGCCATTTCTTTGAGGTTTTCTTCCAAAAATTCTGCATAGATTGTTGCTGAAATTACTCGATTTTCACTTACGAGTTTGAAGAACTTCGTCCACTCTAGGCTGGAGACAGATTCGTCGCAATGCTTTGACGAGTTTTCTTTGGCAACAACATTTAGGGGATGGTAATGCGTATCGTGAGCGAGAACCTCACCGCTTTTTACCTCTCTCGGTAGATTTGCTTCACCGTTTACGTCTTCAAATTCGAAATTCCTTTCATCGCCTGACCAAACACCTGTTTCCTTCCACTCAAGGATTATCGTGCAACCACCAACTTCAACGTCCATATTCTCCCAAATAAGAGCGTCGGATTTATTCCCTCGATTGGTATTCAAATAGCCGTTCGATTTGGCAGCCTTGACAACAACCTCGCCAGAATCAAATTCATGCTTCGCAATGATCAACCACTTGTTGTCTATGTATTCAGTTCTAGGCTCTGAAAAAAAAGCAAAAAATACTCCGCCTACTGCAATCAAAGATAAGATTAAAGAGGGTATTGATAACACATCAATTTCACGCTTGAGCGTCCAACCGTTCATGAGACCAAAACTCTGCCACTTCGCCTTTTCATCTGAATATTACTCGCATTTTGGCTTTGGGCGCGGTGCTGTACCTGCACACTCTGGACAAAATGCGTCAACGGATGACAAAACATCTTCATTTACAAGTTGATCCCATCCGCTCGAAGCTATTCTCCGGAAATTCTTATAGCTATCATCAGACAAAAACCAGATAGTCATACCATTTGTCTGAGCTTCCTCGAGGCTAGAAACCTGTTTCTCGCAGCCTCTTTTTTTCCTATCACTTCCACTTAATTTTCCTGCATCAAGTACTATTTCTCTAGTCTCGTCGTCCATCGAATCTAATATCATTCTAGAAATAATGAGAAAACTAGCGTCGTACGAATGGTTTGTGAACGTAAGCGAGATTTCACGACCAGCTAAGCCATATACTTGTTCGGAAGAAATTGTTGTCTCAAAAGCTGAAAATTGACCAATGTTAAACTGGCTCCATAAATCCTTCCAACCAACCGCCGAGGTAGAAAATCCAATGCTATTGGATAGCGATTCAAGCCCACTAGCATTCATGACCCTAACTTCTCGCCGGGCTAGATCTCTGGCCTCTGTTACTGGACTATCAGAGTAAATCTGGGCTGGTTTTTCTGACCAGAATGTTATTGGAACGAGTCCGTTCTCAGTAAGCGGCTCAATAACTTGAGCACTCGATTCGCTCATCATAAAGTCATGCAGTATTTCGGAGTCTCGGAATAAGAATGGGACCTGAAACAAATACATACTATCGCCGAATTGATGCAATTGATTTGTTGGTACTATCGATAATTCTAACAGGCCATTCGAAAGTGCAGTCACGGCATCGGAAGACTCATAAAGCGAAGAAGACGGAAATAATTCAACGCAAGTTTCCCCATCCGTCCTATCTTCGACTACACTCTCAAAAAGTTCAGCGCTCGCTAAATCATCTGGATCGTTGGAAGGTACGTTCAACTTTAAAGTATTCTCACAGGCGTGACCCGGCAGCGCAGTCAAAAGAAGAAAAGCTGACAAGTAAAATGAGTAATGCATTTGATAATCCTCTCTGATTTATAAAAAGTAGGAATCGACGCTGATCTGCGAACGCAATCTAAGCCACAAACGACTTACCGAACAATCGTTAAGAGCTGCTGCAAAAACTATTCTGACCGAGAGGGCCACCCAACGGCTAATGCGACAGGTTTATGCACCAAATAGAGAACGCCAGCTCCAATACTGATACCAGACTTAACAAAAACCCAATCATTTCATGCTTCGAACTTCAGAAATTGGCCGAAAGCAGTCCAAGAAATAAATATCGGAAACTGAAATCGGCAGATTACATTCACATTCTAATAACTAATTCAGACCTCCCCCTCAATCACCCTATTCCTCAACCGCATAGCCTCTGAATAATCATCATCCTCAAACCCTTCTCGCTTCAACACAACTGGCTCATCCATCAGTCCGTTGATCGCCTCTTCAATCTGATTCAGTTCCACGCGGAAGAATTCCTTCCGGTTATTGACTACGTTCACGCGTTTATCATCAAAATGCTGATGCAGCTCGTTCTCCATCCTGGGAGCATCTTCCGAGTAGATGATGCCGTGCACATCGAATGAAAATGGCACGCTGGCATCTCCCAGTTCCTTCACTCGGTCCATCGGATCGAGCCTGCGTGTCAAGCCTATCTTGTAAACACCCTTGCCGAATGAGCCTTCATTGCTGATCACGTAAATGAATCCACAGCGTGTCTGTTGTGCCATGCTCATCGCGCGCTGCTCGTTCTGGCGGGCACCTTCCAGCATTTCCTCTAGATACCGGATTCGCTCCTGCTGTTCCAGTGTCTGCTCTTCTGTCGCGCCGGAGATCTCTTCTCGCGCTTTCTCCAGCATCTGCTGGTAGGCCTTTTCTTCTTCCTGCGCCTTTTTCAGCGCAGCATCGTATTCACGCTGAGCCTTGCGCTCCTCTCTCAACTGCTCCCGTTGCTGCCGCTGTTCTTCTGCTTCCTCTCTGGCCTTGTACTTGTCCTGATAGATGAGCGTGCATTCGCGTAGCTTGGATTCCACATACTCAAGGGATATTCCAAAACGCTGGTCGTTCATCAGCTTTTCGAGGTCATGAGCCAACTTGCCAACGCGCTCAACGGTTCGAGCGTAATTGGAGTGTCTGATCGTTGCGAACAGCTTGTCGCACTCCAAATTGAATGACCTGATCAGCAGCTTTCCGTGCCGGGACGCCTGTGCTCGCTCGGAGGCATCCTTCAATACATCCATCCCCGTCAGTTCTTTCTTTTCGCTGATCAAGGCTCTTTGAAAGTCTCTCTCTCGCTTGATCTCTATCTTGAATCGATCACTGCTCTGATGCAGATATTCAGGCTCCTGATAATGTGCATAGGCCACCAGACTGTTCTGGCGATCATACAGGTCAAGCTCCAGCCTGAGACTTTGCAACTGCCGCTCCGCGCGCACCAGCTCCTCGGATTTCTCGGCAACTTTCCCCTGCAGATTCGCATAATGCTCATGCAGCGGTCCGGTGTTATCGAGAACACTCACGATATCCGAATGCCGGGATTCGAGCCGCTCGACATCGTCTTGCAAAGCTGCCTGCCGCTGTTGCAGCTCTTCGTAGACGGGGCGCATCTCGGCCGCTCGTTGCGAAATGGCACAGACCTCCGCATTCAACTGCTGTAGATCACTAGTCGCCCGCCGCCTGTCGTGTGCCGTTTCTTCCTGCCAGGCCAGAAATCCGGATTGCCGCTCCTCGAACTCGTTATCAAGCTCTACCAGCGACCGGTATACCCGGTTATAGCCGTGTCGAAACCGGTGATTGCGATATCGACTGACGCAATAACAGGCGAGTAGAAAGACGATCAGACCGCCTAGCGCAATCAGAAGATGTGTAGCGGGAACACGTAGATAACCATCCACCATCCCCCACCTGGGAAAATTTTCCAGTAGCCATTCCATGCTACTCAACCACCGAATCGATATAGCGCTTGCACAAGCTGTCGCGAGCCTTCACTCGCCGTTCCAGTGCTTGCTTACCTGCTGCAATGACAGCCTGGCGTGCGGCCTTGTCCCTGGCCTTCTGGCGCGCGATTTGTTCCTTTTCCTTCAGCGTCCGGCTACGCGCTTGTCTCTCCTGCTCCCTCAGTTCGGCAACTCGCTGCCGTTCCAGAGTCGCTTCTGCTTTCAGCTGCGCAGTGCGTTGTCGCTTTTCTTCACGCGCGACTTCACGTTCATGGCGCGCCTGCGCTGCAGCGGCCTTGCGTTCTTGCCGTTCACGCTCTCGCGCAGCTCGTCTTTGAGCCTTGTCGACTTCCTTCAACGCCTTGATGACAAGGCGACCAAAACTCCTTGCCATGGTCGCATCCTGCAAATCCAGTAATAAACATGATCAGCGAACCACGACACCAGTCGGTTGAGTTTCTTTCAAACCGAAGACGCTCGCCTGTCTACCCTGCAATATATCAGACAGCTTTCGTCAAAATCCACTCGAATAACCTCCCCTTTATATGAGTGGGTTTATCCGTGGTCCCGTCGGCTCACAACTCGATGATCATCGCTTGCCACATCGATCAATGACAGCGGAACCTCTCAATCGAGCTGACCATCAGCGCTACTCCTTCTTACTTCGGTTAGTAGCCTCCATCACCCCAGCGGCGGCATCAACACACACTGCTCCCGTTCCAGGTTCTGATGCCAGAGGGTGTTGGCAAGATCGCAGCCATTGACATCCCAACGACGAATCTCGGATACCGTCACGCCATCCACGGTGGACACCAGCTGGTAGGTCTCCGGATCGCCCGTACCGGCCAGCACTTCGAGCGTATCACCCGTGTCGCTGACAATACGCAGGCGACCGCTGTCGAACCAGGGTGCTTCTTCGCCACGGCCATCGAATACCGCGTCAATGTCGAGCGTCTGCCCATCGGTCCAACTGGCACTCACCGTAAACGTGGAATTCAGGCGATTCAAGGAATGCCAACCCGTTTCGGGGTCGAACCGATTGAAGCGATGATCCCAGTCTCTGACTGTCACTTCGACATCCCCGTCGGTGCAATCGTACTGCCCGTTTTCAATCCGCAGATAGCGACGCACGGTATAACGGTCGCTCGTACCGATCTGACGATGCGAGGTGTTGTCCTGAATCGAGGAGGCCGTCATCGTTTCACGAACATCTCCCTGCTCGACAACCAGTGCATCGTACGCGCCGCGATAACCTGTCCAGGTATTACCGCCATAATCAAAGCCGTCGTACTGATTGGTGTATGTGCCGAACCCTGACAACAGTCGATACCCCGGAATATTGCAGTCACTCACATTGAAGCCATGCCTGTAATAGGCGTGATAACCGAACTCGACTCGATGCTCGACACTGCCTCCATCGACGCAGCCTCGACGGTACAGCACATCTGACTCATACGTGGAATTACTACTGCCTTCCAGAAACTCCTCCGAGATGTAGTTGCCTGCCGAGGTGCGGTTGAGAAAGCGCAAGGTACCCTGATGCTCGGTCAATCCGTTATTGCGCATCAGGACAGTGAGCTGCTGAAGAAGACCGCCAGCACGGTCGAGCGACAGCAAGGCATCATCGCCAGGCTCGCTCGGATTGCCATCGCCACCCTCACCATCGCCGGCTGCCAGTGTCAACGCGCTTGGCGCCGAACTCGTGCCAGCCGCATTGCGTGCAACCAGCGTGACCTGCAACTGACCCGATTCATCGCGATAGGCCGTTTCGTCGCCGATGAAAAAGCTGGTGCCATCGGTACTGCCAACGGCCTCGCCATTGATCTCCACATCGTACTGGTAGGCTTGTCCCTGGACACGATCCCAGAAGAGCTCGAACGCCTGCGAGGAATAACGACTACTGCGTAGACCGCCTGGGGCTGCCAGTGCTGCCGAGTTGAAGGGCGGTGTTGCCGAACCGGTGTCGATACTTGCACTGACGCTTGACGAACGCTCGCCGCTACTGCTGATGGAGGCAATGGTGAATTCGTTTGCGGTGCCAGGCTGCAGGTCCGCGATGAACAGACTCAGAGCATCGCGTGTGTCAAGTACTTCACCATTACGGGTGATCTCGTATCCGCTGACATGACCATTATCGGTACTGGCACGATCCCAGAACAGTTCAGCGGCCGTGTGAGAATAGACGGCATATCGAAGGTTGCCGGGGGCCGTGGTGTCTGCCTGCGCTCCGGTTGCCAGCAAAACGCCGGTGGCAAGAAAAGCGCCCTGCACGAGTCGTCCTGAATTCTTCATCCTTTTCCTCCGTTTGCGGTTGGTCCAGCGACTTCAGAAAATCATTCTATTGCGTGGACCATGCGCTGACTTGGTAATAATGGCCACGGCAACTCAGACAGGTATCATCGAAATCCACTCGTATGACTGCCCCTTTTTGCTTGAGCAGGCCTATCTGAAGGCTCAGCAATACAGAGTGGACCGTACGGCAGAACCTGATCACCCAAGCGGAGGCATCAGCACACACTGTTCCCGCTCAAGGTCTTGCTGCCAATAGGTGTTGACCAGCTCACAGCCGTTGACATCCCAGCGACGAATCTCGGATACCGTCACGCCATTCACGGTGGACACCAGCTGATAGGTCTCCGGGTCGCCCGTGCCAGCCAGCACTTCAAGCGTGTCACCCGTGTCGCTGACAATGCGCAGACGACCGCTGTCGAACCAGGGGGCTTCCTCGCCGCGCCCATCGAACACCGCGTCGATTTCAAGCGTCTGCCCGTCAGTCCAGCCTGCGCTGACGGTGAAGGTGGCATTCAGACGATTGAAAGCATGCAGCGCCGTTTCCGGGTCGAATCGGTTGAAGCGAAGATTCCAGTCACGCACCATCAATTCGTCTTCACCCTGTTGGTAGTCGTATTCCCCGTTTTCGATGCGCAAATAGCGACGCACGTTATAAAGATCGCTGGAACTGATCTGTCCCAGCGAGGTGTTGTCCTGAACCAAGGAGGCCGTCATCGTCTCACGGGTATCTCCGTGCTCCATAACCAGTGCATCGTACGCCCCGGAACTACCTGTCCAGACATTACCCGCATAATTGAAACCATCGTACGCATTGGTGTATGTGCCGTACCCGGAAACAAACCGATTATCCGGAACCTGGCAATCGTTCATGATGAAGCCGTGTCTGTAAAAGCCGTGATAAGCGTATTCAACGCGGTGCTCGACGCTGCCACCGTCAACACATTCACGTCGATACAGCGTATCGGACGAGTAGTAATAGTTACTGGTGCCTTCCAGAAACTCTTCCGAAATGAAGTTACCTGCTCCAATACTGTTGAGGACGCGCAGGGTGTCCTGATGTTCGACAAGACCATTACTGCGCACCAATTCGGTGAGTTGCTGAAGAAGAGCGCCAGCACGTTCGAGCGACAACAAGGCATCATCGCCAGGCTCGCTCGGATTGCCATCGCCACCCTCACCATCGCCGGCTGCCAGTGTCAACGCGCTTGGCGCCGAACTCGTGCCAGCTGCATTGCGTGCCACCAGCGAAACCTGCAACTGACCCGATCCATCGCGATAGGTTGTTTCATCACCGACGAAGAAGCTGGTGCCATCGGTACTGCCAACGGCCTCGCCATTGATCTCCACATCATATTGGTAGGCTTGTCCCTGAACACGATCCCAGAAGAGCTCGAACGCCTGCGAGGAATAACGACTACTGCGTAGACCGCCTGGGGCTGCCAGTGCTGCCGAGTTGAAGGGCGGTGTTGCCGAACCGGTGTCGATACTTGCACTGACGCTTGACGAGCGCTCGCCGCTACTGCTGATGGAAGTAATGGTGAATTCGTTCACGGTGCCGGGCTGAAGATCCGCGATGAACAGACTCAGACCATCGCGTGTATCGAGTACCTCGCCATTGCGAGTGATCTCGTAACCGCTGACATGACCATTATCGGTACTGGCGCGATCCCAGAACAGTTCAGCGGCCGTGTGCGAATAGACAGAATAACGAAGATTGCCGGGGGCCGTGGTGTCTGCCAGCGCGCCGGTTGACAGCAAGATGCCCGTGGCAAGAGAAACGCCCTGCACAACTCGTCCCGATTCCTTCATCCTTTTCACCCGTTTGCGGTTGGTCAAGCAAATTCAGATAATCATTATATTGCATGAATCAACGGCGGGCCTGGTAATAGTGGCGAGGTTAACCGAGAGTCGTTGCTCGAAGATATTCTGATAACGTTGAGCTGCGACAAGGATTCCATCGAGCCCTCCCACCGCCAGAGACGGCATGAACTGCAACGGCAGTCTATCCGGACGTCATTCGTTCATGATGACGCATAACAATCGTCTTCAATCGAACACCATGAACGGTGTCCATCAGAATCCATGGGCAGAATCGGAATACTGGCATACGGCTCCCTGATAGAAGATCCGGGAATCGAACTCGGACCGCTGATTGTCAACCGAGTCGTCGATGTGAAAACACCTTTCAACATCGAATTTGCGCGATCGAGCCGAACCCGCGATGGCGCTCCAACGGTGGTGCCTGTGGTTGGCTTCGGTGCGGCGGTAATGGGTGTGGTTCTGGTCCTCGATGAATCCATTGATATCGAGCTTGCACGAGACCTGCTGTGGCGAAGAGAAACCCGAAGCGAAGGCTCGAACCGGCATTACCGGCATGCCAAGCGCCCGGTATCGAACCAGATCGTGGTTGCGCAGGTTGAGGACTTTCACAATGTGGATACCGTCCTGTACACCAGCATTACGTCCAACATCCCGAACCCAACGCCACCAATACTGGCCCGCCTGGCCATCAACAGCGCCGCTGGATATGCCGGTTCAATGGGGCGGGACGGCATAAGCTATCTGATTTCGTTGAAAAGACAGCTTATCGAAACCCCTCTGATGACCGACTACGAAGCTGAAATCCTGAAACTACTCGGCGCATCTTCCCTGCGCGGTGCACTGCAGCATGTACGAGAAATCGCCACCACCGGACAGGCACCACCCACGATTTTCTGAATGTTCTAGACGATCGCACTGTGATGAGCCATGGGACGGCAGCAATCCTAACCGCACTCCGGCGTCACCCATTCACAGGTTCAGCTTGCGCACCTGTTTCGACACTCTCCCGTCCTTCTTTTCGAGAAAGACAATCTCGCCAAACTCGATATTCAACCAGTCGTCAGCCTCTTCAGTCAAAGGCTCCGAGGCAAAGATCGCGGAGGTGGCCTCGTCGTCCGGGCACATATCCACCCTGTAGGAGTCTTTGTGCTCCTGAAAATTGCAACCCGTCAACAGGTACATCGGCTCCAGCAGCATCGACAGGGCATGGTCATCTGTTCCCGGTCCCGATTTTCGCAGCTCTCTCCAGTCCGCCGCCATCTCGGTTTCTCCGTTGTGCCCCAAACCGTAATTGATACCGATGATTCTATCGGGCCTGACCAGAGCAATCTTCAGCTTGGTCAGAGCCACCAGGTCATGCTTTTTCATCGACTGGAGAATGACGTCCAGCATATCCTCGAATGCCGATTGAATGCCGTCGTCGCTATCATTCTCGATCAGTGACAGCAACAGCACATACAGGAATTCCGTATCGGTGGTGCCTCGCATCTGCTCGAGATACTCGTTCTTGCAACGTGGCAGCAACTCTCTTTGCAGCACCTTCCAACCCGGCAGGGCACCGTTCTGGGCAATGATCCACGGGGTCTTCTTGAACGAAAACGGATGGCAATTCTCGTCCGCGATGACAGTAACCGAATCATAGGACGCAGCTCTCACATGAGCCAGCAGCGTACTGCTCTGCAGACTGGGAATGATGCCTTTGGCATTGTCATCGTAGAACGCCGCCATGGGGCGGCGGTAGAGCAATGGCTCTTCGGGTTTCAGCAGGTGTTCGCTCCACGCCCCGAACCCCCATCCCGCCAGTTGCAGAAGCGGGTGCAACTCCGGATCCAGGCTTTGATTGACCAGGCTGTTATCGGGTCCCAACAGCAGGCTTTCGATCGATATTTCCGGCCCGATATAGGCAAGCACTCGGCACATGCATTTCCCCAAGCTGTCGTATGAATGGAATTCGAATACAGTCGGTGAGAGGCATCGTTCACCCGGCAAGGACAAGCACATCGCCTTTGACCGGTCTTCAGTGAACAACGTCGACTGCATGCCTTCAGCCACCTGGCTGACTGCCAGCCTGACAATAGCGCAGACCGACCGCCAGCCCTTCCGCTTGTCGTATCTACTCGCTGGCAGAGATGACTGCGCGAGACATGGCATCTCCACTGGGACTTACCCCGACAACCCCGAATCTCATGACCAACAGACTCAGAAGGTTGTCCATGGACTCCCTCGCCGACAGGCGTCCTGCTGATAAACTCCAGCAGATCACCAACGAATCCGTGGTTGCGACGAGCGCTTGATGCGCCCTGCCGGCACCACACCGGGAGACAGCCATCCATACCGCACAGCCTGTACTGGGACGCAAGGGAACACTCCTCCTGCTGATCACTCTGGCAGCCTTGCCGCCGCTGACCATGGATCTCTACCTGCCCGCCCTGCCACAGATGGCCGAGACGTTCTCGACCAGTCGCAGCATGGTCAATCTGACGCTGGGCGCGTACATGGTGGCCTTTGCCATCGGCATGCTGTTCTGGGGGCCTCTGAGTGAGCGTTCCGGTCGCAAGCCCATCCTGTTCATTGCCCTGGGACTCTATATCGCCGCCAGCCTGCTGTGCACGCTGGCATTCAACATCAATAGCCTGATTGCCTTCAGGGTATTGCAAGGGTTTGCCGGTGGCGGGGTGACGGTCGTCGGCACCACGATCGTCAAGGACATGTTCGATGGCCGTGAGCGGGAACGGGTCATGGCCACGATCATGTCTCTGGTTCTGATAGCGCCGATGATCGCGCCAGTGCTGGGTGCCTTTCTGTTGAAGATTGCATCCTGGAGGGCGATGTTTGTTGCACTGGCAGTGTTCGGTTGCAGCGCAAGCGTACTCGTCACCCTGTATCGAGAAACCCTGAAAGAGAAGTCCACCGGCTCTCTGCCGAAAGCCTGGGGCCGATTGTTTGTCGTGTTGGCAAACCCGCGGTTCTGCTATCTGTTGCTGGTCTTTTCGCTGGTACCCATGTGCCTGATGTCTTTCCTCGGCATTGCCGCCTATGTCTACGTGGATGAATTCGGCATGTCGGAGCAGGCATTCAGTTTCCTGTTTGCCGCCAATGCCTGTTTTGCGATGATCGGGCCAACCCTCTACATGCGGTTGTCGCAAGTCATACCTGTTCGGCGACTCATACTGGGCAGCTTCATGGTGTTCATCGCCAGCGGTACAGCCATGCTGTTGTTCGGCCGACTGTCTCCCTGGTTCTTTGCCCCTCTGGCTGCCATATCGACCGTGTCGGTCATCCTGGTACGTGTACCCGGCGCGAACCTGCTGCTGGATCAGCAAACGCAGGACACCGGTTCCGCCGCCGCCCTCATTCAGTTCTGCGCAACCATCGCGGGCGCTACCGGCATTCAGATCGTGTCTGTCAATTCGCACGATCTCATTCGCAACTACGGCATTCTGCTGATCGTGATCGGCATCGCCTGTAGCGTGTTGTGGACACTGGTACAACACCGGACGTTCGTGGCCGACAAGCTGTTTCAGCCGTCGCGGGTGTAGCCGGCAGAGGCCTGGTATCGAGAAGCGATCGCGGCAGTGAGCTAGAGAGTCGCTGTCAACTTCTCGATGATCGAGCCCGACGCACCCACCAGCAACGGCGCCAATGCGCCGAGCGCGGTCAACAGTCGCTCTCGTGTGGTGTCACTCAGTAGCGTCTCCGGCAAGGAGGCATCGACTTGCAGCTCGCGCAGCTGCTGCCTGATCATCCAGCTGGCAGGGGCAAATATTGCCACCAGCGTGAGCGTGAATATCACCCCCCAGAACAGCGACAGGCTGTTCGAATAATGGCTCATCAGGGCCAGCGCATGTGGCTCCTGAATCAGACTGACAGGCAACTGATAGAACAGCATCATCGTGATCACGCTGGTCACCAGCACGAAGGCCGTCCCGCGAGAGGCCTGTTCCAGTTGATGAGCTCGCCTTTCCAGCTCCTGCTGAATGTCGTCACTGGCGACAATGGGGCGTGTGGCGACGCTGGTCACGGCAGCGGCGCTCGCAGCCGCCAGCAAACCGAACAGATACGGCAACAACGCCAGCCAGGCAAACGCACTGATGCCCTTCTCCGTACAGCTGCCCGGCAACAGGTGGGAGACCACGTCTCCGGCCACCAGCACCGAACAGATATTGCGATAGGTCAGCGTCAGCGCTCCCATCAGGCTCGGCACCCTGGCAATGAGGTTGACCGCGATCAGCAAGGTGATGATGCCAGCCAGGATCAGCAGCGCCTGTTGACGCGCCTTCGATGGCAAATGAAACGCCTGCACCATCATCATCGCAAAGACGGTCATGCAGGCAAACAGGTGAAACAGGCCAAAGGATATGAACGTCACCAGCCCCGGAAAGAAGCGCATGTCCAGATCATCCTGATAGAACGTGGGCAGCCCCGGCAGCTGGGAATTGATCGCGAGGTAATTGGAGACGTCGGCATCGCTGGCCCCACTGCCGGGGATCGGACCATTGATCAGGTCGAGTGCAAGAAACCCCGCAATCAGGGGGCTCAGTGGCAAGACAAGCCACAGGTAGGCGCTTCGCGTGTGAATGAGAACGCTCCATTACAAGCTCAGGACATGACTATTGCATGGAATCCACCCGACTTGCAGGATTTTTTGGCCCCTTCCCTTCACGCAGACAGGCTGCACCCGAACCGCGGAACGCAGCCGATGTGCAACTGATTCGTAGCGCCGAGCATGAACTGGCCAGTGGAAAATGCACACAGTCTCTACAGCGAACAAGAGAACCCATTTTTACCGCACGGCCTGTAACAAACTACCTGACAAACGGCCAGTCCGCAGGAATACACTGCGCGGTAGAAGCTGCCCTGTCTTGCAACCGAATCAAGGAGGTCCTGCAATGTACAAACTCACCTTCCGGCTCTGTACCGGTATCGCCCTGTTGGCTGGCAGCGGATCTGTCGTGGCTGACGATGTGTTCCAGGTGCTGGTGGAGAACCAGACCATGACCTGGGGCGCCAACACCTTTGGCTACATGCAGGTTCAGGACGCCACCACCTGGCAGACCCTGTGCGAGTATTCCGTGTACACCCTGCAGGACACGCCATCCGGTAACCGGGATGACACGAGCTGCACGGTAGACCCCGGCATCTACAACGTCATCAACCACACGACACGCCAGCGCATCCATGGAATCACGGTCGGCGATCTGGATGGGCTCTACACAGCGCCCAGGGTGGACACCATCGATGGCAGCTGGGTCCAGTACGACCCTTACCAGATCACTCAGGCCGATACCATCTACAGCGAACTGAACACCGTACCCTCGCCTGCCCAACTCAGCGCCCAGGTGTATTCGAGCACGGCAGTTGAATTGTTCTGGGATCGCTCGGATGTACCCGGGTTGCACTATGACATCTACCAGGCCGATCAGCTGATTGACCAAACAGAGGGCACCAGTCATTTTCTGAGTGGTCTGCCATCCGGTGAGCACCTGGCATTCACGGTCGTTGCCAGAGACGCCTCCGGCAGACAATCCACTGCCAGCACCATCATCGTAGAAACACCTGCGGACCCGAATACCGTCATTCCTCCGAGCACTCCGTCGGGGCTGCGTGCCGCGGTGTACTCCTCGAACTCACTGGAGCTGTTCTGGGACCGACAGGGACCGGGACAACAATTCCTGGTGTACGACAACAACAATGATGTTCTGACCAGAACCGATGGCACCAGCTACTTTGCCAGCGGCCTCCCCCTGCGAAACGAACATCTCTTTTCCGTTAGAGCCATCGATGATGCCGATCAGCTCTCCGACGCCGCCTCCATCATCGTCTCTGTCGACGATCCTTCTTCACCCTCTGCCATTACGCTGGACAACGCCGACAGCGTGCTCAAGGCAGTGGTCGAGATTGCCAATCGGGAACCTTTCGAGCAGGCGAGCGACCGCATGTCCCATGGTGTGGGTCCCGTACTGCAATCCGCCTACAACTTCTTCGCCGAAACCGAGCAGCCAGCCAACGGCTTGACCCTGATCGAGGGCACGGCCGGTGGCATTTCGAATGAAGGCTTCGGCGGTCTGAACGGTGGCGAATATGTCTGCAATGCCGGTGGCAGTGCAAACGCCTTGTCAGTCTTCGGGGGCGAGATCAGTCAGGGCTACAGAATCAGCCTGGACAAGTGTGTACTGCCTGACGGCACCTACAGTGGCACGGTCACCAGCTCTTCCGGCGGCCGCTCGGGGTATTTCGGCAGTCAGCATGAGAATACCGCAGTCACGCCGGTGGACGATACGCTCACCTATCAATACAGCGGATCGTACAACGGAACCTACAACCGTTATCAGGGCATTGGCACCGATACAATGACCGTCATCCTTTATTCCGAAGAATCAGCCGATGGCGTTCGTGTCATGAGAATCACGGATTTCGAGTCGGTATTCAACAGCCAGCTCAAGCGGGAGAACGGCTCCTTTCTCAACATTCTCTACGGCAGTATCGACGCCACGATCTCATTCGCCGCGGAGCTGCCCAGTGTCTCTACCGATACCCTGAGCGTCTTCATCGAGCTGGATTACAACCCTGACTCCGATGTCAACGAACCTGTCGGACTCTGGCATTCCGGTTCTCTATCCGTCACCGCCTCGGATGGCAGCTCCCTGCTGGCAAGCCTTGATGACACCGATGGGGACGGCACTGTCGAGAGCATTGTCCTCACGGTGGGCGATGACATGATCAACCGACCACTGGACGAGGGCTATCTGGTGTCCTGCCGAGTCGAGTCGTTTGAGGCTTGCAGTCCGTGATCGACCCATCAGACGGGTGTATCAGGGGCAGCAGCAGTCCTGGAACACCATGACTCGTGTTTCAGTGATGCGGTAGCCTGCTGCCTGGAATGGCAGGGCACCGGGAGCACCTTGCACCAACAGAGTCTGGCGTCCCCGGAAAAACCCGATGGACAGAGCGGACCGACCATACCGGCCCGCTCCGACCGACCACTACCTGACGCCATACCGCTCATGGAAGGCATCAACACGACTACCTGACACCGACGTCACCACTTTGCCCGTGTAAGCGGGATGGCAATTCGAGCAGACTTCAAGACTGGCGTGATCCGATCTGGTGGAGGCTGTCGAAATCTCTGTCCCGCAGTTGCCACAGGCAAAGACCGTGGGCTTCAGGACCGGATGTATATGCTTTTTCATGGCAGTTTTCTCGTTGTTGGTTTGAAACAGGATCAATTGCGACCTGCCATCACCCCACCATCCA
Organism: Granulosicoccus sp. 3-233; assembly: GCF_052681095.1. Classification (NCBI taxonomy): domain Bacteria; kingdom Pseudomonadati; phylum Pseudomonadota; class Gammaproteobacteria; order Chromatiales; family Granulosicoccaceae; genus Granulosicoccus; species Granulosicoccus sp. 3-233. Next base: position 24,301 of record NZ_JBQYLE010000007.1, read on the forward strand.
CGTTCAGGATGGATCCGGTGATCCAGGACGCCTCGTCGGACAGAAGAAACTGAACCGCTGCTGCCACCTCATCCGCTTTACCGATACGACCAATGGGGTGGAAGGCGTTGAAGCCTGCCAGCGCCTCGGCAACCTGCTCTTCGGGGATGAAGCTGTTGTACACCGGCGTTTCCACCACCGCCGGAGCTACCGCATTCGCCCTGATGTTCCTGTCACCCAACTCCATCGCCAGGTGCTGCGTGAACGCGTGCAGGCCTGCCTTGGCCATGGAATAGGCCGCTGAAGGCGTCGCCTTGATGGCCTGATGGGCCCACATGGAACCGACATTCACGATGGCACCCGGACGATCGGCATTGATGAGTTGCCTGACAATGGCCTGGGTCAGAAAATAGGTACCGCGATTGATATCGTGGTAGCTGTCGTAATCCTTACGTTCGGCATCTACAAACGGCTGCGGAATGAAGACGCCCGCATTGTTGACGAGGTAGCGAATGCCCGGAAAGTCGCTGTCCAGACGGCTTGTCAGCCGTTCGACATCAGCCACATCGCCCAGATCAGCCTGTACAAAACTGGCACCGCTGATGGTGCTGGCTGCCGCTTCCCCTTTCTGCGCATTGCGACCGATCAGTACGGTTCGCGCCCCGGCCTTGCTCAGACGCTCGGCAACGCGCAAGCCGATTCCGCTGGTACCACCCGTGATGACGACTGTTTCATTGTTGAACATGATTTTCTTCCTTTGTTGGCATCCTATTAGAAGGTAGGACAATGGATCAAATAAAAAGCGACCTTGCTGAAACGGCTCGATCGCAGACTTTCTCCTGATTCATCCTACTGAATGGTAGGCTGAACGGACGTACTGACACTCTCTGGCAGGACTTTTGACATTCACCTCAGACACCCAACTAGTAGGTAGGTTCAATCGGCAAATGAAAACCAATCGGTTAATGAAAACTATGACTTCAACTGAGAAACCAGTGTCTGCTTCAACTTCTTGAAGACAGCGTCATCTCCCATGGCGTTCGCCATCAGCAGACCCCCTTGCAACGCCGCCAGAAAGGCACTTGCCTGGGCAGGCGCCGAGCCGTCGAAGTTCAACTCTCCGGCACTCTTGCCAGCGGCCAGAACCTTGGTCAACCACTCCATGTGCTCCCGAAAAAAACCTTCCAGTGAAGGTTTCAGCTGCTCGGGCAACGCGCCGACATCCGATGCCATCATCCCTGCCAGACAAATGCAGTGATTGCTCAGGGTATTGGTATACAGCTGTGCATATCGCTGCAACCGTTCGACGCTTCCTGACACACTGGATTCGATGGAGTTCAGCTCGGCGATGAATGTCGCTCGGTATCGCTCGAGCAACTCGGTTTCCAGAGCGTGCTTGGTTGGAAAATGATGGTGAATACTGGCTTTTCTGATACCGACTTCTGCCGCAATATCGGCATAACTGAACCCGTTGAAACCACGAGCCTGCGCCAGCGCTTGCGCACTGTCCAGAATGAGATCTCTTGTCGGGTTGCTGTTCATGTGGCGAGATTACCTTCCTACTAGTAGGGTGTCAACACCATTTCGATGAAAACCCCTACCAGCACTCGTTCCGCGCCCTCAGCGTCAGCCATTGACCGGCACTCGCCCCTCGGCCATCCGTTCAATCAGTGTGTCAGGCACTCCGAACACCAGCCCGGCGATTGCCCCCAGCGCCATGGCACGTCCACAGCTGTCTCCGCCGCAGCGAATGTTGTCACGTACGGCGGATTCGAAATCGGTGGCATGCCTGAGCAGATGCCAGACCACTGGCATGGAATGCTCGGCATAGCAGGCCAGGCCAAAATGACTGGCTGTCTCCAGCGGCTGATAGGCATCGAGGGTCAGCGCTTCTCGCATCCTCTCACCCACATGACCGGGCATCGCCTCTGCCGATGAGGTCAATGCATCAGTCAGGGACTTGCCTTGCAGGATTTCATCCAGACAGTGATATAAGGCACCGGCGGCAGCCAGCACATCCTCATTGACCGAAATCACCTTTGCAGCAGAGTTCGCCGTATCCGCTGATTGACCGGCAGCGAACAGACCCGCAACCACACACAGGGCCGGCATCTGATTGTCGTCCATACCCGATGCGTCAGCGATATCCGCCTCTTCACGGATCATGCGAGCCACGAGTTGTTTTGTGGGTCGGTCTGCATAGCCCACGTAGTGCCCGCACGGGCCAAAGGACTCGAAGAAGTGTTGTCGATGCGTGTCTGTCTGGTATTGCCCATCGACAGCCAACTGCCCAACGATGCGCGCAGATTCCCCATAGTGTGACAACTGACCTGCACGCCTGGCCGCATGCGCAAAGTAGCCCTTCTTGCCTTCATACACGGCAGCATCCGGCTGGCGGAACAGAACATCACCACTGCGGGCAATCGTCTCGATCTGCTCCTGGTCATACAGCCAATGCAAACCCATCGCTGCCGCATCGGCGACCAGTACGCCCGCCAGGGCATCTTCACGGTTCATGTGTCTCTCCACGGTGGTCTCAAAGCGCTGAGTGTAACAAGCCCCCCGGGTCAGGGAGCGAGGCTGCACCAGCGTCAGGTCACCACCGGCAACATCATGGACACCAGTCAGATGTCACTGACAGACCAGACTGTCACGCAGGAGCTGAAGAACAGGCTGTACTGATAACTGAACGGCGTCAGGCCATCATGTCCACCAGCTGCCCGGTGCGTTGCGAGCCCGCAGAGAAATCGCCGTCATCGGTGGCGAGCTGCCTGTCCACGAAGGACTGGATCTCGTCGACGCTGGCACCGGAATCGGCAAGCTGACCTGTTCCTGCGAACAGAGCGTTCTTCGCATCTTCTGGCAGTGTGCCGCCAAGGGCTTCCATCGGGGCGACGCGGGAGGAAGGGCCGCCATCGCCTCCACCAGGAGGCATGGGCGGAGCGGTCTGTGCGTGTGACAAGGACATGGCTGTCGACGTCAAATCGTTGGAGGTGCTTACATTCATGTTCGGACACCTGTTACAGAGCTATATCTGCTCTTCTACGGTTAACGACTCAAGAAATATCCATCTTGAACGCTGTGGCAGGAGACGAGCGTTCTGCACGAAAGACGTGTGTGAAAACAGGCAACAGGCCGCAAACCAGCGTCAGAAAAATGCGACTGATCGCGTTTTCCTGCCATGCGAACGCAGCCACGTCACACGACGTGACAGGCTGCAAACCGCTGTGGCGCAATCTCGCGCAGCACCGGAGCGTCACTTGCACATCTGGCAACCGCCTGTGAGCAGCGATCGCGGAACGGGCAGCCAGACATCTGTCGCAGGCGACTGGGCGGCTCGCTGACTTCCACGGCCCCGGTGATGCGCTTCGATGGGTCCGGTCGTGGAATGGCGGCCAGCAGCAGCTTCGTATAGGGGTGTTGCGGGTTGGTGAACAAGGCGCGAGCAGAGGCCAGTTCGACCACCTCCCCCATGTACAACACCGCCACCCGGTCCGAGATCTTGGCCACGACCCCCAGGTCATGACTGATGAACATCAGTGTCAGGCCCAGTCGTGACTTCAACTCTGCCAGCAGGTTCAGCACTTGCGCCTGAATGGACACATCCAGAGCCGATACCGGTTCATCGGCAATCACCAGTTGTGGCTCAGGCAGAATGGCCCGAGCGATACCCACCCGTTGCCGCTGCCCACCGGATAATTCATGGGGATAGCTTGCGGCGAAGTTGGCGCCCAGCCCGACCAGATCTAGCGCCTTGCCGACACGTTCTGCCCGCTCCTTCCTGCTCTGAAATATTCCATGTATGTCCCCTGTTTCGGCGACAGAGTCGCCTACAGAGCGTCTCGGGTTCAGCGATGCATACGGGTCCTGAAACACCATGCGCAGGTTCAAACGTGTATCGGCCATCTTACGCCGGCTCTTGCTTAGCAGATCCTGCCCATCCAGCAGGACCTGCCCGCCATCGGCCTGTGTCAATCCCAGCAGAACGCGAGCCAGGGAGGACTTGCCGCAGCCGGATTCACCGACAATTCCCAGCGTCTCTCCTCGACGTACACTCAGTGAGATGCCATTGACAGCGTGAATGGCATGAGTCACGCCCTTGCGCCGTACCTTGAACACCTTCTTCAGATCACGAATGTCCAGGATCAGGTCGGAATCACTCGTCATGCGGTAGCCTTCTCGTTCAGCGGGAAATGACAGACAGCTTCCTGACCGAGTGCGCCACGGGCGGTGGGAACCGTACCAGAGCGGCAGGTGTCTGCCGCCCGTTCACAACGGGGTGAAAACGGACAACCGGGAGGGATGGCATGGGGTCGTGGCGCGGATCCGGAAATGGTGGCCAGCAAGGGCTCGTCGGATTCCGGGTCTGGCAGACAATCCATCAATGCGCGGGTATAGGGGTGCATGGGTGTGCGGAACAATGGCAGCACACCGGCCGTCTCCACCAGCTTCCCGGCGTACATGACGGCCACTCTATCAGCCAGCTGTGCCACGACACCGAGATCGTGCGTGATGAACAGAACCCCCATGTCCAGCCTGTCGCACAGATCCCGAATCAATCCCAGCACTTGCAGCTGCACCGTCACGTCCAGCGCGGTAGTGGGTTCGTCGGCAATCAGAAACTGTGGCCGACACGCCAGAGCAATTGCAATCATGACCCTTTGCCGCATGCCGCCGGACAGTTCGTGCGGATACGCCCGCAGTTGATGCGCTGCATCGGGAATACGCACCATGTCCAGCAATTCCCGGGCACGCGGGGCAGGATCAACCTCGGGATCGTGTACTCGCACTGCCTCTTCGATCTGTTCACCGATTCTCAGCACCGGGTTGAGAGAGGTCATGGGTTCCTGGAACACCATGGCCATCTTGCCGCACTGCCGACGCACTCGCTGGTGCGGGGCCAATTGCGTGACATCGGCACCGTCCAGCGTGATCGATCCAGCGCTCAATTCCAGGGCAGGTGGCAGAAGTCCCATCAGTGCCAGAGAGGTCATGCTCTTGCCGGAACCGGACTCGCCCACCAGCGCCATGATTTCACCCGGCGCAATCTGGAAAGAGACACCCCGTACGATCTTCGGTCCGCGTCTGACCGAGACTTCGATATCGTCGACCTTCAGCATGGCGCTCTCACTTGCCCACCATTTCACGGAACCGCGGATCCATTCGGTCACGAATAGCGTCACCAACCAGGTTCAGCGAAAATGCCGTCAGCACGATCATCAGCCCCGGCCACATCAACAACCAGGGCGCACGCGTGATGTAGATGCGGGACTCTGCCAGCATGTTCCCCCAGGAGGGAATTTCCGGAGGCGCTCCCAGCCCGAGAAAATCCAGCGAAGCGGCGCCCAGCTGGGCAAACGCAAACACGAAACTGGCCTGCACCAATAACGGAGAAATCATGTTGGGCAGGATATGCCGCGTGATGACCCACCAGCTGCCGGCCCCGGCGCTTCGCGCGGCTTCGACATAAGGCTCTGCCCGCAGCCGCAGCGCCACGCCATAGACGATTCTCGCCGTGGTCGTCAGATAGATCAGGCCGATCGCCAGTATGGCGTTGAACACGCCCTGACCCAGAATGACAATCAGGCCAAGCGCCAGCAACAGCGAGGGGAAGGACATCAGCACGTCAACCATGCGCATCAGCACGCGGCCCAGAGCCGGGTACAAGGCCGAGAGAATACCGATGGGTACGCCTGAAGCCAGAGCAAAGCTCACCACACCCACACCAATCAGCAACGCAAGCCGAGCACCATAAACCAGCCGACTGAAGGTATCGCGACCGAAGTGATCGGTTCCCAAGAGGTGCTCCCCACCGGGAGGCAACAGGCGATTCACCGGGTCGATCTGGTCCGGCGGAAACGGAGCGATCCAGGGCGACAGGGTCGCGCAGGCGATGATGCTCAACAGGAAGACAACGCCCAGGGTAGTCAGCGGGCGTATTGCCAGGGTCCGCGCGGAGGATGACAGGATGTGTATCATTCCAGCTCCACTCTTGGATCGAGCAACCGGTAGGACAGATCCACCAGCAGATTGATGACAAGGTACAGGCAGACCGTCACCAGAATCACCCCTTGTATGACCGGGTAGTCACGACGCAGGATGGATTGCACGACGGTGCGGCCTATGCCAGGCAGTGCAAAGACGGTTTCCGTTACCACCGCTTCGGATATCAGGGCAGCGAAGGTAAAGCCGAAGGCTGACACCACCGCCAGCAAGGCGTTTCGTAGAATGTGCCGTCGGACCACTCTGGACGGACTGATGCCCTTGGCGCGAGCGGTGCGTACGTAGTCTTCACGGGCAACATCCAGCATGGATGCCCGGGTGAGCCGCAGGATCAGGGCCGCGTTGGGCGCTGCCAGCGCCAGCGATGGCAGGATCAGATAGCGCAGGTTCGCCAATCCGCCGTCTTCGAAAATCGATGGGTAGCCCGAACTGGGAAACCAGCCAAGCCCTGCTGCGAATATCAGGATCAGATAAAGCCCCACCCAGAAGGTGGGTACGGACGCCAGCAGCATCGCCAGACCCGACAGACCTTGATCAATCCAGGTTCCCTGGCGAATGGCCGAGAGAATGCCGATGGGCACACCCAGCAGGATGATCCAGACCATGGTGATCAGCGCCAGCAGAATCGAGGTCTCCGCGCCTTCTCGAATGACGTCCGTCACGGGTGTTTCAAAGAAGATCGATTCTCCGAGATTGCCCTGCAGTGCATTACCGGCCCATATCAGATATTGAACCACCAGCGGCTCATCCAGACCCATCCGGGTACGCAGGGCCGCCACCTGTTCCGGTGTTGCACCATCCCCCAACATCACATACACAGGATCGCCCGGTATCAGGTGTATGAAGGAGAAAACGACCACTGATGCGGCAATCAGGGTAATGATTGCCGCACCGGTGCGTTTCATGAAATAGCGACCCATTCATTCAGTCCCTGGTTGGAAGACAGCCCAATTGCGAACCCCGTGCGCCGTACTCTATCCTCCGGTTGCAGCAAGACTCATCCGCCACCGGAGGACCATGGCGACGCCGCTACTGGTTGGACGCACCCCAGAAATGAGGGAAGGCAGGCGCCTTTTCCCACTGCGTTTTCAGCTTCTGCGATGCGATGTCGTAGGAGAGAATGTTGCCGACCTTCACCACGGGCAATTGCGTGTAGATCAGTTCCTGCAGCTCGGCCCATGCAGCCTGCCGCGCTTCCAGATCGGAGGTACCGGTGAACTTCGCCATGAGTTCGTGTTTTTCATCGGACTTCCACCAGCCGGGATAACTGTCATTCAGCACCGTCAGCAGCACCGGATCGGGCACGGTACCGTGATGCGTCATGAACATGTCCCATTCGGCAGGCTGACCACGCAGTTGCAGTAATGTCGCCCAGTCAACGACAACCATCTGCACATTGATGCCGGCGTCCGCCAGATGTCGCGTGAAGACACTTGCATCATCGAAGTGGGCCTTGTAGTTGGTCGATACCAGCAATTTGATGGGCTGACCGTCATAACCGGCCTCTTTCGCCAGCTCGCGGGCCTTCTCCGGATTACCCTGGTTGTAGACTTCCGTGCCTGCATCGGTGTTCCAGATGTTGCCTTCGGGGAAATAGGCGCCATCGGCCTCATAGAGCTCTGGCTCACCGACCGACACCTGCAGGGCCTGCTCCATGTTCAGGGACGCCATGATCGCCTGGCGCAACAGAATATTGGTTGCCAGGGGACCGGCTTCCGAGTTCATGAACATCAGCCCGAACAGTGGCGCTGCACTGATCTTCACCTGGGTGCCCGGATCCTCACTCACCTGACCATACAGATCGCCAGAGATGTATTCGGCATAATCGTAATCACCTGCCTGTACCCCACTGACTCGCGTACCGACATCGGGCACGGGAATGAAGCGCAAGGCATCGAAGTTGGCAACTCTTGCGCCCGCCTCACCATCACTGGCAGCCGGGTTGGCGCTGTGATCCTCGAAACGCAGCAACTCCACATAGCGGTTGGGGCGTAACTCGCCAAACCGGTATGGCCCGGTACCCACGTAGTTCTCGGCGGATATCGGCTCGTTACCCGCAGCAGTCACGATCTCGGCCGGGTAGATGACCGGCCCGCCATTGACGAAGGCCAGCACACTTTTCCATGCACCGTTGGGCGCCGACAGGTTCAGGGTCACCTCCAGTTCTCCGGAGGCCTCTGCGCTCGTCAGACCCAACAGCTTGCCTCGTGACCCGAACTCGGCCCAGCGGTTCAGCGAGGCGGCGACATCCTCGGCATCCATCGTATCGCCATTGTGAAACGTCACGTCGGAACGCAGCGATATGACAATGGCCTTGCCATCGTCTGAAATGGTTTCACCCGTGGCCAGATACGGCTGAGGGGCCTTGGCGGCATCAAACGCGTACAGTGGTTCGAACATGTGCTGTGCAATGGTCGACACCAGTGTCGCCGTACCCATCTGCGCATCCAGACTGGGGGGTTCGCCGATGGTGGCGTAGCGGAACGTGTCCGCCAACAATGGCGGCGGCATCACAGCCACCAAGGCAGCACCACAAAGCAGGCGTTTCAATTTCATGGAATTCTCTCCCTGTTAAACACACATTCAAAGCCAGGCTGTCCGACAAGCGTGGTCAGCCCTGCGTCCTGGTGAATCGCACTGCATCTGACGCAGGAAAGATGGCAGGCGTAATGATGAAACTGATGTCTACTCCATGAGATCCGTGCACGATGCCGCAAACCAGCGGCTGCCGTGCATTCGGTGTCCCTTTCTCATGGTCCTGTGTTCAAACCGATTTCCACTCCCCTCCGATGGAGATACCCACCGGTGTCAGTCGGCGATCGAACGACACGCTCTCGCCCACGGCATCCACCAGATCGATGTCGCCTTCGACTTCATGGAACACGCTGATATCCCCCACGGCACCAGCACGCAGATGACCTCGATCGGTCAGGCCGAGAACACGTGCGGGTGCGGCGCTTGCCGCTTCGATGACCTCGGGCAAGGTCCAGCCCAATGCCAGAAATTTCGTCATCACATGCAGATTGTCATGGGCTGGTCCATCCAGACAAAACACGTGGACGTCCGAGGAAATCACATCGGGCCGAAAATCACGCGACAGCATGGCCCGGGCGGATTTCCAGGCAAAGGAACCCATGCCATGGGCGACATCGAAGAAGACCCCACGTTCACGGGCATCATGAATTTCCGGACGAATGTTCCCCTGGCCATCGACAGGCGCATTCGGAAACGGGCGAAAGCAATGAGTCAATACGTCACCCTTGCGCAGACGAGCCACCACCTCGCCATAACTGGGCGGGGGTTCGTCGATGTGCACCATGAGGGGCAAACCCGTTTCTTCGGCAACGGCCATGGCAACATCCAGTGGTGCAATGCCCGACGGCCCGCTGGCGTGGGCGCCGAGACGCACCTTGATGCCGACGATGGTATCGGGGAACTCGGCAACGACCCGTACGGCATCTCGCGCCGCCATCAGTCGCATGTCGTGACTTTCGCCAACCCTGACCCTGTCCGAGAATCCATAGATGCCGGCGAAACTGATGTGCAGAAAAGCCAGAATGCGTGCAAAGGCGGGCTCGATGACGTGCCTGGAGAAGCCCGGATAGTTCCCGGGCCCGGCGCTTCCGGCATCCACCAGCAAGGGGCTGGCGGATTTCAGGGCATAGGCATCGGGATCGACCCCCAGGGAGGTACCGCCCCAATACACATGCGTGTGCAAATCGATCAAGCCCGGCGTTACAATCTTGCCACTCACATCGACGGTGCTTGCGCCGGCCGCGGGCGACACATCCAGACCGGCTACCTTGCCACCGGTAACGACAACATCGGCTATCCGGTCGATGCCCTGGGAGGGGTCGATCACCCGGCCTCCTTGTAGTACCAGATCAGCGTTCATCCGTTCACCGCCTCAGCGAGTGCCAATTGCCCCGCCGACTGACTGCATGCAGCAACATTCACGATCATGTTCTCCGTTAGCATGACGGTCGCCTGTCATCGGACGGCCGATTTCCGATCCCTTGAGGTCATCGCTGACCCCGGGGAACGGGTCTACAGATCTACTGCCCACAATCCTGTAACTTTGCTACATTCATGTCAACATCTTTTTTAGCCGTGACGAATGTGGCTTTGTTTACAAGAACTTGAAGAGCTACACGACCTGTAATTTAGTAACAAACCGAGTTACTGCGTCGTGAGCTTCCACGCATCAGCGAGAAGGAATCCAGTTATGCCTGACAGTTCAACCCTGCCCGAAGGGCCTGCAGACCCTTCAGCGGAGGCGCGGCAACACGGACAGATCATCGACATCCTCGGACGTATCAAGGATCAGATGGCCTTGCTCAGCCCGGCGGAACGCAAGGTTGGCGCAGCCGTGCTCGCCGATGTACCACGCGCCGTCGACGACAACATTGCCAGCCTCGCTCAGCGTGCCGGTGTCAGCGAACCCAGTGTCACTCGCTTCTGTCGGGCCATCGGATGCATGGGCGTACGGGATTTCAAACTCAAGCTGGCGCAGAGTCTTGTGGTCGGCGAATCCTATCTCAACCCGGAATTGCCCCCTCGCCCCGCAGATTCCGAGCTGCCCGCCTATTGGACTCCCATCCTGTCGGATGCGCGTGGCGCCTTGCGTGAAGTGGAGAGACAGATCAGCCCTTCGTCCATCCAGGCCGCCGCGGAGGCTGTGACCAGCGCACGCAGGGTATTCACCTTCGGGCTGGGTGGCAGCGCAACCACGCTTGCAGAAGAAGCGCAATACCGCCTGTTCCGCTATGGGGTGAACGTGTCATGCTGTCCCGAAGCCTACTTCATGCGCATGACGGCGGCCACCATGAACCAGAATGATGTGGTGCTGGCCATATCCCTGTCAGGAAGAACGGCCGAGCTCATCGAAGCCGTCAATCTGGCTCGTGGTTATGGCGCAACAACCATTGCCATTACCGCAACGGCAAGCCCGCTGGCAGAGGCTGTCGACCACCCCCTGACCGTCGCCATTGCCGAAACACACGACACCTTGACGCCGACGTCGGTACGCTTTGCCTACCTCGCCGTCATGGACCTGCTATCTGCAGCGACCGGCTATATCATGGGTCCCAGTGCACAGGAAAACCTGCGACGCATCAAATATACCTTGCAGAATCACCGTTCGGGAAACCTGCTCGAACCACTGGGCGACTGAGTCGAAAAGCCAGACAGGGCGGACTGGGTGACTATACTTCTACCGCTTCCCGTTCAGGCAATTCTCCGGGGCCGAAAGTGGTCACGATCGGGCAATCCGGCGAGGTCAACACCACCAGGATATCGGGCTGATTTACCACGCGGCCCAAACGGGTTACCTTCGTAGTATGTTTGCGGCATCGGCTGTGAATCCAGGCACTCTCCCCCTGCTCGGGGACGTCGGACCAACCACACGCCAGTGCCGCGCCCTGTCGATCCGATTCCAACGACAAGCCTGCCCAGAGAAACCGACCGATGGCGACACATTTCAGCAAGGCTACCTGGCTGATCTTCATGGTTTTCTTCATCCTGCTGGCGAGCCCGGGTGACATCCGCGCCCAGGAGGACAACGAGGACAGGTCGTTGCAACGCTGGAATGTCATGCTGGACTGGATCGAGCTGGAACTCAACGAAAGCGAGATTCTGACGGCCGATTTCGATCATTATGAACAGCGGCTCGGAGCACTGATCGACAATGCCGGGCAGTTCAAGGCGCGCACCAACAAGGCGCTCGAAACTCCACAGCTGGAACTGGACACACTGGGCACACCTCCCGAGGAGGGTGAGCCGGCGGAGACCAGCGACATCAACGCCCAGCGTGATGCCATTCAGGAAGAGATCGCGCAGCTTTCACAGCGGGTCAAACAGGCAGAGCTGATTCAGGTCCGGGCGGAGCAGCTGCTGAAACAACTCGGTGGAACGCAAAGACAACAGCTCGAAACACGACTGCTGACGCGTTCACCTGCCATTTACACCAGCCGTTTCTGGACAGACTTTCTGGCGGACGCATCGCATATCGGCAGAGGACTGTCAGCTGATGCACAGGCGTTGCTGCGCGGGCAGGGGCGGGGCAACGGGTCAGCCTGGCTGATTCTGGTTCTCGTGCTCGCGGCAGCCCTGACCACCATCCCGGGGGGGCGCTGGCTGACGGACAGATATGGACGCCGGCCTCAGGCCAATGAGTCCTCCTACTCGCAGCGCACACTGAGCGCATTTGCCGAAGGTGTTGCCAGTGGCTTGCTGCCGGCCGCCATCTTCGGCGGTATCGGCTGGGCACTGGTCAGCCAGGGCCTCGTCGGCGAACAATCGGCGACATTGGTCAAGGCAGTGACGACCAGCCTGGTACTTGCCATCGTCATCGTGGCGCCAGTCCAGGCGGCGCTGGTACCTCATGCCCCCAACTGGCGTCTGGTGTCGGTCGACTCCACAGTGGCGGCACGAGTCAACCGGCGAATACAATGGCTGGTGGTATTCTGCGCAACGATGCTTGCCCTGTACCTGGCCACCGAGCGCTATCGACCCTATGCCAATGAAATCGATGTGGTCAGCAATCTGGTCATCACGCTGGTTATCGGCACCCTGCTGCTGAGTTCCCTGCATCAGCGATTCTGGCGACCAGCAGCCAGCCAGCAGAGCGATGAGCAATCGCATCGAGCACTGGAGGCCATCCGGCGAGTGCTGATGATGATCGTCGTCTGTGCGCTGGCACTCGGTCTGTTCGGCTACCTGGACCTGAGTGCATTCCTGGTATCACGGCTTGCAATAACCATAGGAACGGTCTGCGCCCTGCTGATGGTGCGGCGATTGCTGCATGAATTCCTCGAACGTCTGTCCAGCGCCTGGCACCGTATCGCCAGGCTCGGGCGCGAGTCCAGCACGGGCACATCCGGCATGCTGATACGAGGCATACTGGATATTCTGCTGCTCGGCCCCATGCTGTTGCTGCTCGCCAAGGCCTGGGGAATCCCACAAGCGGTCATTCAATTGTGGAGCCGGCGCCTGCTCGATGGTGCAACGATCGGTGAGTTGACGTTTTCACCAGGCAGTCTCCTGCTGGCCATACTCGTGTTCTCCATCGTGCTGATCGCAACGCGTTTGCTGCGACGGATCGTCTACGACCGTGTGCTTCCCGAAACCCATATGGACTTCGGCCTGCGGCACTCCATCTTTGTCGGAATCGGTTATCTGGGAATCGCCCTTGCAGCGATTCTTGCGGTGGCAACACTGGGGGTCGGCTTGCGCAACATGGCACTGGTTTTCGGTGCCCTGTCGGTTGGCGTCGGATTGGGTTTGCAGGGCATCGTCGGCAACTTCATGTCGGGGCTGATACTGCTGGCTCAACGACCGGTACGTGTCGGCGACTGGATAGCCGTGGGTGAGCACGAAGGCATCGTCCGCAACATCATGAGTGTCTCCACGGAAATCGAGACCTTCGACAAGGCGAGCATCATCATTCCGAACAGCGAACTGGTGTCGAATTCTCTGGTGAACTGGACACATACCGATACTACGGTACGCGTGATCATCAGTATCGGTATCGAACACGGCGCCGACGTGGACCAGGTACAGGCGCTGCTGCTGGACTGTGCAAGCAGACACAATGAAGTTCTCACGACCCCTGAACCTTATGCGCTACTGACGGATTTTGGCGAAAGTGCCTTGCTGTTCGAGCTGCGTGTCTTCGTCACCGATGCCGAGCGCTACCATATCGTGGCCAGCCAGTTGCGTATCATGATCAATCAGGCCTGCCGAGAGGCGAATATCGAGATTCCGTACCCGCAACGGCACTTGCACATGGATGCGCAGGAAATCCGTAGTTGCATTTCGCCCTCAGCCGAAGACGCACGATAGCACCATGAATTTTCATTCCAGAAAGTTTGCAGCAGTTCTCTTTTCGGGAATTGCTCTGACGATATCTTCGACAATGCCGAACTGAAGGGCCATTCCGTAGTACCTTTCTGAACAGACCATAGCGCGAGATCATGATGAGCAAGACTTGCAGTACGCGAGTTGGGCGGTTTGTCCATCTGCTGGCCTTGACGGGGGGCGCGTGGCTACTCTGGTCGATCTACACACTGGTTGTGCCGGAACCTGAAGACCTGCTCCCCGATTCACTCGACCGAGTCAAGGCCGCGGCCGCACCGGTAGCAGGGCAACATGAAACGCCGGATCTGCTGACCACTCTGGAAACTGTCTTGCACAGCCCGGTAACTTCCGGCAATCAGGTCGAGGCACTGATCAACGGCGATGAAATATTTCCTGCCATGCTCTCCGCGATATCGGAAGCCAGGCAATCCATTCATCTGCTGACCTACATCTACTGGTCTGGGCAGATTGCGGAAGAGTTCGCCAAGGCCTTGGGCCAGGCGGTCGATCGCGGCGTCGATGTGCGATTGATCATCGATGGCTACGGTGCGCGTACCATGCCGAGTGAACTCTTCAATCGACTCGAGAGCAGTGGTGTCCAGGTGGTCTGGTTCCACCCGTTCACCTGGTACAACATCCGGCATTTCAACCGACGGACTCACCGGAAAGTGATGATCGTCGACAATACCGTGGCATTCACCGGAGGCGTGGGCATCGCTCAGGAATGGACCGGCAACGCCCGAAACGCCGACGAATGGCGAGATGACCATTTCCGGATCGAAGGACCAGCAGTACGAATGCTGGCGGGCTCGTTTGCCGAGAATTGGTTGAATGCCACGGGCAAACTGATGCAGCTGGACGCTGCCCCACAAGGCGAGGGTTCAACGAAGACGCCGAAACCCGACAACGACGACGGCGCTCGCCTGATGGTGCTATCGACATCGCCTCGCGGAGACCTGTCGCCAGTGGCACTGTCCTATTGGACCGCATTGCAACTGGCCACCCACTCGGTCAATATTGCAACACCCTACTTTGTACCGGACGCCGCGCTGGCCAGGGCCTTGCTCGAAACGGCAGATCGTGGTGTGTCGGTCAGACTGCTGCTGCCCGGAGATTACAACGACAGCTGGCTCGCTCGTTATGCGAGCCTTGCCTTTTACCAGGACCTCGTCGGCGCCGGCATCGCCGTCCACGAATACCAACCGACGATGATGCACACCAAGGCCATGGTCATCGATGACCGATGGAGCCTGTTCGGGTCACCCAACTTCGACAACCGCTCATTCGAACTGAACGATGAGATTCTGGTGCTGGCGGACGATGTCAAGCTGGCGAAGTCGTTGAATGCCAGCTTCGAGGCAGACCTCGAACAGGCCAGACTCATCGCACTGAATGGCAGTGACCTGACCGATCGTATAGGGCAATGGGCTGCTCATGTCCTACTGATCTTCCGGGAGCAGATTTGACAACGAGAGACAGTCTGACTGACAGACAGACCAAGCTCGCTCATCGCACATGCTCAGGCGCTTCACGAAGACACGCCAAAGCTACAGGGAATACGAATCGCATCGAACATCTGTTAACGTCTACTCTTCCTGCCGTATTTCCTGACAGTTTCCTGCCCATATCATGTTCATGACTGCCGTCTTCCTGGTGACTGAGATTCAGTGCCGGAATCAGCCTCAGACTGAATCGGCATGCGATGTCTGATCGGTTGATGGCAGACAGAGAGTTCGATATCCCTTTCCCTGATCCATGCCGACCCGGAAGACATGAGCAAGACACCCGCTGAATTGATGCAAGAGGCCACACGCCTGACACTTTCCGGTGATGCCGCCGGTGCTGCGACGCTGATCCAGGAAGCTCTGTCCAACCAGCCGCTGACAACCACGGACGGCGGAACGGGCAGGCAACCAGGTGATGCCGAGCCCCTGGCAAGGAATCGCATGCGACCGCCCGAAAAGGCAAGCGGCTCGTTCAACGATGGCGTGTTCTCCCGTCATGGCGCGGAAATGCACTACAAACTGTTCGTGCCTGCCCGGGAGAGTCTTGAACCCGCTCCGCTGCTGCTCTTGCTGCATGGTTGTGGACAGGATCCCGGCAGCTTCGCCACCGCCACCCGCATGAATGCCATCGCAGAGGCAGCGGGCATGATGGTGCTCTACCCTGCGCAGTCAAGCTCTGCCAACCCCAACAGGTGCTGGAACTGGTTCGAACCGGCCCATCAGCACAGGGGCGGTGGGGAGCCGGACATGCTGAGCGAGCTGACACGGCATGTCATGGACAGTCTGCCGATTGATCCTCAGCGGGTGTTTGTTGCCGGATTTTCGGCAGGTGCAGCAATGGCACTGGTGCTGGCGGAACAGTACCCCGACTTGTATTCTGCCGCTGGCGTGCATTCCGGCCTGCCGACAGGCGAAGCCACCTCCGACCGGGAAGCATTCGCCATGATGATGGGCAACAGGGTGAATGGTGCAGCATCAAGTCCACCGGCTGATGCGAACTCCTCCGTTGCTGCAACGCAGCCGGCTGACAGTCACACGCCGCTTATCCTCTTTCACGGCAGTCAGGATAGAGTGGTCAATGTCGCGAATGCTGAACGCATCATTGCCAACTGGCTCGCCCGAGAGCAATCCGGAAACGTGCCGACAAACTGGCTGCCCTTGAGCCTGACGCATGACACTGCCTCTGGTCATCACTACGTCGTCACCCAGTATGTCGCGGAAGAGAATCCGGACAGAATCGGCTGCGAGTACTGGCAGATGAGCGAAGGGGGTCATGGCTGGTCAGGAGGCAATCCCGGCGGATCGTATACCGAGCAGAACGGCCCCGATGCATCAACCGAGATCGTTCGCTTCTTTCTCGAACGCGACACCACCGGCTCTTCCTGAGCAGGGTGAACAAGGCGAGTCGGTCGTATCAGTCTTGCCTTGTGCCAACCGACGGTTCCGCTGTGCGCGCCACCCCCAAACCTTCACGATAAGGTCCTGTTCGCTCGCAGCGCTCGGAGATAGATTACCGTTGCCTGATCTCGCGCGCCACTGACTGCAGCCGGCAGAATGCATCAAACCGCGCCTGGTGTAGTGTCACCATGGAGCCCTCGCTCGGTGTGAACGTCTTGCCCGGCGAGGTCATGGCAGTCATGGCGGTTTGCATGTCGCTGAACGAGCCGGCGGCAACGGCCCCCAGGATGGCAGAGCCCAGCAGTACCGGCTCCTCACAGGAGACCGACAGCACCGGCTTGCCCGTTGCATCAGCCAGCAGCTGGCGCACGAGATCGGATTGTCCGGCACCACCGCTGATGACGATGCGCTTGACCGCCGCACCGCTGGCTTCCTGAGTCTCCATGATCTGGCGCAAGCCATAGCCCAGACCGCACAATCCGGCGACGTAGAGCGCCACCAGACTGTCGATCTCCCGGCTCATGCCAAGACCGCAGATGACGGCGCGTGCCTCCGGGTCTGCATACGGTGCTCTGTTGCCGATGAACTCCGGCACCACATGCAGTCCAGCGGCCAGATGGACCACCGCCGAAAGATGATCATCGCTATCGCTGGTGCAACCGGCTTCCATGGCACGATCGGCCAGCCACTCCGGCAAGCTCTTGCCGGCCTGCCGGGCGGCCCTGTCTGCCTCTTGCGAAGCCGGATGCAAGGCAAGGAGCTGGTCGATTGCCGCACCTGCCGCCGATTGACCGCCTTCGTTCAACCACAGGCCCGGAACCATGGCAGAGTGATAGGGCCCCCAGACGCCGGGAACAAATACCGGCTCTGGTGTTGATGTCATCGTGCAGGAAGACGTGCCGAAGACATAGGCCAGATTCTCGCTCGGCGCACCGATGACACCCACGGTACCAATCCCCCCGGCATGCGCGTCGATGAGACCGGCCGCTACCGCTGTCCCGGCAGCCAGTCCCAGATCACTAGCGGCAGCTTCGCTCAGGCCTGACCCCAGCGCCGTGCCTGGTGCGACGACCTCCTGTCCGATCCTGACGAAGTCTTCCTCCACCAGCTCGGCGAGATCGATCTGGCGGAAAAATCGCTCGTCCCATCCGTTTTCGTGTGGCAGATAGGTCCATTTGCAGGTGACCGTACAGGAAGAGCGCGTGGCACTGCCAGTCGCTTTCCAGGTCAGAAAATCGGTGAGATCGAAAAAGTGGCGTACCTCATCGTACACCGCTCGACGGTTTTCCTTGAGCCACAGCAGCTTGGGCGTTTCCATCTCTGGCGAGATGGTGCCGCCAACATAGTCCAGAACAGCGTGTTTTCCGCTGTTGATTCGCCTCGCCTGATCAACGGCACGATGGTCCATCCAGACGATGATGTTGCGCTCCGGATGTTCCGGATCTCCCACCGGCAGTGACGCACCGCCTTCCCCGACCAGGACGAGTGAACAGGTGGCATCGAAACCGATACCCACCACAGACTCCGCCTCGATGCGGGCGGCTGCCAACGCTCCGCGCACGCAATGCCCGACAGCGGCCCAGATCTCTTCGCTGGATTGTTCAAACGTGGTGCTGCCCTCACGGTGCAGCGAGATCTCCTGCTTGTCACTAGCGACAAGCTCCCCACTCAGGCTGAAGACACCCGCTCTTGCACTACCCGTACCGACATCGATACCGATCAGAAAACCCTCGTTGGGCATGTCACTACTCTCCTGTCAGAGGTCCACCGTACCGGACAGCCATGTCCCGATTCACGTCAAACAGGGCGAATATATCAGACATGCTCGCCACACCGCACCACCACCAGCAATAGCAGTGCAGCGACGGCAGGTCACTCGCTCGAGCAGGAAACGAGCGCAGTGGCAGAAACGGCAAGGTCTGATGGGTTCACAGCAAGGCCATGCACTCGATGAGCTCGACCGACCCCTTGCCCTTGAGTTCCACCAGTCCCCTCGACTGACCGCTGCAGGCGTCATCCAGCGTTCGCCAGACCGGGGCACTGACCAGCACGGCATCGGCTCGGGCAGAGGACGTGATGCGATCAGCGACATTGACCGTATCGCCCCAGACGTCGAAACAGTACATCCTCTTTCCGACAACCCCGCCGACCACAGGCCCCGAGTGGATACCGACTCGCACTTTCCAGCCAGAGTCCCGTTTCCGGGCAGCTTCGATCATGTCGAAAGCGGCCGATACGCTTGCCAACGCCCGCTTGTCCACATGCTTCAACAGTCCGGCAGTCGCCATGAAGGCATCACCGACGGTCTTGATCTTCTCCAGTCCGTGCCGCTCGACAATAGCTTCGCAGTCCAGCACGAAAGCCTGCAGATGAGCCACCACTTCCTCGGGCTGGTGCTCATCGCAATACCCGGTGAAGCCGACCACATCGCAGAACAATACAACGACATCCTCGAAACGCCTGGGCCGTACACCGGCAGTCGCCTTGAGCTCGTGCACAGCGGCGGCTGGCAAGGTTGCATGCAGCAGATCATCACCGCGCTTTTTCTCATGCTCGATCTGCTTCAGGTACTCGGTCTGTTGATCACGCAGTTTCTTCCTGTCCAGACTGGAACGAATACGCGCCCTGAGCAGGGCCGCATTGAACGGCTTGACCAGATGATCTTCTGCTCCGGCCTCGATGCAGCGCACGATACTATCCATTTCATCCACGGCTGAAATCATGATCACGGGGATTTCGCGCAAGTGCATATCCTGTTTCATGGCCTCCAGCGTGTCGTGACCATTCATCACCGGCATCATGATATCCAGCAACACCAGGTCATAGGACTCTGCCCGCAGTCGTTCGAGGGCGGTCTGACCATTATCCGCCCAGGCGAGATTCTCGTAACCTTCACGCTTCAAACGTCGCATCAGGGTATAACGGTTATCTTCGTTATCATCCACGATCAACAGCGAGGGCGCCTGTTCGTTCATGTTGCCTTCCCGGCCAGAAGCGTGTGGATCTTGCCCAGCAAACGAGACATCTCGACGGGCTTGGTATCGAAGTCGTCACAACCCGCGCCGAAGGCCTCCTCTCTGTCCTCAGCCATGGCATGTGCGGTAAGAGCGATGATCGGGATCCCGCAGGTGGCGGATGCCGCCTTGATTCGTCGTATCGCTTCCCAGCCATCCAGCACGGGCAGACTGAGATCCATGATGATCAGCGCCGGCAACTCACTGCTGGCCAGCGAAACTCCCTGCTCACCGTCCATGGCAACGATTACCTCGAAGTCGTTGCGCTTCAAACGACGGCTCAACATGTAGATATTGTCCTCGTTGTCTTCGACGTAAAGTATCTTGACCATGGAACGGCAAACCTCAATGAGACAGGGAATCGTGACTGGTAACGTCGGGGTCGGGCGACGTATCCCTAGTGCCATGCTTGCACCTCCAGACGCGAGCGGAATCGTATGAAAGCGGGTCAGTCATGACTCATTCCCGGGTCGTACCGCAGAGCGCGGCAGGATCTCGCGAATACGGGTAATCAGGTCATCCCGGCCGAGCCCTTCCTTGTGCAGTATGTCCAGGACACCGCCATTCAGACGCGCATGGTCAGCCGGAGAAAGGTCGGCGGCGGTCAGCACCACAACCGGAAGATTGCCGGAAGGATCAATGGTCCTGAGACGCGCCAGAAATTCGAATCCGTCCATACCCGGCATCATCAGATCCAGAACAATCAGGTCTGGACGCTGCCGACCGATGCAATCGATCCCTTCCTCTCCGTCCGCCGCTTCATCGACTTGCCAACCTGCTGCTTCGAAATTGCGCGATAGCCGGTATCGGGTGTCACCATCGTCTTCCACCAGCAGCACCTTCGGTGATTCTGCCGATCGATGAAACCGGTCCAGAATCCGATGCAAGCGATCCCGATCGATCGGCTTGGCCAGGAAATCAACGGCACCCAGTGAATAGCTTCGGTCCGCCTGATCGGACATGCTTGCCATGACGACCGGAATATCCATGGTCTTCGGATCCGATTTGAGTGCCGCCAGTACATCCCAACCATCCATCTCCGGCATGAGCACATCGAGCGTGATCATCGAGGGCGCCATGCTGCGAGCCAGCTCGAGCGCCTGCGATCCATCCGCAGCGGTAATGACGTCATAGCCTTCGCGGGCCAGCATGACTCGCATGAGCTCGCGTGCGGTCTTGTCATCATCCACCACCAGCACCCGAGCCGTAACGCTCTGATGGTCGGTAACTCGGGAAGGCGGTTCCTGCGCGCCACTACCGAGCTGTTCACCACTCACCTGAACATGACGTGGCAATTTCAGAGTGAACACCGCTCCTTCACCGGGCTGGCTTTCCACGGTGACGTCTCCACCCATCATGCGTGCCAAGCGACGACTGATCGCCAGGCCCAGACCGGTCCCGCCGTAGCGGCGTGTCGTGGAACTGTCAGCCTGGCTGAACTCCTCGAAAAGACGACCCAACTGCTCCTGACTCAGGCCGATTCCCGTATCGGAAACGACGACCTGGAGATGTTCCACGTCATCGATCAGACAGGTGTCGATTTCCAGTCCGACAACGCCGTCCTTGGTGAACTTGCAGGCGTTGCTCAGCAGGTTCAGCACGATTTGCCGCAGTCGCGTCTGGTCGGCATGAACCTTCAGCCCAGCGTCGGGAATGCTGTATTGCAGGCTGTTGGCATTCTGTTCTGCCAGCGCGGAAACCGTACTGAGCGATTCGTGCAGCAGGGGAAGTACATCGAATTCCTCGATACACAACTCCAGTTTGCCCGCTTCGATCTTGGACAGGTCGAGAATCTCGTTGATCAGCTTCAACAGATGCTTGCCGGCTCTGAGAATACGCTCCAGTGGCTCGACGATATCGTCCTGATTGTCTTCTATTGCATCCTCGGTCAGCATTTCGGTAATGCCGATGACCGCATTCAACGGCGTACGCAGTTCGTGGCTCATGTTGGCCAGGAACTGGCTCTTGGCCCGATTGGCTTCCTCTGCTTCTTGTTCACGTCTTTTCAATTCGGTCAGATCGGTATAGACGGCAACAATGCTGCCATCTTCGGTCTTGCGCTCACTGACGCGAATCCATCGACCATCGGTCCGCTGCAACAATTGCGGGGCTCCCGGATTGCGATGTGAATGCAATCGTTCAGCCAGCCATTCGTCCTGACTCTCCCTGACGTTCTTGACGAGCCCCTGCTGCGCCGATTTGCGAATGATCTCTTCGAAGGTGGCACCCACCACGACGACGTTGTCTTCGGCCAGATTGATGAGTTCCTTGTAACGACGGTTGTAGATGACCAGGCGATCATCCGCATCATAGAGACTGAACCCGTCAGCAATGCTCTCTATGGCGTGACGCAACTGGCTCTGGGCATTTTCCGCATTGCGTGTAGCCTTGGCCAGATCACGGGTTCGCTCTTCCACTCGCCGCTCCAGATCGTCACGCGCCTTGCGCAGTGCCTCCTCGTCGGCCTGTTGCTGCGTCTGCATCTCATTGAAGGCCAGAACCACCGTCCCCATCTCGTCCCGACTGTGCCAGTTCACCGGGATGCGCTCACCACCGCTACGGGCCTGATTGATGGATGCCAGCAACCGCTCCAGTGGCCGGCCAATGGTCGTGAGATGGGCAATCAATGCGGTGGCCACCACCGAAACCAGCAGCAACGCCGCCAGTCCTATCCCCAGTTTCGTGCGTCCCCAGGAGTCTGCGATGATCTGGCTATCGTCCAGCGCGATGGCAAGTCGACCGATATTGATTGCCTGGTCGCCGTAGACATACAGAATCTCCTTCTCTGCGTAATACGGATCCTCTGTCATGCCGTCAATATCACCGACGAAGGCAACCAGCACCTCCCCATCGTCATAGACGGCTGCCGCCTGCACATCCGGGTCGATATCCAGCGACGACAGAATCAGTTTGATCTGCTCGTCTGCGACATTCCACAGGGATTCTGAAATGACCGAACTCTGGATCGCTACCAGTTTTTCCAGCTTGCTCTGCAGCTTCTGCTCGGCCGCCTCGCGTGCATTGCGCTCGGCCATGGCAAAGACCAGCACAATGGTCAACAGAACGAAGGGGACTATCAGTGCGAGAAACTTGGTCTGAATCGACCGAAAGCGGTATTTCAGAAGCACATCAATGACCCTGTCGCTCGTCCATGAATCCGTTCAGTCGGCAAACTCGGTGGCGACATAGTCTTCGGTAATGGCCTCCGGATCAACGCTGTCCAGCCCGAGGTTGAATTGCTCCTTCACCTGATGCCCGGTCTCATCATCCCGGAAGCACAGATACAGAGTCTTGTCCTCCAGTGGGCGTTCATCGAACTTCAACTTGGCGCGACTGTCTTCGAGACTGGCTTCCGTCGATTTCAGGTATTCCAGCACGAACTTGTCGATGACCACGGCATCGATGCGTTGACGCGAAAGCTTTTTCAGATTCGTCAGGTCATCGTTGGAAGGAACGACCATCACCCAACCTGTACCCACCTTCTTGTCGAATTCATCCGTATTCGCATAACCCAATACCGTCCCTATCTTCAACTGTTGCTCACCCAGTGAATCCACGTTGGTCCAACTGATTGGCGCATCGGTATTCTCGGCCAGTCCGAGGGGTCCGCTGCCGATCGGATTCGAGGAGATGAAACCTTCCTGATGACTGCAGTGATAACCCGGAAAATAGGCTATGACGTCATCCGTTCCCTTGGCGGCAGAGTCGATCGCGCGTTTCCAGGGTCGATAAACGACTTCCACCTCATAACCGGCCGCAACAAAGGCCTGACGTACCACCTCGGTGGTGGCGCCGCCGTTGCGCAAACTGCCTCCGGTGTACGGTGGCCATTCCAGCGTCGAGACGACGACCGTCTTGTCCTGTGCATACAGGGTCGATGCCAACAGTGAGAGGAAACTGCAGAGAACCGTCGAGTACAATCTTTTCATTTTCGACTCCTTTTTCTTCCATCGCGCAGGCCATGGCACGCAAACCCACTCCCGGGCCTGCAGCATCATCGCGACTGTTCACCAGGGAAACAGCCGATCACAATCCATATCTGGACTTCAGCTCCAGATACTCGGGTCTACTCTTGAAGGTCTTCAGTGCGCGCGAAAAATCCTGAGCCAGGACGTCATTACCCGGCTTGCGACTGAAAAACAGGTAGCCCGGCGTTTCCGCCAGACTGGGTTGAAGTGCTCTGATTTCGTCGCGCCTGCCCATTCGCGTCGTGTCATCAACCATGGGCAGTATCGAGTCCAGTGCGGTGTCGATCCGGCCGATCAGCAACTGATTCCACAGGCTTTCACGACTGGTGGCCTCCAGCCGGATCATGCCCTCTTTCTCCAGATCCTGTTCTATATCGCCGAATGAATACCCCGTGACGATGCCGAAGGAGCGCCCGACGAGCCTGTCGCTCGCCGATGTCTGCAGATCGGAATCAGCACGAACAAACAGTGTTGCGTCATAGATCAGCAAGTGCTCGCTCGGATAATGGCTGTATGCCGCTCGTTCCTCGGATCGTGTACCGCACAGACCGGCATCGACTTTCTGCTCCTCCACCGAGCGCAATACCCGGCTCCAGGGGAAGCGTCGATATTCAACGGTATCGCCCATGAGTGCAAAGGTGCCGGATACGATATCGATGCAAGGACCTGTCGGTTTTCCGTCTGTCCAGACGTAGTAGGGAGCATAATCCTTGTCTTCCACCGCGATGGTCCTGACGTCTGCGAACGCGGGAAACACGGTTTGAAGGCACAGGAACAGCAGGAACGATGCAGATGAAACAGACGGCTTTGCATTGAAAAAGTACACCATTTTCAACTCCCGGTTCCACGCCATGCAGTCCTGCCACGTCGACCATCCGCATCATTGCAATATCTGGCACTTCAAGAAGTGCGCAATATTGCATTTTACGGGTCTGTCCAGGTTGTTCGAGCAGAACCGTGTCGGCAACCGTACAGAGCTTGCCGATGTGCAATGATCAGATACTACTGCAATAGCTCCGTACAGTCGATCCCAATCGACAGAGCGCGACTTCGAGTGCAGGCAACCATGCATTATCCGACCACGGCATAACCTGCCTGCCCAAGTCAACGCCATTGCATGACCGGAAACACACAGTAGCTGCAATGATCAGGACCTTGCGCCGAATGCCTGCGAAGCATGTCCACGATAGCGTGGGCCGAGAACACGTCGTTACCAGCAGGTGCATTCAGCTGGCCCGTCCGGGATAGTGATGATTGCCAGCGGTCAGGGCAGGCGAATCCGGCCTGCCCATGACTTTCCATCAATGGCTCATTGCGTCATCAGACCTGCATGACCCGGGACGGTCGGGTCGGAACTCACGATTCACGGCGTTCAGAAATCGAAGTCAGCGATATTGTCCGCGTTGAAAGTCGTCAGTGCGGATTGTGTGTTGATGGAGTTGTTTTCATTGATGGTGATGGTGCCCAGATTCGGGACTTCGAAGGTTGCACCCACTTCGTTCTTCATGGAACCGTCCTTCAACCCTACCGAGAAATGAGCGGCCAACCATCCTTCGTTGTACGGCGACCAGAGCTGGAAGCCCTCGACGGTGCCGTCCTCGATGAAATCTCGCATTTCTGATGGCAAGCCCAATCCTGTGACCTTGACGGTATCCGAGATGCCTCGACTCTGTACGACCTGAGCGGCCGCAGCGATACCGACCGTGGTGGGCGCGATGACCCCTTGCAAATCCGGGTAGTTGGCCAGCAACGCTTCCATTTCAGTGGTGGATTTCTCAGGCTGATCATCTCCGTATACCGTTGCTACCAGTGTCATGTCCGCGTACTTGGGATCATCGCTGATGGTCGCCTTCATGCCTTCTATCCAGAAGTTCTGATCCGGTGCTTCGGTAGTTGCCGACAGTATGGCCACCTCACCCGAATAGTCGATCAGCGAACCCACCATTTCAACCTGATCGGCACCGACCTTGGAGAAGTCGGTTGGCAGTATCGTGGCGTCACGATGCTCTTCATTGCCGGTGATGTCACCATTGACAGTCAGGACGATGATGCCTTTCTCCCGCGCTGCATCAAACACCTGGTTCAACGCATCGGGAGAATTCGGGGAAATGGCGATGACATCCACGCCACGCTGGATCTGCGCCTCGAGAAAGGGGATCTGCGAGGTGGCTTCGGCAGTTGCCGGCGCGACAAATGTGAAGTTGCAGGCTATGACTTCACAGGCATCCACAAACCCTTGCGTCAACGAATCAAAATACGGGTTTCCGGTGTTCTTGCCAACAAATACGACTTCGACATCGTCAGCAATGGCGACATTTGCTGACGCCAATGCAACAACGGTGCTTGCTGCAATGATCGACTTCTTGAACATGGCTCTCTCCTTCGGTGGTGTTGAACGGGGTTGACCCCTTTGGTATGACTGACTTCCAGCGCAATGGAACGGCTTGTCGAGGCTAGCGCTGGGTTCGTGCGTAAATGAAGTTGGTGGCAATGATGGCGACAATCAGCAACACACCCAGTACGGTCAACTGGATAGCCGGAAGCATATTGGCCACCGTCATGCCGGTGGAGACGATGACCAGCAACCAGGCCGCCAGAAAAGTGCCGAGGATGGTGCCTCGTCCGCCAAAGATGTAGGTGCCTCCCAGCATGGCCATCAGCACCATCTGCAGCTCACCACCCAACACCAGATCGTAGCGAACCGAGCCGAGCCGCGAGGCCGCCATGATGCCAGCTGCCGCACTGACCACACCAAGCAGCAGAAATAGGCCGGTCTTGATTCTGTTGGCATTGATACCTGCGTGCAGCGCTGCTTTCTGATTGGTCCCTATCTGATAGATCTGTCTACCGATGACGGTGGTGCCCAGTACCAGACCGAGGATGATGGCAGCGACGACGAAGATGACAACTGGCAACGGCACACCCAACAGCATGACGTTATTGATACCGATGAAGCTCTCCGGCAAACGGATTGAACTGTCGCCCGCAATGATCTGGGCAATACCCCGATAGAAGATCAAGGTGCCAATGGTGACGATGATGGACGGCAGTTGCAGGCGAATGGACATGAAGGCATTGATGGCCCCCATCAGCAGACCGGCCAGCAAGCCAAGCACGACGGCAAGCGGTAAAGCCAGACCCGCATCATTTGCCCAGGCAAACAGACAGGCAGACAAGGCCATATTGGCGGCTGGCGACAAGTCGATCTCACCCGATATGACAACCATGGTCAGTACCAGAGCAACAATGGACATCTCGGCTGTCAGCGTGAAGCTGCGCAGAATGTAGTTCACATCCAGAAAGAACGGAGACAGGATGCTTGCACCAATCAAACCGAATACCAGCAGCAGAAAGGTCATCGACTCCGGCCGAACCAGCAATACGTGCCACCTGGGCCTTGGCGTTGTCAGTTCCCGACGGGGCATCCCGATACTCTCGCTCATGTTGTTATCCTGCCCGGGACCTGATTGGCACCCCGTTTGCGCACCGATCGGTCTATCAGCAGTGCGATCAGAATGACGGCTCCATAGATGGCGTTCTGCGTGGACCCGGGGATACCCAGCAGTGGCAATGCGGCTGCCACGCATCCCAGCAGCAACACGCCCAGAACAGTGCCCATGACCGTTCCCACACCGCCATTGATGGATACCCCGCCGATGACGACGGCTGCGATGACCTGAAATTCAAAGCCAGCCCCCGTATTCGACGGGTTGACGAAACCCCAGCGGCTGGCATACAGAATACCGGCAAGGCCGCTCAAGGCCCCGGAAAGCGTGAATACGATCAGCGTGACTCTGGTCACATCGATTCCCCGTAATGGAGCGGCGTTCGGGTTGGAACCCAGCGCATAGATCTGTCGTCCCAACTGCGTATGGCGAACGATGAAATAGGTCATCAGAGCGATGGCAAAGGCGATGAGAATGATCCAGGGGATGTCGAACACGGGAGAGGTGCGTGACATGCTCTTGAGTTCGGAAGGGATATTGGAGCGATTGATCTGGCGGGCATCGGAAATGATGAATGTCAACCCGCGAAACAGACTCAGCGTACCCAGGGTCACGATGATCGATGGCAATCTGAAGACGGTAACCAGGAAGCCATTGAAAAAGCCCAGCGCGGCCCCGGTCAGTATGGCAACGGGAAATCCGATCAACCAGGGAATCTCCGGATATTCCCGGTACATCAGCCCCACGACCATGGCCGAGAAACCCAGTATGGAACCGATCGACAAGTCAACGTGACGGGCAACCAGAACCAGCATCTGAGCCATGGCACCTATCATGATCAGTGGCGTCAGCAACAACACGATGCGCAGGCTCTGTCCGGTGAGGAACTGCGGCTTGTACAGCCCCACCGCCGCACAGAACAGGACGATCATGACCGCGATACCGGCCTCACGTCGCATGAAAATCGAACGCAGCTGTGTCATGCCACAGCTCCGGCACGCGGCACGGCTGCCTGCATGATGTTTTCCTGAGTGGCATCCTCTCTGGCGATGTCGGCAGTGAGCCTGCCTTCGGACATCACCAGCACCCTGTCGCACAGCGACAGCAGCTCCGGAAGCTCTGACGATATCAGCAGAATGGCTCTGCCAGCCTCGGCAAGTTGCCCGATCATGTCGTAGAACTCGGCCTTGACGCCGATATCGATTCCTCGTGTCGGTTCATCCAGCACCAGGATATCCGGCTCGGTCAACAGCCAGCGAGCCAGTATGACCTTCTGTTGATTCCCGCCGGACAACTCCACAATGGGTTGATTCAGGGACGCCAATCGAATGGAAAGGTCCTTGACCGACTGTTCTGCCAGAGCCTTTTCATCCGCGCGACGAATGAAGCCACCTGGCGCAATCTTGTGCGGGATTGCTGCGGTCAGATTGTTCTCGATGGACAGGGTTGCAAATATGCCGTCTACAGCCCTGTCCTCCGGGACGAACGCCAGCCCGAGTTCGATGGCATCGGTGGGTTGCCGAATGCTCACCTCACGACCGGCAACCTTGATACTGCCCGATTCTGCAGGCGTGACACCGAAGATGGCTCGAGCCACGTCGGTACGCCCGGCCCCGACAAGACCACCCAGACCGATGATTTCACCCTTGCGCAGCGTAAAGCTGACATCCTGAAAGGCTCCCGGCAGAGTGAGACCCGATACCTCGAGTGCCGTATCGCCGATGGTCGCCGTGTGTTTGCGCCGGTATTTCTTGAGTGTTCGACCAATCATCTGCCGGATGATGTCTTCGTCGGATACGCTCTGGGTAGTATCAGTGGCAATACGAGCCCCATCACGGAAGATGGTGAATCGATCGCACAGCGCCCTGACCTCTTCCAGTCGATGCGAGATGAAGACAATGGTACGACCCTCCTGTCGGAGCCGTCGTGCAATCCTGAACAGGGTATCCACTTCACGCGGGGTGAGCGGTGCAGTGGGCTCATCCATGATGATGAGACGACTGTCAGAAGCGAGCGCCCGGGCAATTTCGACCATCTGTTGACTGGCGATCGACAGTCCACGCATGGGGGTGCTGACGTCGATCGACACTTCGAGCATATCCATGTACCGCCGAGCATCGCTCATGATGCTCGTCCACGGCACCCTTGCCAGCAGGCCGCCGCCCTGTCGCCCCATGACAATGTTTTCGGCCACCGAGAGGTCCGGAAACGATATGGGCTCCTGATGGATCAACGAGATACCCAGACGTTGCGCAGCAATGGGGCTGCTCACATGCACAGGCAGGCCATTCATGTGCAAGCTGCCACGCGTCGGCTGATGAACACCCGCCATTATCTTTGCAAATGTGGACTTGCCCGCGCCGTTTTCCCCCAGCAGCGCATGAATCTCGCCGGTATACAGGTCGAGGTCGATATCACCGAGCACCTCGACTCCGCCGAACTGCTTGGAGATGCCACGAGCCTCCAGCAGTACCGAGCCACTGTCGATCACGACTGCTCGTCCACTGGCGGAACGGGGGCATCGGCATCGAGCAGCGCTTCGGCCTTGAGGTCCGACCAGAATTGCGCCGGTATGGAGACATCCATGGATGAGATGTTGGCATTCATCTCCCGAGCGTTGGCGACGCCCGGAATGATGGAAGACACCGCCGGATGAGCCAACGGGAATTGCAGCGCCGCGGCCTGCAGGGAAATACCGTGCGCCGCACAGATGCGCTCGATACCACGAACCTTGTCGATGATGTCATTGCTGGCAGACTCATACGCATAATGAGCTGCCCCGGCCGAGCCGGTTGCCAGAATGCCGGAGGCAAAGGGAGCACCCACGATGACACTGATGTTGCGATCCAGACAGGCCTTCATGCCGGTATGCAGCGCTTCCTGATCGATCAGTGTGTACGGCATGGCGACCAGCACGAAATCCAGATCGACCTTCTGCGCCAGATCCATCAGTTGTTCCTTCCTGTTGATTCCCATCCCGACCGCCTGGATATCTCCCGATGACTTCAGCTCCTCCAGGGCTTTCATGCCACTGTCCGACAATGCTTGAGTATGCTCCGCCAGTGCCTGTTCACCATGAAAGAGACTGTCCAGGTCATGAATGACCAGAGCGTCAACCGTATCCAGTGCAAGACGTTGCAAGGCCTGTTCGTACGATCGCATGATGCCGTCGTAGGAATAGTCGAAGTTGACATCGAAATTCAGTCCGCCGGCCCAGGGGGTACGATCGAACGTGGCCGGCTTGGCCGGCCTGTGCAGTGTTCTACCCACCTTGGTGGTTATCTGGAAGTCTCGCCGCGCCCGGGTACGCAGGAAGCCGCCCACTCGATGCTCCGCCAGGCCGCGACCGTACCAGGGCGCCGTGTCGTAGTAACGCACTCCCGACTGCCAGGCAGCCTCGAAGGCCTCCTGCGCAACAGACTCTTCAACGGTTGAATACAACTCCCCCAGATGGGCCGTGCCCATGCCGAAAGCAGGTAATTGCAGCGTTGTATCACCGACCTTGCGGCAACGTTCGAACAAGCGTGTCAAGTGTACGACCCTCCCGGACTGAAGTTTGGTAGACATCCAACCTGCGAGTCATTGTATACTTGTCTTACAAATATTTGTTTGACAAATTTTCAGCCTGTCCCTGCAAGGGCTTGATGAGTGGTGCCAAAGGCAGACCCGCGTTCACGAACAACGGGCTCTGAAACCGAGTCATCCACTATCGAGTGGCACACTTTCCGGAGGAACGACGAGATGCCAGATTTTCCGATCATCGATACACATCTGCACATCTGGGACATGCAGCGCCTGAACTATTCGGCTTTCGAAGGCCATCCGATATTCGGCAAAAGCTGGCTGATTGAAGATTATCAACGCGACTGTGAGGCATTGGACATCGAGGCAATGGTCTTTCTGGAATGCTATGCCGACTTCGATGAAAACGGTGGCCAATACCTGGAAGAGATCGAATTCGTGGAAGAGAGCGCCCGGCGTGATCCTCGAATCAAGGGTATCGTGCCCATGGCACCACTTGAATGGGGTAGCCGTGTCGAGCCCATGCTGGAAACAATGCAAGCCAATCACCCGGCGGTGAAGGGCATTCGACGTATCATGGAGTTCGACAACGATCCAAGGGCTCTGACCCTGTCCAGGGACTTCATCGACGGTGTCAATCTGCTGAAACAATACGGCTGGCATTTCGAAATCAACGTCAATTACACGCAGATGGACATCATTCACGAATTCGTACAACACATTCCCGATGTGCGAATGATTCTGGATCATTGCGGCAAACCCGGCATCAGACAAGGAGCAATAGAGCAGTATCGACAGGACATTCGCACACTGGCCGAACACCCGAACATCTGGATCAAGCTGTCAGACCTGCCCGCCTGTGCGGATACCGAGCACTGGAGCGATGCTGATCTTCGACCCTATATCGATGCCACCTTCGAGACCTTCGGCTTCGACAGAACACTGTTTGCCGGAGACTGGCCCATCTGCCTGCAGGCCACCAGCCTGACGCGATGGGTCGATACCCTCGACGCTGCACTGGCCGGTGTACCAGAAACCGATCGTCGCAAGTTCTACCGCGACAATGCCAACGACTTCTACCGGCTGGGACTCCAGCCTCAATGAGAACGCCTTGCCAGCACGGCTGACCATCTCGCTGAGGATTACCTTGTTTCCCGATCGACCCATTTGCCCTCTGCAAACCGAAGACAACCACATGCCAAGCCTGCCGAAACCATGAATCCGAAAACCATCGACACCGAATTTGCCGCCATGGTTCAGGCCCAGAATACGGAAAGCCTGAGCCATCTGTTCTCGGGGGAACCCCTGGTTCGCGCCCCTATCGCAGAGCAGGTGTCCGGTCGAATTCTGGCAATGATCAAGTCGGGCAACCTGAAATCCGGCGACAAGCTGCCCACTGAGCAGCAGATGTGTCTGGCGTTCGGCATCAGCCGGCCACCACTGCGCGAGGCCCTGAAATCCCTGACACTGATTGGTGTGCTCAATAGTCGACAAGGGGGACGGTATGTGATTACAGACCTGACCCCCAGCCGACTGGTGACGCCGTTCAATGTAATGCTCTCTGTCGCCGAGCATGATCTGCAGGTTCAGTTCGAAGCACGTGCCGTCATAGAACTCGAATTGGTGAGATTCTGTACCGAGCGTGCCAGCAAGGAGCAACGGGAACGAATACTGGAACTGGCCAGAGACGGTCATGCATTTTCTGATGACCCCGTGGGATTCCGTCTCCTTGATGCCGAATATCACCAGGCCATCAACGCCGGTGCCAACAATACGATTCTCGCCACTTTGTCGGAAGGCTTGTACAACGTGGCCATCGATGCTCGACGAGTGGCGAGCACCAAGGCTGGCGTCATCGCCACCTCCATTCAACAACATTGTGATGTTGCAGACGCCATCGCTGCTGGCGACGCCGAACAGGCCGTGCAGGCTTACAGACAGCATCTCATCCACGTGCGGGATACCACCATCAGCGCTATGGACGAACTACCGGGGACACTCGATGACTGAACAAATCGCATTTCAGAGCAACACACAGATGCCATTCACAGACGAGTGCCTGTGGTCGTGAACCGTTCATTCCGTATCAAGGACATTCGCGTCTGGATGGTATCCAGAGAGAGCAAGGGTGGTGACTACTTCAATCAGGGAGCCGGCGAGCACTGGCTGGTAGACAGCCTGATTTCCAACCCGATGTCAGCCTACGACGACTACAAGGCTCGCAGGACTTCGTGGGGAATCGGCGTCCTGGGCTCCATCGTCGTCGAGATCGAAAGCGAAGACGGCACAGTCGGTGTGGCAACGGGAACCGGTGGTGTACCGGCTGCCTGGCTCATCCAGCATCATCTCAGCCGTTTTCTGGTGAACCAGGACGCCCGCAACATCAACCGCATGTGGGACCAGATGTATCGCGCATCCCTCCCGTACGGACGCAAGGGCATCACCATCATGGCAATCAGTGCTGTCGATCTTGCTCTATGGGATCTGCTGGGCAAGATCAGACAGGAGCCGGTCTATCACCTGATTGGCGGATTGGCACGCGATACCATCGACTTCTATTGCACGGGGCCGCAACCGTCAGCCATCAAGGAACTGGGGTTCTGGGGGGCGAAGGTACCCCTGCCTCACGGCCCCGCGGATCGCGATGCAGGGCTCGAGAACAACGTCGCGTTTCTGCAGAAGCATCGCGATCGCGTGGGCCCGGGTTATCCGTTGATGGTCGACTGTTACATGTCCTTGACCGTCAGTTATGCCATCGAACTGGCTGAAGCCTGCAAGGCGCTGGACATCTACTGGTGGGAGGAGGTGCTCTCGCCAGAGGATGTCGAAGGTTATCGCCGCATCCGACAGGCACACCCTGCTGCCAAATGGACCACTGGAGAGCATGAATACACGCGCTACGGGTTCAGACCATTGATCGAGGAACGTCTGATCGATGTGCTTCAACCCGATGTCATGTGGGTAGGCGGGCTGACGGAAACCTTGCGTATAGCGGCCCATGCCAGCACGCTGGATATTCCGGTCATTCCACACGGCAGCGGACCTTATTCCTACCACTTCATTGCCAGCCAGACGGGCTCCGCCCTTTGCGAGTATGTGGCATCCAGTGCAGATGGACGCTCAATACAACCCGTGTTCGGCGACCTGTTCGACGGCGAGGACGTACCGCAGGATGGCAGACTGACGTTGTCCGCGGAACCCGGATTCGGCATGCAGCTGAACGATCGAAGCAAATTGACAGCTCTGCCTGAATAATCGCTTTCGTTTCACTCGGTGCCGCCATTTCACTGGCCCTGATACGCGCCGATCAAGCGGAGGCACTCCGCGCCGAGCAGCTCTCACTCGAGAAGAGAAAGCCGGATGAACGGATTCGTCTCCGGCCTCATCAGCTGAGCTCGCAGGTCGAGGTCGCGCCTTTGTTCGGTGCATCGAACGTCTACAATGGTCAAAACCTTCTGTAGATTGCCCGTGAACGCGATAGACGATTCCGACAAGCGAGACGACCATGATGCAACCGTGCGCATCCTGCTGGCTCAACTGGGCGCTGCGATGATCGCCACGAGCCAGGCGGTCCACGAGATAGAAGCAGAGCTCATCGAGGTCGCTGCGCAGCTGGGGTACCCGAACATTCAAGTGGCCGCCTCCCCGACCGGACTGATCCTGTCGCTGCGTAGTGGTGACCCTGCAACCTACGAATCGGTGAGCGCAGCGGTCCGGTTGGATCAGGCCAGTGAGGTACGCCGCATTCGCCACCAACTGCACAGGGGCGAACTGCAACCCGACATTGCCCTGGAACAATTGTCGACGTTGCGAGCCCGAGCTACCCGTTACCCCCAGTGGCTGGTCCGCCTGGCCTGGGTCATGATGTGTCTGGGGATCACGCTCATCCTGCAACCCGGCTGGGGCAACGCGGTCATCGTCGTGGTCTGTTCGGTCGTGGTCTATACCCTGATGGCCATCGCAAGGCGGGCCAGGGTTCTGTCGAACCTGCTGCCTGTCGTCGCCGCATTCGTGATCACCACCATCGTGTTCGGTGCGGCCGGCGCCGGCTGGATTGAAGGTCCACTGCGTACTCTGTTACCGCCACTGGCACCCCTGTTGCCGGGTGCATTGATCGTGACAGGCATGTCGGAACTCGCCGCTGGCCACATGCAGGCCGGCAGCTCACGCTTGAGCTACGGTTTCGTGCAACTGGGCCTGTTCGCTGTAGGACTGATCGCGGCGACCACTGTGTTGCATGTACCGGTAGACATGCTGAGCAACGTGCGAGTCGACACGATCGGCTGGTGGGCAGCACCGATTGGACTGTTGCTGATCGCGCTGGGCATCTGTCTGATGGAAAGTGTCGAGCTGTCTCTGGCGCCCTGGGTATTGCTGGTATTGCTGGCAGCCTTCGGAGCCCAGATGGGTGGACACGCACTGGGGTCCGCTGCCATTGGCGGTTTTTTCGGCGCTCTTGCAGCGAGCCTCAGCGCAGCCCTCGTCGAAAGGATACGTCCACAAACTGCAAGTCTTGTGCTGTTCCTGCCAGCGTTCTGGCTACTGGTTCCCGGAAGCCTCGGGCTCATCGGCGTCACCACCCTTGTCTCCGACCCCTCTCGCGCCATTGAAACCGGCCTTGAAGTCGCAACCGTGATCTGCACCATTGCTCTGGGATTGCTGGTTGGCTCGTCAGCAAGCCTTGCCTTGCGCGGTCGTCAGGGATGATCCTGTGTGTGGAGACACGTCAGACCTGCTTCCTGAACCAGGCATTGCCGGCCCTCCCCCTGGTGGAAGGTAATGTCCACATCTTTCGGATGATTGAAATCTTTGATTTGACACCATCGGTGTGCGTCTTATATATGTAGCGAAGAAGTCTGACGCCGTGGCACTGCTGCATGGCCAACAAGGGAGTTGGAACATGGCTTTGAAAGTCGTTGGAGCTGGTATTGGCCGGACAGGTACGATGTCGCTGAAGATTGCCCTGGAGCAATTGGGGTTCGGGCCTTGTTACCACATGATAGAAGTTCTGCAGAACATGCCCTCCCAATTGCCTCTATGGCAGGCAGCTGTCGCGGGACAACCCGACTGGGAAAAAATCTACGAGGGTTATCACAGCGCAGTTGACTGGCCTACGGCACGCTTCTACAGCGAACTGCATGCAACCTACCCGGAAGCCAGGTTCATTCTGGGTTATCGCAGTCCGGAGAGCTGGGCCGAGAGTTTTTCGAACACCATCTACATGGCTCTATCGGACATCAGCCAGGCTCCCGAAGAACAGCATGACTGGCTCAATATGGTGACAGAAGTCCTGGTTCAGAATGGCATACCACCGGGCCTGGACGTCGCGGAACTGGAGAAAGCGTTCGCCGCGCATGTGGACGCGGTGAAAGCGTCTATCCCCTCGGAACAACTTCTGGTGTTCGAAGCCCGGGACGGTTGGGAGCCATTGTGCCGATTTCTGGACGTGCCGATTCCTGATGGGCCATATCCCAGAACAAACGACCGGGCAGAGTTCTGGAAGATAATGAAAGGGGAGCAGTAGCAAGAACAGCTGCGTTCTGTGCAATTATCTGCCTGGATGATAGTCTCGTTTCGTCAACGAGCAGCCTGCAGATGACAGAGAACAGAAAACTGGCAGCCATACTGGTTGCCGATATCGTCGGCTTCAGCCGCCTCACGGGCGCTGACGAAGACGGCATGCTGGCGCGTTTGCGTAATCTGCGCAGCGACGTTATCGACCCGACCATTGCCATCAACAGTGGTCGGGTGGTGAAGTGGACTGGCGACGGGGCGCTGGTCGAATTTCGCAGCGTCGTTCTGGCCGTACGCTGCGCCATTGAAATTCAGGACATCATGGCTGAGCGCAATACCGGCGTGCCAGTCGAACAGCGTATCGAATTTCGCATCGGCATTCACCTTGGCGACGTGGTCGAAGAAGACGATGGCGACCTGATGGGCGATGGTGTCAACATTGCAGCACGTCTTGAAGGTATCGCCGAACCCGGCGCGATCTGCATCTCCGAGGACGCCTATCGGCAGGTTCGCTCGCGACTGGATCTGTCGGTCAGGGACATGGGTGAGCAGGCCTTGAAGAACATAGCCGAGCCTCTGAAAGTCTATGCGTTGAACGTTGGCTCTGTGGGCAGGCCACTCAGCCGCCAGCAGGGCGAGCCGGTAAAGCCTGCGTTACAGGATAAACCGTCCATCGCTGTTCTGCCCTTCACCAACATGTCGGGTGATGCCGAACAGGAATATTTTGTCGACGGCATGGCCGAGGACATCATCACTGCGCTATCGAGATTCGAACAGCTTTTCGTGATTGCCCGCAATTCCAGTTTCGTCTACAAGGACCGATCTGTCGATATAAAGCAGGTGGGGCGCGAACTTGGAGTGCGCTATGTGCTGGAAGGCAGTGTGCGCCGCTCGGGCGAACGGGTGCGCATCACTGGTCAGCTCATCAACTCGGAGACGGGCAACCACCTCTGGGCGGACAAGTTCGATGGCCGTCTCGAGGATGTCTTCGACCTTCAGGATCAGATCACTGCCAGCGTCGTTGCTGCCATCGAACCCACCTTGCGCAAGGCAGAGATTGAACGGGCCAGAAGCAAGCACCCCGAGAACATGGGCGCTTATGATCTGTTTCTTCAGGCGCTTCCACACCTCTATCTCGTTCATCCGGAGAACAACCTGAAGGCGCTCGATTTCCTCATGCGAGCGATCGAACTGGACCCGGAGTACGCACCAGCACTGGCGCATGCCGGTTGGGGGCTGGTTCAGCGGATAACCCGCCCGTGGGAAAGATACGGCGAGGACGATGCGGGAGTGGCTGTTTCGCTGGCTCGTCGTGCGCTGGCTGTCGGCAGCGATGATGCACAAGCCGTGGTGTTGGGTGGTTTCACGCTTGTCATGTTGCGTGAAGACTATCTGACCGGTCTGGACGCCGTCCGGCGCGCGGTGGATCTGAATGCCGGATCAGGGTTTGTCAATTCGATGGCAGGCAGCGCCCTGGTTTTCGGCGATGATGTATCGGCAGGACTGCAACTGCTGGACCAAGCCATGTTGCTTGGCCCCAAGGATCCCAGCTTTTTCAGTCACCTGCTGGTTGCAGCCTTCGGGCATCTGGCGTGCGCGCGACCGGAACAGAGCCTTGAACTGGCCTTGCGCTCGATTGCCCTGAATTCGAATTGGGATTCCTCCTACTTGCTGATCATCGCTGCCTACACCTCGCTTGATCGACCCGACGATGCTAGAGCCGCGGCCGAAAAACTGCTGGCAATTCATCCCGAAGCAAGCGCATCTCGGTATGACCGAGTCTTGCCCGTCCGGAACGACGCATTTCGCAACATGATCATTCAAAGCCTCAAGGACGCTGGCATTCCTGATTGACACGGCAAGCCGCCAGGAGAATGCCAACGAGGCTGGACTGACTAGTCGCAAGCGGCAGTCACGATGATCTCTACCTTGAGGATCTCCCTGGCAAGCTTCACTTCGCCACAGGCTCTGGCAGGCGCATGACCGGTAGGCACCCAGGCATTCCAGATTTCGTTGAATTCGGCAAAATACGCCATGTCGGATAGCCAGACGGTCGCCCGCAACATCTGCTCGCGGGACGAGCCGGCCTCCTTGAGCAAGGCATCAACACGTCCCAGACAGTCATGCGCCTGTTCGGCAAGTGTATCGCCGGCCCCTACCTGCCCCGTCAGATAGACCACACCATTGTGCTTGACGATCTTGCTGCTGCGTTCATCGGTATGCTGTCGGTCGATAGTCATGGTCTTCGATTCTCGTGGTGTCGGGTGGTCGCCGAGTCTACCGCAGCTCATCAGCCCGGGCACGATGCGGGGTGGAGAAATTCACCACCCCGCTTGCTCGATCACGCAGCCGCAGTCGACTTCTTCTCCCAGGCAAATTTCTCGAAAACCTGATCGACAGAAGTCTGCGCAAAGTGGTTGGTGTAGTTGGACATCAGCTTCTGAGCGGCACCCAGAATCACCTCCAGAATATTGGTGCGTGTGAATCCCGCATCCAGGAAGGCCTGCGTGTCGGCTTCTGACACGAAACCGCGGTCGCGAATGACCAGCAGCGTGAAATCTCGCAGGGCCTCCAGCTTTGCGCTCGGCAGAGGTGTTTCGTTGCGCAATGCATCGGTAATGGCATCGTCTACCTTCATCATCTTTGCGATACCGGTGTGCGCAGGCACGCAATAGTGGCAGTCCTGCTCGACATTCACGGTCTGCCAGACAACGGTTTTTTCCTCATCGCTCAGGCTGGTGGCCATGAATTGCTGATGAGCAAAGTTGTAGCTGGCCAGCAGACTCGGTGAGTCGGCCATGACAGCGTGCAGGCCGGGAATGCGGCCATTGTTCTTCAGTGACGTTTCCAGCAGTGGTTTGGATGCTTCCGGCGCTGATTCGATGGTATGTCTGACGAAGTCGGTCATGGGTATGTTTCCTTGAGTTTGTCGTTTGGAGTCGGTGAATGTCTTGTGTCATCGATACCGGGAAAACGGACAGCCATGAACTGGCCATCTGCCTCCCGGCAGCTTTTAATTGAACGATCATTCAATTATGGAGCGATCCTAATTGCATTCAAGGAGCGAGTCAAGCTAAAATTGAACGATCACTCAAAATATTTTTCACACGGTCTGACCGCCCTTCACCCGAGAACACACGATGGCCCGTACTGCTCGCTTTGATCGCCAGGTTGCTCTGGACAACGCCGTGGAGCTTTTCTGGACCAGAGGCTATTACGCATCTTCCATGAAGCAGATCGAAGGTGCTCTGGATATGCGCCCAGGCAGCCTGTACGCCACCTTTGGCAACAAAAGTGGTCTGTTTGCAGAAGCCCTGCAGGCCTATGCGGCGCGCTCAGGTGGTGACCTGCAGCAAATGATGGGTGGATCGCAAAGTCCGATCGAAGGCCTGAAAGGCTATCTGCGCTCCTTCGCCAGACCGTGTCACAAAGGCGCAGGGGTGCCATCGAAGGCCTGCATGCTGGTCAAGACCCTGCTGGAACTCAATGACGAGGACGCGGACTTGAGAACTCAGGTCGAAGCCCTGCTTGCTACCGTAGAGCAAGGTCTTTGCAGGATTCTCGAAAAAGGCAAGGACGCAGGAGAACTGCGAGCCGACGTCGATTGCGCGCGCCTGGCGCGCCTGCTGCAGACGCAGATCATCGGCCTGCGAGCCTTTGCCGCACGCAATGTGCCCGACGAGCAGATCGAAGCCCTTGCCGATGACATGATCAGCCTGCTCGACACCTACTGCACTGCCTGAGTTCGCTGAGTTCGCTGAGTTCGCTGAATTCGCTGAGCTGGCCGGCGCTCTTCCAATAGAATTCCTGTAGAACTCAGCGCCGTTCTTTCACGACAAGTCTGGCACCCGCAATCAGACTTGCCATGCAGTCTTTCTGCAATCGTTCGCTATTCGGACTGTTCGGGACCGAAGGTCTGCTGCCCCGGTGACTCCGCCTTGATGGTCTGGTATTCGTGAATGTACAGCTGCTCGATGGCCACGGCAATCCAGCCACTGATCAGCATGTCATACCATTGCTGTACGCCACTGCAGGCAACGACAATGTCCCCGTAGACGAACGAGCCGAAGAAGAGCAGATCATCCTCACGCAGCGAAGCCGGATGCAGAAGCTGGCCATTGATATTGGCTTTCTGACCTCGCCAGGCTTGCCGGGCCTTCTGCCTGGCCATCTGATCGAAAGGCAGGCTCCATTGGTCGGGCTGACCCAGCGACTCTTCATGCAGGACGGCATCCTCGAACTCCGCCTCCCAGGGCTTCAGACGCGGATTCATGACAACAATGTGGAGTTCCTGCCGATTCGTTCGCTGGAACAACAGCTCGATGGAAGGACGCACCAGGTTGATGGCATCGGTCACTATGTCTATCTGACTTCTCATGGATTCCACTCTCTCAGCCGTTCCGGGTGCCGATTCGTGCCAACCGGATTCTCAGGGTACTCTGGTAGCAGCCAGCAGGCATACACTACCATACCAGTTCGCCATGCTAGCACAATCACCGTGCCCACCCACGTCCAGCTGCCATGCAGTGGTCCGCAGGTGTGCCGATGGATCTTGCCGCCGCCATTCTGTCAGCCGCTATCGATTCAGGTGCGCTTGTCAGTGCCTGAACGAGCAGTCGTCCCCCACGCGACGGACGGCGGGTTTGCGGCATCTTCCAGATCTCCGATACGCAGATACGCGATTTCGCGAAACAGCTTTATCGTGGGCCGCATGCCGAAGAGAATGGAACCGATCAGAAACAGCCAGGTTCCGATCTCGGTCGTGCTCTGGCTGAAGAAGAGAATACTGCCAATCACGAACAGCAGTGCCGCCAGAAAATCCACGGTGGTATACGCCACCTCGGTGTAGGCATATATCCTCTTGTGTCGATCGCTGCGTTGATGATTGTCGGGATCAAACAAGGTCATGGTTTCTTTCCTGATCAGTGCAATGAAGATGGGAAAACATCCGGGAAGAAGGACATCTCAGGCCGACACCCAAGGCACGGAACCGACACTGCCGAATTCCGGTTCCCATTGACATACGTCAATCTGTTCAGGTGCTCTGGCGCTATTCTGTATGAACGAATACGGAGACATGTCATGTACAAGAATATCCTGATTCCCGTTGCACTTGATCATGAACACGATATTGGCAACGCCATCGATATCGCGCGGCGCCTGCAAGACAAGGACGGCAAGCTGACCGCCTTGCACGTCATCGAAGGCATACCGCAATTCGCAGCCGTTTACCTGCCTGAGGACTACAGGGAAAAGCAACATTCCGCAGCCCTGGCACTCATGAAAACAGAGCTGGGTGCCGCTGCCGATGTCTTCACGGATGTGGTGACCGGACACGCGGGCAGAAGCATTCACGAATACGCAGAGAAGCATGCTGCCGACTGCATCATCGTGGCCTCACACCGTCCTGGTTTCAAGGACCATTTTCTGGGCTCCACGGCCGCCTGGGTGGTTCGTCATTCCAGTTGTGCGGTTCACGTTCTCAAGTGAGAACACGTCACTCCTGACAGGCTTTACTGGTCGGCACCTGCAGCATGCGCGTAAGAATTGCAGCCGGCAAGAAGGGCAACATGGCACGGAGTATTGTCCCCCGATGAAAGAATCATCGAGAAACAAGCCCTTGCCATTGCTGTCCATGATGCAGATGATGCCCAGACATTGTCGCGTCAGCTCGGATGGCCATCGGTAATGGAATGGTTGACGACAAGCTGGAGCGACTTCTGGCACATCAGCCTCAGTGCTGCCGGCATTCTGGTGGCTGTCGTTCTGTTGATCCGAGCGAACGGATTGCGCAGCCTGTCCAAGATGTCGAGCTTCGACTTTGCCGTAACAGTGGCGGTCGGCAGCGTTGCCGCAACCACCCTTCTCTCGGATTCGGCATCATTGCTTGATGGTGCCATCGGCATAGCGGCTCTGCTCTTCAGTCAGCGCCTGATTTCCCATGCTCGCGTACATTTCAATGCCTCGGTGCTGGTGGACAATCAACCCGTTGTCTTGATGGTGGGCGACACCATGTTGACTGACGCCATGAGACGCACCCGTGTGACAGCTGACGACATTCGCGGAAAGCTGCGTGAAGCCAATGTAATAGAGTTGTCCGAGGTCCATGCGGTGGTGCTGGAGTCGACCGGCGATATTTCTGTTCTGCATGGCAGTCAGGACAAGCCGCTGGATGGACGCCTGCTGGAAGGCGTCATGAACAAGGAGCATGTCAGTGTTCGTGCGCCGAGCGACTGACTGATTCCACCAGTGCGAATGCCTGATTGAACATGGACGAAATTCACCCGACACTGATGATGATACTGCAACTGGTAGCGAGTGTTGTGCTCGTATTGCCAGTGGCCTGGGATAGAGAGCACGAAGGACCCAGCATGGGCTTGCGCACCTTCTCGCTCGTGTCTCTGGGCTCTTGCGCCTATGTTCTCATCGGACTTTCGCTGGTGAGCACCGAGGAGCATGAGGTGATGATTCGTCTCCTGCAAGGCCTGATGTCAGGTATCGGCTTTGTCGGTGGCGGCGCAATCATCAAGGACAGTGACCACGTGCGTGGCACCGCGTCGGCAGCATCGATCTGGGTCACCGGTGCTCTGGGCGCGGCGACTGGATTCCAGTTGTGGGGACTGGCCGTGGCACTCTCGATTGCAAACTTTGGCGTGATTGTGGTGATGACTCGAGTGAAGAGGGCAGTGAAGTAACACGGACTGTCTGCTCGACATTGTCGACCCAGGTCTCACGACTGTGAGTCATGTTAACTATTCTGACAAAACCGGCGCATTTCGTAGTATGTTCGGGTTCCCATCAGCGGAAACCGGAGGTGATCATGTCTAGAGTAATTACTCGGATGACAGTCGAGACAGTTGGTAACAGCAACTCCGATGGCAGCCCGGAAGAGTAGCGGTTACTGATTGGATTGAAGCCTAACCGGCTGACATCCGATGAACTCGAAGGGCCGCCCATGAGTGGGGGGTCCTTTTCCAGCGCCTGGCCATAGGCCAGATCTTCTCCAATTCAGCTCTTCTGCTTCAGTAGTCGCAAGAGCCGGCTCTCGGATCGGGACATCCCGCTCAAGGCGCGTCCGGACACCTTGATCGAACAGCAGGACCGGGCAGTTTCCAGCAACAGCGGGTGAATGTA
Source organism: Granulosicoccus sp. 3-233 (assembly GCF_052681095.1). Taxonomy (NCBI): domain Bacteria; kingdom Pseudomonadati; phylum Pseudomonadota; class Gammaproteobacteria; order Chromatiales; family Granulosicoccaceae; genus Granulosicoccus; species Granulosicoccus sp. 3-233. The sequence goes on from NZ_JBQYLE010000007.1 coordinate 67,641, forward strand.
GTACTGGCGTGACACCGTAACCGTATTCCCCAGAATATCGGCCACACGCTTGACCATGGCCGTTTCGCGCTGCTTGCCTTCAGCCTTCTCGACGGGGTTGTCAACAAGAAACTGGCAGGCTTCTGCGCTCGCGCCCCAGGTCCGGAAGTGCTTCGCCGTGAATGCTTCCCCGCAATGTTCCCGCAGGTAATCGTTGACATCGCTCGAGTCGACATCACAGCGTTCACCCTCTTCATCCAGGTACTGAAACAGTCGTTGACCGGGTAATTCCTGGCAGTAGGCAATACTTCGAGCCAGAGCCTCATCCTCCAGCACCAGATGATGTCGAATACCGGATTTGCCCTTGAAATTCAGTATCACCTGTTCATCGGAAACCGTCGCTGCGCCTGGCGTCAGCGTGGTCGCGCCGCGCGATCCGTTACTACGCACATACTGCTCGTTGCCCACCCGCACCAATGTCTTGTCGATGAGTCGCACAGTGGTTGCAATGACACGTTTCCGGGAGTATCTCGGCGCTTTCATGTCCTGCTCAAGCTGTTTGCGCAGTGCCGGCAGACACTTTCCGAACGACAGCAGATCATCGAATTTTCTGGCGCTGCGAATTCGTGACCATTCCGGATGGTAGAGGTACTGCTTCCGACCCGCTTCATCAAGACCGGTGCCAAGAACATGCGCGTTCTGAATCGGGGATATCCAGACCTCTTCCCAGGCCGGTGGAATGACCAGAGAGCGACAGTAATCGATCAGGGACTGGCGCTTCAGAGGCTTGCCGCTGAGACCGAGATAGGAGAACCCTCTGCCACGTCGAACACGGGTATAGCCCGGTTCATCGAGCCTGGCATAGACGAGTCCGTCTGCCATTGACGTTGACGTTGACGTTGACGTTGACGTTGCCAATGGTCCTTGCCTCAAACAGCCAGATGCAGAATCTCTGCATCCACGCCGGCGTCGCTGATGCACAGCACGGCACACGTCACCGGCAGGGAAAACCTGCGAGGACCTGCACTGCCCGGGTTCAGATACAGTACATCGGCCTTTCTTTCCATCGCCGGCTTGTGCGAGTGGCCATACACCACCACCTGAAACCCGGCAGCCGCCGGATCGATCTTCAGTTCGTCGAGAATGTGCAGGACATAGACATGATGCCCGGCGATGGGCAAAACGGCATCGTGGGGATACAGGGAGCGAATCTCGCCCTTGTCGATATTGCCATGCACCGCCGTTACCGGTGCAATCGCCGACAGAGCCTCGATGATGTCGCCCTTGCCGATATCACCGGCATGGATGATATGCTCAACACCTTGAAGTGCGTCCAGGGCTTCCGGTCGCAGAAGACCGTGCGTATCGGAAATGACGCCGACCCTGATCACCACTGCCGCCCCGTGCAGCAATACCGGGGCGGCACACAGTCTGTGGGCGGTAAGTGACAAACGCTCATTGGCTGATGACATCGCAGTGAATCGATGGATTCACGATACCAGCAAACCGGGCAGCGTCGTTATCCCTGAAAAACCGGGTATGCGCAGCGGCAGGTCAACCGGGCACCTGCCGTATTACCGGGCAAGCGAGTGCGGCGGTAGCCGGCTCTCGAGTCCTGTCAGGCAGCCCTGCGATCGGCCTCCTGCCGACCCTTGCCGATGGCCTGATGAAAGGCAGCGATATCGGCGTGCTCCTCGATGAATGCCATTGCTGCCTCATCCAGTTTGCGTTCCTTGGTCTTGATCTTGTTGCGGTACTTGACTCGGGCCGCGCTGAAATACTCCTGCATGACTGAATCGGCAGATACATCGAGAAATCGGCACAACTCATCCAGAGCGGCGTAGTCGGTGGGCTCGCCATCGAAGAAATCGCGGTAGCTCACCATATGAAAATCGTCTGGATACTTCTGCTGCAGGTCCAGGAAATAGCTGAGGCAGGCATTCCAGGGTTTCACGGCCACCGTTGCCGTACGTGTGGAAGGCCAATTGTCACTTTCGTCTTCCGCTCGCGCTTGCCAGGAGCAGGCCGTTTCGAAGATGTCTCGAATGATGAATATGCATTTGGTGTTCGGGAACTTCTGATGAATTTCCCTGGCAACACGAAAACCACCCGGCATCTTGTCACCGATATACTTCAGGTTCGCATAACGGCTCTGCAGGTCCGCGTAATAGCGCTTCATGCCGGCATTGCGTTCGGGCGTTCTATTGGTGTGCCCGTCCGAAAAGTCGAAGAACTTCTCCTCTTCGAACAGTTCGGGATTGAACTGATCGAAATGCTTGTGGTTCATGATGTACTTGAACCGCTCCGAACCAAGACCAATGCTGCGATGAGCATTGACGACATGCGCCAACGCGGTGGTTCCCGAGCGGGGAGGCCCGAAAAGAAACAAGTGCTGTTCGGGTTTTCTGGGCATATCGGCACTTGTCATAGGATGATCTTGGTGGGTAGCGGGCAACGGCACTGTTATTCCAGAACCATGCCAAACGCTTCCACCGGCTGACTACATCGGCAGTCGGTACAGGATCAACTGACAGCAACGAGGGGCAAACCCCCTCGCTGCTCTGGCAGCGCTCGACACTTCAACAAGCCGCCAGTTCGGTCAGTGACCTCAGAGGCTTGACGCCCAGTCGTTCACCTCGCTTTCAGCCGTCGCGCGATCAAGACCATACTTGTCCTGCACCAGAGTCACCAGGGCCTCTCGATCACCATTGACGCTCATCAACTCTTCCTCGGACAGATCTGCCCAACGATCCTTGATGCTGGCAATGGAATCCTGCCAGTTGTTCTGCAAGTCGTTCCAGCCTGAGCTGGCAGCGTCAGTGACCGTATCGGTCGCTGAATCAATGGCCGCTGCAGAAGAATCGGCTGCCTGTTCCAGAACGGAACCTGCCTCAGCGGCTGTCTCCTCGACGGCTTCCGTTGCATCAGCCGTAGAGGCTTCAACAACGTCTGACGCCTCTGTGGCAGATTCCTGCAGAGACACACTGGCCTCCGTGTCGGTAACCTCGGGCTCGGAAGTTGCGCCACCACAGCCGGCCAGGACCAGGCTGATGGCGCTTGCCAGAATGAGATTTTTCTTGATGACAGTCATTGCTCGTACCCTCGTATTGCGTCATGCAGAGTAGGCAGATCGGTATGATCCGCCCTTCCGTGGAAGGTTAGCGATATGTGAGATGGTTCACCCTTACAAGTTGGGAACGGTTACAACTGACAGACCCATGGCACGCATGGCGACTAGCGTTCAGTGACATGACATTCAGGTCAGGATTGACTGGGCTCATGTCGAGTATGTCTCTCCCAATGCGTCCGTGGTCTGCTTGATCAACTGCGCGGAAGCCGACAAGGCTTCAAGCTCGGCCCGCGTCATTCCCGGCATGAGCGTATCTTCCACGCCTCCTGCACCGATGATGCGTGGCAAGGACAGACAGACATTCCTGACACCCGCCACCTCCGTTGTCATGCAGGAGACCGTCAGCACCTCGTGCTGGTCCAGTGCGATGACACGAACGATCCGCGCCAGGCCGGCAGCGACGCCGAACCAGGTTGCGCCCTTGCCGGCAATGATACGTTGCGCCGCCTGCCGGACATTCTCGTCGACCTCTGACCGCAGCGTGTCCGTCAATGGGCAACCACGCTGCCGAGCAAAGCTGTCCAACGGCATCGCACCACACTCGGCCGATGACCAGACCAGAACCTCGCTGTCACCGTGCTCACCCAGTACATGTGCATGCACCGATTGCGGCGAGACGCCAAGGTGTCTGCCCAGATTCTTGCGAAAGCGCGCAGTATCCAGGATCGTACCTGTGCCAATGACCCTGGCTGGATCGATGCCTGACAGCTTCGTGCTTACCGCCGTCATGATGTCAACCGGGTTCGTTGCCACCAGCAGAATGGCATCGGGCGCAAACGCCAGCACTTCGGCGATGACATCGGCGAATATACCGGCGTTTCGACCCAACAGTTCCAGACGTGACTCCCCGGGACGCTGAGCCACACCCGCCGCGACCACCACGATGGCAGCTCCATTCAGATCGGCATAATCGCCATCCTGAACCGAAACAGCCCCGATGAAGGGTACCGCGTCAGCGATATCGGCGGCCTGCGCTCTGGCCAGCTCCGAGTCGTGATCGATCAATACCAGTGAAGACACCACACCCGAGGCGGCGATTGCATAGGCCGCTGTACTGCCGACCATACCGGTTCCCACCACGCCGACTTTCATGATCGACTCCAATTGAGACGAGATGGCTCGATTCGTGGTTTCCGCGTCGAGCAATCTGCTGACTCAAGGGTTACATCCTGTGGCAGCAAGGCTGCATACCCCGCTGGATGGACAAACAGTTCTTTCTTCAACATCGTTTTCTGCGTCTGCCGCTGGACTACCATGTCGCCTTCGCCTTTTTTGCCAGTACTGCTGATCCTGCCCTGCACTGGCTGCCGGATGATTGTCAACCAACGTACAGGAAAACCACTGACCAGTTTCAGGAGATCATCACGATGATGTTTCACAACGGTACGTTCGCAGTTGTACAGGCATTGCCCGGGGTTTGCTGATGCATACCTGCTACACGTCACGCAACGGTGAATTCCGTCAATGAGCCGTCGACGAGCCAAGGCAGATCCCGGCGCTGCCACGCTGCGCCTGATGAGGACGATGACGCAACTGTCCATGAAGGCCGGAACACAGGCGATCAAGCAGGCGAACAAGACCGCGGCGGCGAAATCGAAACCCCCGCCAGGTGCGGGAACCTGGATCAAGGGTCATGCCATCGGCGCCGGCGGCATGCGGCGTTACCATCTCTTTCGTCCCCATGGCGTCTCCATCGGCGAGCGATTGCCACTGCTGGTGATGTTGCACGGTTGCAGCCAGAACGCGCGCAATTTCGCCAGCAGTACACGCATGAATGCCGTTGCCGCGCGTGCGCGGGCACTCGTGCTTTATCCGGAACAGGATCTGCGCTTCAATCCACAAGGCTGCTGGAACTGGTACGACACCAAGAGCGGCCAGGCGAATGCCGAGGCATCGACGCTGATGGCCGCGATCAATCAGGTCTGCCTGTTCTATCCGGTTGATCGCAAGGCGGTGGCCGTTGCCGGATTTTCAGCAGGCGCCAGCATGGCGGCCCTGCTCGCCTCCCGACACCCTGATCGCTTTCAAGCGGTTGCCATGCACTCCGGTGTACCACCCGGCAGTGCACACTCGGCGGCCTCCGCCGTGGTGGCCATGGGTGGCCTGCCCCGTTCCTCCACCAGTGGTGGTCCGCAACAATGGCCACCGCTTCTGGTGATACATGGCAGGAAGGATCGAGTAGTCAACGTCAAGAACGCCCACAACGCAGCCAGCTTGTGGGCAAGTACTCTCGGTGCCAGAGAAGGCAAGCCTCGTACCGTGCAACGTGGCAAACGCTACGCCAGCACCATCACTGATTTTCGCGTTGGCAGGAAGGTCGTCGTCAGCCTGAACGAGATCAGCGAACTGGGCCACTGCTGGAGTGGTGGCGATGACAAGCAGCGATTCAGTGATGCCGCCGGCCCCGATACCTCACGAATGATCTGGCAATTCTTCAAACGCCAGCTGCCGTCGGTGAGCTGAGCACCGCGGCGACAATCGGCACGGCGACTCAGGGGCGCCCCATCGCTTCCTGCAATGCGTCGACGGTAACACCCAGTGTGCCGGCTGCCTGGTCGAAGTCCGGAGGTGGTGCACCCAGAGCACGCATGAGCTCGTCTTCACTGACACCCAGTCTCTGTGCAGCCGCTGCGAAATCCGGCCGACCATCACCGCCACCACCCGGCCGCCTGGATACGGACGCATCGCACTCCACGCCAGGTTCTTCGGACACGCAACCGTATTCGGCCTTGAGGCAACTCAGGATGGCATTCGAACCCTGCTCACCCGCGTGATAATGATAAGAGAGCTCATCCGTTTCATGCCCACCACACTGATCCAGATCTGCAGGCAATGATCCATCGTTCAACAAGCGCGCATGAATCAGGTAGCCATCCATCGCAACACCCACCACACTGCCGTGCTCTGTCTTGCTGGCCGTGTCATCCAGACAATCGGTGGCCGCGTGATAATGGTACCCGACATGCAGATTGACATGTCCGCCACAGTCATCGAACGGGGCCAGTGTGTAATTGCCCAGAATGTCGGCAACCGGTGCTGGCGCATCCAGACGAATACCATTGAATGCAAGCCCTGACCCGACATCGCGGGTATCCAGTGGTTGCTCAACAGCGACCGGTTCCAGAGGAATGGTGTAGGTGACAGTGGCGTCTTCATCCAGGTAGGCCATCTGGCACTCCACACACTGCTGCCGGAATTCAGGGTCCACCTCGGGCTGGGCAGCGCCGGCGCATTTCTCCAGCGTATCCGTGACGAAGACTGCGCCAGTGTCTTCATCGAACAGCTGCCAGTCGTTATCGGAGTAGAAGTTGGCCATGTCTTCGATGAACGCACCGGAGACATCGTGTACCTCGCCGTTTTCCAGCCAGATACCACCGTTCTCGGCAGAATCGGCAATGGTATCTGGACACCAGGGACCCGGCGTATAGGTGGCAGGGCTCGGTGTGACCGTTATTCGGAAGCAGCTGGTTCGACTACCACCGGACAAGGTGCATTCGACCAGCTCGGGACCGGCAACCACGTTGGCCTGCCTGAAATACTCAGTCAGTTCCTCGAATTGAGCGGCATTGACGGAAGCCGTCACTACAGCGGCACCCAGGCAGCACCCCATCAGGCAGAATACTTCGCTTCTCGTCTTCATCGATGTTCCCATTGCACTGTCTGCGTATCACTATAGGCTGACTGCGGTAGCGAAGACCCATCGTATTGCGGAAGTATCAAGGATATTCGACGGGTTGCCGGCATGACTTGATAACAATCGATTCAGGCTATCTGTCTTCTCATCATCCAGGACTTACTCTTGCGCAGCCATTTGCCCTACCATTCCGCTTTTCCAATGCAGAGCAATACACCATGGCAGGTAATCACGGTAACCAAGGGAATTCCGGGCCACAAGACGATGATCTGGATACACATCTGCGCTCCGCAGGGATGATCTGGGGTCTGCGAATCGGCGGCCTTCTCGCCGCGTTTTTCGTCTGGCTCATGCTCGGCAGTTCCGAAGCCCTGCCCTCTGATGCTCGCTGGGTTGCATCGATTGCCACCCTCATGGCCATCTGGTGGATGACCGAAGCAATTCCGCTGTCGGCAACCTCCCTGCTGCCTATCGTCCTGATTCCCATGTTGACAGATCGCAGCGTCAATGAAACGACGGCCCCTTATGCCAGCTCCATTGTCTTTCTCTTTCTCGGCGGCTTTCTGATAGCCATCGCCATGGAGAAATGGAATCTGCACCGACGAGTCGCGCTGCTTACCTTGCGCAAAGTCGGCATCGAACCCACGCGCATCGTATTGGGATTGATGCTCGCAACGGGTTTTCTGTCCATGTGGGTATCCAATACCGCTACCACGCTGATGATGTTGCCGATCGGCCTGTCAGTCCTGGCCCTGGTCTCCGAGCGTGCCGGAAACAGCGAAGCCGGACAGCCCCAGCACGCCCCCGGGCATGTCGCGGTTGTACACGATGACAATATCAGGCGTTTCGGTATCTGCCTGGTTTTGGCCATCGCCTGGTCGGCCTCCATGGGTGGGCTGGGTACTCTGCTCGGTAGTCCGCCGAATGCCATCGTGGCGGGCTATGCCGCTGATGAGCTTGGCCGCGATATCGGCTTCCTCGAATGGATGATGCTGGGCATGCCGCTGGCTCTGGTCTTCATACTCATCGGCTGGGTATTGATGACGCGAGTGCTCTACCCCTTCAAGCTGACCGAGATACCCGGTGGCCGCCAGATGATCGATGATGAAATCGACAAGCTCGGTTCTGTCAGCCAAGGTGAAAAGATGGTGATGTGCGTGTTCGGTTCAGCGGCATTCCTCTGGGTGGTGCCCGGCCTTCTGGTCAGCATCCCCGGTGTCAATCTTGGCTGGTTTGGCCAGATGAACGACACGGCCATCGCGATCTTCGCCGGTATCGCCATGTTCATTCTGCCAGGCCGGGGGCGCCGCGAAATGGTACTCAACTGGAAGGACGCCGAGGAAGGCCTGCCCTGGGGTGTTCTGCTGCTGTTCGGTGGTGGTCTCAGCCTGGCCAGTGCCGTGGCGGCCAGCGGACTGGACAGCTGGATCGGCTCTCAGGTCACGGGGCTCGGCGTATTACCGGCCGTCCTGCTGATTGCCTCCGTCGTCGGCATCATTCTCTTCCTGACAGAGGTGACCAGCAACACGGCCACGGCGGCGACCTTCATTCCCGTGCTGGGTGGTGTGGCTGTAGGCATCGGCGCAGACCCGATGAGTCTGCTCATTCCGGCCGCATTCGCAGCCACCTGTGCCTTCATGCTGCCGGTTGGAACACCACCCAATGCCATCGTGTTCGGCACGGGGGCAGTCACCATCGCCCAGATGGCTCGGGGCGGCCTGGTTCTCAACCTTGTCGGAATCGCTCTGATTACCGGCTTCTGCTATTTCCTGGGCGGCATTGCACTGGGCTTGCAGTATTGACAAGAACTCCCAGGGCATTACACGAGCCAGGACACTCGATTGCCCGATTGCCCGATTGCGCGATTGCGCGAATGGATCAATGAGCACTTGCGCAATCGGGCAGACAGCCAGATACGCGAACGGGAAACCTGACACGGATCTCACCTGGCTCCGGGCCAATGTCATTATCCTGGAGCTTGTGATAGCTTGAACTCAAATCGAGGAAAATGTCTACGGTTACAGATGAAGCCGACCAATGGATTGGTGGGTCTGTTCAGTGAAGCTGCCGAACGGCCAGGTGCAACCGGACGACAAACCAACGCTGCCACAGGATCAACGAGAGCCCAAGCCGATGCTGCAAACTGTCACCCGGTTCTTTCTGCAAGCCATGCTGACACTGTCGATCATGACCGGCAGCGCACAGATATCTGCCGCCGAGATGGACGCCAGGCTCAATATGGCAAACCGGCTCATCGCGGAGATCGATAGCGGTCTTTCGACCCTGCAAGACGGTGATGTGAGCCGTTACAACGCGCTCAGCAAGAAACTGACCCGGGCAGCTGAATTGCTCAAGGGCACGAGCTCCAGAGAGCATCCTGACTACGGCCCAGCCACGCAGAAATGGAATGAGCTGCGGCAACAGATGATCGCCACCGCGAAACAGTGGCAGGAAGCACAGCAACAGACACAGACACAGACACAGACACAGACACAGACACAGCCAACCACGCAGACTCAGACACAGGCTTCGAACGACGCAGCCCCAGACAGTCGAACCACCAACGGGGATGAGATCCTGGCGCGTTACCGGAGTGACGCTTTGCCGTCATTGCCTGCAGGGGCGACCAACGAACAGCTGATCGCCTGGGCGGCGACATTGCAGCAACTGCGTGGCGAACAGCTGCAGGCTGACCTTGCAACGCTGGATTCGGGATCCATCGACCCGCAGAACGCCGATCGAATCAGACGCTGGATCACCGGCAGTTTTCAACTGCAGATCAATGAACGGATAAGCCGTCAGATCGCCGTACGCGAAAGCAGTGTTCGGGATGCTCATATGCTGGCAGACAGTATTCTGGCCATTGCAGACGATGACAAGATGCGAATCTACAATTTCGCGCATGGCGAGAATGGTGACAACAACCAGAACCGGTTGGCCACGGGACTCAGCGCCAGTCAGCAGATGCTGCTTCTCGGCGACCATTTTCCGGACCTGATCGATATGGAGCTCACCAACTCGACGCCTAGCATCGAAGCGGCTGCATCACGCTTCCGCGACATGCGCGAGCAGGCTGAGCAGACGGCGCTCGAACTGGCCGCCCTGCCGAAGAAGGAACGGCAGAGGAGACCTGAATTCCTGCAGAGCATCGAACAGGAGCTCTACTACCGGGGCAGCTATATCGGTTCGATTTCTCGCAAGGGCACCGTCGTTGTCGACGGCACCGATATCGGATCGATCACGGCAGATGGCCGAGTCTGGGTGCGAGGCAACGACGCCGGATCCATCGAGGCCAACGGCGAAGTCTGGCTGCGGGGCAATCAACTGGGCAGCCTTGAGGATACGGGCGAAGTCTGGCGCAATGGCACCCGGGTGGGATTCGTCGAGATTGCCGAAGACGGCGACTTCTGGATCGACGGCAACCAGAATGGCCGCGTTGAGCCCTACTCCGGAGAATGGAAGCGTGCCGCCATCGTTTTCTATTTTCGAGACATGTTCAACGATCCGAACTGATCGACGCAACCGCGTCTGTCCATCAGACCACTCTCTGATCGACAGGAACTGGCAAACGGCAAACGGCAATCGGTAATCGGTAATCGGTAGTCGGTAGTCGGTAATCGGCATCATCGCACTGGATGCCCCCATCGGTCTGCCAGCAATCGCCCCAGTTCCTTTGTCGATTAGCGAACAGTTCTGCCAGCCAGGCAGGACGGGGAATCGACGTTCAGACCTGGTCTTCTATCCATTGCCTGACTGCAGCAAACTTGTTCTCGAGGTGCTTTTTCAGGATAGCTGCCAGACCTTCACCATCGCGTTCTTCCAGCGCCTGGATGATCCGCTCATGTTCATCCACGGCCTGTTGCCAGCGTTCGGCGCTCATGTTGGCCAGATACCTTGCCTGCCGCACTCGGACAGCCAGCGAGCTGTACAGATTGATCAGCGTGCGGTTACCGGCCGCCTCCATGATCAGTTCATGAATACGCTGGTTATGCTTGAAATAGCCGGGCATGTCCGATGCGTGATAACGACCCAGCATCTGCTCGTGCTCGTTCTTCAGCTCCCTGATCTGGGCATCACTGATATGAGCACACGCCAGTTCGCCAGCCAGAGCCTCGAATGCCCCCATCAGAGGGAACACTTCTTCCAGTTCCTCTACCGTGATGGCGCGAACTCGCGCACCCCGATTGGGTTCCAGAGTCAGCAGACCATCGGATGCCAGCACCTTGAGGGCTTCGCGCATGGGTGTTCGAGAGACGCCCAGTTTTTCGCAAAGCTCGCGTTCCGGAACCTTTTCGCCGGCCGTCAAGACACCCTCGACAATCATGCTTCGCAAGCGGTCGGTCAATTCCTCGTGCAGCGAACGCCGGCTGATGGAACCGACCTGATCCAGTGCACTCATGACAAACTCCTGACCAAGGTCCGCCCATTGTATCCCGAAAGCCGTTCAGACAGAGCCACCGGGACTCTCCGCAGGCCGCAAGGCCATGGCCAATACCTGCACAACGTGAATGGCGTCACGGCTTGCTCCCTCCGCGATCTGATGCCTGCACGACGTGCCATCCGCCACGACAAGCGTCTCCGTATCGGCCTGACGAACTGCCGGCAACAGACTCAGCTCCGCCATTTTCATGGACACATCGCAGGTATCCCGCCCGTAGCCGAAAGCGCCTGCCATCCCGCAGCAGCTGGAATCGATCACACTGACGGCCATCCCCGGGATCAGAGCCAGAGTCTTCTGCACGGCGCTGAACGCTCCCAGAGCCTTCTGGTGACAATGACCATGCACCAGCACCTGACTCACCGGGGCTGACAGGCTCCATTCCAGTGTACCGGCCTCATGATCCCTGATGATCAGCTCTTCCAGCAGCAGCGCATTCTCTGCCAGGCGGTCGGTATCCGCACCCGGCAACAGCGCCTTGTACTCATCACGCAGAGTCAGCAGGCAGCTGGGTTCCAGACCGACCACCGGTAGGCCTCTGTCAATCCAGGGCAACAGCGCGGCTACCATGCGTCCGGCCTCAAGCCTGGCCTGCTCGATCATACCGGTAGCCAGATAGGTCCTGCCACAGCACAGCTTGCGCTGACCAGGTGCCTGCGCCAGATGAACCCGGTAGCCGGCCGCCTGCAGAACCACTCTGGCGGCTCGCAGATTGTCAGGTTCGAACCAGGTGTTGAAGGTATCCGCCAGCAACACCACTTCCTTGCTGCCATCGCCCACCGTATCGGTCTCGACGAACGGTCGAGCCGCCCAGACCGGTAACCGGCGGCGCGCTGAAAACCCGGACAGTGACTCTGTCATGGCGGCAACTCCCGGCAATGTGTTGCGCAGATTCAGCAGTGTGCGAAAACGCGATGCAACGGCGGCATAACGTGGCAGATGAGCGACCAGCTTCTGGTGCAGGGTGTAACCATGTACTCTGGCTCGGGCAGCCATGACCTCCATCTTCATCTTCGCCATATCCACGCCGGTCGGACATTCACGCTGGCAGGCCTTGCAGGAGACGCACAGTTTCATCGTCTCCTGCATGGCATCGGAGCTCATGGCATCCTCGCCCAGTTGCCCGGACATGGCCAGACGCAGCGTGTTGGCCCGCCCCCGCGTCACATGCTGCTCATCACGCGTCACCCGATAGGAAGGGCACATCACCCCGCCCTGCATCTTGCGGCAGGCACCATTGTTGTTGCACATCTCGATCGCGCCCTGCAATCCACCGCTGGCACCTGGCCAGGCAGACCAGTCCAGCTGCTGCCTGATCTCGATCATGCGATAGCCGGGACGATAGCGAAACAGTTCCCGGTCATTCATGCGTGGTGCATTGACGATCTTGCCGGGGTTGAACAGATTGTGCGGATCGAAGCGATGCTTGATCTCGGCAAAGGCCTTGACCATCTGTTCACCGAACATCTTCGTGTGAAATTCGGAACGCGATATGCCGTCGCCATGCTCTCCCGAATGTGAGCCCTTGTATTTCAATACCAGGTCGAAAGCCTCCTCGGCAATCTCGCGCATCGTGTTGGCATCCTTCTCCAGCTTCATGTTGAGCACGGGCCGAACATGCAGACAGCCGACTGAGGCATGCGCATACCAGGTACCGGGCGTGCCATGCCTGTTGAAGACCTCGGTCAGTTCTGCCGTGTAATCCGCCAGATCCGGCAGATCCACGGCACAGTCCTCGACAAAGGACACCGGCTTGCCCTCTTCCTTCATCGACATCATGATGTTGAGCCCCGCCTTTCTGACCTCCCCGATACGAGCCTGCAGGGCAGGATCCACCGCCTCGACCACCCCGCCCCAGTTCTTGCCCTTGCCCTTCCAGGTAAAGCCCAGGTCCGCCATGCGCTCATGCAACAGCTTGAGATGCTGCAGGTTCTCGGCCTCGCTATCGAAGGCGAACTCGACTATCAGCAAGGCAGCCGGGTCGCCGCGCACGAACTCCGCCACGGAGTTGCGGTACAGCTCGATGTCACGCGCGAGCGCCACCATTGTATTGTCAACCAGTTCGATGGCGTGTGGCCCGAGCTCCACCAGATGCTGGGTGGCATCCATGGCCTCATGAAAACCGGGAAAATGACAGATACCCAGAACCCGTTGTTGCGGCAAGGGCCACAGCTTGAGTTCGATGGCCGTCGAATAGGCCAGCGTTCCTTCCGAACCGACCAGCAGGTCCGCCAGCCGGTAATGACTTCTGGCCTGCTGCTCCCCATCATCAACAGATTCGTATGGCATCAGAGCATCGATGTTGTAGCCTCCGACACGCCGCAATACCGTAGGGAAGCGTTTCTGGATATTGCCGGACTCGCGTGCACCCAGACTCAGCAGCCCCTCGATGAAGGTGCGCCTGCCTCCCGTCACGCCTTCCAGTGAGGCAGGCACTTCGTCGAAACGAAGCGGTTCGCCCGAGGGCAGAATGGCGTCCATGGCGTGCACATTGTGTCGCATCGTGCCGTAGTGAATGGAACGCTGACCACAGGAATTGTTGGCGGCCATGCCACCGATCGTGGCGCGTGAGGCCGTTGACACATCCACCGGAAACCAGAGCCCGTGTGGTTTCAGCAATCGGTTGAGTTCATCGAGCACGATACCGGGCTGCACCACGCAACGCTGCCGCTCGACATCCAGTTCCAACAATGCATTCAGGTGCGGTGAATTATCGAGTACAAGGCCGTGGTTGACGGTCTGGCCACACTGCGAGGTCCCACCGCCGCGCGGGGTCACGGGCAGCTCAAACTCGCGCGCCAGCGCCAGTGCCGTGCGCACATCCTCGACATCCCGTGGAATGGCCACCGCCGCAGGCATCATCTGATAGATGGAGGCATCAGTGGCATAACGCCCCCGGGTGAAGACATCACCGTGCACGGCACCAGCCATTTCGGCCTTCAGCCGCCGCAGAAATTCCGGATGAGCAGAAGAATTCATTGCATTGCGCTTGGAAATAAATTAATAATGAATGCAAAATTCAAATTAAGCAACTGCTTGTGGAGCCCTACCGTATGCGTCAAGCTGGCCGTCACTTCCTCCAGATCCCCGGCCCCAGCGCCGTTCCGGACCGCATCCTGCAGGCCATTGCCATGCCGGTCATCGATCACCGGGGACCGGGCTTTGCCGATCTGGGCAACCGGGTTCTGAGTGGTATCAAGACCATCTTCAAGACCGAGCAGCCGGTGGTCATCTATCCGGCGTCCGGCACCGGAGCCTGGGAGGCTGCGCTGGTCAACACACTCAGCCCCGGAGACAAGGTGTTGATGGTGGAGACCGGTCACTTTGCCTATCTGTGGCAGCAACTTGCCCTGAAACTCGGCCTGCAACCGCAACTGATCGAGACCGATTGGCGGCGTGCTGCCGACCCGGCGCTGATCGAAGAAGCCCTGCGCGAAGACTCCGATCACGACATCAAGGCCGTGTGCGTCGTCCATAACGAGACCTCGACGGGCTGCACCTCGCAGATCTCGAAAATCCGTGCCGCCATCGATGCTGCCGGACATTCTGCACTGTTGATGGTGGATACGATCTCCGGTCTGGGTTCAGCCGACTTCCGCTTTGATGAGTGGGGTGTCGATGTCGCAGTATCAGGCTCTCAAAAGGGCCTGATGCTGCCGCCGGGCCTGTCATTCAATGCCGTCAGCGAAAAGGCCCTGGCGGCGAATGCCGGGGCGGGCCTGCCCAATGCCTATTGGCAGTGGCGCGACATGATCGAGGCCAACCAACGGGGCTACTTCCCCTATACCCCGGCAACCAATCTGCTGTTCGGGCTCGCCGAAGCCATTGACATGCTGCATGAGGAAGGCCTCGACAACATCTTTGCCAGGCACAAGCGACACGCAGCCGCTACCCGGGCAGCCGTGCAAGCCTGGGGACTGGAAGTGCAATGCACCGTCGAGGAGGAATACTCTCCCGTGCTGACGGCCGTCCGTGTACCCGATGGCACCGATGCCGATGCATTGCGCTCGGTCATTCTCGAACACTGCAACACCTCGCTGGGCAATGGCCTGTCCAAGGTTCAGGGCAAGGTCTTTCGCATTGGCCATCTGGGTGACTTCAATGACGTCATGCTGCTGGGCACCTTGGCCGGCATCGAAATGGGCCTGCACCTGGCGCAGGCCCCTCATCAGGGCGGCGGTACACAGGCCGCGCTCGATTATCTGAAATCAAACAGCTAGACCCTGCACAAGGCGGCGACAGTTCGCCAGCAGGTCGGCTTTTCGTCGCACTCGCGACTGAATCATCGAGGAGTAAGTCACCATGAAAAGAAAGGTAACCGCCGTATTGCTCGGTGCTGCCCTGACCCTGGCAGCAGGGCAGGCAAGCGCCGAGAAGCTGATCCTGAAATTCGGCCATGTCGGTAATCCCGGCTCGCTATTCGAGGCCTCTGTCGACGAATTCGTCAAGAACGCCAATGCCAGGCTGGGTGATCGTGCCGAGGTTCAGGCATTCGGCTCCTCACAGCTTGGCAAGGACAAGGAGCTTCTGCAGAAGCTCAAACTGGGGCAGATCATGTTCGCCCTGCCCTCCTCCATCATGTCATCGGTGGCCGATGAATTCGGTGTGTTCGAAATGCCCTATATCGTGCAGTCGCGTGAACACATGAAAGCCATACAGGCTGACATGGGAGATAGTGTCTTCGGTGCTGCGGCTGAGGAGAAGGGTTACAGGATTCTGGGCTACTTCGAAAACGGCTTTCGCCACATCACCAACAATACAAGGCCGATTGTGGTGCCGGAAGATCTCAAGGGGATCAAGCTGCGCACACCCAACGGGGAATGGCGCGTGAAGATGTTTCAGCTGTACGGCGCCAATCCCACGCCCATGGCCTTGTCCGAAGTCTTTACCGCCCTGAAGACCGGCGTCATCGACGGGCAGGAGAACCCCTACGCGCAGATCTGGTCATCCAAGTTCCAGGAAGTACAGACCTATCTGTCCATCACCGGTCATGTGTATACCCCGGCCTATGTACTCACCTCGGCCAAGGGCTTTGCCAAGCTGCCGGAAGACATCCAGAGCGATCTGCTTGCCGCGGCACAGGAGTCACAGGATGCGGTATACGCCATGGCAGCGCAGCTGGAAACGGATCTGCTGCAGAACCTGAAAGATGCCAACGTGGAAGTCAACGAAGCCGACACGCAGGCCTTCATCGATTCATCCGGACCGATCTACGAGGAATTCGCCAATTCGGTTGACGGAGGTGCCGAGCTGATCAGTGCGGTACAGGCCCTGGCCAGATAGTCCTGACACAAGCTGAGTCCGATATGGACGCAGAGCACACAACGTAGCCGTGCCACGCCATGGGCACGGCTACCAGTCGCCCCTTGAGAGGATTTCCAGTGAATCGAATCGCCCATGTACTCGAGCGCCTGCTCGAATGGTTCCTCATGCTGCTGATGGTAGGACTGACCACCATCGTCATCATTTCCGTCATCTACCGCAAGTTCGATGCGTCCCTGTCCTGGTACGACGAAGTCGCCAGCATCGCTCTGGCATGGATTACCTACTACGGCGGTGCACTGGCAGTGCTGAAGCGCAAGCACATCGGCTTTGACAGCGTCCTGCTCGCCATTCCCATGCCAGTTCGGATGTACACGGCCGTTTTTGCCGAAGTGGTCTTTCTGGCTTTCTTCATTCTACTGGCCTGGGCTGGCTGGCAGGTACTCCTGGTTCTCGAGGGTGACACACTGGTCAGCCTGCGCTGGGTGCCGGTACAGCTCACGCAGTCGGTCATCCCCGTGGGAGCTGCGCTGTTCATCATCTGCGAGCTGTTGAGCGCCCCGGACTATCTGCGCATGGTCGGCTCGGGCGTGTCGGCCGAACATGCCGAAATCGAGGCGGAGATCGAAGCGGAGATGCAACGCACATGATTGTTCTCGGTATCTTCATCGTTCTGGTGCTGCTGATCTGCATCAACGTCCCCATTGCCGTGGCGCTGGCGGTTGCGGCCATTTTCGGTCTGGTGATGACCGAAGGTGCCAGCTCACTGGTCACCGTTGCGCTGGACATGTATGACGGTTCCACCAAGTTCTCTCTGATTGCCATCCCCATGTTCGTTCTGGCAGGCGCAATCATGAATGCCGGTGGCATCACCGACAAGCTGATCAATTTCGTGGCGGCCCTGATCGGCTTTGTCCGTGGTGGCCTGGGAATGGTCAACATCGGGGTATCCCTGTTCTTCGCGGAAATCTCCGGTTCGGCGGTGGCCGATGTAGCCGCACTGGGCTCGGTGATGATTCCGCAAATGAAGAAGCGCGGTTATTCCGGCCCTCTGGCGGCAGCCATCACGTCATCCTCCGCCTCACTGGCCATCATCATTCCGCCGTCCATTCCGATGATCGTCTATGGCGTGTCGGCCAATGCCAGCATCGAGCAACTGTTCGTGGCAGGAGTGGTGCCGGGACTGCTGGGTGCCGCAGGCCTCATGGGTGTCGCCTACGGGTTTGCACGCAAATACAATCTGCCGACGGAAGACGCCTTCAATACCCGTCGAGTCAAGGAGACCTTCAAGGAAGCTCTGCCAACCTTTCTGTTGCCTGTCATCATTCTGGGCGGCATTTTCGGGGGCTATGTCACGGCAACCGAGGCGGCAGGACTTGCCGTACTGGTCTCCATGGGGCTGGGCCTCTATTACCGGGAAGTGAATCTGAAGCGACTGCGTCAGGCCATGATCGAAGGCGGCATTCAGACGGCCGTGGTCATGTTGCTGGTCGCAGCCTCGGTGCTGATGGGTGGCTTCCTGACCCGAGCACAAGTGCCCCAGGAACTGGCGCAGACCATGATGGACATGACCGGCAACAAGTACGTCATCCTGTTCATTCTGAACATCTTCTTTCTGATCATCGGCTTTTTCCTGCACTCGGTGGCCGCCATCATTCTGGTGGTACCCATCGTCGTGCCACTGATCGAGCTGGCGGGCATCGACCCCGTGCACTTCGGTCTGATCGTGACCCTGAACCTTGCCATCGGACAACAGACTCCCCCGGTCGCCTCGGTACTGATCACGTCATGCTCCATCGCCAAGGCCAACATATGGGATGTCTCCAAGGTCAACGTCTATTTCGTGGCGGTACTTCTGCTGGTGCTGTTCATGTGCACCTACATACCTGCAATTCCGATGTTCCTCGTCGAATACTTCTACCGATGAGGCCTTTCGATTTTCCCTGATACCACATGTCCGACCCCATTGACGAATCACCCCCCCCGGACACCCCATGAATGACAACGACGAACTACTGCTGGACGTACACGACGGCATCGGGACGGTCACGTTCAACCGACCGGCTGCTCGCAATGCACTGACCTTCGGCATGTACGAGGCTCTGGCCTCGGTATGCGAGCGCATTCTGGACAAGTCTCTCGACATCAGAGTCCTGATCATCACGGGTGCAGGTGACAGGGCGTTTGCCGCTGGAACGGATATCACGCAATTTCGCGACTTCGAGACACCGGAAGATGCCTTGAACTACGAGCGAGAAATGGACCGGGTACTGAGCAAGCTCGAGGCTCTGCCTGTTCCGAGCATCGCGGCCATTCGCGGCGCCTGTACCGGCGGTGGCGCGGCCATTGCCGCCTGCTGTGATCTGCGCATTGCCAGTGAGGACATCCGGTTCGGATTTCCCATCGCACGTACACTGGGCAACTGCCTGTCACTGAGCAGCCTGTCCAGACTGGTTGCACTGCTGGGCGCACCCAGAACACGGGACATACTGTTGACGGCCAGGCTCATCGGCAAGGAGGAGGCATTGGCTTGTCTGTTGATCAATGAATGTGTCGCCGACCCCATGAGTCGGGCCAGGGAACTCGCCACGACACTGCAACAGCATGCACCGCTGACGATGGCAGCCTCCAAGGAGGGGCTTCGACGCCTGAGAGAACACACCGCCGACATCAATGGAGATGACCTGATCGTACAGTGTTATACCAGTGACGATTTTCGTGAAGGCATGGACGCGTTTCTTGCCAAGCGACAACCACGGTGGCGAGGTCGATAGATGCACACTGACAGGGACAAGCCAACAAAGAACTCGGGGCCCTTGAGCGGCATGAAGGTGGTGGAGTTGGCACATATCATGGCAGGACCAGCCTGCGGCCTGCTACTGGCAGACATGGGTGCCGATGTCATCAAGGTGGAAAAAACCGGCAGCGGGGATGACAGCCGGCGATTCCTGCCACCCGACATCCAGGGTGAGTCCGCCGCCTACATGATGATGAATCGCAACAAGCGGGGCATCGCGCTGGATTTGAAGCAGACGGATGGCAAGCGAGTACTGAAGAAGCTGCTGGAAAACGCCGATGTGGTGATCGAGAACTATCGCCACGACACCATGGCTCGACTCGGCCTGGATTACGACACGCTTCGAACACTGAACCCGGGATTGATCTACTGCGAGATTTCCGGCTTTGGCCGCACCGGTCCTTACCGGGAAAGAGGCGGATTCGACCTGATTGCGCAGGGCATGTCCGGACTGATGTCCGTCACCGGAGAAGGCCCTGACCGCCCACCCGTCAAGGCCGGACCACCGATCACCGATATCACGGCAGGGATTCTTGCCGCCATGGGTGTCAGTGCCGCCTACGCCTCGAAACTGCAGACCGGTCTGGGACAGCGTGTCGACACCTCCCTGTTCGAAGCCGGAATCACTCATACGTTCTGGCAATCAGCCATCGGCTTTGCCACCGGTGTAGCGCCCCAGCCCCTGGGCTCCGCCCACCCCTTGAATGCCCCCTATCAGGCCATTGCCACACTGGATGGCTGGGTGAACCTGGGCGCTGCCAACCAGGCAAACTGGGAGCGAATGCTGAAAGTCATTGACGCTACCCATCTGAATGAGGATGAGCGCTTTGCCAGCAACGCGGCGAGAATGCAGCACAGAAGCGAGCTGGTGGCAGAGCTGGAGACCCGCTTCCGACAACGCAAGACGGAACAATGGGTCAGCCTGCTGAACCAGGCCGGTATTCCGGCAGGACCGATACTCGATATCCTGCAGATGCATCAGGACCCGCAGACCATTGCACGGGAGATGGTCGTGGACGTGGAACACCCGCGTGCCGGCACCGTGAAATCCCTGGGCACTCCGGTGAAGTTTCACGGCACACCCGGCTGCATCCATCGTGCAGCACCGCTACTGGGACAGCACAGTCGGGAAGTGCTGCTAGAAGCAGGCTTTACCGACGAGGACATCGAAGGTTTCGTGGCGGGCGGCGCGGTGCAGACAGCCTGAGCGCTGCTCGGCCAGCCTTGCCGTGATGACAGGATTTCCATGCCGCGAGCAATTCGTTCAAGCAGCCTTGCTTTGATGGCAAGGTCCTGGAGCTGCGAGCAGTTTGTTCATCCAGATGCCCGAACTCTAACGCAGTGCGTTAAAAATTCACTAAAAAAGGAATTTTTCATCATTTTCCGGAAATTCACATGCATTGTGAACATTGCAAGCAATTGAATTAACAGCCAAAATAAAATATCACCCGGTAAAATCGGAATTTTCACTATTTCATGTTGCACTGCAAAACTTCCATCCCTATAATCCTTCCATCGCGACAGACAACTGTCTTCATATCACCAAAGGGATAAAACCATGACAAACGTTGCAGAAAACATGAACGAACAATTCAAGCAGATGATGGACATGCAGGCACGTGCTGTCGAGCCAATGCGCGCCTTCGCAGTCGTTGCTGCTGATGCCGTCGAGCAACTGGCTCGCAAGAACTACGCTGTTGCCGGCGATGTACTCGAGTCCACTACCAAGCAGGTACACCTGACCGCTTCCGGCAAGGACCTGACTGAAGTTGCAGCTGCTCAAGCCGCTGAAGCCAAGGCACTGGTAGAACTGATGAACACTCGCGCTTCAGAATACGCTGAACTGGCCAAGCAAGTTTCCAGCAAAGTGAAAGAAGCTACTGAAAGCGCTGCTGCCTCTTTCAAGTAAGTTCTCTGATGAGCTGATTTGCCATCAGGCAAACAGCACGCAGTTCCGAATCCCGGGAATCTGATGATGGTGAATCATCAGGTTCACGGGATTTTCTGTTTCTACAAGGCCCACTTCATTTCTGTGGCTCCCTGCACAGTGACCGGTGCGCCACTCAGCACATCATGCTGCCACCCACCTCTCACATCATGCTGCCACCCACCTCTCGCTCTGGTTGACAGACTAGTCATCAGGCATTGATTTATCCTGATATATCCATTATTCTCGATATATGGATAAAAAGGAAACTCTCGAGGCGCTGGCGGCACTCGGTCAGGAAACACGACTGGATGTCTTTCGCCTGCTGGTAAAAGCCGGCGAGGAAGGCATGCTGGCTGGCGAGATTGCGCAAACGCTGGATGTACGCCAGAACACGATGTCCGCCAACCTGTCAATCCTGTTGCAGGCTGGCCTGATCCGCAAGCAGCGCGAAGGTCGCACCATTCGCTACCTTGCCGACATGGAAGGTCTGCGCGGTTTTCTGGCCTTCCTCATGGAAGATTGCTGTGGCGGGCGCCCGGAACTCTGTCAGCCTGTCATCGATGACATAGCCTGCCTCTGTTGAACATGAACCAGGAAACGAAGGTGTCAGACACCCCACAGATTGACGACGAACACTTTCGCGCAACCGATCGTAGCCGACTGTTCCCGACCGAACAGAGCACTCACCCGGCGAGGATATTGCTGCTTCATGGATCGCTGCGCGAGAGAAGCTATTCCGAGCTCATGACCGGAGAAGCCGCCCGGGTGCTCGAGCGACTGGGCGCCGAAACACGACGCTTCGACCCTCGCGATCTACCGCTGCCCGATAGTGAGGACGCATCACACCCGAAGGTGGCAGAGTTGCGCGAGCTGGTGAGCTGGAGCGAAGGCATGGTGTGGTGCTCACCGGAACGACACGGTGCCATGGCTGCAGTCATGAAAAGTCAGATCGACTGGATCCCGCTGTCCCTGGGCGGCGTACGCCCCACACAGGGAAAGACTCTGGCAGTCATGCAAGTCTGCGGTGGCAGTCAGAGTTTCAACACCGTGAATCAGCTCCGCATTCTGGGACGCTGGATGCGGTTGCTCACCATCCCCAATCAGTCCTCGGTTCCCAAAGCGTATAACGAATTCGATGAAGCAGGTCGCATGCTGCCCTCGCCATTCTACGACCGCATGGTTGATGTCATGGAGGAACTGCTGCGATTCACGCTGTTGACACGAGACATCAAGGATCATCTCGTGGATCGTTATTCGGAACGCAAGGAAAGCCACGCGCAGTTGTCAGCACGTGTCAGTCAGAAAAACATCTAGTTCAGGAAAATCACGGAAAAAATGGGTATTTTCGAACGCTATCTCTCCGTCTGGGTAGGTCTGTGCATTATCGCAGGCATCGTCCTCGGGCAACTCGTACCGGGCGTTTTCCAGGCGGTCGCCGCTCTGGAATATGCTCACGTCAACCTGGTTATCGCCGTCTTCATCTGGGTCATGATCTACCCCATGATGGTGCAGATCGATTTCACCGCCATCAAGGATGTCGGCAAGAAACCCAAGGGATTGGCATTGACCCTGGTGGTGAACTGGCTCATCAAGCCCTTTTCCATGGCAGCGCTGGGCTGGTTGTTCTTCAAGGTCTTCTTCGCTGCCTGGGTCGATCCGCAATCGGCCAACGAATACATTGCCGGCATGATTCTCCTGGGTGTGGCGCCCTGCACCGCCATGGTCTTTGTCTGGAGCCAACTGGTCAAGGGTGACCCCAACTACACCCTGGTTCAGGTATCCGTCAATGACATCATCATGATCTTTGCCTTTGCACCGATCGCCGCAGTCCTGCTGGGCGTCAGTGATATCGTGGTTCCCTGGGAAACCCTGCTGCTATCGGTCGTGCTGTATGTTTTGCTGCCGTTGCTGGCGGGTGTACTGACACGCCATCAGCTGCAGTCACGCAATGACCAGGACGCGCTGGGCAAGTTGGTCGCCACCTTGAAACCCTGGTCGGTCATCGGCCTGCTGGCAACCGTGGTGCTGTTGTTCGGCTTTCAGGCGGACAAGATTCTCGGTCAACCGGTCACGATCGTCCTGATTGCCATTCCACTGATACTGCAGGCTTACGGCATCTTTGCCATCACCTATGCGGCAGCGAGGACGCTGCGACTGCCTCATAACGTGGCGGGCCCGGCCAGCCTGATAGGCACATCGAATTTCTTCGAGCTCGCCGTGGCGGTGGCCATCTCACTCTTCGGCCTGAATTCCGGTGCCGCCCTGGCGACGGTTGTCGGGGTGCTGGTAGAGATTCCTGTCATGCTATCGCTCGTCGCAATCGTCAATCGCACCCCGCAATTGTTTGCACCCCAAGAGGCCTGACAGAAGACACGATCCGCACAGGGTACTGATCGGCCCACCTTTGTGATTCAGGCAATGAGATGCCCCATTCGGGGCAATCCCGGGCTGCCGACTCCCGCGAGAAAAGGACCCTAGCGGCCCCGTTCAATCTCACCGACAAGTCATGCAGCCGTCACGACTTGTATGCATTGCAATATGTACAAGGATTCTCAGCGCTTGTTAACAATTGCTCACAATGAAATGTTACATCCAGCAAATTCAGCAACATAGGTAATCACTTCACCCCTCTCACTGCTTGCCATGCAACACTTTTGATGCGCTGCAACAGTTGCATTTGAGCGAAATAGTACCTAGGCTCCAAGCTGCTTGAATGCAGTCTGTTATCGAGAATCTGTCGCAAGGAAGCGAATCTGCAAAAGGCCAGAATCCCATCGATCGCAGAAGTGAGAGAAAGCCATGAACCCAACCCCAACAGCCACCGAGTTGTCCAGCCTGCTGGACAGCCAGCTGACCAGTCCGCCAAAAGGCATCAGCCTGGATTCGACTCTGCCTGCGGGACTGCATCCACACTCACGCGAGCGCATCTACCGCTTGTATGTCCCGGCAGGCTTTGACACGGGCAAGCCCAGTGCCCTGCTGGTGGTTCTGCACGGCTGCCACCAGACCCATGAAGACATACAGCGAATTTCCGGTTTCGACACACTGGCAGACAAACAGCAGTTTCTCGTGCTCTACCCCTACGTCACCAGTTACTCAGGGTATCGTGCACGCGAATGCTGGGGCTGGTGGATAAAGGCGCACCGCACTCGGGGCCGAGGGGAAGTACAGGACATCTGGCGTATTGTCGAACAGGTTCAGCGAGACTATGCAATAGACGCGTCTCGACTCTATGTCTGCGGCTTGTCTTCGGGTGGCGCAATGGCAGTGAACTGCCTCATTGCCCATCCCGACAGATTCTCCGGCGGCGCCAGCGTTGCCGGGCTGGCCTATGGCGAAAGCCCCTCCGCCGTGAAGATATCGGCCTTTTCCATCCCGCGCTACCACTCGCTGCAACGGCTGCACTCCTCCGCCCTCAGGAATCTGGCTGGGGCAGCACCACCCAATTTGCTGATCATTCACTCGGATGGCGATCAGGTCGTGCCCGAGAAGGCAACGGACAGCCTGGAACTGAGCTGGAAACAGTTGGCCAACCTCGATGCCGCGGCGAATGAATGGAAGATTGCCGGAGAGGCCGACGATGTGCCATGGACGCTGACGGGCCATACCTGTGGTAATCAGCCTCGCCTGCTCAGACTGGACACGCCCGGCTTCCCGCATGGCTGGCTGGGCGGACAGGAAGGTCAACACAGCAGCCCCGAAGCACCTTGTGTGTCAGCGCTGATCTGCTGGCATATGGTGGCATCCGCGAGCAGAAAGCGTAGCCGCGTGAATTCAGCCCACAGCGAACTGCTGCTGCAGGCCAGCTGAGACGGTCGGTGGCATCGGGCGTTGCTGTCACCGGAAACAAGGAAAAAACAAGACAACGATGAGCTGGCTGCTGGTTGCGTCGTTACCGCCCATAAGATAGGTCGAGTCAGAAACCAGCGCTTCTTCAGGAGACCACCATGCGCAATTCGACCATCAGGCGCAGCAGCAAGGTACTCGTGACTCTACTGATCATCAGCCAGCTGACGGCCTGCCCTCTGATTCCACCTCGCGCCCCGGGAGGACCTACTCCGGCGGGCGCTCACCATCCCCGGTAGCGGGCAGCGACCAGACTCCGGATGACATCAGCACACATGCACAGTGTGTCGAACAACGTCTTCCCGGACAACCTCATTCAACAACACGCCATGTGCGCCTCTGTTGCGCAATAACGGCAAGAAAGACAGACCGATGCATAGACCCCGATTGTTCTACTACCTGATCTCTGCAGTTCTGATCATTGCCGCACTGTGGGTCTGGAAGTCATACTCCAGCGCACAGGATCTTCCGGCACCGGCAACAGCCAGTGTAGTGCGAGGCACCGTGCAGGACACCGTGCTGGCCACGGGCATCATCGAAGCGAACCAATTGGTCAGCGTCGGTGCCCGCGTTTCCGGGCAGATTGAAACGATGGCCGTGAAACTGGGACAGACTGTGGCCGAAGGTGATCTGATCGCCCGGATCGATTCCCAGGATCAACAGAACGCCGTTCTGCAAGCCAAGGCTGAACTGGCCATCATCGACGCGCAGATTGCAGCAACCCGGGCACGTCTGTCGCAATCCCGACATGATCTGGAACGTGAAGAGCAGCTGCTGAGCAGCAATTTCACGTCCACTGAAAACGTGGAAACGGCGCGCCTGAACGTGCAAGTGTACGAGGCCGAACTCGAGGCCCTGCAAGCGCAGCTATCCAGCGCTGAAGTCAACGTCTCGAACATGCAGATAGCATTGCAACGCACCAGTATCCATGCGCCGATCTCCGGGACGGTGGTTGCCATTGTGGTCGACGAGGGGCAGACCGTGAATGCATCGCAGAGCACTCCGACCATCGTCAAGATCGCCGAACTGGACACCATGCTGGTGAAGGCCGAGATATCCGAAGCAGATATCGTTCAGGTTCAGCCCGGACAGGCTGTCACTTTCACGATTCTGGGCGAGCACGACCGGGAGTTTCCAGCCGAGGTGCGCGAGGTGGAGCCAGCACCCTCGGAAATCGAAACCAGCGATACCATTTCCTCCGATGAGGCGGTCTATTACAACGCGCTACTGGAGGTCGACAATACACAACACTTGCTGCGTATCGGCATGACCACGCAGGTGTCCATCATTCTGGACAGCGCGAACAACGTACTGCGAATTCCAGCGGCAGCCTTGCAAGCTGGCCCTCAGGGCCGTTTCGACGTTCAGGTGTTCGATCCCGCCACTGAAGCAAGGACCGTGAAAGCGGTGGATGTCGGTCTGAACAACGATATCGACGCCGTGATCCTTTCCGGGTTGAGCGAAGGTGAGCAAGTGATCATCGGTTCGACCATGGCAAGACCCGCCTCCGATGAGCCACGGATGCGCATGCCGCCGATGGGGCTTTGACATGGCCACAGCTCTGATCCAGGCACGCGGACTCAGCCGCAGCTTTCAGGCAGGCGATGAGAAGATCACGGTACTGAATGACGTGGATGTCGATATCTGGCCTGGCGAGCTGGTAGCCATCATCGGCGCCTCGGGCTCCGGCAAATCGACGCTCATGAACATTCTGGGCTGCCTCGATCGACCCAGTGCCGGGCGGTATCACTTTGCCGGACAGGATACCGGCGACCTGGATCCGACGGCACTGGCCAGATTGCGTCGCGAGCACTTCGGCTTCATATTCCAGCGCTATCAGTTGCTGCCTGATCTTGATGCTATCGGCAATGTCGAAGTGCCTGCCATCTACTCGGGCATCAATCGCTCGGAACGGCAGGCTCGGGCCGCCGAGCTGCTGACACAACTGGGCATGGCCGATCGACTGGACCATCGCCCGTCAGAACTCTCTGGCGGACAGCAGCAACGTGTCTCGGTGGCACGCGCATTGATGAATGGTGGCGAGGTGATTCTTGCAGACGAGCCTACAGGCGCTCTGGACAGCAAGAGCAGTACCGAGATGATCGAACTGCTACTGGAACTCAATCGACTTGGACACACCATCGTCATGGTCACGCATGACCCGAAGGTAGCCAGCCACGCACATCGCACCATCGAGATCAGCGACGGTCGTATCGTCTCGGATACCCGACACAAGATTGACACTGAAGCTGGAGCTGGAGCTGGAGCTGGAGCTGGAGCTGGAGCTGGAGCAGGAGCAGGAGCAGGAATCGATGATGAAGCCGGGAAAGACCCGATAGTCGATGCCAACCCTCCGTTGCCGCAGCGTTCTTCGGCAGGTGAGGATAGCCAGCTGTCCAGACTCAGAGAAGCCTTGTCCATGTCGGTCAAGGCGCTGACCGCCCACCGAGTGCGCTCGCTGCTGACCATGCTGGGCATCATCATCGGCATCGCTTCTGTGGTGCTGGTAGTCGCGCTGGGTACCGGCAGCCAGGAAACGGTTCTGCAGAACATCAGCTCACTGGGCACCAACACCATCACGGCACGCCCGGGAAGCGGCTTTGGACGACGCGATGCGCAGCGCATCGAGACACTGGTATCGGCCGATACCGAAGTGCTGGCTCGTCAGGAATTTGCCGACAGCGTGTCACCGGCGGTTTCCAATCCGGCCTCGGTGATCTATCGCAATGTGGAGGCTACCGCGCAGATCAATGGCGTCAGTGGCGACTACTTTCAGGTTCACAACTACCAGACGGTTGCCGGTACCGTCTTCGGTCCACGCCATGTCGATGCGCTGGAACAGGTCGCAGTCATCGATGAAGACACCCGCGATACATTCTTCACCGAAGGCGACGACCCAATTGGCGAAGTGCTGCTTCTGGGAAGAGTCCCGGTGCGCGTCATCGGTGTTGCAAGCTCTTCAGGTGCTGCCTTCGGACCCTCTTCACTCAATGTGTGGATTCCCTACACCACTGCCATGGCCAGAGTATCGGGGCAGAGCTTTCTGGACAGTATCGAGGTTCGTGTCGCCGATGGTTACGACACCACCACCGCACAGAATGAGATCACGGCACTACTGACTGCTCAGCATGGCAGCAAGGATTTCTTCCTGGTCAACAGCGACACGATTCGCTCCACCATCACCTCTACCACGCAGACGTTGACTTTGCTGGTGGCCGCCATTGCCGTGATTTCACTGTTGGTCGGTGGCATTGGCGTCATGAACATCATGCTGGTGTCCGTCACCGAGCGAACCCGGGAAATCGGCGTGCGCATGGCCATTGGCGCTCGCCGCACAGACATCATTGCGCAGTTTCTGATTGAAGCCGTTCTGGTCTGTCTGATTGGCGGTGTGCTTGGCGTCCTGCTGGCACTCTCGACAGGCTATGCAGTATCGATACTGAACGAGAAGGCCAATCTGGTGTTTTCCAATACGGCCATCGCGGTAGCGTTTCTGTCGGCCACGATGATCGGCATCACCTTCGGGTATCTGCCGGCCAGAGCAGCTTCGCGACTGGATCCGCTGGACGCCCTGAACAGGGAATAGAGTCACAAGGCCCTGCCTGAGCTCATCAACCGACGGCATGACCGCACCCTTGCAGGCAGACTGAATGCGCCTGCCCGGAGTCTCCGGCCCCGCCGGTGAGACCCCCCCCCCCCGCCACAGGGAGAAGAACAGATTCCAACAACAATCAGGGGCTGACGACGATGCCGCGATTACTCGCTCTGTGGCGCGGCAAGGCGATGTAAAAGCAGGGAACCGAATACATGCCACCTTGTCCGATGCCATGATAGGTTCGCGGCAAATTCACCAACACCACTCAGGGAGAAACATCGCATGCACATCAGTCATTTCATTGCACCCGCATTGGCAATCGCATTGATCGGCAGTGCGACGGACGCCTTGGCTCTCGACATCGACAGCGGCAACTCGAAGGTCAATGTCGTCTCCACCAAGGTTCTGGCAGACGGGACATCAAGCGTTGCCGAGATCTTCACGTTCAATTCATTGGAAGGCAGCGTAGACGACAGTGGCGAAGCCACCGTCACGATAGACCTTGGCGCCATAGAGACAGGTATCGACATACGCAATGAACGCATGGGCGAGTACCTGTTCGAAACGGATCGCTACCCGACGGCCACGATAACCGCACAGGTACCTGAAACTGCGCTGGCTCCCGGTCAACAGACGCTTGATCTGGAAATCGGTCTGGATATGCATGGCAAGCAGGCGACGTACACGCTTCCCGTGCTGGTTGCAAGTGATGCTGCGCAGGTGACGGTCACCGCGGAGCAACCCCTCCTGCTCGATGTAACTGCGTTCGACCTCCAGGGCGGACTTGGCAAACTGGGTGAACTGGCTGGTCTGCTGCACATACCGGCTACCGTTCCCGTCACCTTCAGTCTGACATTCAATCGTTGATCGGTCGTGCCCCTGCGAGCGGCTGAACACACTCGCCAGACAGTTCGTCGCAGGGGCTCGTCGACATCGGCGACATCCACGATATCGGCGTTTACTGCAAGCAGCCACGGCTCGTGACCACACCGAGCCGGATCGTGCAGCACTGACAGTTCACCCCCCCCTTCGCCAATCACGCCACGCAAGTCAGCTCGAACGCCATTACGCACTGACCCTGACATCGACAGACCACTCCTAGAAGCTCTCATGGGATTCCCGAGATATTCGGGGCTTCCTGCCTCTATTGTCCGTGCTTGTGTTCGTACCCCTGCTTGTGCTCGTACTCCTGCTCGTACTCCTGCTCGTACTCCTGCTCGTACTTCTGCTCGTACTTCCGCTTGTGCACCTGCTCTTTATCGTACTTGCACTCTCACATGTACCCGCCATTGTATTGTCTTGCGACACTGTCGGCCAGGCACGAGCAAGTGTCCGAGGCTCTGCAAACAGCGCAGTCGGTGGCAACTCGCCCCAGTCGGAACATGGCAGAGTCGCCTTGAGCTTCGATACATTTTGCTTGCCTTACTGTTGACGTCTTGACGTCATGCATTCAATGCGTCAGGATAGTGTCTGGTATCGACGAAGACCAGCCTCGTGAGTAAGGATCAACCCAGCAAGAAAAACACGTCCTTGCGCCTGGAAAGCAGCATGCTCAAGGCTTTGAAAATCAGGGCCATCGAGGAAGACAGCAGTGTGCAGGTCATCCTTGAACGGCTCGTTGAAGAATATCTGAACACCCCCAGAAAACAAAAAAAATCCAAGAAATGAATCCAGCATTGGAAAAGACCTGGCTACTGAAAAACACCGTTGATGACAGCGAACTCACATCAATTCTGGCAGCCGAATTTCAAGTGGAAATCGAACAGGCCCTGACATCAGAGCTGATTGTCCACGACGACTTCGATGCCGATCTGTGGAATACCGATCTGATGCTCTGTCGGGTTGACAAGAACCGGTTTCAACTCATCAAGGGGACAGAACTTGTCGGCGAGGTACGCGCATCGGCAAAAGCGCGGTTCTGGTGGGACTTCCCCGACAGCGATCTGAAAAGCCTGTTGAAAAAGAAGATCGGCCTGCGCGCGGCCATGCCCATTGCCTCACTGCAACTGGTCAGCACTCGTTTTTCCCTGCGAAACAGTGATGACAAGATCGTGGTCAGAGGCCAGCTCTCGCAATCCAGGGTGGATGATGACGGCCAGCACTATCTCACCCTGCAGCAGATGCGCGGCTATGCCAAGGCTGCCCGGCAAGCTGAAAAGCTGTTGAAACCTCTGTTGGGACAGGCAGTGGCAGACTTCGGCTTGAAATCGATGTTCGCGGCGCAGCATCCCGGAACGGTCGAGAGCAATACGCCTGCAGAACTGCACCTGACGGCAGACATGCCAACGGAAGTGGCGGTGCGCGCCATGGGTACCGACATGATCGATCAGGCGACATCACACGTCGATGGTGTGGTGGCAGACATTGATACGGTCTTTCTGCATCAGTTTCGCGTCAGCGTCCGCAAGCTGCGCTCCCTGATCAGTCTGCTGAAACGATCATTGCCCGCCGAGACGGTGGAAATCCTGGCGCCGCAGCTGTCCGGTATTGCCAGCAAGACCAGCAGGCTGCGCGACCTGGACGTCTTCCTGCTGGACAGGAACCACTATCGTGACATGCTGCCTGAGAGCCACACTGCCGGACTTGAAGCCTTGTATGTGCAGGTTGAAAAACAGCGGCAGCTGGAAAAGAACCGCCTTGCACGCTATTTCTCCTCGAAGCAGTTCCAGCACGACATCGACGCTTGCAGAACAGCGCTGTCAGCCCCCCCGGCATTCCTGAACCCCATCTCCAGGAAACCCGTGCAGACAGTCGCCAGATCCCTGCTCATCAAGCGTTTCAGGAAGATTCAGGCAATGAGTGCGCAGCTGCACGCAGACTCTGATGACGAGCATGTGCACGACATTCGCAAGGAATTCAAGAAAATGCGCTATCTGATCGAGTTCTTCATCGAGCTACTGCCGAAGAAGCGCACCGCTGCCCTGCTGAAGGACTTGAAGAAACTGCAGGTGACCCTCGGCGACTTCAATGACTATTGTGTGCAGATGGAGTTTCTGAGCAGCTTCGAAGACGAGCGACAGATAGAGATGACGAAGGCATTGAGCGGGCTCATTGCCGTACTGCATCACCGGCAGATGGAAACACGCAAGCAGGTGGAGGCGGCACTGGCGCTCTTTTTTACCGACGACATGACCATGCAGATCGAATTGGCCTTTGGCTCGAAGACCCGCGGAGAATCCAGATGAAAGTTATCGCCTGCTACAGCATGAAAGGCGGTGTGGGAAAAACCGCGACCGCCGTCAATCTGGCCTATTTCGCGGCAAAATCCGGCAAGAGAACGCTGTTGATCGACCTCGATCCGCAGGGCGCTTCCTCTTTCTACTTTCGCGTCAAACCTTCATCGAAGAAATGGGGAGAGCGGTTTTTCAAGGCGTACCGAACGCTGGTGAAGAACATCAAGGCCAGTGATTTCGAGCATCTGGATGTCATTCCGGCGCACTTGAGCTTTCGCAACTTCGATTCGATGCTGAGCGATCTGAAGAAGCGCGAAAATCGATTGAAGCGTCTGCTGAAAGGTTTCCGGAAGGAATATGATCTGGTAATACTCGACTGTCCGCCGTCCATCAGCTTTCTGTCGGAGTCGATATTCACCGCCTCGGATATCGTTCTGGTTCCTGTCATCCCGACCACGCTGTCGGAGCGCACCTTCGAGCAGCTGTTGCAGTTTTTCCAGGAAAACAAGTATCCACAAAAGAAGATCGTGCCGTTCTTCTCGATGGTCCAGTCTCAGAAGTCTCTGCACAAGTCCACCATGGAAGCCATGTCCACGCGTCGCAAGGTGTTTCTGAAGTCCACCATTCCCTATTCTTCCGACATAGAGAAAATGGGACAGCACAAGGCCCCAGTGGATCTGTTTGCCAGATCAACGTCGGCCAACGCTGCCTACATGAAACTGTGGGCCGAAATCTCCGAACAACATCTCTAGTTTTCGACCCGGGAGGAATACCGTGGCAATTGAAATCGAACGCAAGTTCCTGGTGACTCGACGACCGGAGGCCGAGCTGCAACAGGCACTGGTCGAACAGATTCAACAGGGTTATCTCATTCGGGAAGCGGAACGGGAAGTCAGAATCAGACGCAAGGGAGACCTGTTCTACCTGACTGAAAAGAAGGGATCGGGCATGAGTCGGGACGAGCACGAGATTCTCATCACCGAACAGATGTTCGACGCCCTGTGGCCCCTGACCAGAGGCATGCAGCTTGCCAAGGCTCGCAGTACCTTCATCCTGGATGAGCATCGACTGGAACTCGACATCTATCAAGGTGAACTCGAACCCCTGATGATTCTCGAAACCGAGTTCACCTCGGAGGAACAGGCTCTGGCCTGGTCTCCTCCCTGGTTTGCCGGCCCGGAAGTCACCGGAGACAAGCGTTACAAGAACGCTCAACTGGCTACGGAAGGGAAACCGGACAATGGGTAAGAAACATCAGAAGCTGAAAAAGAGAGTCGCCGTACTCCCAGTTCTGATGAAGAAATGCAGGAAAAACAAGAAGCGGAAGAAGAAGTGCAAGATCTACCTGATTACCAGTCGAGCGCACTCGCATTGGATCATCCCGACCGGAAAACTGGAAAAGAATCTGAGTAACCGACGAGTCGCCTTGCTCGAGGCCTTTGAAGAGGCCGGCGTCCTCGGCAAACTGGATGAACAGTTCAGGATCCAGGTTCTGCTGCGGCGCCCTCACTGCAAGAAGAAACGCAAGACCATCGTATTTCTGCTCTACGTCAATCGTATATTGAACCACTGGCCGGAGGAGCGTGAACGCAAACGCAAGGCGGTCAGCATCCAGAGTTACATCAAGACAGTGTCGGACAAGAAACTGAAGAAAAAGCTGCTGACCCTATGAGATCTGCGTCGGGTTGTGGCCCACCGGAAACGGCATGATCTCCTGTCGGGTTTCGGCAAGGTTCCATCGCTCAGGATAACTCGATCAAGGTTCCGGCACTACAACCAGTTCTTCCTGTTACACAGCGGGAACCGCTCCTAAAGCACCCTGAGCAGACTGCCGTTAGGCCACAATGAGCAACGGAATCCGACTGGCGCTTGCGAGCTTGTACGGCGTCAGCAAATCATTCAAGGCCAATACCCAGCCCCGATCGCTCTGGTGGTCGGTGCCGGGGTGGGCGTGCGCTTGTGCATTGCTGCTGTTCGTGGCCACCCATGCCATGCAACTGTCGGAAGAGCGCCTTCTGACGCAGGACGCCGAACACACGGCTCTGCAATACGCCGATTTCATCGCGCAGATCGTGCCTGATCTGGACCGTCTGTTCGCTCATGGGGAATTGAGCGCACAGGCGCAGGAAGTGTTGCAACGCAATACGCGACTGGGTGACGTGTTTCGCTACAAACTGTTCGATTCCAATGGCCAGCTGTTGCTGACATCCGATGAGATCGACTCGCTGAAGCCGCTCACGGCAACGTCCACGGTACAGCTCGTGACCCAGCCTCATGACACCGGCAACCCCTACGTCAGTGATATCGTGCTGGGTGGCAAGAACCATATCGAGCTGGCCGATGGCCGTGCAAAACCTGACAGACCCGATCTCTATTCCGAAGCCTACGTGCCGCTTGCAGGCCCTGATGGCATTCTTGGCGTTATCGAAGTCTATGTCGACCAGAGCGCCCGGCAACTGCGTATTGCATCAGCATTCACCAGAATCGTCACCACGGTCATCGGCCTGTTTCTGCTGGGCGTGCTGGGTCTGGCCTGGCAGATCTGGCAACGCCAGTCAGACCGCCGACGCGATGAGGAAAAAATCCGCTATCTGGCCGAGCATGATGTCCTGTCCGGAGCGCTGAACCGAGCCAGTTTCGAAAGTGTGCTTGTCGCCACTGCGCGGGCCGCAGAGGTATCAGGGGAAGGCTTTGCCATCCACTGCATCGATCTCGATCGATTCAAGGAGATCAACGATACGCTGGGGCATTCGGCTGGCGACGAAGTATTGCGCGGTGTGGCATCCAGGCTGACCGCCCTGCACCGACCGGGGGATGTCCTGGCAAGGCTCGGCGGTGACGAATTCGCCATCCTGCAGGCCGCTCTGAACAGCCCTCGAGATGTAGAAGCCCACGGACGTCGCATTGTCAAGGCGCTGTCCCGCCCCATGGATGTCGCAGGCAACAGAGTTCCCTGCGGTGCCAGTGTCGGTGCCGCCTGTTTCGGTATCGACGCCACTGAAATCAGCGACCTGTTGCACAAGGCCGATCTGGCGATGTATCGGTCCAAGACATCCGGGCGCGGGCGCTTCAGCTTCTATGACGAAACACTGGATCAGGAGCTCGAGGAACGTCGCCTGCTGAGCATCGACCTCCGCACTGCGCTTGCCGATGAAGCACTCAGCTTGCATTACCAACCATTGTTCGATGCATCCGGCAGTGATCGGGCTGTTGGTTACGAGGCCCTGATGCGCTGGCATCACCCGGTTCGTGGCAACGTCCCGCCATCGGTGTTCATCCCTCTGGCAGAAGAGTGTGGAGAAATCGTCGCGCTGGGCACCTGGGCCATCAAGCAGGCCTGCCGTGATGCGGCCCAGTGGAACGATCATGCCCGCGTTGCAGTCAACCTCTCCGCTGCACAGTTCCACGCAGACACCGCGGATGTCGTTGGTATCGTGGAAAATGCCCTTTCATCGACGGGTCTGGCCCCGCAACGACTCGAACTGGAAATCACTGAATCACTGCTGATCAGTGACCCGGAGAAGGTGCTCGACAGCCTCAACCGGCTGTCCGGACTGGGCGTACGGATTGCCATGGACGATTTCGGTACGGGTTACTCCAGCCTTTCCTATCTGTGGCGATTTCCGTTCAACAAGGTCAAGATCGACAGAGCCTTCGTCAACGAATTGGAAAGCGAAGGCAAGGTCTCACTGGTCGTCGCATCAATCATCACGCTGGCTCACTCGCTGGGCATGCGAGTCAATGCGGAAGGCGTGGAAACAGAACAGCAACGAAACGCGCTGCGTGAACTCGGCTGCGATGAGTTGCAGGGATTTCTGCTGGGACGACCAGAACCACTGGACAACGATAGCGAAAACGAGCAAAAGGCCGCCTGAGTCGAATCGCGGGAATCCTCAATTGCAGGCAAGCCACTGGTAAACTGCGCGCAGTCAGGATCCTCTCCTGAGCAGCAGGCTTTCACCGTGGTACCAAAGGCAAACTCCATGATCAGGCATATCGTTTTCTTCACCGCCAAACGCAAGGAAGACTTGCAGGCAATATACGACGGACTTTCACTGCTGAAGGAAATTCCCGATTGCCTGCATTTCGAAGTCGGCGTGAATACACGAGAGGATCCGATTTCCCAGAGCAAACCGGATTTCGTGGTGTATGGCGAATTCGAATCGGATGCGCAGCTGACAGCGTTCAAGCAACACGTCAATTACCAACGTTCGATAGAGCTTGTCAGACCGCTCAGAGACATGCGTATCGCGGCCGACTTCGATGCGGCCTGAAAGAGGCAGAACACTCGTCGAGCACAGCGCAGTCACATCATGACCGCTGATCGGCATCACACCGACACGACATCGGCACGCTGGTAGCACGACTTCCTTCGCCCCACCGGCAAACGGCACATGGCCGCTGCCGGCAGGTTTCTGCGGTATCTCGTCAGCGCATCAGATCGATTTTGACTTCATCGCTTCGGCAATGTAATCCGCCTGCCGAATCGCCAGGCTGACGATCGTCAGTGTCGGATTTTCCGCAGCCCCTGTGGTGAACTGACTGCCATCTGACACAAACAGATTATCGATGTCGTGTGACTGACCGAACTTGTTGACCACACCAAGGGCAGGATCGGCGCTCATGCGGTTGGTCCCGAGATTATGCGTGGATGGATACGGAGGTGTGGGGTAGGTTTGCGTGGCGCCGACGGAATCGTACAGTTCCATCCCCTTCCTGTAGGCATAGTCACGCATCGCAATATCGTTCGGATGGTCGTCGAAATTGACATTGGCCACCGGCATGCCGAACTGATCCTTGGTATCCGACAGGGTCACCGCATTGCTCTCCTGCGGCATGTCTTCACCAACCAGCCACATGCCCGCCATGTTCTCGTAACTATCCATGGCGGCGGTGAATTCCCGTCCCCAGGCACCCGGATTCAGGAAGGCGGCCATGAACGGCACACCCAGAGAGAGCGTTTCCATCTCGAAACCGCCGACAAACCCGCGGCTGGGATCAAGTCGAGCCTCGTCGGAGATGATCCCTGCCATGGTGGTTCCACGATACATGTGGACGGGTTTGTCGAACACGGCATAGACCGAACCTGTCATGTGACGCATGTAGTTCTTGCCGACCTGACCAGAGGAATTCGCCAGGCCATCCGGAAACATGGATGATGCGGAATTGAGCAGCAATCTCGGGCTTTCTATCGAATTGCCCGCCACACAGACGACCCTTGCCTTCTGCAATTGCTGATTACCATCGGCATCCTGGTACAGCACACCACTGACCTTGCCGTTGTCATCGTGTTCGATTTTCAGGACATGCGCCTGCTCTCGCACTTCCAGTTTGCCCGTTGCTTCCCCCTTGGGAATCTCGGTGTAGGCGGTTGACCACTTGGCTCCCATCTTGCAGCCCTGGAAGCAGAATCCCAACTGGCGGCAGGCGGCACGATCATCGCGCGGCTCGGAATTGATGGCCATGCGCCCTGAGTGACATTCCTTGTAGCCCAGTTTGTCCGCACCGGCTTTCATCACCTTGAAATTGTTGTTGCCGGGCAACCCGGGAATATCGTTGGTTCGCGTCACCCCCATCTTGTCTTCGGCCTTGGCATAGTAGGGCTCGAGCTCTTGCAGGGTGACCGGCCAGTCAAGCAGATTGGCGCCAGCGACATCACCGTATTCCGTTTTCGCTCTGAATTCGTGATCCTGAATGCGCAGGGACGCGCCTGCCCAGTGCACGGTGGAGCCGCCCACCGCCTTCACGATCCAGGCCGGCAGATTGGCAAAATCCCTGGAGACTCGCCAACTTCCGGAGGTAGTGCGCATATCGGTCCAGGCCAGTTGCCCGAAGCTTGCCCACTCATCGTTGATGTAATCTGCCGGCAGGTGTCGTGCCCCGGCCTCCAGGGCAACAACATCGATTCCTTTCTGTGCCAGTTCGTTTGCCAGGGTACCGCCACCGGCACCCGTACCAATAATGACGACAACACTGTCATCATCTAGATCATATGGAGCTGTCATGTTCTGTGTTCTCTAGGTCAGGTTGGAGTATCGGGTTGCGTTTCGCTGGACCCGTTGCATGTCAGTGAAAAGTTCTGTCCGGCGTCCGCCGCCTTCACAGCCAGTTCACATCATCAAAGCCACGCGCCAGATAACCTCCCTTTTCAAACGAAGATCCTTCATAGCCCAGAATCGACCAGACTTCCGGCTGGTTGTACAGACTCACTACAAGTCCGCCCCGGATATTCTGAAAGAAGGCCTCTCCCTCCATGGCTTCCAGAATGGCTACTCGGTCCTTTTCCCAACCAACGCCCACATACGATTCATGTCCACCGGATCTGGCCATTTCATTCAGTCCGGCGATTCCGGATTCGATCAAGGCCTTGTAGTCTGCATCTTCCGCCGCCCTGGCATCATGCCCCTTCACCGCGACCGCGTAGAGCTCGTCGCCGAACCGGTCGTGCGGATAGATATCTCTTGCCATCTGCACCAACGTTGCCATCACCTCGGGTGACAAGGCCTTGGTTTCCAGCGCCCAGGCCGCATTACTGGCGGCAAGAAAACCATTACCCAGCATCAGGCTGCCGCTGATGCCCAATCCTCTCTTCAGCAGCTGTCGGCGTGTCATCTTTCCGGCCGTTGGGGCGTTTACACGGACAAACTGCATGGTCTGACTATCAGGTATACCCACCATCTTCACTCCTCCTGTTGTTATCGGTATTGCGCTCTACTTGAAACGACCATGACGCTGCAGGACTTCGATGTCATAGCCATCGGGATCCTTGATGAAGAAGAACCGGGCCAATAGTGCACCTTCATGATCGAAGTCAACGATGTCCCGAGGCGTCATGTCCAGGCTCTTCAGGCGCGCGTGCTCGGCATCCAGATCATCCACGCTGACAGCCAGATGACCATAACCATTGCCCAATTCATATGGCACTTTCTGCCCCTTGTTCACGGTCAGTTCGAGTTCGAAATCGGTCTCCTCACTTCTCAGATATACCAATGTGAAGGTGTCAAAGTCCAGCCTGTCGAAAACCGTCAGACCGAATGCCTGCGAATAGAAGTCCAGTGATCGCTGCTCATCCAGCACGCGAATCATGGAATGAATTGCCTTTGCCATGAATAGTCTCTGTTGAACGGACAGTCTCCCGTCCGCACTTGCATTCTGCGCAGTACCGACTGGCCTGCGCGCCTGATGGAGTCAGCCAGCCCTACTCAGGGACGGCCCAGCAACTCCGCTCCGCCACCCAGCGCTGGCCCCGCCGTGGGATCGGCCTCACCTTCCTCAAGATCAGCAATCAGTGTCTCGGTGGTCAGTATCAGAGTGGCTACCGAGGCCGCATTGAGAAGAGCGCTGCTGGTCACTCTGACCGGGTCGATGATGCCGGCAGCAAACATATCGACGAATTCACCTGTGCTTGCATCGTATCCCTGCCCCGATGCTGCGTTTGCCACTTCGGCCATCACCGATTCAGAATCGGCTCCGGCATTGAAGGCAATTCTTTCGAGTGGACGCGTCAGGACGGAATGCAACAGATCGATGCCGGTTCGTACATCACCCGTATGGCTCGACAGAGCATCTTTCAGCACGCCACCAATCTGTGCCAGAGCCGTTCCACCTCCTGCCACCACACCATCCTCGGCAGCGGCCTGAACCGCGCATAGCGAATCCTCGATCAGTTGGATCTTGCGCTTCTGTTCTACCGGTGTGAATCCGCCAACGCTGATGACGGCCATGCCACCTGACAACCTGGACAACCGCTCGCGCAACTTGTCCTGATCGATATTCGGTGGTGCTGCATCGTGCTGGCGCTGGACCTGCGCACGCCGTGCCTTGATGCTCGAGGCATCACCATTGCCTCTGACAATGCTGGTAAACGAGGAACTTGCGATAACTCGGTCCGCGCCACCGAGTTGCGCCAGTGTGACATCGCCGACCTTCCTGCCGAGGTCTCTGGCGATGACCTCGCCACCCGTCAGTATCGCAAGGTCATCCATCATGGCAGTACGCCAGTGGCCGTATTCCGGCGGATGAATGACCAGGTATTTTCCTGCACCGCCATTGTCCATCAGGGAGACGATCACCGAGGGCGCTATCTCCTCGGCGATGATCAGCAGCGGCCGACCTTCCTGGTGAGCGATTTCCCTGGCCCTGTACAGATCATCGGGATCCAGTATCTTGTGATTGGTCATGAGAATCAGGGGGTTCTCCAGCACCGCTTCCATCTTCTCTTCATCCGTCACCATGTGATGAGACAGATAGCCCCGGTCAAAGGACATCCCTTCAACCACATCCAGTGTGGTATCCACCGTCACGGAGTAATCGGCACTGATGACCCCCTCCCGGCCCACCTGTCGATAGGCCTCGGCAACCAGAGCACCCAGATCCGGATCGGTTGCCGCGACCCTTGCCACCGCACTCAGGTAGTCCGGGTTGTCGTCACAGGCTCGAGCGGTTCCCGCCAGTTCGCCAACGACCAGCTTGACCGCAATATCGATACCTTTGCACAGATCCACCGGTCTGACGCTGCCGTCGGCAACAAGCACACCTTTCTGTATCAGTGCATTGGCCAGAACCATGGCCGTGGTCGTGCCATCGCCAGCCACTTCATTGGTCTGCATGGAGACCTCTCTGACGACCTGTGCCCCCATGTTCTCGAACCTGTCAGACAGTTCGATTTCTGCAGCGATGGAGACGCCGTCACGGGTGATCACGGGTGTCCCTATGGGACGATCCACCATGGCATTGAGCCCCTTGGGCCCCAGTGTCGGCTCGACTGACGCTGCCAGTTGCGCTACCCCTTTTGCAAGTGCACGCCGTGCGTCGGAGCCGTGAAGAAGTAACTTTGCCATACAATTCTATAATCCTTGAAGGTTCTGGAACGATCGGGCAATTTCCGGGTGAGTGGTCGGCACCGACCCGGACGCCCTCGAAGTCTGCGGGCAGTACGGACCTTCCGCCCGGCGGGATTCGGAATCTTCCCCGCCGGGGAAGTATTCCGGACTTGCCTTATGCACGAAAGGTCCGACTCCTGTCTTCAACCCTGTGGGTTGTGTCCTCGACTCGGTGCAGCACTGAGAGTCATTCGATGTACTCGAACATGTCCTCCATGTTGCCGTAGAGAATGATGGTGTTCTCATCCACTCTCACCATGCGCCCATAATGCGTGGAGGTGTTGACTTCGAAGGTTTCTGCGGTCATCTCCCGACCGAGGAATTCGCTGATCTCATCCATCTTGAACACCAGCTTGCCCTCTCCATCAACACGAATCGTCGCCGGGTTATGGGTGATGGTGACATTCGGATCTTCATCCATGAATTCGGCAATGGCACGAGCCTCCACCGAGTCATTCATGGTCACACCGCATTGATGCGAAATCGTCTGATCAAACTTGATGTCCTTCATCGACTTGAAGACATTCTGGTTTGTCGAATTACGCGCTGTCTCTGACATGGGAATACTCCGTGGATTTAGCGGCTGAGGCCGAGTTCGTTCAGAATCTGATCGAGGCGTTCATGCGAGATGGCCTTGACGTCCTGGAATGAAACAGGTTTGGAATGTGCCTGAGACCAGATCGGTTGCAGATTGTCCGCAGCCTTCTCTGCCAGCGCAGAATGCTTGTCGACCCAGGATTGAAAGACTGCCTTGTTGTGCTCGGCATGCTTTTCATCGTTGATCAGTACGAACATGAGATCGATGGTATTGGCCAGATTGCGCTCGTAATCCGCCTCGGCGGCCGAGATGACTGCCGGTGTCAGAAAATCATTGTTTGCCGCAGCGGCCTGCATCAGGAAGCCGGATCTGAACAGCTCCCCCACCAGTGGTTCGAAGATGATGTTGATGGCAAAGTACTGCTCCAGGTAGTCCTCCGCCCCCATGATGGATTCGACGGCCTCTCGAGTGCCCTGCCAGATAGGATCTTCAAGCCAACTCTTCTTGCCCAGTTCATCATCCCAGCCTTCGATATCCATGCCGATTTCCGCCAGGTACAGGGTGATGTCCTGCGACAGGCGCAATTTGTACGATGAATTGGTCAGAGTGGCATTGTTGATCATCTGCGTGTAGCCGTAACGCTGCGCCTGCATCAGAGAAGTACCCAGCCCGAACTCGGCATGTTTCCAGGCCCCCATATGCACTTGCAGAATCTTGTTCCAGCTC
This sequence comes from Granulosicoccus sp. 3-233, assembly GCF_052681095.1. NCBI lineage: Bacteria > Pseudomonadati > Pseudomonadota > Gammaproteobacteria > Chromatiales > Granulosicoccaceae > Granulosicoccus > Granulosicoccus sp. 3-233. Next base: position 109,571 of record NZ_JBQYLE010000007.1, read on the forward strand.
CTGTCAAAGGCCTTGTGGGCACCGGCCTTTCGGGCATTGCTGACCACTCCCTGCACCATCGTCTCGATCTTCGCCTGACGCTGGTAATGGGTTCGTTCCCATTCCTGATCGGGAGCGCGATATTCATGCCAGTTGGAACTTCTGGCTGCCGTATCCTCCTTGCGGTAGGCACCACCACCCTTTCCGCCTTCGAACTCGATGATCCAGTTCTGGATCAGATAGCGGTCCGGGTCAGGTTGAACATCCACCGTCACATCTTCGTAGTGTGTCGCGCGCTTTCCCCTTGGTTCGAAGTAGTTGTATTTGCGGCTGCCCGAACCGACAAACTTCGCGGCACCGGCGGCTCCCGAACCGACTGAACTGGATGTAGCTACCATGATTTTCTCCACTGGGTATTGTTTAAGGTGACCAACCTGAGCCGTATGCAGATCGACGCTTCATCAGCAGGCTCTCCACGAACGCAATTCCACAGCAGGGGCGGTCTTGCGCTGCCGAGGATCCGGCGTCCTGCCAGATGACCCAGGTCAGGAACAAACACGTGTTTTCTAGTGAACCGACGAGGAACCCGATGTCGGTGTGAACTTGTCAAAGAAGATTCGATCGGTTTCGAAATCGTTCATGAACAGCACTGGTGTCAGCGCTTCGATCATGGGTGGTGGTCCGCAGGCATAGACATCCCCTTCTCCCTGCACATTCAGCTCTTCCAGGCGGCGGGCCACGCACTCATGAACAAAGCCGCGTTCACCGTCCCAGGCCGAACCTTCATCCGCGTGACTGAGTACCGGAATGAATTCAACCAGTGGGTATTCATCGGTAATACGCTTGATCTCGTCGAGCATGATGAGATCATCTTCGGTACGAGCTCCATAGAAGAACAGAATCCTGCGCTCTTCACCGCTACCGAGCTGGTCGTTGAGAATGGACCAGACCGGTGACATCCCGGACCCGGCACCAACCAGAATCACCGGCCCCTCACGCTCCTCTCGCCTGAAGCACATGCCGAATGGTCCGGATATGCTGACCGAGGCACCGACACTGATACCGCCTTCATCCAGCTCATTGGAGAAGCGCCCGTCCGGATACTTCTTGATGATGAATGACAGCTTCTGTCCCTCACTGGGAGAATTGGCCATCGAGAAGGAGCGCGTGATCGTGTCTCCGTCGGCGGTCGAGACGGTAATGTCGACGTACTGTCCGGCCCAGAATTTCATCGGTGCGTCGATCTCTATCTCGACACCTCGAATATCATGCGACAGTGATCTGAAATCGACAATCCGGCCTTCGTACTGCTTGACCGGGATCGACTTCGACAAGGCCTCTTCATCGAAGTTGAGCAGTTCGATTTCAACATCGCTGTAGGCCTTGGCACAACACATCAGGATGTGGCCACTCTCTCGCTCGAAATCATTCAGTGCGAAGGTGGAGTACTTGAGAAGCTCCGTCTCGCCGTCCAGCTGTATGCATTTGCAGGCAGAGCATTGCCCTTCCTTGCAGCCGTGAGGCAGGGCTATGCCCTGACGAAAGGCGGCATCGAGTATCGTTTCATCTTCCTTAACCTCGAACTCCAGGCCGACTGGCTCCAACCTGACGTTATAGACTTCACTCATGTGTAGAAACTCCTGAAAACAAGGACTCTGCGGTGGCTGTCGACAGCGATGGGGCTGCGCAATGAACAGAGGTCACGAACACCTCTGCTCATTGCCTGCAGGCAACGCCGTGTCAGTGACAGGGGTTGATCGTGAACCCGGCGCGATAATTCTCGATATGAGCAGCACGATCCTCCTCGCTCATGGCTCGCAGCGCCTTCAGCGGTGACGCCATCGTATGACCTCTGACGTGATCCAGAGTCCACATGTCCTTGTCATCAAAGCGCAGATGCGGCTGCGGAACCAGCGTCTTGCCATCTTCACGAACGAAGTTGAGATCCTTGATGGTGTCTGCCAGATCCCAGCCGTCGTAGAGTGTTTCCCATTCTCGCTTGCCGGAGAACTTGCCCATGGCAGGCGTCGGCCGGCCCTGGTACTCGTCAGCGAATGCCTCTACGGCTGTCCAGCGATCCAGTTCGTGAGCGAAGGTATGCAATTCACCGTCAATCGTATCAACCACCATGTCTTCCCGAATCAGACAGGGCACCAGACATGACCAGCAACGGTGCGGATACTCATAGCCGACCTCCTCATTGAAGATCAGAATCTTCTCGCCAGGCACACTCAGTTTCTCGTACCACTTCCAGTACTCTCCGAACTCCGCATACCAACCCGGGTACTTGTGCTCGAACCATTCGAAGTCCTTGTCGGTCTGGGCTTCGATTCTCCAGAAATTCACCGGCCAACCCACCGAGAAGAACTGTGCCACCTTGTGCACATAGCGCTTCTCGACAATTCGCTTCCAGGCTTCCTGGACATCATCGTGGTGTACCTTCACCCCGTATTTCTCGAGTGGCAGCATGTACGTGCGGTAGTAGTCTTCGAATATCCATCGATGCCACATCTCGGCATAGGATTCCTTGTTCTTGTCACGATTGGTCGTGCCGTACTCGATGAAGGTACCCACCGCTGCATCGACAATGGCGTGGTTCTGCCAGAAGGCATAACGTAGATCACGCTCGAGCAGCAGGTGGTTGTCGGGCTCTTTCAATGCAGCCATCAGCAGTGAGTGACCGTTGCCGATATGGCGACTCTCGTCTGACTGTACCGACAGGAATACCGTCGGCAGTGCATAGTCACCATTACGCGCAGCTTCCGATGGCATGGCCACAAACAAGGTATTGGTAAACGCGGTTTCTGCCACCACGGTCAGATACATGCAGGCTGCCGTCATGGTGTCACCCGTGATGAAGCCTTCTCCGAACTGCCGACCGATGGTTGTGGCGTAGCACTTGCCGAACGCCTCTTCGGTGATATCGAATCCGGCCGGGTCAATGTAGTTCTCCATGTACCACTTCTTCAGATTCATCTGAATGGTGGAGTGGCGAAACTCATCCACCATCTGCATGGTGAAACCGGTACGCAACTCTTCTCCGGGGGCCAGACGTGCCACCATTGCCATGGAGCGGGCAGCCGAGATTTCCGGAAAGGGGATGATCGCCAGAAACAACTTCATCCACTCGATCCAGCGTGGCTCCACGTTGCGGAACATGTCGCCTCGCAGCGCTGCATCCAGGGCACCATAGACCCGGTTGTCCTTCTCCTCTTCCATCGGGAAATAGGAACGGAGGACCTGCTTCATCGGATCACGCGGTGCCTTCGTGATCTTGTAATCGGTCGGGTAGGTACTGGCTTCCTGGACGTAGGTCGGATTCCAACCCAGATCTGCAATTTTCCTGGTCGCCTCGCCAACGGATATACCCCGTTGGGACGTAATCTTGTTTAGCGTGATCGCCATAAGGCATCTCTCTCCTTCTGCTGAGTCCGTTAAAGCAGGGTTGATGGAAGCAGCGTTTGCTGCCGTGTCATGCGACCTGAAGTACGCGCTGTTCATCGACATAAGCAGGGGGCGATGATCTTGTCGCTCAGTTCACGACACTCACAATATTGGGGAAACAGTCATTGCGCAACGAGCATTCCCGGGGCAGATCAGCCGGCCTGACGGAGCCATTTCCGTACGCTGTAAGACGTGTGTAGCAGCATGTGTAACGAAACGTTACAGCGTGATTCTTTCTGAAACAGTTTTCAGATGGAGCGATTCACCGTGTAACACATTTCAGGTGCCATAGATGCATTATAAACGCTTCAGCATCGAACACGGAAAAACATTACAGAATGTCAATGTATGAACAAAACCACGAAACCCGCGTATTTTCACGACTCGAATGCCTTCTGGCAGCATTTCCTCGCCTGCCAGACACTCCTTTTCACAAGCCTGTCCCTTTCATTGCGACATGCATGTCGCCGCTACCCACCCACAGGTCCGTTCATGACATGGTTGCATTGCTGGCAGAGCATCCGGATTTCGGAAAATCTGCATTTGCCACTTCACGAACGATTCGGATTCGTATAGTCTCTGGCAAAAGCCATCACAGGACTTGTCCGCCAGGCTCCGGAAAAACAGCACGTCATGCATCGTGCCCAGAACGTTCCGACATGAACGAAGCCGTCTCACGGCAGGCTTCTACTGGCAGGCAGCCCACCATGATCTGACGAGCGCCAGCAACAGTCTTCGTGCTTCCTGGCGATAGCTCATTTACGGGGTTGGCAGCACCATGGTGGAATGGCAGCTGACAGACCGATCGCCCACTCGGTGGTCATTCTGCATCGAACGACAATCCGCAAGGGTGTCGGAATACAGCGGGGAATTGAAGCCATGTCTGATAGACCGGATGATTTGAAGAATCTGCTCATGCAGCGAATCGAACTGGTAAGCAGCCTGTCCGAGGCGACCGCCAATCATATGCGCCTGTTGCAGAAGAGCAGCGGTATCGATGTGCTGCTTCTGAAGCGAGACAGCTCAGCAGGGTCACAGCTCGCCCGGCAAGAGGCAGACGACAACATGGCCAGCAGTCAGGCAGCCATCGACTCTCTCGAAGCCAGACTTGCGGTAATAGACAGACAAATCGAATCAAACAACAACAAGGAGGCATGAGATGGCAGGCAACCGATCCCCTGGAACGTCACTATTCGAACTTCTCGCAAGAGCCTGGACCCTGGGAGAAGACGTCGCTCAGACCGCATTCAACCAGTCAGGCACCGCTGTCATCTACCGATTGCACTCGGGCAGACTGGCATTGGCCAGCAACAAGGACTCGGAGAGCCCCAGAAGCAGAACCCGCATCGAGGCCGACACCGGGCGCACAACCATTCGCCCCCGCAAGAATCCGGTGCCGGAAGCCAGAACGCTTCCTGTGAAAGCAAACCCGGCCCTGCCGGTCGTGCGATTCACTGAACAGGGTTTTCTGGCTGTCGACATCAATGGCACAGCTCACCGGGTTACTGCACAGGGTCAATGCATCGAACAAGCCCTGCAAACCGTTGGGGCGATCTGCTCGCTATGCAGTAGCCTGTCTGGCGATCTGCTGGCGATTGCCGGCACGTCAGCTATCAGTATCTACAGGACCAGCAACATGGAAGTTCTGGCTGAAATCGACCTTGATCGACATATCAGCTGCATGGCCTTCAGCAACACCGGCAACTGGCTGGCTGCCTGGGGAGAGGACACTCTGGCACTGATCGACGTGAACAATTCCAGTGTTCCCATGCGCCAGATCACGGGGATCGACTCAGCGACGCAGATCACCTGGGACAAGTCGGACAGCCATCTGGCGTGCACCGCCAGCAAGCACGCTTTCTGGATCGTCGATGTCGATACCGGCAATGTCCAGCAGGTAGACGGCTATCCGGGCGAGGTCCGAGTCGCCGCTTTCAATGATGCAGCAGGCGCGCTGGTCACCTCTGGTGCTTTTCGTGTAGCCGGGTGGTCAACGGACGATCTGCCTCATGACGATCAGCCTGGTACACCGCTGAGTACCGGCAAACCGGGCATGGTGGTCATCAATACGGTTGCAAGCCACCCTCTTCGCAGTCTCGTGGCCGTCGGTTATCCCGATGGCCTCGTCACCATTACCAGCATCGGCAGTACTCAGGAAATGATGGTGCACAAGGAAGCAGGCACTGCAGTCAGCCAGCTGGCCTGGTCCGATACCGGTGAGCATCTGAGTATCGGATTCCAGTCAGGAAAAGCCGCGGTCGTGACCTTTCCCGACAAACTGTTCAAGTAGACCAGACTTCACCACCACACAGGAGAGAACAATGAGCAACACACTATCCGAGGAAGAAATCAGCAAGGACAAGTATTTCACCGAGATCTCGCGCATTTCGGAAGACATGATCCAGGCGCACGGCAAGGATTTCGCAATGGGTGCCCTGGTGATGGCCGCCCAGTGGATCGCGCAGAATCAGCAAACCGAACCGCAGAACGAGGCAATGGCTCGAACAGCTTCTTGAGCAATACGCCGCCCTGTTCACGAACTGCGGGCATCTGATTGTCGGGGGATGTCCTCGGTTCGTGGATTCGGTCGATTGTTCGGGACGAGGATGTGATCAGGCGTCAGTGAGGTTCGTGCATTGCTGCAGCTCGTCACATCGTGCACAACTCTATTTACTTTGCGTAACAAGTGAGATAACCTGAATTTCGCGCTTTGCGATGGGTGGTCCTGCTTGTCCACACCCCAAGTTCAGACCAGCCCCTGCATCTTAGGAGGCTGAACCACAGGACAACTTTCATGGTCGACATCATCTCCAGAAAATCGGGACCGCGGCGCGAGGATATCGAAGCCCGACGAGCCATCAACAACAATTGGCCCACGATCAGCCGTCTGGCCGACCAGATCAGCAGCGGTGGTTATTCACGCTCCCGCAAGACACTTGCCGAGGCAAACAAGGCGCCCGAACCTCTGCAGTCGAACCTGCATATTGTCGGCGCAGCGCGCAAGGAAATCGAAGCGGAACCCAGAGTGCGCATCAGCATGAACAACCGGGTGATCGTGATGGATGTACGCTCAGGCAAGCAGTTGCAATATCTCGGCGCACTGCGGGTACAGGGTGCGCAGAAATACTTTGCACTGGCAACCCGCGATAACGGTTTCTTTGCAACCGTTGACGACGCAACCGAACAGAAACTCGCCGATCTGGACGGTGTTGTCATCGAATCCGAGGACATCCAGGACAAGTTCATTCAGGTGATCGGTAGCAGACTCGATCTGTAAACCCGCACATATCGTGTTTTCAATGAGTATCAGGCCCACTACCGGTGACAACTTCTTACGAAGGCATCAGAAAAATGCGCACAAGCTATTCCAGCGCTCAGAAGCAACAGGCTGCTTCAACCGGCAAGGAAGCTGAGTATCGCCACTACGACACCATGCGTGCATGGGAGAGTTTCGTGGAAGGGGGACTTGTGGGCGCGGAACTCGAAAAAACGGTCCGCACCGAGATTCTGGCAAGCTGGACCCGATGCTCAAGTTCCGGTGTCAGCGCACTGGCAGAGGCCACGCCCCGGACAGTCGATGAGAACAATGTTCATCGACTGAGAAGGCAGAACCGGCACCTGTGCGAAGCAGCACGTGCGGCCTTCGAACGACTGGCACCCCACCTGTCTGGCACCGGCGCCATTCTGATACTGACTGACAGGGATGGCACGGTGATCGATGTCATCGGCGATTCACACACTCTGGACCTGGGACGGGAAATTCATCTGGAGGTCGGTGGCGTCTGGGATGAACAGGTCATCGGAACCAATGGTATCGGCACCGCCCTGCGCACTGGCAAACCCACATACGTACATGCGTCGGAGCACTTCTGCCAGGGGATAAAATCCTGGACCTGCGTCGGCGTCCCCATCATCGATGCGCTGGACCGATCCGTCATTGGCGTCATTGACCTGTCAGGTCCTTCCAGCATTCATCAACCCCACAATGTGGCTCTGGTGGTGTCCACCGCCAGAGAAATCGAACTGTATCTGGCGCAGCGACAACGCGAAGAACATACCACCCTGCTGGAAGAGTTCATCGGCAACCCGAGACGCCATGACAGCAACAGCGTCATCGTTCTGCTCAACAGCGCCGGCAAGGTTGTCTTCAGCCGCAACACCGAACAGCTGGAACTGGACGGCTTTGGCCGATTCGATACCGGCACACAGCTGCTGGACCTCTATCCCGACATGTCGGTGCGTGAACTGGAGGCCGCCTTGCCGCCGACCCTGCCAACCAAGGATATCGACCTGATCAAGGCGGGCGGAGAGACCCAGGGAGTCGCTCTGATATTTCACAACCAGCCAGCATCACAGTCACTGCGTGTCAGCTCGGCCGGAATCGCCATCAAGCCACGTGCGGGTATTCCCGAAGACGATGTCAGAATCGTCGGCGAGTGTCCTGCCATGCAGGAGGCTGTCGAGTTCGCCTACCGTGCTGCCGAAATGAAAGTGCCGGTACTCATTCAGGGCGAGACGGGTGTCGGCAAGGAGATGTTTGCTCGCCTGATACACAGTCACCTTTCCGAACAGACCATTCCCTACGTGGTCGTCAATTGCGCAACCTTGTCGTCGGATTCGATCAGAAGCGAGTTGTTCGGTCATGCCGCGGATTCACTCGCCGGTTCTTCGCGAGAGGACAAACTGGGCAAATTCGAGAAGGCCAACGGTGGTGTGCTCTGTCTCGATGAAGTGGGCGATATGCCACTCGAACTGCAGACCTATCTGCTGCGAACCCTGGAACAGCGGGCAATCTACCGTGTCGGCTGTGATATACGACGCCCGGTTGACGTGCAGCATATCGCGATGACCAGTCGCAATATCCGCGAAGATATCGTCAATGGCCGATTCCGGCAGGACCTTTTCTATCGTATCGGAACCATCAACATCAACATTCCACCGCTGCGTGAACGCGGCCAGGACCTGGATCAGCTGGTCGATTACTTCAACCGCAAATTCTCCAGAAAGTTCGCGCGTGAAGTATTGACGTTCGACGCTGGCAGCATTCAAGCGCTTCATCAATATCACTGGCCCGGCAATGTACGCGAGCTTCGCAATATCATCGAAAGACTGTGCCTGCTGAATCAGAAGAGCACGGTGTCCGCTTCCGACCTGCCCGCAGAGATCACCCATTCGGTATCGGCTGGTTTTCTGCCCAATGCCGAGCCGTCCATGTCGTTGAACAGAACGATGGATCTGGACGAAATCGAGGCCATCGCCATTCAGCGCACGATAGACAAGGAAAAGGGCAATCTGTCGAAGGCCGCTGCCACGCTTGGCATATCGCGTCCGACCTTGTATCGCAAGATCAAGGCGTATGGACTGAATCGCAACGGCTAGCGGGTCGATTTGCAAACTCGACAGCAGCAAGGCTTCTGGCTAGAGTATCGAGCACCAACTGCTGAGCGAGATGGCACGATAATGGGTGACAAGACGGCGTTTGTCTGGGATGAGAAGTGTTTCTGGCATTCTGGCGGCAACTACGCCCTGCTGGCACCGGTAGGCGGCCTGGTACAACCCATGGTTGCAGGTGGTCTGCCGGAGGCTCCCGAGACCAAGCGCCGTCTGAAGAATCTGATGGATGTCACTGGCCTCTCCGGTGAGCTGGCGATGATGAGTGCAGCGTCAGCCTCCATGGAAGATCTGTTGCGGGTGCATCCCGCCAGCTACCTTGATGCATTCAAGCAGATGTCGGACAACGGTGGCGGTGAGCTGGGACTGCGGACACCCTTTGGTCCCGGTGCCTTCGAGATAGCCAGCCTGTCAGCCGGACTGGTCTGTCAGGCGCTTGAAAGCGTACTGCGTGAAGAGGCTCGCAATGCGTACGCCCTGTCTCGTCCACCGGGCCATCACTGCCTGCCGGATTATCCGAACGGGTTCTGCCTGCTGGCCAATATCGCCATTGCCATTGAACGGGCCAGATCAAAGGGGCTTGGCAAGCGATTCGCTGTGGTCGACTGGGACGTACATCATGGCAATGGTACCGAAGCCATTTTCCTGGAACGCGACGATGTGCTGAGCATATCCATTCATCAGGATCGTTGCTATCCCCACGACACGGGCAAGGCCGACACGACAGGCAAGGGTGCGGGTCAGGGCTTCAACATGAACATTCCCCTGCCTCCCGGGTGTGGACACAAGGCGTACCTGGATGTGATGGAGCGGCTCGTGGTACCGAAACTGCTGCAGTACGATGCCGACGTCGTCATCATCGCCTGCGGTTTCGACGCTGCTGGGTTCGACCCATTGGCGCGCATGATGTGTTCAGCCGAGACGTATCAACTCATGACCCGTCAGCTCATGGCCATCACTGACGGCCGGCTGGTCGCCGCGCACGAAGGAGGATATTCGGAAGTGTATGTTCCCTTCTGCGGCCATGCCATGCTGGAGGAGATGTCCGGCAGCGACATTCGCGCTGAGGACCCGTTATACCATCGTGTCTCCTCTCAACAGCCCGACGAACATGTCGATGCATTCCACCGAGGCGTCGTGGACAGCTTACTCGAGGAATTTCACTCATCCGGCGTGCTGATGCAAGCCTGACAACTGACGAAGAGGCGGCAGGACATCAGATTTCCTGATTCATCGAGCGATGCCGCATGGTTTCCTGCATCACCATGGAAGCGGATAACCACCCGGAAAACAATCTTGACCTGCATCGGGTTCCGTGCACCCACGCAAGACGCATTCACAGCCTCATCGGTGATGAGTCAGCGGAAATCAAGTGGTCGAGTAAATACTACAAAATCGAAATTGAGGCATGGAATCACCGCTACCTTCACAGGTCCCACACCAACCGCGACCTTCTGCAGGCGCCAGAGACTATTTGATGAAAAGCTTACCGACCATACGCCAGACTGCGCCTCTGTGGAAGATATGGTTATCCTCCTCGCTGCTGCTCACTGTGGCCGCGTGCAGCAGTGATGATGACTCCGATGGTGTGCTTCTCGACAGCACAACCTTCTCCATCAGCGCTGACGGTACTCAGGAAATCCCACCGACCGGCTCTGATGCGACTGCAGAGGGTGAATTCATGTTGCAGGATGAAACCGGTCTTCTCACGGGCAGCGTGATGGCCACGGGCATCGACATCAGCGCCGCGCATATTCATGAGGGCTTCGCCGGCAGCAATGGCGATGTGATCATCACACTCGATGTCGACGGCGATGCCATCTCGGTACCGGACTCGACATTGCTGACGGCGGATCAGCAGACGTCCATGCTGGCGGGCAACTACTACCTGAACGTTCACTCTGACGAATTCCCGGCCGGAGAGATCCGTGACCAACTGGCTCCCTCTGGCATTTCGGTTCTGCAGATGGCTCTTTCAGGCAGCAATGAAGTCCCGCCCGTCGAGTCCAATGGCTCCGGCACAGCGTACATTACCGTTGATGACGATATTGGCTCCATCATCATCAATGTCATTACCAGCGGCCTGACGACCCCCGAAGCCGCTCATATCCACAGCGGTTTCGCTGGAAGCAACGGCGATGTCCTGTATGCGCTTGAGCAGGACGCCGCAGAGGTGGGCAATTTCAGCAGTGGTGAAGACACGGTACTGAGCACAGAAGAGCTGAATAGCCTGCAGGCTGGTGGCACCTATATCAATGTGCACAGTGCAGAAGTACCCAGTGGTGAATTGCGCGCCCAGGTATTGCCTTCTGGTGTCAGCCTGCTCAACGCGATGCTGAACGGGGAACAGGAAGTACCGCCAGTGGCCACCACAGCGGCAGGCACTGGCGTAGTGACCCTCGACGAGAACCAGAGCACGGCGACGGCCTTTGTCACTGTCTCGGATGCTCCTACCGCCAACGCCGGGCACATCCATGAAGGCGCTGCGGGTGTGAACGGAGATGTCATCATCACTCTGAACCAGGATGCCGAGGACGCCGGTCTGTTCAGCATCGTCGGAGAGCCTGTCACGGCAGATCAGATTGACACGTTCCTCAACGGCGGAATGTACTTCAACGTGCACACACCGACCAATCCGGGTGGTGAGGTTCGAGGCCAGATCGAGCCCTGAGGTCACGCTGACACCTGAAAGATGTCGGTCAGTCGCCGCCCGTCAGGCGGCGACCCATTTCGCAAGTCGCTGCGCTATCATCCCCCAAACCCTCAATATTGACTGACAGCGACCATCCCGAATGCAAACCCGGACAGACGCGCCCGCCATCATCGTCGGCGGGGGCCTGAGTGGACTGTGTGCCGCCTTTCGGCTACAACAGCTGGGCATATCGTATCGGCTGCTGGAAGCCAGGGATCGTCTGGGTGGACGCATACTGACCACTGACGACAGTCACATCGATCTGGGGCCATCGTGGTTCTGGCCAGGCCAGCGCCAGATTGCCGAACTGATCAGCGAACTCGGCCTGCAAGACGGCATCTACCCACAAGCCAGCGATGGCTTGTCTGTCATGGAGTACGCCGACGGCACCTTGCAGAAGAGTCATGGCGGCGCTTCCATGGCCGGATCAAATCGCCTGGAAGGCGGCATGCAGAGACTCATCACGGCACTCGCTGACACATTGCCCGCCGAGCGCATTAAGACATCCTCGCAGGTCAGGCACATCGAACAGACGCGGGATGGTATTACTCTGCGTGTCGAACAGGCGGGGGAAGATATCCAGCTGTCTGGCAGACTCGTCATTCTGGCGCTGCCGCCTCGTGTCGCCGCAAATACCATCCACTTCCAGCCCGGCCTTCCCAGCAAGGACGGGCAAGTGCTGGAACGGATACCCACCTGGATGGCTGCCCAATGCAAGATCATCGCGGAATACGATGCAGCCTTCTGGCTGGCCGACGGCCTGTCGGGGGACGGCTTCAGTCAGCTCGGACCTCTGGGAGAAGTTCATGACGCGTCCCCACGTCACGGTGATACCCATGCCCTGTTCGGCTTTGTTGCGGTACCACCTGCACAACGGCAGGGGCAAGACGACGCTCTGAAGCAGGCCGCTATCGAGCAGCTGGTCCGGATGTTCGGCGAAGCCGCCAGCACCCCGGTGGCTGTACATCTGCAGGACTGGGCCTTCGATGGACTCACGGCGACGGCTCTTGATCGCAGCATGCAGATCCCACACGGCCATGCGCGCCCCACCCTGAGCAGTGAGTGGAACAAACGGGTACTCTGGGCAGGCACGGAAACCGCTGGCCTGACAGACCATTCCAATGGTTATCTGGAAGGCGCCGTGGAAGCCGGTAATCGAGCGGCCACTCTGGTGGCGACACTGAACCCATGAACCAGTGAACGCCGCCCCGAAAAAAGCGAGTACGCGGCTGTAGGCGCCGGTATGGCGCGAGCGGCGCGCCGCCCGGCCGAAGACGATTTCTGGTCGTGGGTTCATGTCTCATCGACGCCAGGCTCAAAAGGCCCAGTCTTCGTCTTCCGTGGCTACCGCCTTGCCGATGACGTAGGAAGATCCCGAACCGGAAAAGAAGTCGTGGTTTTCATCGGCATTGGGTGACAGAGACGCCATGATGGCCGGACTCACCGCACAGACATCATCCGGAAACAAGGCCTCGTACCCCAGGTTCTGCAGCGCCTTGTTGGCGTTGTAATGCAGGAAGTGTTTGACATCCTCCGACAGGCCCAGAGGGTCATAAAGGCTTTCGGTATAACGGACCTCGATCTCGTACAGATCGAAGAGCAGCGAGAAGGCAAAGTCCTTGAGCTGCTCCCGCTCGCTGTCATCCAGCAGTTCCAGTCCGCGCTGAAACTTGTAGCCGATGTAATAACCGTGTACCGCTTCATCCCGGATGATCAGGCGAATCAGATCGGCCGTGTTGGTCAATCTGGCCCGGCTCGACCAGTGCATCGGCAGGTAGAAGCCGGAGTAGAACAGAAAGCTCTCCAGAAAAACGCTGGCTATCTTGCGACGCAGCGGGCTGGCCGCCACATCGTACTCCGACAGTATCAGGCGCGACTTGGCCTGCAAATGCTCGTTCTCGGCAGACCAGCGAAAGGCCTCATCAACCTCTGCGCTCTGACACAGGGTCGAGAATACCGAGGAATAGCTGCGCGCATGAACGGCCTCCATGAACGCGATATTGCTCAGTACTGCCTCTTCATGAGGCGTCAGGGCATCGGGCATCAGGGCTGGTGCACCCACCGTGTTCTGAATGGTATCCAGCAGTGTCAGCCCGGTGAATACGCGAATGGTCAGCTGCCTCTCCTCGGCAGTCAGCCGGGTCCAGCTCTGGATATCATTGGATAACGGCACTTTCTCCGGCAGCCAGAAGTTGGACGTCAGACGGTTCCAGATTTCCAGATCCTTGTCATCGTCCAGTCTGTTCCAGTTGATGGCCAGCGGCACCGGGTTGGTTCTGTTTGTTTGCATCGTCAGGGCGTCTCAGAGTGAGCAGGAAACACAGCCTTGCACTTCAGTCCCTTCCAGGGCCAGTTGGCGCAGGCGAATGTAGTAGATGGTCTTGATCCCCTGCTTCCAGGCATGAATCTGTGCACGATTGATATCCCGGGTGGTCGCGCTGTCCTTGAAGAACAGCGTCAGTGACAGTCCCTGATCCACATGGCGAGTCGCCGCCGCATAGGTATCGATGATGGCTTCCGGGCCGATATCATAGGCGTCCCGGTAATACGCCATGTTCTCGTTGGTCATGAAGGGCGCGGGATAATAGACACGACCCAGCTTGCCTTCCTTGCGTATCTCGATGCGAGAAGTTATCGGATGAATGGACGACGTGGAATTGTTGATGTAACTGATGGATCCGGTCGGGGGTACGGCTTGCAGATTTCGGTTGTAGAGACCACCGCGCATGATGGCTGTCTTCAACAACTGCCATTGTTCGGCGTCGGGTATAGCGATACCGGCTTGCTCGAACAGTTCCTGCACACGCATCGTTGCCGGAACGAACTTCCCTGTGATGTATTCATCGAAGAACGAGCCATCCGCATAGCGGGACTGCTCGAACCCGGCAAAACTCTGCCCCTTCTCCAGAGCCAGTGCATGGGATGCCTGAAGGCAGTGATACAACACCGTGCAGAAATAGATATTGGTGAAATCGAGCCCCTCCTCGCTGCCATAGTGAATGCGTTCTCGAGCCAGATAGCCATGCAGATTCATCTGACCCAGACCGATGGCATGACTCTCATCATTGCCACGACGCACCGAGGGCACGCTGTCGATGGCACTCATCTCGGACACGGCGCTCAGCGCTCGTATTGCGGTGGCCACACTGCGTCCCAGTTCGCCACCATCCATGACCTTTGCGATATTCAGACTACCCAGGTTGCAGGAGATGTCAGTGCCGGTATGCTGGTAACTCAGGTCATCATTGAATGTCGAGGCTTCATTCACCTGCAGAATCTCCGAACACAGATTGGACATGGAGATACGCCCTTGCACGGGGTTCGCCCGATTGGCCGTGTCCTCGAACAGGATGTACGGATAGCCGCTTTCGAACTGGATCTCGGCAATGGTCTGAAAGAGCAGACGCGCATTGATCTTCGATTTGCGAATCCGCGAGTCATTCACCATGTCGTGATAATGCTCGGACACGGCAATATCGGCCAGTGGCTTGCCGTGGACTATCTGCACATCATGTGGCGAGAACAGATACATGTCCTCGTTCTTGCGGGCCAGCTCGAAGGTGATGTCCGGGATGACCACGCCGAGAGACAGGGTCTTGATGCGGATCTTCTCATCGGCGTTCTCTCGCTTGGTATCCAGAAATCGCAGAATGTCCGGGTGATGGGCATGCAGATAGACGGCACCGGCCCCCTGTCTCGCACCCAGTTGATTGGCATAGGAGAAACTGTCTTCCAGCAGCTTCATGACGGGTATGACCCCGGATGACTGGTTTTCGATGCCCTTGATCGGCGCTCCCTGCTCGCGGATATTGGTCAACAACAAGGCCACACCACCGCCGCGTTTGGACAGCTGCAGGGCCGAGTTGATGCCGCGCCCGATGCTTTCCATATTGTCTTCCAGACGCAGCAGAAAGCAGGAAATCAACTCCCCTCGCTGCGCCTTGCCGGCGTTCAGGAAGGTTGGCGTTGCCGGTTGAAAACGACCACTGAGAATTTCCTCCAGCAGACGCCGCGCGAAGTCCTCATCGCCGCGAGCCAGGGAAAGCGCCACCATGACCACCCGATCTTCATAGCGTTCCAGATAGCGAGCGCCGTCACGCGTGGTCAGGGTGTAGGAGGTGTAGTACTTGAACGCTCCCAGAAAGGTCGGAAAGCGGAATCTGAACGCAAAAGCGGCCTGCCAGATATCCTCCAGAAAATCGTGAGAATAGGATGCCAGCACCTGCGCCTCGTAATAGCCTTCCTCCACCAGATAATCCAGCTTTTCCTTCAACGAGTGGAAGAACACGGTGTTCTGATTGACGTGCTGCAGAAAATATTGTCTCGCCGCCTGACGATCGGCATCGAACTGAATGCGCCCATCCTCATCATAGAGGTTCAGCATCGCATTCAATGCATGGTAGTCGAGCGGCGGTACCTCACTCTTCAGCGTTCGTTCGAGTATTGCTGTGTCCAAAAGCGTTTCAGTCCCTGTCTGACCAGTTGAATATCTGTGGATGTGCCCGCCAATTCGAATCGATACAACACTGGCACCTGACACTTGCGAGCGATGACATCACCGGCCAGCGCGAAAGTGGCCCCGAAACTTCGGTTGCCGGATGCGATGACGCCACGCAGTTGATGACGGATTCGTTTGTCGTTCAGCGCACGGATCACTGGCCCGGGTACCGCTCCGCGGCCCTTGCCATCGGCAAAGGTCGGGCAGATGAGCACGAACGGTGATTCCATGATTGGCACGGGCGCGTCAAGGGCCTGCGGCAATCGAGTTGCCAGCAGGTTCAACTTGCCGATGAAGCGTTCCGTATTGCCTGATGCGCTGGAGTAATAGAGCAGCGCGCTCAAGGGGTCATGCCAGAGTATTGATCATGTCCGGTCGGAACCCGCCCCAGTGACTTTCGCCCGCGACGACCACCGGCGCCTGCCGGTAGCCAAGCGTCTGTACCAGTTCGAACGCGGCTTCATCCTGAGTCAGATCGACAATCGTGAACGTCAGCCCCTTGGCCGACAGAGCGCGTGTGGTTGCCGTGCACTGTACGCAGGCCGGCTTGGAATATACGGTGATGCTCATGTCTCTTCGTCCCCGAAGTGTTACGGAAGGAAGGCATGGCGCAACTTCGCTGCAGTACGCAGCGCAAGCAACTCCAGGACCCTCCGCCCTTGGTTTCATCGATGCCTGGCAGGTCTCCTGACTCGTGACTCCAACGCCTGGGCCCCCCTTCCCGATGCGAACATCAGTGGATCATGGGCTGCGGCTTGTCACTTACAGTTGCGGGGGCAGTGCCGGAATTTCACCGGTTTCCCTCTTAGCCTGCGGCGCGTGCCGCAGGAACCAGAACCACTCTATGTTGGGGTAACAGGCATGCCGATGTCAACATGTCGTTTTCCGGTAACAGCGACATTACCCGGTTACCCTTCCCTCGGTTCGCTGACCGACGACCAGAATGAAGCTGCACTTTCGGAGATGTTGTGACAAACACTTCCCGACTGTCATATCCATCCCCCTGGAGGTTTCAGGAGGTTATTTGTCGCCCCGCCGGCCAACAGTCGGGAAAGTTGCAAAGGGGTTCACGTAACACTCCGGACGAACGGCGCCACGACGGCCTCCGGTATGCGTATTGCAACCGATCAATACCAGCCTGTAACTGAAACCGCTTGAATTGACTGATAGCTTGCGGGCCGATTTACGCGAAAAACCAGGGACTACGCCTTGAGACATTCGAAAAGTTCATTATCACGCATCCTGGCGCCGGTCGTGCAGATGACCCTGACCGCCTCCCTGCTGTTTGCCTCCGTCGCTCATTCTGCCTCTCTGAAAGTGGCCTTCATCGGCGATCAGGGAGTTGGCGAACATGCAGAGTCAGTGCTGTCACTGATCGCCAGTGAAGGCACTGATCTGCTGCTGATCCAGGGAGATCTGGGTTACAAGGAAAACACCGCCAACACCTGGGAAGCCCACCTGAACAATCATCTGGGATCCGACTTTCCGGTACTCACGCTGGTGGGTAATCATGAAAACTTCGAGTGGCCGCTCTACCAGCGTCTGATACAGAGGCGGATCGATCGCATTTCCGGACTTTCCTGCTCGGGCAATACCGGCGTCAAGGCAAAATGCCAGTACGGCAACGTCGAAGTGGTTCAGGTAGCGCCGGGAATCTCCGAGGTATCGGGTATCTCCGCCGACGACGGCTACGCGGACTTCATCAGATCCTCCTTTGCCGGCAGCAGCGATCGCTGGCGCATCTGCAGTTGGCACAAGCCACACCGCATGATGCAGACCGGCAGCAAGAACGGCCCCAGTCAGTGGGATACCTATGATGCCTGTCTGGATGCCGGTGCCATGATAGCGCTGGCCCATGAACACGCCTATTCCCGTACCTATCTGCTCAGCGATTTCAGCCAGCAGACGGTGGTACATACCGGCAGTGAAATGGCCCTGCAACCCGGCCAGTCCTTCGCATTCGTCTCGGGCCTGGGTGGCCGGGAAGTGCGTTCGCAAGCACGAGGCGGTGACTATTTCGCCTCCATCTACACCGCGGATCAGGGCGCGAAGGCAGGCGCCCTGTTCTGCGACTTCGAAGACAAGACAGCCGATTGCTACTTCAAGGCCATCAACGGTGCCGTTCCGGATCAGTTTTCACTGACCCGCAGCGGCAGCGCCTCTCAGGATGCACAGACAGAACCCGTATCTGCACCACCACCCACAATCAGTGAAATCCCGTCAGGCAACAGCGATGGTTATGTTTTCTCTCGCAGTGACAAGACCGAGTATCGCTGGATCGCGCGCAATGCCAATGGCGAGATGGGCAGCACCTGGATCGATCAATCCTGCGCGGCTGCTCTGGGGGGCAGTACAGCCACCGGTGACTGGGGTGACCTGATGAGACATGCGCCAGCATTCGATACCCTTGACTACCCTTGCAACAATACAACAACTGCCACCTCTTCCTCCGACAGCACGACAGGCAATGACTCGACGAATGGTTTCGTCTTTTCTCGTACCGACAAGACTGAATACCGCTGGATAGACCGCAATGCCTCTGGTGAACTCGGCAGCATCTGGATCGACAGAGCCTGTGCTGACGACATGGGAGGCGTCAGCGAAAGCGGTGACTGGAAGGATCTGATGAACCGGGCGCCCGGATTCGACACCATCGCCAGCCCCTGCTACTGAGTCGTGACCTGGCCTGTGTCTACGGGACCCTGAACTGCAGAGACCCGTAGTAGGTCGAACGATCGATATGCAGCTTGTTGCCGGAGACCTGCCAGTATTTGTCCGGCTCGTTTTCGGGCGTTGCAATGACTCGTGCGTAATACTCGCCGGCGGGCAGCAAGGCAGCATCCACATGCTGACTGACCATCTCGACTGAATCCGCGATGTCCTGCACATCGACGACAATCTCGCCTTCCTCGTACAAGGGGGTAGTGGCAACTTGCAGACGATAGTGGATATCGCCTGAAGTAGCGGTGACGTCATGGGCGGGTTTCCAGCTGAAGAGCCATTGACCGCCCATGGCTTGCGGTTCCAGCAGTAGCGGCGCCATCAGAACCCGAAAGCGCGTACGCAATGCTTCCAGATTCTCACCTGGCGCCGAGATCAGCTTTTCCGACAGATAGAGCGAGAAGTCGGGATTGTGAAGACTGTCCGGCTCGCGTTTCTGGTACGGCGCTACCCGTTGCAGATAACCATTGACTCTTTCGGTCATGACCTCTTCGGTCAGTACCGTTTGTCTCAATTGTTCGGTTGCCTGCACGATCCGCTCGTGAATGCCCGGCAAGCGGTAGAAGTTTTCCAGAAAGCTGTTGCGTGCCGCGACTGCATAACCGAACTCGACGCGCTGCCGCAGCGAATCGTTCTTCAGGTCATTGGGCGGATCTCTCCACAGCCCCATGGCTTCATCGTAGTCCCAGGGAATGAAATAGAATTTCCGGGTATTCGCCGGATTGTAGAGAAAGAAGTTGTGTCGGGTAATGTCTGCCTGATGCACCAGGATGTTGAAGCTGACCCAGGCCATGACATTGTCGTCGTCGAAGTATTCGTCCAGTACCGACTGGAAGCTTCTGTCCGGATCGTGCATGGCACTGAGCATGGATTCGAGTGCCCGGTGGTCGTCACCGTTCTCGATACTCAGCACGCTTGCGAAGCGGGCGTCATTCAACGGCTCACCGTCTGCATCGACACGAATGTCCTCGAGGTCGCTGCTGTCGAAACGAAAATCCTCGGCCTTGTACAGATTGCCGTCATCGCCCCAGCCACGCTGCGCCAGATAGTAATCACTGCCTCGTTCGACATGAGTGAACAGACCGTAGTCCACGGGGCCTTCACCATCGTCGATCCAGAGATTGACGAACTGGCTGCGAATACTCGGCAGATCGGGCACCTGACTCATCAGATCCATGGCCAGTTTATTGCGAATGCGGCTGGATTCGAAGGGATGCTTGTTCAACTGCAGATGCCGTTCACCCCGCCACAGATCCTCCTTGCTATCGAGCTTGATACGCAGGGATTTCTGCGCACCGAACCGGGATCCACTGCCGCGCATGCGCAATTCGGCATTGGCGATCTGACCATCATCCGGAAAATCATCGCTCTGAAAATGTACTGCGATATCCACGGTCAGGTCATCGTTCTTGTCGACATCCTCCATGACATCGTCCAGCGTGCAACCGGACAGATCGTCGGCGGTGCAGACCCCCTCGGTGGTGGCGGTCCGAAGGTCCACACGTATCACGTCGATGGGATCGTAGCCGTCTCTCACATACAGGTCTGCTGGCTCGGCAATGTTCGAATCAGCAGCCTGCGGCGGATTCAGCGGGCTCAGTGGATCGGGTGTATCCGGCGGCTCATCATCGCCGGGCAATTCGACATCTGGCACAGAACGCTCGCCACCGACAAAGCTGACAGATACCGGCGAGGATCGATTCCCTTCGTTGTCGATGGATGTCACCTGTACGTCGTAGGTCTGCCCTTCCTGCAGCGAATCCCGGAAGTGGCTCAAGGCATCCAGCCTCATCACCGCCTCGTTGATCTGCAGTTCATATTCGACCACGATGCCGTCATCGGTCGCCCGATTCCAGAATACTTCCGCAGCCGTACTGGAATACACGCTGTAGCGCAGCTCACCGGGAGGAGATGGATCCGTCGCTGTCGCCTCCGCGCTGAAAACGAACAGCACGGACAACAGCAAGCGGTTTCGGAAAGAGAGCCCAGCTCTCCTGTACGTATTCGTGAAGAAAGTACACATAGCGTCTCATCCTCCTGTTGAAAAGAGAGACCCTGCCATCTGCGCCAACAGAACCTGTCGCGCATCACTGACAGGTCATGTTTTCCCGTGAAAGTGGTATCCGCAGGCCAATGCGCTTGTCCTGCATCGAGAATCTGCCACATCAATCGCGGCAATGCCGCCGGACTGACCTGGACACCGTGCTTCTCACATGGAATCGTTCACCATCAGGCTTACCTCCATCCTGCGCCCACAGGCAGCTCCCGGAAACGGTAAAGACCCTATATTTCGGCTAGTTCTCCGTCACAGGGGCTTCACCGAAAACGGAAACAATGCAAGGAGCTACCCGTCTCTCAGCAAGCGTCGCAGTATCTTGCCACTGGCCGACTTCGGGATGCTGTCGACGAACTCCACCTCGTGAACCTGCTTGTAGCCTGCCACATGAGGTTTGACGAACTGCCGGATATCCTCGGCGCCCGTGTCCGAATGCCTTTCTTCGTCCGTATCCGGTTTCAACACCACGAATGCCTTCGGCAGCTCACCGGCTTCTTCATCCGGCACGCCGATGACCGCGACATCCAGTACGGCGGCATGTGTGGCAATCAGTGCTTCAAGTTCTGCGGGTGCCACCTGAAAGCCCTTGTACTTGATCAGCTCCTTCACGCGATCCACGATGGTCATGTAGCCGTCACTGTCAATCCGGGCAACATCACCGGTGTGCAACCAGCCATCCTCATCGAGGGTTTCCCGGGTGGCAGTGTCGTTGTTCAGATAGCCGAGCATCACTTGCGGCCCTTTCACCAACAGTTCACCTTCCTCATCCACACCCAGGTCGTTTCCATCGGCGTCGACGATACGCGACTGGGTATTGGCAACAGTGACCCCACTGGAACCGGCGCGGCTGTCATAGCCAGGCGTGATATGACTTACCGGGCTCATCTCGGTCATGCCGTAGCCCTGAACAATGGGACAGCCGACTCGCCGGGAGGCCACCTCGGCCAGCTCTCCACCCAGCGGTGCAGCGCCGGAGAAGATCTTGCGCAGACTGCTGACATCGTATTGCTCGAGCAACGGCGTCTTCGCCAGTCCCAGAATGATGGGCGGCACGGCGAAATACTGGGTGATGCGATGCGTCTGGATGAGCTGCAGGGTCTGCTCCATGTCGAACCGCGGCATGGTCACGATCGTCATGCCTTCTGCCAGCAGACTGCCCATCAGCACCTGCATGCCATAGATGTGAAAGAACGGCAACACGGCCAGCGCACTCTCATCCTGCTCGTAGCCCAGCGCGGCGTTGATCTGCACCAGATTGGCAATCAGGTTGTGGTGACTCAGCATGACTCCCTTGGGCAAGCCGGTGGTTCCCGATGAATAGGGCAACACCACGGCATGTTCCCGAAGGTTCACGGGCACCTGTTCCATCTCGTCTCCCAGCAAGTCGTCCACACAGCGATGATCGTCATGCGGGTACAGCGTGATCAACTCCCTGGATGCCGTACCCGCAGATGCCTCGACGGCCACCGACAGACAGGCGTTGTCGCTGACCAGCAGGCAGGCACCGGAATCCTTCAGTTGCTGCTGGATTTCTTCCGCGGCATACGCGGGATTGATGGTCGTGACCGTACCGCCGCATACCGCAACGGCATGGAAAACGACGGCATAGTCAGGGGAGTTGGGAGCAAGCAGCCCGACGACATCGCCCTGCCTGAGCCCCTCGGCACGGAGACCACCGGCCAGACGATGGATCCTCGACCTCAGCTGCTCGTAGGTATACCCCTTGCCACTGGGCCCATCGATGATCGCGTTCTTGTCAGCCAGTCTGGCGGACTGTTGCAGTACAAATTCGGTAATCGCGACATCGGGAATGTCGACGGCTGGCAATGGGCTGTGAAATACCTTCGATGCCATGGGTGGTGAGCTCCTCCTGTGTGAAGGGACTCACGTTAACAGTCGGCAGTACCACTGACAATCCCGCTCGGCTCCGGGCCTGGATCAGAGTCATGCCCACCCTCCGACCTTGACGCGCAACAGCACGGCAAGCTCTCGGTCAGCATCCACTCGAGACCCTGACCGGGCGGGAAGGTTAGTCGAACAACCTGCCTCGATTCACCGTCAGCACGTCGACAACGTCATCCAGCATGTCATCGTCAGCATCGGCATTGGCCACCACCACGGCATCCATGCAGATGGTATTCAATTCGGTATCGAATACCAGACCCTTTGCCACATCCGGCTCTTCGAAACGGTAGATGGGACGACCCAGTTCCGGATGCTTGTCGTTCAGATCCCAATCCTTGATATCCAGCAACTTCAGATTGTCGTTTTCCAGAACGGTCTTGAGGTAACGCTGATCGAGGTTCAGCGGGTCACTGACCCACAGAAAGGCATTCACCTCCGCGTCGAGGTTGTTGGCAATTTCGTTCAGCAGTTGCAGCCCGCCCTGAAAGAACGTGCTGCCCTTGGCGAAATCGGGCTCAAGATCCTGCATGTAGGACCAGCTCACGGCGGAACCGGAGCCACGCTTCTGCACGGCAACCCTCGCATTCTTGCCTTGCAGATCGCCCTCGTCATCGATCGGGCCATCCGAATTGACCGCCACATACACACACTCTTCGTACAGATTGCCCAGCACCTTCAGATTGCCGGCCTTTTCCGGATTGCGCCCCATCCACCAGGCCAGGGCATCCAGCTGGGTGAATCCCAGGGTGGCCTCGCCGCTGGTGACGCGATCGATATTCTCGATGGAACCCTTGCTCTTCACCGAATCGGCCTTGTAATCGTATTCGACCAGAATTTCCGCCAGTTTCTCACCAGTGGCGAAGTAGGAACCGCCACGGCCACCAGTGCTGATGACGACATCCTCAGCCAGTACGGGCAGGGAAACGGCGGAAATGACAAATGCGGTAATCAGGGTTTTCATGGAGCAGGTCCTTGGACTATGGCTTCTCTTTCGTCAACGCCTTCACTGGGGGCAAGACCGGGAATTTCAAGTCGAGACTGGCCGTTCGGATGAACCCGTAGCAGAACGCAGAGACACGCAGTCATGCATGCTGCAGGCCGGTGAGCTGACGGCCGATACCTGCCGAAGATAATGCAAGTCATCGCATTGCGAAAAAATCAGCGAGCGCCTGACTGACAACACAACGCTCTGCCCGCACAGAAATCCCCGCTGTACTCTGGCGTGGATATCGTCCAGGGTCGTCAAGGTGCTCTCGGCCGGATCAACGCGATCTGTTCAAGCTCTCCAGCACCTCTTTCGAGGAAGGAATGCCATCGAGCCCCTTGTCAGAGGCACATTTCAGGGCCGCGGCCGCATTGGCAAACCCGATGGCCCTTGACTCAGACTGGCCCTGCGCCAATTGCAGGGTAAAAGCCGCATGCCAGACGTCACCGGCACCCAGAGTGTCTACCGCCTTGACGTGGATGGCGGGTGTGTGCGTGAACGTGCCATCCTGCAGATGGAACACACCATTCTCACCATCCGTGACGCACACCCAGTTGCCGAATTGCGCCTGCGCCTGTCGCAAGCCCGCTTCCAGCTCATCGACACCGGCGTAGTCGCGCAGGCCCTGTCGAGAGAAGGCGACATGACTGGCCAGCGCCATGGCGGTATGACTGACGGGAGCTTCGCCATCAATCACCGCGGGAATGCCGGCCTGCCTGGCGAACGTCAGCATCTGTATCGCAGCCGCTTCCCAGCGGGTATCCACCAGAATGGCATGGGGTGTATCGATGGATTGCAATCGAGCGTCATCAAAGGGGAGCGCATCCTCCGACTGACAGGCAACTGCGTCAGTGGTACAGGCAGCCGTTGCGCTCTCTGCTGACCGTAGCGTGTCGGGCTGACGATAATTGACTATCTGTCGCTCACCACCATCGTCGACAAAGACGCTGGAAATCGGGGATTTGCCGTCCACCATGCGGGTCAGCAAACGATCCCCCAGAGAACGTCTGGCAATCTCCGTGCGCAGCAAGTCCCCGAACAGATCATCTCCCAGCCTGCCTGCCAACTGCACCTCGGCCCCCAGACGCTGCATGGCAACCGCAGCAATGGCACCGCCCCCACCAAGACTGAAGCGCACATCATCAGCACGGTATTTCTCGGCACGGCGGGGCATTTCCCCGACCCGGAAGGTGATGTCGGCAGAGATCAGCCCACAGGCCAGCAACCTTGTCGTTCCGCTCATGAAGTGTGTCTGGTCATGCTGATTTTCCCATCCATCTACCCTTGCCCCCTGTTCTTCGGATTGTCGCTGCACACGGCAAGCAAGCCGACCCAGCCTCGGCGCATGCTGCCATGGTGTTGAGTCGCCGAAGTCAATGCCCGTATACTGGAAACGCAATACCGCCCCGTTCACCACATTATTACCACGCCCCGTGACGCAAGAACACCAACAGACAGCCGTCACTGCACTCAGGAGAGGAAATAGTCGATGCCAATGAAAACGAAAGCCGTCCGCTCTGCACTGACCGTCTGCATGGCTGCGGCAATCAGCCTGTCAACGCTGGCGTCCAGCGCCATGGCCCAGGACAGGGTCACCATCCGCATGTCCACACCGGCCTCCGAAACCGATTTCCGCTCCCAGGGCCTGGCCAATCAGTTTGCCGACGGCATCAGCGAATTCGCCGACTATGAGCCGCACTACAACGATTCCCTGTTCAAGCAAGGCACCGAACTGGTCGCCATTGCGCGCGGCAACCTGGAGATGTCCATCACTTCTGCACAGGAGCTGGCCAAGCTGATACCGGAATGGTCGATCTTCACCGCCGGCTATCTGATGCGCGACCCCGAGCATCAGCGCAAGGTCTTCGCCAGCGACATCGGCGAGGAAATGTATCAACTGGCCGAGGACAAGCTGGGGGTGAAGCTGCTCAATGTCGTGTACTTCGGCACGCGTCAGCTCAACCTTCGAACCGAGGACAAGGTCATGACGCCGGAGGATCTGGAGGGGATCAATCTGCGCATGCCGGGCACCGATGCCTGGCAGTTTCTGGGCAGGGCTCTGGGCGCCAACCCGACGCCCATGGCATTTACCGAAGTCTATACCGGGCTGCAGACCGGCGCCATCGACGGTCAGGACAACCCTCTGCCGACGGACAAGGACAAGAAATTTCACGAAGTCACCAAACAGATCGTACTCACCGGACATCTGGTGGACATGAACTTCTTCGCGTTCTCGAAGAAGGTCTGGGACAAACTGTCTGCCGAGCAGCAGGAGGCCGTCTCCACGGCAGCGCAGGCAGCGGCAGACTGGACGACCGAGCAGATCGTCGCCAACGAGGCCGAACTGGTGGATTTCTTCAAGGGCGAAGGCCTGGAGGTGTACGAGCCGGATGTGGACGCCTTCCGCACTCGCGCTCAGGCCATGTATCTGGAGTCTGACTTCTCCAGCGACTGGCCGGAAGGACTGCTCGATCGCATCAACGCAGTACAGTAATTGTTGTCGATGACGCATGGGCTGCCCGGCTGGCTACAACGCCGGGCAGACAATGTGGCGGTATTGCTGCTCAGCGCCACCTTTCTCATCTTCATACTGCAGATCGTCTCGCGCTATCTGTTCCGGGCACCGCTGGGCTGGACGCTGGAAGCCTGCCTGCTGTGCTGGGTGTGGCTGGTGTTCTGGTCCGGTGCGTTCACATTGAAGGATCAGGACCATGTGCGCTTCACCATACTGCTCGATCACTGCCGACCGGGTACCCGTCGTGTATTCGCCGTTCTGTCCGGTATCTGCATTGTCGCCCTGCTGGGGGTCTCACTGTGGCCGACCATCGACTTCGTACAGTTCATGGCCATTGAAAGCACGTCATTGCTCAAGATACGTTTCGATGTGTTCTTCAGCATCTACATCGTCTTCTCCATTGCCGTGATGCTGCGCTATGCCACACGTGCCTGGCTTGCATTATGTGGAACGCTTGACGTATGAGCAATGCTTTCCTGCTGTGCCTGGCGGTATTGTTCGGTGTTGCTGCCATAGGTGCCCCCATCGCGCTGGCGATGATCATCGCCGCCGTCGTGTATCTGCTGATGGCCGGCCAGGACCTGGCACTTGCCGCCGAACAGATACTCCAGGGGCTGTACAACAGTTTCATACTACTGGCCGTACCACTGTTCATCGTGGCCGCCAACATCATGAACGCCGGCACCATCAGTGATCGCCTGCTCGGTTTCTGTGTCGCGGTGGTAGGACGCTTCCGTGGCGGACTGGGGCATGTCAACGTCGTGGCCAGCCTGATCTTCTCCGGCATGTCCGGTTCGGCCATTGCCGATGCGGCCGGTGTGGGCAAGATCATCATCGAGATGATGACGCGCAATGGCCGCTATTCCCTGGGCTTCGCTGCAGCCATCACCGCAGCATCGGCCACCATCGGTCCGATCATCCCGCCTTCGATCCCCATGGTGCTGTATGCGCTGGTATCCGATACCTCGGTGGGCTATCTGTTTCTGGCCGGCATTCTGCCAGGATTGCTGATGGGAGCCGTCCTGATGGTCATGGTGGCCATCATTGCCAGAAGGCGCCAGTTTGCCATGGATGACCCCGTGCCCATGCGTGAACTGCCGGCGCTCGGTATTCGAGCCTTCCCCGCCCTGCTGATGCCCGTCATTCTGCTGTTCGGCATCTACGGCGGAGTGACGACACCCACCGAGGCGGCTGCCGTTGCTGCCGCCTATGCCTTGCTGCTGGCCAGCTTCTTCTATCGCTCCCTGTCGCTGTCCAGTCTGTATACCGTCATGTCGGACAGTGCACGTTCTTCGGCAGCGGTGGGACTGGTGATCGGTGGCGCGCTGATTTTCAACTATATCGTGGCCAGCGAGAACATCCCCAACAGCATTGCGGCACTGATGGACTCGCTGGAGCTGTCACCACTGGGTTTTCTGTTGTTCGTCAATGTGCTGTTACTGGTGCTTGGCTGCGTTCTGGACGCAGCCACCATTCTGCTGGTGGTCGTCCCCCTGTTTCTGCCCGGTTGCCAACTGCTGGGAATCGATCTGGTGCACTTCGGTGTCGTGGTGGTGGTCAACACCATGATCGGTCTGATCACTCCGCCCTATGGCATCCTGCTGTTCGTGATCAATGCCACGACCGGTGCACCACTGCGGGACATGATCATGGAAATCTGGCCATTCCTGATTGCCCTGCTACTGGCCCTGATGACCATCACGCTGGTGCCGGAACTGGTACTCTGGTTACCGATGCAGATGGGTTATGCCCCCTGAGCGAACCGAGAAAACCACGCATGAGCACAACCGCGAACGGCATCATTCCCGTCATGCTGACGCCCTATACCAGCGATGGCGGTATTGACGAGTACGGATATCATCGCCTGACCGAATGGTATCTGGCCAACGGTGCCGATGCCCTGTTTGCCGTCTGCCAGTCCAGCGAGATGCACAAACTCAGCCTGGGTGAGCGCGTCGCCCTGGCCAGACAGACGGTCGAGACAGTCGACGGCCGTGTGCCGGTCATGGCATCGGGGCATATTGCCGGAGCTCGTGAACAACAGGCCATGGAACTCAAGGCCATGGCCGACACCGGCATTGATGTTCTGGTTCTGGTGACGAACCGTCTGCCGGAATCCCAGGGGGCCAATGATGACACCATACGCAAGGAACTGCTCTGGCTGATGGATCAATTGCCGGATGATCTCCCCTTGGGTCTGTATGAATGCCCGATGCCGTATCGCCGCCTCTTGAGTGACGATGTACTGAGATTCTGTGCCGACAGTGGCCGCTTCGTGACGCTGAAGGATGTGTCCTGCGATCTGGAGACGGTACGACGCCGGGCCGAGCTCGTGAAGGGCTCGCCCCTGTCCATCGTCAATGCCAATGCGGCCATTGCCTGGCCGGCCATGCAGGCAGGCTCACGCGGGTTCTGCGGGGTGATGGCCAATTTCCATCCGGATCTGTACGCCTGGCTGTACCATCAGGGCAAGCACCATGGCGTCATGGCGCAGGAACTGTCCATCTTCCTGGCTCTGGCGGGTACCTCGGAAACGCAGGGTTATCCGGCCATTGCCAAGCGATTCCACCAGCGACTGGGCACCTTCGGCTCCATTGCCTGCCGCAATGTGGATGTGGACATCCACCAGAGCTACTGGGCGCTGGAGGCGCTACTGGACAATATCGAGCAAGGTGCAGAGTTGTATCGGGAGCGCGTATCGAAACTGTTGCGGGTAGTGAAGTAGCGACTCTGCCGGCGCTGCGTCATTCCGTGAACGGCAAGGCCGCCGGGAAACCTGTCAGGCACAGGCATCCTGCGGCGGCCGGGAACGTCTGACTGCCTAGATCTTTTCCAGAACGGCTTCAGCCGCACTGACCGTGGCCGAGCCCGGATCGGTTTCCACCGCCAGGTGAGTCACGACGCCGTCATCCAGGATCATCGCGTAGCGCTGTGAGCGTTCACCGAGACCCAGTGCAGACAGATCCAGTGTCATGCCCGCCGCCTGCGTGAATTCGCCATTGCCGTCAGCCAGCATGTCCACATCGTCTCCGGTACCCAGGCTCTTGCCCCAGGCATTCATGACGAAGAAGTCACCGGTGGAAACACAGGCAACGGCATCCACACCCTTGTCGCGCAGCGCCTTGGCATTGTCGATGTAGCTGGGCACATGGGACTCGGAACAAGTCGGTGTGAACGCACCCGGTACCGCAAACAGGACCACCTTGCGTCCGGCACAGTAGTCGGCCAGAGGCACATCCGTAGGGCCCGATGCCGTCATCTGTTTCAGCGTCACCGCTGGAATCTTGTCGCCTTCTTTGATCATGTCAATGTCCTTCTGTGGTGAATGGTATGTAGCCGTGGCCGGCACCCCTGCGACTATACCGCAGCCACTCGCCTGCCACCGGACCGGACAAGCTTTTCCTCCGTGAACGAGACCTGTCGCGGAGGCTTCCGTCAGGCAGCCTTGCGGAACAGCGACTCGAGCCGATGCAGCATGACGGGGCCCAGTTGACGGGCATCGAACACACTGACCGCCTGTTCGTAGAATCGGCTGACGTCATGACCGATACCGATGGCCAGCAACTCGACCTGACCGGCTCGCTCGATATCGTCGATCACCTGCTGCAGATGACGAGACAGATAATCGCCGGCATTGGCTCCCAGTGTGCTGGTATCCACCGGCGCACCGTCCGAAATGGTCATCAGGATGCGGCGCTGCTCAGGCCGCTTCATGAGCCGCTGATGCGCCCAGATCAGCGCTTCACCATCGATGTTCTGCTTCAGGATATCCCGATTCAGCATCAGGCCGAGATTGCGCCGTGCCAGGCGATAGGGTGTGTCTGCCGACTTGTAGACGATATGCCGGAGATCGTTGAGACGACCGGGATCGAGGGGCTCGCCCTGTTGTTTCCAGCGTTCGGTGGATTCACCGCCATGCAGGTGGACGGTCGTGAAGCCGAGAATCTCCACACTGACACCACAACGCTCCAGGGTCCGAGCCAGAATGTCTGCGCAAGCCGCCGCGATCATGATCGGCCTTCCCAGCATCGAACGGGAATTGTCGATCAGCAACGTGATCGTGGTATTGCGAAAGGCGATGTCACTCTCTGCCTTGAAGCTCAACGGCATCAGAGGGTCCGAGACCACTCGCGACAGGCGCGCGGAATCCAGAATGCCTTCGTCCAGGTCGAACTGCCAGTGCCGGCGCTGACGCGCCAGCAACACCCGTTGCAACCGGCTGGCCAGACGCCGTACCAACCTGCCGTGCACCTCGATATGCTGATCCAGCGCAATACGCCATTCCTGCAGCTCGGCTGCGCTGGCCCCATCGGAGGCCGCCATCACTTCATCGAAATCCGTCGTGAAGGCGCGGTAGCTTCGGCTATCACCACTGACCACGATGAGCGGATCGGGGCCGCCCGAAGGAGCCTCATCCAGCGTCTGATCAGGCAGTCTGTCCGTCGGTTCAGGCTCCCCGGGCGCCTCGGTTAATGCCTCCTCGGCAAGCGCCTCGCTCCTGACAGCCGCTGCAGCCTCCTCGGCAGACTCTTCCGCCTCCGCCGCCTCATCCAGCCCCTCGTCGGCTGCCTCCTCATCCACCTCTCCTGCCAGGCTCATACCGGCAGGATCATCACTGCCGACACTGCTGGCCAGGGCCTGAGCAACCTGACGGGCAATGGCGGCAAAGGCCAGTTGATCATGCAGATGCGCCACCAGCTGCGGCAACAAGGGCACAAGGGACTGTTCAAGCAGGTGCAACTCACCGGGGAGCAGAGCTGGCTGTCGAGTCATTGCTCGCGATTGCCAGCACTGCCGAAAGGCGTGGCGACAGGCTTGTGACAGGGCCTCGCTCAGTCGCTGCCAGGCGGCTTCGGCCTGCTCGGTGGCGGCCGCTTCAGATGGCCGCGCATCCAGATTGCGGGCCACTCCTGCATAGCGATTGGCACCCAGCGCTTCAAAGCGCTCTGTCTCCATCCGCGCAAACAGACTCGCTGCCAGCTCATCGGAGGGCAGGAAGCGTCGCTGTATGTCCGTGTCGTGATGGGCATGTCGCAGCGACTGCGCATCGAACTGGCCTCGCGACGTCCCGCTTGCGGCAACCGCCCCGCCGGCCAGATCCAGAGAGGCATCACCTGCCAATGTCCGTGCGCAGGCATCCATCGCATGATGCATCGTGCTGTCGATCACCACTTTGCTTCTCTTGTCTGTCAAAATTTCCGTGTATCCCCGAGTCTGCACCTGTCCATGCCGTCTGCTGAACTTCCTTCCCGATCCGACCTGCCGGCGGCCCAACGACACGCCCTGGAAGCCTGGGCTGATCAGGCCACTGCCGCTGGCTGGCTACCGGCGACAGCCACCGACGCCCTGCAATCGGTCACCACCAGCGCGCCCGGCCAGCTGTTCGACGCCGGCGACCGACCACTGGTGGCTGGTCTGTTCGGTGGGACCGGCGTCGGCAAGAGTACGCTGCTGAATCGCCTTGCCGGAGAATCCATCGCCCGTGCCAGCGTCGAGCGTCCCACCTCACGCGACATTACCGTATACGTGCATCGTTCGCAGGTGGTTGACCGGCTGCCCAACGCATTTCCGATGGAGCGCATGCGTACGGCCCTGCACAACAATGAGCAGTATCGACACGTCATGTTCATCGACATGCCCGATTTCGACAGTGTCGAGTCCGCCAATCGTGATCTGGTGGACGTCTGGTTACCACATCTGGATGTCGTGCTCTACGTCGTGAGTCCCGAACGCTATCGGGATGATCAGGGTTGGCGCCTGCTGTTACAGCACGCGCACGAACACGCCTGGCTGTTCGTGATGAATCATTGGGACCGGGGCGACCCCTTGCAACTGGACGATTTCCGCCAGCAGCTGAGCGCTGCCGGCATGAGCGAGCCACTGATCTTTCGCAGCGATTCATCGGGCAAGACCGATGCTCAGGGGCGACAGGAAGATGATTTTGCCAGACTCTGCTCGACCCTCGCCCAGCTGGCCGACGAGTCCATCGTCAAGTCGCTGAACGAACTGGGTATTCTGGCTCGCCTGAAGGCTCTGAAGGAGGCCAGCGATCCCTGGCTGGTGCCGCTGGGTAGCGAGGAGCAGATCAGTGCTCTGCAATCCGCCTGGCAGGAGCACTGGAGCGCGGCAACCAAAGACCTTGACCAGACGCTGCTCCCCAGGGCGCAGCAACTGGCGCGGCAGTACGCCGATGATGAAGGCTCCTGGCTGAGTCGCTGGCGTGGCAAACCTCAGCGACAGGCGGAGATCGTGACAGGCTCACTGATCGATGATGCGCTACTGGGGCGTCTCGACACCGTGCTGGGTGACTTCCTCAACCAACAGGGGCAGGCAAGCGCCATGCCATTGGCGGCCCTCAAGCAGGCCGTGGCACAACCCTATGCTCGCGCTCGCCGTGATTTCGCAGCCACCGTCGACGATACCGTCAATCGCTCACTGGCTCTGCCGGGCGGCGTCTGGCAACGGCGACTGCACGCAGGTCTGGGCGCTCTGTGCCTGCTGCTGCCACTGGCCGCCATGGGCTGGATCGGGTGGCGCGTGGTCAGCGCCTTTGCCCAAGGCGGTAGCAATTCCGCAGCCTATCTGGGCAGCAACTTCGCCATCAATGGTGCCCTGCTGCTGGCCCTGGCCTGGCTGATCCCGGCGTTTCTGCAGAAGAAGACAAGACCGTCGCGCGAGAAGGCCGCCCTGCGTGGCGCCAGAGACGGTCTGGCGGCCGCCCTGGCGCAGACATCGGCAGCCGTTGGCGAAGGCTTCGGTACACTGAACGAACAATCACGTGCCCTGCGCGAGCAATACCACAGCCTGTGGCAGTCGCTGCCCCGTACCGGTGGCAACGAGCTGCCGGAGACCGTACGCCGCATGCTGGCCAGCGAGATCAGCCAGCCCGCTCAACGAGCACTGGATGTACGCGCCAATACCCACAGCTCGACCGACGCGACCCCCGTGTCATAGAGCTCCCGCGCCAGCTCGCGGGTGGTAGAGCCCGTGGTCAGCACATCGTCGATGATGGCCACATGCCGATCGGCGAGCGCTTCCTGTGCGCGAAAGGCACCCAGAATGCGGTACTGGCGTTCCGCGCGGCTCAGCCCGGCCAGCGATCCGGTGTCGTATTCACGCGTTACCGCGCGGGCACGCGATTCCACGCCCAGCTCGCGTCCGCACCAGCGAGCGATTTCGGCCGACTGATTGAAGCCACGCTGACGCAATCGGGTGGCATGCAGTGGCACGGGCAGCAACAGCTCGGGTAATGCATGACCCGTCGGGTGTTGTCGTTGAACCGAGCGCGCCAGCAGGGTTCCGAAGATTCTTGCCAGAACGCGCTGCTCACGGTATTTGAGCGACTGGATCAGGCGATCGACCGGAAACTCGTACCGATATGGCGCCACGATGCGAGTGAACGGTGCAGCTTGTCCGGAGCATTGGGTACAGGGCGGCAGACCTCGCTGGCTGAGCTGTTCGAACGGCACGGACGAGAGCTCCGCACCACAGCTCAGACACAATCCGGATACCCGACCCGCGGGCTCTTCGACGAAACAGGTCTGCAACAAGCTTTCACAGTCGTCACACAAATCAACGCCCTGCCCTCCGGATCGGGCACATATCACGCACTGAGAGTCAATTTTCAGTCGCGAGAGCGGGATTTTCGCCCAAAGCGGCAATGAAGCCATTGAAAAATGCATCAGCAAGTGTCCTTTTGCTTATGAATCGTGGTGGATAGCCTACACTCTGTTGTAAGTCCTGGCGGCGGTTGCAATCCGGTTGTTGTTTTTTTCACACATGAATACTGTGTATTGAGTTTACAATCGGCTTGTTTACCGCTATACAAGACAAAAATACAACAAGTCTGCGTGGTGTCTCGAAGAGCCGTTTCGCCGGCCGGGGATTTGTTGGCGTTTTGGAGTTTCTGACTGACCCCGGCAGCCTGCAGCCAGCCTCGACGGGCCTGCGAGACTCTCCGAGTCAGCGGTTTTGTAGATTTTTTGTTTATTCAGATGTCAACTAGTGGGAGCTAGCTATGAATAGAAATATCGGTACCATCAGTTCAATCGCGGCCTTGCTACTGGGCAGCAGTGTCGTTCATGCCCAGGGTGTGGCTCTGGATGGAACCATCGAAATACCTGCTGGCAACGGTGGCTACGCCAATTCCATGGGCGATGCCATCAAGACCGGCCTCGGTGATTGCGTGAAAATCGGCCTGTACAATGATGAAGACCAGGTAGACGCCTGTGCCGGCATCGAAGAAGCGCCGGAAGAAGTTGTTGAAGCAGAACCTGCTCCGGAAGCAGCGCCAGCGCCAGAACCTGTACAGAAGGAGCCTATCGTGACCACGGCCACTCTGGGCGGTGAGGCACTGTTCGACAACAACTCTGACGTGCTGAACGCATCCAGCGAACAGGCCATGGCTGATCTCGTGTCTCAACTCGAGAAATTCCAGGAAATCACCTCCATCGAAGTGGTCGGTCACACCGACTCCAACGGCGAAGCCAGCTACAACCAGGGCCTGTCCGAGCGACGCGCCGCAGCGGTTGAAGCTTTCCTGAAGGCTGCCTACCCCAACGTCGACGTTACCAGCAGCGGCATGGGTGAAGACAGCCCGGTTGCGACCAACTCCACGCCAGAAGGTCGTCAGCTGAACCGTCGTGTTGAAGTTCAAGTGACTGCCAAAAGCATCACCGAGTAAGTTGCAGTAACCCTGACAGCGGAAGAGTCTTCGGGCTTTTCCGCTGTCATGTCACATGCCTGATCGTCCCCAGACCCGATTATCCGGATCGCGAGTGTTCTTTTTTCCGGACACGTTTTCTCGTAGTAACACTCGGTAGTTACTTGTCTTGACGCACATCCAAACCACCACGGAGAACAAACATGAACACTGGTAAATCCATAGCGTTCGGAGCCTGCCTGACATTGGTGTCATTCGGCGCATCCGCGCACATCACCGAAGAAGATCATGGCCATATCGAGAACGATGGCTCAGGCGGCTACGTCAGTTCGGATGGCGCTGTATTGAAAACCGGCCTGGGCGATTGCATGCACACCGGAACGTTTTCCGACGATGCGGTCATCAATGTGTGCGAAGGCATTGAAGAAGTAGCCGAAGTCGAGCCAGAGCCTGTAGCCGAAGTCGAGGAAACCGTGGTTGCCGAAGCACCAGCCCCGAACCCCGGCAAGATCGATACCCAGCAGTTCAGCGAAGAAGCCCTGTTCGATACGGATTCCTCACAGCTGACCAGTGCCGGTGAAGCCGCCATGAACGGCCTGTTCGGCGCGCTGGCCGAGTACAAGGGCATTACCGATGTGACCGTCACGGGCCACACTGACAGCCGCGGTGCCGAAGAATACAACCAGGCTTTGTCCGAAAGACGTGCACAGACAGTTGCCGACGTCATCGCCGCCCAGTACCCCGATGTTCGTATCGACGTTTCAGGCATGGGTGAGACTTCACCGGTTGCCAGCAACGATACCGCTGAAGGTCGCCAGCTGAACCGTCGCGTTGAAGTCGAAGTCACTGCCACTCGCATGGTCTTCAACTGAGTCTCGAGCCTGCTTCCGGCCCTCACGGGTCTGAGCAGCTCATCCTCCGGAAGTCGGAAAAGGCCAGCATCATGCTGGCCTTTTTTGTGGGCGAGTATCGAAGACATCCAGTCCGGCAAGGCGGAAGGGCCCGTGATTTGCTGAACCGAAGGCATGAAGAAATTCGTCCTCCAGACAGCCAAGCGGCCCACCACAGCTCGGCCCCGGTATGTTTTCTGTCTTCTGATGATCAGCCTGATCAGCGGTTGCATCAGCCACTCTCACGCAGAGCGGGATCCCATCGACTGCAGCCTGCCGCATGTCGATCAACGTCTGTCACAGTGCAAGATGGTCAGACGAGCCAGTGAGTTCAGTGGCTGCCTGTCCACCGCAGACATCAGCGAGCACAGCTGCCTGCTCATGGATGCCGATGTCTCGTTCTGTTCGGCAAACGACAGCCTGCCGATAACAGCCTTCTTCGATCAGAACCAGCGAACCCTGGACTGCGCCGGCGGTGCAATAGACCATGGCTGGGGTCGCGTGAGTCTGCCTCAGGGTATCGCCACCACTCAGCGTACGCGCATGCCAGCCGTTCGCCTGATCAATGACCAGTCGCTGAGCGATATCACTGTCAGAAACTGCACGCTGCGTGGTACCAACCACATGGGGATCGAAGCCACCCGTTTCTTCGGTGGCGAACTGGGCCCGGACGGGAAAGTCGGTGCAGGCGAGGCGCTACCGGTCGGGCACCAGAAGTTGCGTTTCGAGAATCTTGTCATCGAGGACACCATCACCGGTATCTATCTGGGCAACTACAGCCACGACGTGGATATCCATCAGGTGAGCATCGACAACACGCAACGTATCGCCATCTACTCGGAGGCCGGCAGTCACGACGTCCGCATTCGCCAATCGCTCATCAGCAACAACCAGTCCCGTGAGGCCATTGCCATCGATTCCACCTATGACAGCGAGGTATCAGACACCCTGTTCGTCAACAATCGCGAAGGGGGCATCAACGTCTATCAGAACTGCGGAGAGCTCAAGGGAATCGTCTGCCCGGTAATTCGTTCGACACCTCCCAACAACAACCGGATTATCGGAAATCGCTTCGTCAATACCGGCGTGTCCGGAGTTCAGATCGCTTCACGACAGGGCCGCCGGCACCGCTCCGGCTGGTGTGCCACGCTCGACGGGCGCTCCGGAAAGTTTACCGATACCGCCGAAGGCAACCTCGTCGCCGACAATACCTTCGTATGCCATGAGGGTACCTCGCTGGTCATTCAGGATGGACCCAACACCATCAGAGACAATACCGTGGTGGCCCGCCAGCGCTGCGTTCCCTATGAAGTGTCCACCGGGGGCCATGGCCGCAGCAAGCGCCACTTGCTCGATGGCCTGCAACTGCTGAACAACCGGATCGATACCGCCCGTCCGCCGCGCCTGCGCAATCTGAGTGATGAGGTCACGATCAGGCAGTGAGTACGCCTCGGCGGCCTGTGCCTGTGCCTGTGCCTGTGCCTGTGCCTGTGCCTGTGCCTGTGCCTGTGCCTGTGCCTGTGCCTGTGCCTG
>NZ_JBQYLE010000007.1:146940-253520 GCF_052681095.1 Granulosicoccus sp. 3-233
TGCCTGTGCCTGTGCCTGTGCCTGTGCCTGTGCCTGTGCCTGTGCCTGTGCCTGTGCCTGTGCCTGTGCCTGTGCCTGATCAGCTCCGAGCGGACAGGCTTGACCGGCAGAAAAATCAGAAATGACTCAACAGCGCGCTTGTCAGACTCACTCCAGCTGTCGCTGGCGTCACGTTCTCGAAGAAGGTGCGTCGTAGAAGTCCATCATGATCCGATGCAAGTGTTCGAGACCATCGCTCAGAGCGGCCGGACCGGGCTGCAGGATATTGGCCGACTTGATTTCATGCAGACGCCCCTGTTTCACGGCATCGATGCGATCCCAGCCGGCACGCCCGGCCACCTTGTCAGGCCGAAACTTCTTGCCGCACCAGGAACCGATGATGATCTGCGGATTCGCATCGATCACGCGCTGCGGATCGGCAATGATACGGTCCTTGCCAAGTGACATCCGGCCCAGCTCCGCAAAGCAGTCCTGACCACCGGCAACGTCGATCAATTCGGAGACCCAGCGAATGGCAGAGATCATCGGCTCGTCCCATTCCTCGAAATACACGCGCGGACGGGCACGCTGCGGATGCGCCTGCAGGCACCGGTTTGTCTTCGCCTCGATAGCGGACATCCGAGCCGCATACCGGGCGACCAATGCCTGACCACGCTCGGCTGCACCCACCATGGCGGACAGGGTGAGAATCATGTCCAGAATCTGCGCAATGGAACGCTGGTTCATGACCAGAACATTCACGCCCCGGCGAATCAGCTCAGCAGCGATGTCCGCCTGCAGGTCGGAGAATCCGATGACCAGATCAGGTTCAAGCTCTAGAATGCGCTCGTATCTGGCCGACGTGAAGGCAGATACCTTGGGCTCTTCTCGCCGAGCCTGCGCCGGCCTGACCGTGAAACCGGAAATACCGACAATCCGGTCCTGCTCCCCCAGCAGATAAAGAAGCTCCGTGGTCTCTTCCGTCAGACAGACAATGCGCTCGGGATAATGAGCCTTGAAGGCGGTCACGCCATCGTGATTGGCGGCATCTACTGCGACACCGGTTCAGGCAGACTGATGACCAGGAGATCACCGGTCTGTTCGAAGATCAATTGATGGCTGGTGACACCCGCCAGAGTTGTCGTATCGTCAACGACCCCACCCACATCGAAGCGCCGTTCATCCGCGGTTACCACATAGGAAGGCTCGGCAGCCGAGACCAGCACCACGGGACTACCGAACAGATTCTCCAGCGTCACCAGAGCTTCTGTCTCCGGCATCGGCAATGCATCCAGTATTGCATTATCAATATTGCCGACAGTATCGGCTGTTTCTTCAGTCAATGCCGAAGAGGCGGTTTGCTGCCCACCAGTTCCCTCCGGC
The DNA here is from genome assembly GCF_052681095.1 of Granulosicoccus sp. 3-233. Taxonomy (NCBI): domain Bacteria; kingdom Pseudomonadati; phylum Pseudomonadota; class Gammaproteobacteria; order Chromatiales; family Granulosicoccaceae; genus Granulosicoccus; species Granulosicoccus sp. 3-233. Next base: position 148,303 of record NZ_JBQYLE010000007.1, read on the forward strand.
ATCGCCTCTTCACTGGCCAAGTCTTCAGGCAGGTCGTCGGCCTTGAAGGCCTCCATGACGCGATCCGTCACGATCAGGCCGAAAGCCAGTACGCCCAGTACTATCAGGATTCTGTTCACTTTCCGTGGCCTCGGCGATGCCTGCGATCCGGTTGTATCGTCATTTTCCGAAGATGTGCTTTTGGAGTTCATCGAATCGCCTGTCCAGTTCAGAAAGTGTCGTAACCGGGTATATCCGTAACCCAGCGGATCGGTTTCGACAGGGTCGCCTGGTCGGCCGCAGGTTTGCCTTCATCGGCGATGTCAGCCAGCATTTCGTCGGAACCCACATCAATGACCACCTCTGATGCCTTCTGGTCGACGCTATTGGCGGTACTGTCAATACCGGCGACAGCTGCCTCCATGGTCGGCTCCACGTCGGGCTCGATACCCTGTCTGGCTCCATTGTCTGCCAGGGTCCGGGTTATCAAACCGCTGACGCGCTTGACGAAGACAGGGTGTCCGGCAACCCGCACGGCATCGGCTCGTATCTCGATGTCGTTGCCGGGCGCCAGTTGTTCAAACAGGGAGCTCTTGAATTCTTCGCTCAATTCGTCACTGACGACGGCAATGGACACTTTGCTGCTGTTGTCGCTTCCGGTAGCCCGCAGGGTCCTGCCATCAAGGTCGAACAGGACCGGATGATTCGCCGATAGCTCCACCAGTGTCTGTTCCAGACTGCCACCGAACCGCCCGGAAACCGACATGTCGAGCGCGCCATCCAGCACCACCTCTCGTCCCGAGAGTTGCGCAAGCTGCTTCACCACCAGGGACATGGGCGCATCCCTGACCCAGAGACTGATCTCCGGCACCGTACTCGCAGATGGATCTGCATCGACATTGCCGTTGTCTGCCAGAACCGGCCCCCCTGCCAATGCCGTGCAGCAGAGCAATCCCAGCAGACCGGGTAGCCGCACCTTCATGACTGCTTCTGCCGCTTGAGCGTCAATACCACACCGCGTCGAGGCATGACTTCATCGAACAGTTGTGGCGCCCAGCATCCCTCTTCGAGGATCCTGTCATGCTCCAGACCGGAGAACAACAGGGCTTCCTTGACCCGATTGGCTCGCCCCAGTGCCAGCAGACTGTTGCCATTGGAGATTCTGGTGTCGCCGTGGCTGCAACCGATGACTGACAGCACATCCGTATCCGGGTCCATTTCTGCCACGTATCGCTCGATGATGCTCTTGTTGACATCGCCGAGGCGAAGGGAATCGTTGGGGAATACCAGAATGCTCTGATCGACATCCTCATAGCCTGCAAACAACTCACGATAGTTGGATGCCATGGTTTCGTAGATGTTCTGCTTGATCACCCGAGGTTCTTCACGATTGAACCAGTCCAGCGCACCGGTTTCCGGTGGCGCCAGCACATCATCGATGCCCGGCCCGTCATAGGGCTTGAACGCAACCGCACTGTACTCGCTGTCCGGCACGTCGAAGATATCGTCGTCCAGGTTGATCGCCCTCTCGCGGGTGCCACGAATGATCTGCTCACTTGTCGGCACTGTCTTGTCGGCCACTACATCGTATTGCCGCTCTACCGACAGTTGCCCCACCGACAGCACATACAGATCCTGCTCCCCTTCCTCGGAGTTGATCTGTCTGATTTCCGGCGTGACCCGGTTGAGACCCTCATGGCCAGCGACTCGCTCGACCTTGTAGCCTCGTTCGCGCAGTTCGCTTTCAATCTGACGTTCGAAGCGGGAGCGCGGAGGCGCCACCTGGACGGTCGCCATCAGTGGATTCAGATGTGGAAACTGTGCCAGAGAATTGACGAGGTTTTCCGCGATGAGGTCATAGTCGGGTCGTGGCTCCTTGTCCCAGGGGGCATTCAGCCCCAACGTACTGCAAGCCGTCAGTCCAGGCAGCAGGAATGACAACAGAAGGATTTTCCGAATTCGGGCATTCACCATTGCAGAAGACTTGAATCTGACCATCGTCACTGGGTTCTCTCATTGGTTTTCCGGCTTGTAAGTGGCAACTTGCCGGCAATCAACTAGCCTGCCTGGTGACAGGGCTGCACCCTCAACAATAGCCGTTTAGATCAGCAAACGGCACCGCTTAAAGCCATGACAGAGGATGTCATGCCAAAACTTAACGGTTTTGTAATTGACTTTGACGTAAGACGTCAGAATAACGTCATCAATCCCGAAAAGACTGATGACACGCCAATGCCGACATGTTCTTGACGAATTCGTTTATCGTGACGATGAGCGATCGACATTCCTGAATTCGCACTTCGCAATCACGCAAACATGGCCGTTCTATTACTGCTCCTGCTCATCGCCACGCTCATCGTCGGACCGCAACTCTGGATACGATGGATCTTTCTGCGTTATTCCGCCGAACTGCCCGATATCCCCGGCACCGGTGCGGAACTGGCTCGACATCTGTTGCAACGCTTTGAGATTCAAGGCGTGGTTGTCGAGGAGACCGATCCGCAGCGCGATCACTTTGATGCCTCAACGCCTGCCATCAGGCTCTCGCCCAGGAACTATCACGATCGATCGCTGACGGCCATCGCTGTGGCCACCCATGAACTCGGACACGCCATACAGTGGCACAGAAAGGAAGCCGTATTCCGTCTGCGCCAGCGCTATATCCCTCTGGCCCTGAAATTCCAGCGCGCCGGAATTCTGATGCTGTCCCTCTCCCCGGTCTTCGGCCTGCTGACGCGCAGTCCGACCGGCGTACTCCTGCCCGTGGTCGGTGGCGTACTGGCGGCATTGTGTGGGGCGGCCACCTATCTGATCGTGCTTCCGGAAGAATGGGATGCCAGTTTCAACAAGGCCATGCCGATACTGGTTGACGGCGACTACATCGGCGAACAACAGCATCATGCCGTGAAGTCCATCCTCCGAGCGGCGGCCCTGACCTATGCTGCAGGTGCCCTCGCCTCTTTATTGCAAGTCTGGCGCTGGCTGCCATTATTGTTGCGTCGCTGAACGGCAGCGTCCTGTCGACACTCCTGATCGCCAGTCTCGCACGGATACCAGCAGTCAGACAGTCCGGGCTTCATGCAATTGAGTTCGGACTCACATCAGAGCAATGGCGCCTGCACCATACCGGTTCCGACATCCTGGATGGCTGTGCCGGCAGCCAGGGATTCGGTCACACCACTGGCCACGACACGCGCCATCAGACGGGCACCATCAACAGCGGCATGACTGTCCAGCTGGCGCTGAGCCCACAGGGCCGCAATACCGGCCACATGCGGCGTTGCCATACTGGTTCCACTCTTCGAACCCAGGCCACCTCCGGGAATCGCACTCACGACATCCACGCCTGGTGCGGCGACATCCACCTGCTTGTTGGAGAATGAGGCTACCGCAAAGCCACCATCTCGCTCTTCCAACGCCGCAACCGAAACCACGCCTGTACCTGCTGCGGGGGGAGCCACGGCAATCTCATAGCTTGGTCGCCTGCTCTCATTACCCGCAGCTGCAACGACCAGACATCCCTGGCCGAACTGACCCTGCGCTCGAATGAACGAAGACAGCTCCGTGAACATGTTGACATTCGCGCGATACGCTTCCAGTGCCATCGAGGTGGCCGGACGCACATCCAGACCCGCCTCTTCCGTCAGATACTGCACGAAACCGGGAAAATCGATTCCCAGAGACATCGAGATGACATGTGCCCCTTCGTTCACGGCCCATTGCATGGCCTGGGCTATGGTTCCGGAGGAGTTACCACCCTCACCGAGCACCTTGCCGATCAGTGCCCGCTGCACACCGGGAGCCACCCCGATCCGAAGCCCATCAATGCTACGCCCGAACACCGTACCGGCGCAGTGAGTGCCGTGTCCGTTGGTATCGTCAGGCCCTTCACTGGTGAAATTCCGGTGTACCAGATCCACACCCTGAAACGCCGGATGATCGGGATCGATACCGGTGTCGAGCACGGCCACGGTCACGCCCGAGCCATCGAAAGGCGACTGCGAAGCCGCCGTGGCCTCCACACCCCAGGTCAACGGCACGCGATGATCCGTGCTGATGTCATCCTCGGAAGCCACCGGCTGAATCAGGGTCATCGGCATCAAGGGAGCGATGGCACGAGTGCTTGGGTCACGCCGTAGGTCATCGATATCCGAGGCCGTCAGCGCGGTTTCCTCCACCTCCAGCTGCACCGGGTCGTCGGTCATCAATTCCGCACCTCTGACCCTGATATTGTCCAGGGTCGGAACAATCCGATGTCTGGAGCGGATCACGACATACTCTTCAAGGTTCATGCTTGGCCTCCATGGACACAGAACGCGTCACGTCGATTCCAGAGAACAGCGGGAACGTGCCTGCACACGCCCCGCTGCAGCATCCTGAAGTGTCTCTTCATTGGCCGGAAAATGCACTCAGTCTTTGGTATGAGGCTCATACCGGACAGGCAAGCCCCGCCATGCGCACGGTGGTATCACCGTACACCTTCATGCCTGGCAGACCGTGGTCAGACGATATCGGAGGAACGAATGCGTGCCACACCTGCATCAGTCATGGCTTTCCAGGCCGCCGCGACCGAACCATCGAGATCGATTCCCCGACACGCATCCTCCACCACGGACACGCTCAGACCGGCGGCCGCAGCATCCTGTGCAGACCAGCTGACGCAGAAGTCCGTAGCCAGGCCGCAGACATAGACCTTGCTCAGACCCCGCTCCTGCAGATAGCCGGTGAGGCCTGTTTTCGTGCTGCCATCGGCCTCCACGAAGGTCGAATAGCTGTCCACCTCGCTGTGATAGCCCTTGCGAATGATCAACTGTGCATGCGGAATGTCCAGTCCGTCGGCCAACTGTGCATCCGTGGAGCCCTGCACGCAATGATCCGGCCACAGTACCTGAGTGCCATAGGGCATCTCGATGGTCTCGAACGGCTGTTTTTCCTGATGGCTCGATGCAAACGAGGCATGGCCAGGCGTGTGCCAGTCCTGGGTAAAGACCACGTTGTCGAACTTGCGACCCAGCTCGTTGATGATCGGGATGACCTGATCACCGTCCGAAACCGGCAAGGTACCACCGGGCAGAAAACAGTTCTGCACGTCGATGACCAGCAGAACGGCGTCGGCACCGGGCTCGATGTTCGCCGCAGCCAGGTGACGCATGCCCAGCGGCAGGCTGGCCGCGGCAACCCCGGCCATCTGCAGGAATCGCCGCCGACTCTTCGCTACAGCAGGCCCTGCCTTCCCATCATTCATGAGTTTCATTTCACCATCCGGTATCGGTTGAGTAGACCGTTCAAACCGTATACGCATTTTCGCGCAGACTCAACCGCGACTTCATGTGAAATCGCCTGATGCCAAACGACTTGCAATGCAAGGTGTCCGGCAATACCGACCCTCTGGCAGACGGGTCTCGGCACCGCGCACCATCCTTGTGCAATCGCGGTGGCGAAGAAACATGCCGGCAGTGATTCAGATACCCAGCCACGCAGAAACTCGGTAACTCGGTAACTCGGTAACTCGGTAACTCGGTAACTCAGTAACTCAGTAACTCAGTAACTCAGCTCACCACTCAAGGGTCAGACATGCATTTCACGCGATCACACAACACCACAGCACTTGTTGCAGTGATCGATCAGGAATTGGCCTTACCGATGACGACGAGTTCGAGTTGCAGCGAAAGCTAGCCGGCCCGGAGGCGATTCAGTCGAGCCTTGCCGGCAAAGACAGCACTCAATGCCAACAGTAGCAGCCAGGACAGCGCACCACTCTTGCTGGTGCTGCCACCCTCAGACTCGACGTCAGGCTTGGCTTCGGCTTCAGGCTCCACTTCAGGCTCAGGTTCCGGGGTCACCTCTGGCGTTTCCTCCTCAACCACCGGTGGCTCCTCCGGCGCATTCTGCGCATCGATGTTCGCTTGCCAGTTGCTGCAGAAGCTCTCGTTGCCGGACAGCATGAGCCTCGGTGCCAATTCGGAGGCCACTTCGGCATACACTTGCAGCGGATCACTTTCCGCATCGCTGCTGATGATGACGGTGATCTCATCGGCGGTCAGCAAGTCGGCTGGTATGACTGACTGGTGCCTCGTCTCGGCATTCCAACCACCACTGGCCTGGCTCAATGCCACCATGATTTCCGGCTGCTGGCCTTCTTCCCCGGCACCCTCCTGCCAGTCAGCATGTGATCCCAGCGCATGATGAATGCTACCGTTCGACGCCTGATCTCCGGTCGTGTACTCGATCACGGCGCTGCTGGCCTGCGGCACGAGCGACAGATCAAATTTCATCAGAATGGAGGAATCGGAGTCATTGACGCTCAGATACTCCCCGGCGGTATAGTCGCTGCCGGAATCTGTCGGGTCCACTGACACCACGGCACTTGCCGGCAAGGCCAGGCGATTGTCCACACATTGATTGCTCTCGTTCTCCATCCATGAAGGATCGGCGACGAACAGATTCTCCCGCACCACAGGAACCTCTGGCTCCGGCTCGGGATCCGGTGTTTCCGGTTCGGGTTCCGGCTCTTCGGGCCCACCGACCTCATCCGGATCGACAACCGTGCCATCGCCCTGAACGACGCTTGACGGCTTCCAGCGGTTACCGGCACTTTCGCTGAAATTGACATCGTCGTAACGATACAGGACCACTCTGTCGATCGCGTGCCCGATGGAGCGACCCGAGATCTCCATGGTGTGATCACCCTCTGAAAAGTACTGACGGATCGGTACACTCACATGATCAACGGTTCGTGTGGCCCAGGCCCATCGGCCCAAGGTATTGGTAAAGGCCTTTGTCCACCCGTCCAGAGCCTCTTCCTCGGGAACATCCTGGCCGGTGGCCAGACGCATCCAGGAATCATTGGCTTCGGTATTGCTGTCACCTTCGGCTATCTGGCTGCGCCAGCGGATTTCATAGTTGCCGGCTGTCTGTATGCGAAAGTGATAGGTGATGTTACCTTTACCGGCCGACGAGGACGCAAAGGAGTTCGGTCCTGACCACTCGAAGTATCCGGTACCCAGGTGGCCCTCCAGATCGGTCTTCAGCACCCACCCGTCGACGGGCTCAGCATCCTCGACCTCGAACACGACTACCCCGTCTTCTTCGAGATACGTATGGTTCGGGTCTGCACTGGCAGCTCCGGCGACAGTGCCGCAAAGCATCAGTGTTAAAGCCTTGGCAGATCGGTAATGCATTCTCGGGTTCCATGTGTGAAGCTGGAGGACTCTTCAGGACTTAACGGCAGGTAACGGCGGTTTCCGTAGGTGCTCTGCATCACACCTCGACCATCAACGGTGAGATAACCCACTGGCTCAGGCCTTGTCATGCTCTGGCAACGGATGGTGGATCACGCCACCTCGTGCACAATGAGACCGATGGGAATGCAAATTGCACCGCTTTTCACGAATAGCGAGTCCATCCCATCCTTGTGGAACGATAGTGATGTCTGCAGTTGCCTCCGAGAACACTCAGCCAGGGTTCGACAACGCCGAGAACACGGGCTTCACGCTCGAATCGGCACTGGAGGCTCTGAAAGATGCTCGGCGGCTCGGCCTACCCGATGACACACCACTCGACTGGTGCAAACGTCTGGCGCCCGGCTGCACGAAAAACCCCGGCGCCCTGACAGCGCTGGTTCACTATTTTCTGCAGACCGGCGATGATGCCAATGCGGTGTACTTCACCAGGCTGATACTGCGCATCTTTCCCGCCAAGGGGGTCGGCTATCGTCTGTTCGGCGAGATCCTGAAAGCCCGGGGCGAGCAACACGACGCCAGCATCTGCATGCGTTATGCCTTGCCTCAGTCCATTGTCGATGAACATTTCAATGTGCCGGCCGAACGCAGAATCGACAGCCATGAGGCGGACAGTGCCGATATTCAGCGGGTCAGCGTGTTCGACGCCTCCCGCGTGGAACTGCAGCAACCCATCCGCGTCGAGTCCGCGGTAATCAGACAGTTCTCCGACAGTGTCTATCGCGCACGTGAGGCCTACACCGCCATCCTGCCGGACGGCAGACTCTGGTTTGACGGATTCCTGACAGCGGTCTGGGACCGCCGGGATCGCCTGATCATGGATATCAGCAAGGGGAACGCCGAGTTGGTCGACAGTCGGCGCGAAACACACACGCCTGTACGGATCAACGGACGAGTGGCCCTGATCGGCAACCGCAACGCCAAGAACTACTATCACTGGATGAACGATGTCCTGCCATCGCTGGAACTGATTCGCCGAGCAGGCATCCCCCTGGACAGCATCGACCGCTTTGTCGTGAATCCGTTGACCTGCCAGTTCCAGCACGAGACGCTGGCACATTTCGGTATCGATGAAAGCCGCCTGCACACGATACGCGATGGCGAATTCATCGCGGCCGACGAACTGATCGTTCCCCGCTACGGCAGCAACTCGCTGGGAGCGTCTCAAGGCCGGTGGAACCCCGACTTTCTGCGCAAGGAATTTGCTCCTGCTCAGCCACCGGCACAGACCCGAAAGCTCTACATCTCGCGTGGCACCAGTGGCTCACGCAGCGTACGAAACGAAACCGAACTGCAGGACGTACTGGCGCAGCGCGGCTTTGAAATCGTGTCCACCGATGGCATGAGCATCATCGAACAGGCCGCCCTGTTCAGTCAGGCCAGCGTGGTCATCGGGCCTCATGGTGCAGGCTTTTCCAACATCGCCTTCTGCGGCCCCGGGACCCGGATACTCGAGATGTTCAGCAGTCACTTCCAGCCCTGCTTCTGGTCGATTGCCTCAGCCTTGAACTTCACCTATGCCGCCCTGTACTGTGATGACTCGGAATATGCCGATGGCGTGCCACTGGAAACCAGCCTGCTGGAAAAACCGCGGGAACATCGCGAAGCCGGATTTCGGGTAAACCCGCAACAGCTGGCCGAGGCGCTCGACAAGCTGGACACCCACAGCGACTAGCGTCTCGGCAGGTCGCGTACTGCGATGCCTGCCTGCGACTGTCGACTGAATCAGGCAACAAGCACCGCGGAACGTTCCCTGGAGAAGCCGTTCAACACCCGGAGGAGTCCGGCTTCCCGCCTACATCAACCCCCGCTCCGCCAATGATGTCTGCACACCCTGACCGATGATCAGGTGATCCAGCACGCGCACATCGATCAGGGCCAGGGCATCCACCAGCTTGCGCGTCAGGCGTACATCGGTATCCGAGGGTTCGGCCACGCCGCTGGGATGGTTATGCGCAAAGATCACTGCGGCGGCATTGCTCGACAGACAACGCTTGACCACTTCCCGCGGATAGACGGCCGCGCTGTCTATGGTGCCGCGAAACAGCTCGCGGTATTCGATGACCCGGTGCCGGTTGTCGAGAAACAGCCCGCAGAACACCTCGTGACCCAACCCCGTCAGGTGCAACGACAGATACTGGCGAACGTGTTCCGGGGAGCTCAGTACATCGCCCTGCATCGTGGTCTCGAACACATGTCGTCGGCTGATTTCCAGTGCAGCCTGCAGGACGCTGTAGCGAGCATCCCCCAGTCCGCGGGTCTGGCAGAAACAGTGTCGTTCCGCCATGAGCAGTGCGCTGAGCCCGCCGAAGCTCTGCAAGGCATCGCGGGCCACTTGCACGGCGGAGTGCCCGGCAGTACCTGTCTGAATGAATATGGCCAGCAGTTCGGCATCGCTCAGCGAACCGACACCATGGTGCAGCAGTTTCTCGCGCGGCCGCTCGGTTTGCGGCCAGTCCCTTATCGCCATGATCAGCATCCTTGTGATCGTTGAATTGTCGTTGCAGTAAATCACAAGCCGAGCAGTGGAACCATCGTCTCGGCCTGCCGATATGCTGTTCTGTGAAGCCCTCCACACACGTCGACGACACGTACAAACTGATACCATTGGCACCCATGTCAGCACTCAACAACAAGAAGATACTCCTCGGTGTCACCGGGGGAATCGCCGCCTACAAGAGCGCCATCCTGGCCCGCCGTCTGATCGACGAAGGTGCCACCGTGCGGGTGGTCATGACGCAGGGGGCTCAGGCATTCATCCAGCCCCTGACCTTTCAGGCCCTCACCGGTAACCCGGTGCATACCGACCTGCTGGACCCCGCTGCCGAGGCGGCCATGGGCCATATCGAACTGGCACGCTGGCCCGACGCCATCCTGATTGCACCGGCCAGCGCCAACACACTGGCGCGTCTGACCCACGGTCTGGCCGACGACCTGCTCAGCACGCTGTGCCTGGCCACCGATGTCCCCGTGCATGTCGCCCCCGCCATGAACCGGCTGATGTGGCTCAATGCTGCCACCCAGGCCAACTGCCAGACGCTGGCGGCGCGTGGAGTGCGGCTCTTCGGCCCCGGCAACGGCTTGCAGGCCTGCGGCGAAACCGGGTCGGGACGCATGCTGGAGCCTGAGGAGATTCGCGACCACCTGATGGCGGCAATGCAGGAATCCGTCGCCGCACCGCAGTCGGAATCGTTGTCCAGCTCGATGCCTGCATCCGAGATGGCAAACTCCGCGAACGGCTCCGGGGAATTTCTGGGCGGCAAACACATCCTGATCACCGCTGGTCCGACCCGGGAGGCCATCGACCCGGTGCGCTACATCAGCAACCACAGCTCCGGCAAGATGGGATTTGCCCTGGCCGAGGCAGCCAGACTGGCCGGTGCCAGAGTGACTCTGGTGGCAGGCCCCGTCAACTTGCAGGCCGATCCGGCCATCAAGCGCATCGATGTCGTCTCGGCCAATGACATGCTGGAGGCCGTCATGAACGAAGTTGGCAGCGCCGATGTGTTCATCTCGGTGGCCGCTGTCTCCGATTACCGCCTGGAACAGGTCATGGATCAGAAGATCAAGAAAAGTGCTGAGCAGATGACGCTGTCACTGGTTCGCAATCCCGATATCCTGCACAGCGTCTCTGCATTGCCCAAGCGACCCTTCGTGGTTGGCTTCGCCGCCGAAACCGAACAGGTCGAAGCCCATGCTCGTGGCAAGATGGCACGAAAATCACTGGACATGATCGCAGCCAATCATGTGGGCCAGCCCGGCAATCCGGTATTCGGCAGCGATACCAATGCACTGGATGTCTTCTGGCCAGCCGACGATGGCCATGCGCATGTTCCAGCGGCCGACAAACAGGCGGTTGCCCGCTCCCTGCTGAATCTCGTTTCTCGCCGACTACAGGCTCACCAGAACGCTCAATGAACAGTGTTGACTACACCATCGTCGATCCTCGCATCGGCGACACCATTGCATTACCCGAATATGCCAGTGCTGGTAGTGCAGGCCTGGATCTGCGCGCCTGCGTCGAGCAGACTCTGACGTTGCAGCCCGGCGCTACCGAGCTGTTGCCGACGGGGCTGTGCATTCATATTGCCGACCCCGGCTATGCCGGTCTGATCCTGCCGCGCTCCGGCCTCGGCCACAAGCACGGAATCGTGCTGGGCAATCTGGTCGGGCTCATCGACTCCGACTACCAGGGGCAACTGTTTGTCTCCTGCTGGAACCGCGGCAGCGAGCCATTCGATATCGAGGTGGGTACACGCATTGCCCAGCTGGTGATCGTGCCGGTTGCACAGGTCAGGTTCAACCGGGTCGAGAGTTTCGACGCCAGCTCACGCGGCGACGGGGGCTTCGGTTCTACCGGCAAACAATGATTCACGACAACCCGGACGTCGCAATGCGGTCCGACAAATACTGCAGTGACGCTGAAACAGCCATTCAAGGACTCTGAAACATGAATATTTCATCCGCCATTTTCCGTGCCTACGACATCCGTGGCGTCGTCACCGATACGCTGACACCGGCAGCTGTCGAACAGATCGGGCGTGCCTTCGGCAGCGAATGCCATGAACGACAGATCGATACGGTCGTTGTCGCCCGGGATGGTCGCCTCTCCGGCCCCGACCTGATATCGGCACTGAGCAAGGGTATCCAGAGTACAGGCGTCGATGTCATCAACATCGGCATGGTACCGACACCTGTCTTGTACTTTGCCACCTATCACCTGAACACCGGGACCGGCATCATGGTCACGGGCAGTCACAACCCTCCCGAGTACAACGGCCTGAAGATGGTATTGAGCGGCGATGCGCTGTTCGGCGACGGCATCACCGCCTTGCACACGCGCCTGGTGGACGGCAATCTGCATGACAGTGACCAGCCTGGCACCCTGAGCGAACAGGATATCCTGCAGGACTATCTGGATCGCATTCTGGGGGACGTCAAACTGGCCCGTCCCATGAGCATTGCCTTCGACTGCGGCAACGGCGTGGCAGGCGCTGCGGCTCCGCAACTGTTTGACGGTCTCGGCTGCAAGAGCGCAGCGCTGTTCACCGAGGTTGATGGGAGCTTTCCCAATCACCACCCCGATCCGGCCAAACTGGAAAACCTGGAAGATCTCATCAAACTGGTCAGGGACGAAAAGCACGAAGTCGGCCTGGCCTTCGATGGTGACGGTGACCGCGTGGGTGTCGTCGACGATCAGGGCAATGTGATCTGGCCGGATCGACAGATGGTGCTGTTTGCACGCGACATTCTGGAGCGCAACCCGGGTGCCCGCATCATCTATGACGTCAAATGCTCCAAGATTCTGCCAGCGGCCATCAGCGACGCCGGCGGTGAACCGGACATGTGGAAGACCGGTCACTCTTTCATCAAGGCGCGCATCAAGGAAACCGGCGCCCTGCTCGGCGGCGAGATGAGTGGTCACATGTTCTTCAAGGAGCGCTGGTACGGTTTTGACGATGCCCTGTATGCCGCAGCCCGTCTGCTGGAAATCCTGTCCAGAACCGACAAGCCGGCCAGCGAGATCTTCGGCGCCATTCCCAACAGCATCAATACACCGGAGCTGAATGTGACTCTCGATCAGGATGGTGCACAGCACGCCTTCATCGAGAAATTCATTGCCGGCACCGACTTCGACGGTGCCGAGCTCACCACCATCGATGGCGTGCGTGCCGACTACCCCGACGGCTGGGGTCTGGTGCGCGCCTCCAATACCACGCCTTCGCTGGTCATCCGCTTCGAGGCAGATACTCAGGAAGCCATGGAACGCATCCAGGGCAAGTTCCGCAGAGCCATGCAGGCCACTGACAGCAGTGTTGCCATTCCATTCTGACTTGTGACTCGAACCGACAAGACCTCTGATGAGTGACGTAAAAGACACCAATGCTCTGGCCGATGGCCGCAGCGCTGCCGAGACAGCCCAGGTACTGAACGAAGCCCTGCCCTACCTGCAGCGTTACACCGGCCAGACCGTCGTCATCAAGTATGGCGGCAACGCCATGACCGACGAGAAGCTGCAGCGTTCGTTTGCGCAGAACGTCGTGATGATGAAACAGGTGGGCATCAACCCGGTCGTGGTACACGGCGGTGGACCACAGATCGGCCAGATGCTGAACCGTCTGGCCATCGAGAGCCAGTTCATCGATGGCATGCGCGTCACCGATGCTGCCACCATGGAAGTGGTCGAAATGGTGCTCGGTGGTCTGGTCAACAAGAATATCGTCTCACTGCTCAATCAGGTCGGCGGCCGGGCCATCGGGCTCACTGGCAAGGACGCCAGTCTGATCGAAGCCACGCCGATGCACTTGCCGGGCAAACCGGAAGTGTCTCTGGGCTACGTGGGTGAAGTGGTCAATATCCGTACCGGCGTTCTGAATCGCCTCATGGACAACGACATCATTCCGGTCATTGCTCCCATCGGTACGGACAAGCAGGGCGCCAGTTACAACATCAATGCAGACCTGGTGGCCAGCAGCATTGCCATTGCCCTGAATGCATCACGTCTTCTGCTGCTGACCAATACGCCGGGCATCCTGGATAGTCAGGGGGAGCTGCTGACAGGACTGACCCCCAGTGCCATCGCTGCCCTGATCAATGACGGGACACTGCACGGCGGCATGCTACCCAAGGTGCAATGTGCGCTGGATGCCGTGGCTGCCGGTGTACGCAGTGTGGTCATCATCGATGGCCGAGTCGAACACGCCGTCCTTCTGGAGCTCTTCACCGATCAGGGGATGGGTACGCTGATCCACGACAACCAGATCTGATGTTGACAGATCCAGGCCGGGGTTCGTGACCCAATGCGCATTCAGGAATGATTGCCGGGAATGCCCCTCGCCTCCCGGCGTCGACTGTCGCGCAATGATTTCCGGATGAATCATGCAGCAAATGCCGGGAATCTGCGACCCGGATAACCGATCGCACTGCCCCACCTGAAATATACCGCTATTCTGCCTGTCATCAGCGGCCCTGACCGGTCTATTCCATGTTACGCATCCCTGTCCCTGAGCTGTCAAGAACACGCCGTCAGGGTCGATGAATTGGGGACTGTGGTAACTCCGGATACACCGACGTGGCATCAAGACTGAGATCAACCGTAACATCCATCACTCTGGCAGCAAGCTGCCTGGTGGCAACAACCGCGCTGGCGGAGACTCCCGGGGTATTCGCGGATCGCGTTGTCGTCGGCCAGTCGGCGGCCTTCGAAGGGCCGGCCATGGCGCTCGGCCTGGGAATGCGGCAAGGCCTGCAGGCGGCCTTTGCCGAAGTCAATGAGCAGGGCGGCGTGCATGGACGACGCATCGAGCTGCTGACTCTCAATGATGGCTACGAGCCGGATCGAGCCATTGCCAATACACGCCAACTGATCGAAAAGGACAAGGTATTCGCACTGGTAGGGGCTGTTGGCACTCCGACTTCCAAGGCCACCCAGCCATTGGCCAAGGCAGCAGGTGTACCGTTCATCGGGCCATTCACCGGTGCCGGGTTTTTGCGCGATGCCGACAATACCCATGTCGTCAATGTGCGTGGCACCTACGATCAGGAAACCGAGGCCTGGATCGAACACCTGACCGAGGATCTGGGCAGCAAGCGCATTGCCATTCTCTATCAGGACGATTCATTCGGCCGTGCTGGACTGTCCGGGGTGCAGAAGGCCATGGACAAACGCAATCTGACGCTGGTCGCCGAAGGCACCTATGAAAGAAACAGTGTTGCAGTCAAGACAGCACTGCTGAAGATTCGCAAGGCAAAACCGGACGCTGTCGTCATGGTGGGCTCCTACAAGCCCATTGCAGCGTTCGTGAAACTGGCTCGCAAGATTCGCATGGAGGCCCAATTCGTGACCATCTCCTTCGTCGGCAGCAAGGCGCTGGCTGCCGAGCTCGGCAAGGATGGTGAAGGGGTCGTTGTAACGCAAGTTGTACCCCGTTACGATGACTCGAGTCTGGCGCTGGTCGAACAGTATCACCAGGCCTTGAACAGACTGGATGTCAGCGCGACACCCGGCTTTGTATCACTGGAAGGGTATCTCGTTGGCAGACTACTGGTCGAGACACTCGAACGAGTCGGTCCCTCACCGAGTCGAGAAACCCTGATCAGCCAGTTCCAGCGGGCCCCGGTGGATCTGGACATCGGTGGTGTGACTCTGAGCTACGGTCCGGGTGACAACCAGGGCATGGATAAGGTCTATCTCTCCGTGTTGCAGAAGGATGGCACTTTCCGTTATGTCGATCGACTGGATCAGGCAATAAGCACCGCGGAACTTCCCTGAGCCGCAGACCTGCCATGAACATACTCACGATGGGAATCAGGCCAAAGCTGCTGATAGCCTTTGGCCTGATACTGGCAACCACGCTCATGGCGAGCGCCATTGCTCTGTATGCCTACACCCGGTTTGCTGACGCAATGACCGAGATCACTCAGCACCGTGTGCCCCTCATGGCAGACTCGATGGAGCTGACTCGCCTCGGCATGCAGACCAGCGCCATCGTGCCACTGCTGTCCGCCGCCAGTACACCCGAACAGGCTCGCCGCCATCATCAGGCGCTGCAGAACAACTCGGACAAGATAGAAGCCCTTCTGGCACATGACGGAAAGAACGGCGATGGCAGAGTCGGGCTCGGCGACACTACTGCAACGCATGACATCGTGCAACGCGTGCAGGAGCAGATCGATCTCCTGAGTCTTCGTGTGGGTGAGGAGCTTGAGGCAATGCGCAAGCTCGACGAAGCAAGCCTCATCAGTAATGAGCGACAGGTTTCCATCAATCAGAAACTGCGAGACATCATCGATACAGCTACCTTCGACTTCGTGATTCTGGCCGAAGACATGTTCAGCGAGAACAGCGAGTTGATCGACACCATGCTGTACCAACACATCAGCACCATTGTCGGGGCATTGCATCTGGAATCCGATGTCAACAGGCTGATAAACGAATTGAGGTCATCGACAAGCAAACTGACAACGCTCTCGCGCAAACGAGGGCGGAACGCAGCAGTGGCCATGATGGATCAGCTGCTGAAGGATCGTCAGGAGATCGACGCCTCTCATGCCAGCGAGCTGACTGTCATCGATTCTCTCGTGTCAAGACTGGATGACCTGACTCGTGGTGAGAATTCCCTGTATGAAACAGACATCGACTTCAGTTCCATCCCGAGTGCTGCTCCTGCGTTGCCAGAGCTGGGCGAAATCGAAAGGAAATTTGTCAAACAGCTTTCTCTGATACTCGATGCCGGTTATGCCCGGGTATTTGAAACCAGCCAGGAGTTGAGCATCAGTGCCAGAGAGACCTTGCCACTGTTCATGAGTGAAGGTGTCGAGGGACTGGTGGGCCTGCTCGAATTGCGTGCAGAATTGAACACCATCGCAGGCATACTCGCTCAGGTACCGCAGATCTCGGACGCCCTGGTGTTACTGCCCTTATCCGATCGCTATATTGCGGCACACGACGCCATTGTCTCCAACCTGTCATCGGTGGGTGATATGGAGGGTATGGATGAAGTCCGTACGATGCTGGACGAGCTGTTCGCACTGGGTGATATCAACACCGGGATATTTCACCTGAAGCGACTCGTCCTGGAGAGCAAGGGTCAGGTCTCACATGTCCAGGCGGAGCTGAGTCGTACGCAGGACACCTTCGTCGACCGACTGGCCGAGCAAGTACAGATGAGTCGCTCACATGTCGAGTCTGCGGGCGCCAATGTCATGTCCATGATCGAGGCAAGTCGAATGCAACTGTTCATCGTTGCCCTGCTGAGCCTGCTCATCACTGCCGGTATCTACTGGCTTCTCATTTCCAGAGACTTGCTGGCCAGATTGCTGCAGACCATCACGGCCCTGCGGTCCGTAGCCGACGGCAACTATGATGTCTCGGTGAACCTCAGTGGTCATGATGAGCTGAGTGATCTGGCTCGTACTGTCGAAGTGTTTCGTGGCAATGCGCTGGAGGCTCAGCGCCTGCAGGAGGAACGCGCGGAACTGGCGGCGAAACAGCAGGAACAGGAAAGCAAGGTCGCCGAACAGGAGCAGCTTGCGCGCGAGCAGGAGCTTGCACGGCATCGCCTGGAGCAAGCCGAGTCTGCACGCCAGAAAGAAGTGGCCGATGAACTGCAAATGCGGGTGGATCGTCTGCTGGCTGCAGTCAGTGCCGCAGCGGATGGTGATCTGAATCATCCGATCGATACCCGGGGAGAGGATCTTGCCGGACAGATGGGCAAGGCACTGGACTCCCTGTTCAGTGGCCTGCGCAGCAGCATGGCCAGCATCAACCTCAATTCAGCACAACTGACACGCGCCTCCGAGAGCCTGACGACGCTCTCCGTTGAAATGCTCGATTCCGCGAAAGCCAACTCCGAGCACGCACTGGAGGCATCGAATCTGACCAACGATGTGGGTACAAACGTTGACAGCGTTGCCGGTGCAACCGAGGAAATGAGCTCATCCATCAAGGAAATCGCCCGCAATACCCGTGAAGCGGAAACCGTGGCAGCCGAAGCCGTCACACTGGCAAAATCGACTGACACCACCGTTCGAAAACTGGCTGACAGCAGCGCAGGCATCGGGCATGTCATCAAGGTCATCACCTCGATCGCAGAACAGACCAATCTGCTGGCCCTGAACGCGACCATCGAAGCGGCGCGCGCGGGGGATGCCGGCAAGGGCTTTGCGGTGGTGGCAACCGAAGTGAAGGAACTGGCCAAGGAAACCGCGCGGGCGACCGACCAGATCGAATCACGTATCAGCGACATCCAGTCGGACACGGAATCCGCGGTGCTCGCCATTCAATCGATCAGTAGCATCATCGACAAGATCAGCGACATCCAGTCGGCCATTTCGGTCGCAGTCTCCCAGCAGTCCAGCGTCACGCAGGAGATCAGCCGATCCATCCTGCAGACCGCCGATGGCAGCCAGGCGATCTCCGCGTTGATTGTCGGT
Source organism: Granulosicoccus sp. 3-233 (assembly GCF_052681095.1). Classification (NCBI taxonomy): domain Bacteria; kingdom Pseudomonadati; phylum Pseudomonadota; class Gammaproteobacteria; order Chromatiales; family Granulosicoccaceae; genus Granulosicoccus; species Granulosicoccus sp. 3-233. The sequence continues at coordinate 166,458 of NZ_JBQYLE010000007.1, forward strand.
GTCGCTGAAAAGGCGAAATCCAATCAGCAGGCATCCGACCATGTCAGCAAGGCCGCCGGCGAACTGTCCGACATGTCCGCCCAGCTACAGAAGCTGGTGCAGCGCTACGCCGCCAATCAGGATAACGGCAACTCCATGGCGGCCTGATAGACCGCGGTACGCAATTCACGCCGCATGGGGTAGCTCGAGGACGGGTAGAGTTGTGTCAGGAAGACCACCAGCAACTCTTCTTTCGGATCGATCCAGAAGAAGGTGCTGGCAGCTCCCCCCCAGTGACACTCACCGGCGGAGCCGAGCATCTGCGCTTCCACGGGGTCCAGCATCACGGCAAAGCCCAGACCGAAGCCGATGCCGTTATAGCTCGTTTCACTCCAGACTGCCTGGCCCATGGATGCCATGTCGCCATTGCCCGGCAAATGGTTGCGGCACATGAAATCAACGGTCTTGCCCGACAGCAGACGCTGCCCGTCCAGTTCACCGCCATTGAGCAGCATTTGCGCAAAACGGGCGTAGTCATCGATGCTGCCCGTCAAGCCCCCACCGCCCGACAACAGAGCCGGTGCCTGCAGAAAGCTGCTGCTGGCCGCAGGATCGATCACCTGGGGTGGTTCATGGCGCAGCCCCCGAGACGCCGCCTGTGCGCTTGACACCTTGCCTGGCGCCTGAGTCAGCGCAGACTCAGTCGTACCGATGCTGCCAAGATCACCACCAGTGGCAGGCATCAGCAGATCAGCCAGGCGGCCTTCATCCCCGGAACGAACATGGAAGCCGGTATCGCGCATGCCCAGCGGCTCGAATATTCGATTCTGGAAATACTCATCCAGCGGTTCTCCCGACCAGATCTCGACCAGTCTGCCGAGCACGTCACTGGCCACGCTGTAATTCCATTGACTGCCGGGTTGACACAGCAGCGGTGCACTGGCCAGACGCTCCACCAGTTCGGCCAGCGGGGTATCCGCACCAGGAAAATCCAGACCATGATCGCGGTAGTAACGATCCACCGGTGTGGCATTCATGAAGCTGTAGGTCAGCCCTGCCGTGTGCGTCATCACCTGCCTCACGGTGATGGGACTTTGCTGTGGTACCACGTGACGCAGTATGGCATCCGAGTCTTCAGGGTCACTGGCCGGCACGGTGCCATCCCACACCGGCGTACTCGCGAAAGCCGGTATATACCAGGCCAGCGGATCATCCAGCTGAAAATGCCCCTGCTCGTACAACATCATGGCCGCCACAGCCGTCACCGGCTTGGTCATCGAATACAGGCGGACCAGCGTATCCCGATCGAATGGTTGACCATCACCCTGTTCGGTCGCTGGCCGCGCCAATCCGGTTGCCTTGAAGAATCCGGTCGCCCCCATGCGGGCCAGCAGCACACTGGCACCAGCCACACGGTTCTGCTGCACCTGCTGCTCCATCCAGAGTTCGAGGCGTTGCAGTCTTGCGGGGTCCAGTCCCAGTGACGCGGGCGACGAAGTGGGCAGTGTCATGAGTCAGCACCTTCAGGAAGAAGTGCCACACATTACACCATTGGCAGGCACGGTTAAACGAACCTGACGATAGCCGATCAGATCACCACTGCTTGCCTTGAATCAATGAAGGCAGGCAAGGCGACAACCTGAGATCGATGATTCGGAAACCTCTTTGGCAGGCAAACGTTCAACGAATAAAGCGAACGTCTGCGTGGGACCAACGGCTACACCTGCGGCTTCGAAGGCCTGGTCGGGTATGTGCAAGATCTGTGGCCGACCGACGAGCTTATCGGACATGCGCTTCGCAAGGATGTCCCCATTTTCCAGAATTGGTTCGACGTTACAAACCGATGAACACTCACACATGGTGCTGTTCGCTCGCAGGGGATTCCGAAAGGAAAAGCAGAACTCGGCAATGGCATCTCGAATCATCAAAGACTCCCTTGAGGCAGGGCAGATTCGCCAGTTCGACGAGTCAGCCTCACGCAAGTACAAGAAGTACGTACCGTGGTGGGCCTGAGTTAGTGAAATGAATTGAAACGAGAAAAATCCTGTTTGATGGTCATTTGACCGGGACGTAGCGAGGGAGTTGAAAAAAGCAACAAAACCATTAAAAAAAACAGCTACTTGGAAATTTCAGCTTATTTGATTCTCATTTGCCGTCGTTCAGAATCGTCAGCAGATCTGACTGTCATCAAGGAAGGCAGAATCACCCCATTCCGGTGATGTAAACAAGGGGGAAATCAGCCAACAGCAAGCATCACTGCGAATCAACTCGAAACAGCATGACCGGCAACCCCGCTGAGGTGATGGCTCAGCCGCGCTGGGCCTTCAGTTCACGATACCGAAGCAGATCATCTTCGAACTTGTCGGCCACTTCACCGCGTTCGGCCGCTTTCGAATCAATCAGTGACCAGGCATTCTCGATATTGCGCTGAATGCTGCGCTGTTCGGCATACAGGGAGTCCTGGGCCTTGCCGGGGCCTTGTGACTTCTCCTGCATCTGTACACGCTTGTCGACGATCGCCAGACGCTCGGACAGTATGCGAATGCGATCATCGAGACGGCTGATCAGCCCATCGATCATGCCGATACGATCATCACGGGTACGAATCAGATCATCTTCGGTCGTGAAGGTTGCCAGCAGAGCGCGATCACGGATGCGTGCCAGTTCCTTTTCACGTTCCAGCTTGCGAGCCTCGCGGCGTTCCTGGCGACTGAGCACCTGTTCGAGCACCACGCCCTGATTGTTCAGAATGCTGTGGCCATTGTCCTGAATCGAATCCGGCGCCCTGTCCTGGTAGATGACCAGTCCACGATCCTCATACTTGTAGACCGGTTCGGCCATGGCCGAACTGCAGACCAGCAGCAACACAGCGGACAGCATTGCCGGAGCTCTCATGGACGCAGCGTTCCGAGTCGAGGGCGGAACCGATCCGATCGACTTGCGAGCATCTGCCGAGCAGTCAGTGAGCCTCAGGGCTTGAAACATGATCGCACTCCGTAAGTCCTCCATGCAGGTCTACGCAGCAGCACTCCTGCATTGCCTGCCAGCATCAATCAGTCAGGACGGCTGTCCCGTCTGCAATCTAGCGTCACCCCGGCAGGCAACGTGAACGCCTATTACAGATTCTGTGAGCCTCATCTCCTATCGATTGTCGAGGTAATGACACGTGTACAATCGCGGGCATGCGAATCATCACGGCGAACCTGAACGGCATCCGATCGGCAGCATCCAAGGGCTTCTTCACCTGGATGAACCGACAACGTGCCGATGTCATCTGCATTCAGGAGACCAAGGCGCAGGAGTGGCAACTGGAAGATCCGGTCTACCATCCTCGCAGCCTGCACTGTCATTATCACGATGCCGAGAAGAAGGGCTACAGTGGCACCGCCCTGTATTCCCGACTCCAGCCACAGACCATCATTCGCGGCCTGGGTATCGACTGGATCGACCGTGAGGGCCGCTACCTTGAAGCACAGTATGGCAATCTGTCGGTCATTTCCCTGTACATGCCGTCCGGCAGCAGTGGCGATATTCGGCAGGAATACAAATACCGCATGATGGATGCCTTCCTGCCTCATCTGCAATCCTTGCGCGCCCAGGGTCGTGCAGTGGTCATCTGCGGCGACTGGAATATCGCGCACACCGAAGCGGACATCCGCAACTGGCGCGGCAACCGCAAGAATTCAGGCTTCCTGCCCGAAGAACGCGCCTGGCTCGGCGAACTGTTCGATCAGCACGGTTACTGCGATGCCTTTCGCCAGTTACCACAGAAGGAGCATGAGTACACCTGGTGGTCACAACGCGGTCAGGCACGCGCCAACAACGTGGGCTGGCGCATCGACTACCAGATTGTCAGCGACGACCTGGCACCGACGGTGCAGCGCACCCGCATCTACCGCGACAAGCCGTTTTCGGACCACGCTCCCCTGATCATCGATTACGACTTCCAGATCGAAGCATGAAGACAGCAGTGCCGTCCTGGCTGAGCTGGCTGGTTCTGCTGATCGGCATCGTGGCGACAGCCTGCTCCTTTGTCTTCATTCGCGAGAGCAGCGAACCACCGGTCATGCTGGCCGCCTGGCGAGTACTGCTGGCCACGATCATGCTGAGTCCTGCCTATCTGCTGGCAAGACGTCGCCATGGTGACGGTCCGGCATTGGCCGTGTTGCGACGTTCTCTGCTGCCCGGAATCGTGCTGTCCGCTCATTTCGTGACCTGGGTCATCGGCGCTCGGCTGAGTCTGGGAGCCAACGCCACGATCATTGTCAATCTGGTGCCTCTGGCCATGCCCATATTGCTGTGGCTCATGTTCGGTGAGGTGATGCAACGTCGCGAATGGCTGGCAACAGCTCTGGCCGTGGCTGGTCTGGGCGTGCTCGCCCTGGACAATCTGCAGCTCAGCGCGGGGCATATGCTGGGCGATACCGTCTGCCTGCTGTCGATGTTTCTGTTCGCTTTCTACCTGACGCTGGCGCGGCAACATGCACAACTGCCCAGTCTCTGGCTGTATGTCGTTCCCGTCTATGCGGTGGCAGGCATCACCTCCCTGCTGGCAGCCCCGTTCTTCGGACCGGTTGCACCCTCGTTCGAACTGCGCAATGTCTCCATGGTGATTGCGCTGGCCGCCGTGTCGACCGTCATTGGCCATTCAGCTCTCAATTTCTCGATGCAGCACATGCGTGGCCAAACGGTTGGCGTGATGATGCTGGCGCAGTTCATCGTGGCCGGAATCATCGCCTACTTTCTCTACACCGAAGTTCCGAGTCCACTGTTCTATCTCGCCAGTGCACTGATGGTGTCGGGCATGGTCATGGTCGTGCTCAACCAGCAAGTGGACGGCAAGGGCCACTGAAGCGGCTCCGAGCGTGTGCCAGCCAATGTGCAGAGCAAGGGCAGATCTATTCCACAAACAGGGCTCGCAGACGCGCGTACAGTCCCTTCAGTCGCACCCCGAGTGTCTGTTCCCGCATGACCACCACCGGTCCTTCTGACGAGGCCTGTCGCGGCGATGCCTCAGCAGTGCCTTTGACATCTGATGACTGTGCGGACCGCGGGACTTGCCGCCAGCGGCGTTGCGCGCGAACCAACCAGCCGGACACCACTCGCCCTGCCCTCCGACGTCGTTCTGCGGAACGCCGCTGAGCCGACTCTCTCGACGACTCTCTCGACGACTCGCTCGACTGCGACTGACTTCGTGTCTTGCCGTGAGCGCCAGTGCTCCTGCCCGACGACCCGGTCGAGGATTTCGAACCAGCATGCACACCCGGACCCTGTTGTCTGCCACGAGCCACTCCCTGACGCAGGTGACTCGCGCGCTGCGCATCCAGTTCGATGGTGCCGATGCGATGCCAGTCCATGGCATCGGTCAGACCTTGCAGCAGCTCCAGCGCCACCGGTTTCTTGCTTCGCGTCAGCGTCACGCTGGAGCCATCGAGCATCACCACCGTGATCCGATGCAAGGGTTTGATGCGCAGGAAGGCGAAAGAGAATCCGATCACCAGACTCAGACTGGCAAGCAGCATGATGATGGGAATGATTTCAGGTGTGGACCCTATCCAGAGATGATGGAGGCTCAAGCCCAGCAGAGCGACACTCAGACACAACATGAGCACCACACCGAGGCGCGGTTGCCCGAGTGTGGAGAATTCCAGACGCGCCACCGTGCGGATCGCGAACCGGGATCCGCCGTTTATCAGCCAGGATGGCGTGACAAGCGATTTCCCGTCGTTGAAAAGCTCGTCGTCCAGAACCGTCGATCAGTGCAGAACCGGAGGACGCCGTGGCTCATCGAGCTCATCCAGCTCGTCGTCCAGATCATCGAATCCCGTGTCATCAAAACCCTGGAAGTCGGCATAGTCATCCTGAAACGCGGCATCTGGTTCCGGGGAGGCGTGATGCAACAACATGCGCCAGCCGCCGCCTTCGACGTGATAGATATTGGTGGAGACCATGACGCTCACGACTTCGCCGTCCAGCTCGATTTCCTCGCGCACCAGATGCACGGCCAGCCCTTCGTTGCCGGTGTACAGCGCATCGACAATCGAAAAATTGAGAATCGGGGCGTCCGAGAACAGTTCGACATAGCTGTCCATGACCGCACGTCTTCCCTCGATGCGTGAGGAGCCGGGGTGCACACAGACGATATTGTCGTCACTGGACCAGACTTCATCGAGCGCCTTGATGTCGGCCTGCTCGATAGCCTCGTAGAAGGCGGCCTCAGCCTCTTCAGGGGTCTTGAATATTCTACTCACAGCTCGTCAGAGGTTTGTCCAGACAGTCAGTCTATCTCGGACACCAGCATAATTGTCGGGAAAATGCCAGATTTAACGAAGCAGTAGAACCTGTTCGTGGTTATGCAGTCGATCCGCTTCGATCAGGCCCGCAGGGCATCCAGTGGCACATGCTGCATCCAGTCGACACGATCGTCGCCATAGACCAGAAAATGCGGATTGATCAGGGATTCGCGCATGTTGTAAGTCAGATCCTGGCTATGGATATCACGAATGTGTCCGCCAGCTTCTTCCACGATACACTGCGCGGCCGCTGTATCCCACTCACCGGTGGGTCCGAGGCGAGCATAGATATCCGCAGCCCCCTCTGCCACCAGGCAGCTTTTCAGGGCAGATCCCATCGGAATCTCGTCGTAGTCACCGATACCGTCGAGAAACTGCTGCATGCAGGGACCCGTTCTGGGATTGCGGCTGCGCGCCACCGTGATCGGCGTCGGCGCCGGACGCACACTGATGGGCTGAGGCGGCAGCGTGCCGATCTGTTTGAAGGCACCATTGCCCTGGGTCGCAAAATAGGCGACATCGAGTATCGGGGCCACAATCACCCCCACAACCGGTCGGTTGTCGACCACCAGAGCGATATTGACAGTGAACTCGCCGTTACGGCGCAGGAACTCCCGCGTACCATCCAGCGGATCCACCAGCCAGAAAGCCGGCCACTGATGTCGTTCCTCGAAGGAAATGGCATCGGATTCCTCCGACAACACCGGAAATCGAGGACTCAGGGCACGCAGTTCATCGACAATGATGGCGTGGGCGGCAAGATCGGCAGTTGTCACCGGCGTCTTGTCATCCTTGTAATCGACATCACAGTCGTCAGCCGCGTAGACCTCGACGATGCGATCACCAGCCTGATGGGCAATGTCGAGTGCATCCCGGGTCAAACGGCGGGCTGTTTCTGCTGGAATCCTCATGGCGGATTGATCTTGCGGTCCTTGTTCCGAACTAGCGGCAGAATCGGATGATACTGAATCCTACATCAGCCGGTTGACATTGCCCTGCCGTTGAAAGCGCACCCGGCCACTGGAGTCCGCGCGACCCATCTGGCGCAAACCATTGATGACCTCCGGTGGTGCATTCGCCGCCGGAGTAAACAGTACATCGGCAGTAAAGTCACCCGTAAGCGTCACCGTCACCTCGCCATCCATCGTCACATCACCGCCCACTGCCGACAATGACACGACATGCGACTGCTCATCCTGCGGCCGAATGACGATGTCCACCTTGCCCAGCGCCGTCGCCACTGGCCTCTCCAGTGCTGCATTGTCCCAGCTCAGCGTGCCACTCATGGATTTCAGCACATTGTTCGCCAGGGTGACATCGTCGAAATGACCACTCAGTTCGCCGGCAAAGCTGGCGATCGGTACCGGCAATAGCGGTTCCAGTGCCTTGGCCTGGGCAGTGAAGTCGAAGTCGCTGACCACGATATCGCCATTCCAGCGACGCATCACCTGACCGGTGCCTCCGCCGCCGTAGCCATCGAATTGCAGATTGGCACCCGCACCACCACTGAGCACGGTTCCCGGTGCCAGGGTCCAGCCGACGTTCCGGAACTCCAGCGGCAACAGATCGTCAGTGGAACGCACACGGTCGATGACACCGTTGTAGAGCTTGCCGTTGACACCTTCCAGCGCCACCGGTCCCAACTGGGGACGTATCCGGTCGACGACGGGAGCGGCAGGAAACAGGACTACCGTTGCCACCAGCCAGGACAGCACACCCACCAGGCAGAGCCAGAGAATCCGCATCAACTACGCTCCATGTTGAATCGAGCTGTCACCGTGCCCGTATTGCGACGACTGATCGTCAAGGTCGTGACCTCCAGACCATAGAGTTCCAGTTCCGCCAGCACACCGACCAGCTTGTCGAACTCCACCTCGCTGAACTGCACTCTGGCACCATTGGCACCACTGGGCTCCACGCGTTCGGGTGGGTCCATATTGGCCTGACGAATCACTTCATCAATCAGCAGATAAGGGGCCTTGTCAGAGGTCTTGCCCTGCACGGTGTTGCCACTGGATGCCCGCAGCTGCGCGCCTGCGCGGCTCACGAATTCCAGGGTCTCCTGTTTGCTGATCAGCGCCTGCTCGGTACTCAGCTTGCTCGCCTGCAGCGGATACCACGCCAGCGCATACAGCAGGCTGACCAGGGTAAGCACCGCCACCACCATGACGATCATGCGATCGCGAGTGGACTGTCTCAGATACCAATCTTTCATCGTTGCTGACGCTCCGTCACTCTATGCGCACGCGGCCGCGCACGGTGTTGTTTTCACGATTGGCCGACTGAACGCTCATGTTCAGGGAACCTCGTCTGGACAGCTCCGATTTGAGCGCATCCAGCGTGGGCACGGCATCGGTGTTCAGATCCAGGTCGAATCGTCCGTTTCGATAGCCGATGGACTTCAGTTCCGTCTGCGGCTGGGTTGCCAGACTGGCTGCAATCTGCGACAGGCGATTCGTGAAACCGTCCGTGCTGTTGTTGCCCAGCTTCTCCAGAGCCGCCTGGATCTGGCTTTTGGGTCGCTGCATTCTCGCACCGGGCAACGCCTGCTCGAAGGCCTGTCTGATCTGATTGTCCAGATGCGCCTCCTGTTCCTTCAATCGCTGGACGTCCAGCCATTTGCCCGCAAACAGTGCAATACACAGACCTGCTGCCAGAACCGCCGTCCAGCGCCAGGGCTTCCAGCTGTTGTCGAAATTTCTCTTCGGATTGTAGTCGCCCTGCAACAGATTGATAGTCGGCGAGGTCACCAGGCCACTGGCATACAGCGCCAGACGGTGGTCCACGGGACGCTGCTCGATGTCGATGCTGGCAGGTACATCCAGAGTACCGGCTTCGGTTGTACTGAACATGACCAGCGAGGCACCGGCATCTTCCGGCAGCTCGGCACGAGCGCCCTGCAACATCATGGCTGCCATGCCCGGATCCGTCGCGAAGCCCTTGCAGCCATCGAGTCGGACAACGGCCAACTCACCGTCGAGCAATGCAGTCCAGGCCCGGATCTCCGGGCTTGTGCTCTCCAGTTGAGGCAAGGCCAGCGGCTCGGGAATCAGCTGCGACGGACGCAAACCGGCCTCTTCGCACTGTGCCAGCACGGCATCCATCATCTGGCGGCTGATCACCGCAACCGGGTAGCGATCATCGCGCCCCTTCTGCCCGAGTGCGAAATGCAGCTCGTCCACATCATCGGCAACCTGATCTTCCAGCGCATAGGGTACCGCCTGCAAGGCACGAGCCTGCGAGCCACCGGGCACCACCGCTTCGGCCAGCAGTACGTCATCGGCCGGCAGAATCAACGTCACCCGACGCCCTTCGACCTGTTCAGCCACCTCTGGCAGTGTGCTGTACTCGATACCGCTGCTCAGCCTGCCATTGTCCTCGGACACCGCCCACTGGACGGCCTCCTCCCCGACGTGGGGCATGTAAATGATGACCTGTTTAGACACGATGATTCCTGTTTCTATAGCGTATCGCGAGAACGGTAAAGTACTCGCGTCTTGCCCTCAGCATCACGCTCGAACAGCGTGTACTGAGACATCTTGATACCTTCTGCCTCGACATCGATGCGAACCTGAAAGTAACTGGAGCGCACATCATACGAACCGGCGGGTGCGGACTCTTCACCGGTATCGGCTGAATCCACTTCCTGATCAAATAATAGCGTGCTCTCGTAGGGTTCCAGATCCCGACCAGCACCCGCCAGCGTTTCAGGCCCGTCATCGGCCGACAAATCGAAAATATCCTCACACTCAGGATAGTCTTCATAAGCGCCCGTGTCCCATCGGGAAAGATCAGCGGCCAGCGGCTTGATCTCGTCCGACAATGATGCCAGTACCTCAGGCGTTGCCGTATTGACGTTGACCGGGGTCGGACCATTGTCCGTTGGCAAGGCCGAGATATGGGGCAACAACCGCTCGTAGTCGTCGGCTTCCGCCTCGATGGCACTGCTGAACCCCTTGACTAGTTGCAATTCACTGACACTGACAAACGGTCTGTTCGCGGCCCGATAGCCGTACTCCAGGCCCGTATAGTAATCGTCTTCCGCGCCTTCGGGAATCGTGGCATTGATATCCTTGTCGACCCAGTCGACGATCGCCTGCGCCTTGGTTTCATCGATGTTGAGCTCCAACAGCAGGCGCGTCAGTTGATTGACGTAGAACTCGACCGCCTCGCCATCAGCGTTCACCAGATTGTTCAGATTGAAGCGCCCCTGCATATCCACAATGCAACCCTGGATGGATGCATTATCGATCGGAATGGGAGGGATCGTCTGCGCCCAGTCATCATCCAGCGAATCGGTATTTTCCCGAAGGCCCGCCTGTACATCCCGGTACAGCAAGGCCGCTGCGAAGCGTTCGCCGCTGACACCGATGGCGCGTGCCTGCAGAATGATGCCTTCGTTGCGTTCACGCTGCATGTCCAGCTGCTGCCGGTTGGTAATGGACACGATGGTGATCGTACCCAGTGCAATCAGCAGCATGGCCGTGATGATGGCTACGCCCTGCTGCCGTCGAGGCAGAGAATGCCGACAATGCGCTGGCCTCCTGCGTACCGAACGGCCTGCCGTCATTCCTCCGCTGTTCACAGTGGCCTGCGCCATGGCGTCCGCGCCCTCGACTCTGTCCCGTTTGCTCATCAGGTCGCTGTTCATCCCGGCAAGGCAAACACGCGGATGATCTCGCCATAATCCTCGAGTTCCAGTTTGAACTCGATCGCCACCGGCATGCCGGGAGTCTCGATATCAGCCGGAGGCCAACTGGTCTGCCATTCGCCCTCGCTGTCGAGAAAGCGCAGATCCAGGGCGTCGACACCGGTGAGCAACTGACGCCGGCGAGTCGGTTCTTCGTTGATCGGGTCGAGGTGATACCAGTACTGGCGAATCAGCTTGTCTTCATCCAGTCCATAGGCAACCCGTTGCAGATTGGAGCGCGCAGGCGATACCTCCGCCGCCGGATTGGTCCACCCGGCACGAGTGAATTCGAACAGATATTCTCCCTCGACATTGAGCTGTAGCGGCGGCAGTTCCAGGTCGACGGCAGATCGCACCGAACGATCGGTAATCTGTGTGATGTCTTCGGCCAGCCAATAGAAGGTGCGCTGCAATTCGCTCAGCCGGGTTGATTGCTGTTCGATGCGATCACGGGTTGCAGTGATCTGGAACAGCATCTGGAAGCCTGCAGTACCGAGTATCGCCAGCAGGAACATCGCAACCAGCAGTTCGATCAGGGTGAAGCCACGCTGTCTCACTGTCGAACCTCCGGGTTGCCGACAAAACCCGAAATCGTGTAGACATAGCTGTCGGCGTCCTTGTCACGTCGTACCTCGACATCCACCCGACGCAAGTCATCATCAGACACTTTCTGCGTACGGGTGCGTACATACCAGCGAAAATCTCCGAGCATCGCTTCCGTGTTCGTTGTGCCGACATCCGGCCAGTCCGGCAGTACCTGCAGCTCTGTCAGACGGTTGCTGGCCACCCAGCGACCGAATTCGCGCTCCCTCAGATAATCGGCTCGCCAGGCGCTGGAACCTGCCGAGGCCACCAGGGCGGAGACACCCACGGCAATGATGGTCATGGCCACCAGCACTTCGATCAGGGTGAAGCCGCGGGTGCAACCGCGGGTGCAACCGCGAGTACAGCTGCGGGCGCCACCGCGGGTGAGCTTCGATCTGGCTGGACGCCGAATGGGTTTACTCACTGTCACGAGCCTTCAAGCTGCTCCACAACCACGGGCAGAACCTCTCCGGTCGCTACTTCGTAACGGAATTCACCCTCGAGGTCGCTGATGAGGATCCGGAAATCGGGAATGATCTCGCCATTGGACAGGAATATGACATGGGGTTTCAGGGGGTCTTCCTCGGTGGCCTCGGCAAGCTCCGTCACCAGATCTTCCAGCACGATAGGCAAGCCGGAGATATCCACCTGGAACTCCACGGGAACATCCTCGGGGCGGAATCGCAGTTGCCCGTCCTCGAAGATCTCCCAGGTCGAGTCACCCTCTTCATCCTCGTTCAGGATGTAGAACTCGTAGGATTCCGGATGAAACCGGATCCCGAACTGCTGACGTGCGTATACCGCCTGGTCGGCCGCCAGATCCATCAGCAGACCGGTTCTCTGCGCCGTGGCGCGGACACTCTTGCCGACGTTCCTGAAGTCGATGTTGATCACGACCGCGCCTACCAGGATCGAGATGATGGTCACCGTGACCAACAGCTCGATCAGTGTAAAACCCCGTGCGCGACTCGCAGCAGGGCGCGACCATGACGTACCCGCCATCATTCAGTCAGCGTCGAGACTGCTGATATCGGCATCGAAACCTTCACCGCCTTCAACACCATCATTGCCCAGCGAGATGATTTCGAAATCACCATCCTCACTCTGATACAGATAGTCGCGTCCCCATGGATCCTTGGAAAGCTTCTTCACGTAACCACGACCATTCCAGTTGGCAGGCTCCGGGTCGCCGGTGGGTTTGGTCACCAGCGCTTCCAGTCCCTGTTCGGTCGATGGATAATTGAAGTTATCCAGCCTGTACAGTTCCAGTGCAGATGAATAGGAGGCTATGTCATTCTTGGCTCGCACGACGCGCGCTTCGTTGGGTCGATCCATGATCAACGGCACGACAGTTGCGCCCAGAATGGCAATGATTGCCACGACAACCATGATTTCGATGAGGGTAAAACCGCTTTGCGCCGATCGCACCCCTGCGCGCTTCGCAGCGGACGGACTTGCCTCCATCGCCGATGAAACGCTTGCTTGTTGTATCTGTTTGTCCATCAGGACCACTTCTCCCGTATTCTCAAAGGGTTGATCTGTCTTGCCGTGAGGATAGCACCGCCAATAAGACTCGATGCCTGCTTAATGATTCAATCTTCAGAGATCCTTGTCCGTTCGCCGGCTCACCGCCTGGCAGTGTGTATCGCTCTGCTTTGCATTGCCCTGCAATACGCGGGCCTTGCAGACTCCTTACGATTCGATCGGGCAGCAATAGATTCCGGCCATTGGTGGTTATTGCTTACCGGTAATTTCGTTCATCTGGGCTCAGGCCACCTGTGGATGAATCTGGCGGGGCTGGCCCTGGTTGTTGCTCTGGTGTGGCAGCACTTCACCGCCACACAGTGGTTGCTGCTGACGCTCTTCTCAAGCCTTGTGGTGGGGATGGGCCTGTGGCTGTTCAACCCTGACATACAGGGTTACGTCGGATTTTCCGGAACCCTGCACGGATTGATCATTGCCGGCGTGCTGGCCGACCTGCGCCCGTATCCGAAATCAGCCGGTGTTCTGCTGCTGCTGGTTGTCGGCAAACTGGCCTGGGAGCAGTACAACGGTGCACTGCCCGGCAGCGAATCCGTGGCGGGTGGCATGGTTGTCGTGGATTCTCATCTCTATGGGGCCATTGCCGGTGCGATATTCGGCATCCTGATGCTGGCCCTCCGGCAACAGCGCCGGGGCCGGCGCACAACCACCGACAACCCTGACACACTGTAATGGACTGGCACTTCCGACGTTTTGACACCCTGGACAGTGCGTCGCTGTTCGCTCTCATGAAGCTGCGGGTAGACGTCTTCGTGGTGGAACAGAACTGTGCTTACCCGGAACTGGATGATCACGACAACGCTGCCGGCACCTGGCATCTGCTGGGCCTGAGCAATGACACTCTGGCGGCCTACGCCCGTGCGATGCCCGACCAGGTCATCGCCCGAACGCTACGCGATCGTTTGGCGAACACGACGTCGACGATCGACGACAGGCACATGGTGCGCATCGGACGCGTGGTGGTAGCCCCCGCCTTTCGCGGTCAGGCACTCGGACGGGCACTGATGCAGCGCATGATCTCTCACCTGGACCGGGAACATCCCCGGCAGGTGCAGTTTCTGGCGGCTCAGACAGGCGCTTGCAGCCTGTACGAATCCCTGGGGTTCATCCCGGTATCGGACCGTTATCTGGAGGATGGCATCGCGCATGTCGACATGATGCGCCTGCCTGCGTCGACGTCGCGATAAGCCTCCCCTCCTGCTCTGCATTGAAACGGTTACGTCAGGGTCGCTCGACCAGGCCGTTCGGATCGGGATGGCGACCGGCTTTCATGCCGAAACGTGACAAGGCAATGCCGATCAGTATGATCCCCAGGGCCACGTAGGCATTTGCCGGCAATCTTTCACCCAGCAGCAGCACACCCGCCAGCATGCCGAACACCGGCACCATGAAATTGATCTGACTGAGAAACGAGGCACCCTGACGGCCAATGATGATCAGGATCATTACGGTGGCCACCACTGTCGGCCCGATGGCCAGCGCCAGCAGCGCACTCAGCGACTGCCAGGACGGTTGCAATTGCCAGGGTTGGTCTACCAGCATCGTCACCGGCAACAGCATCACGCAGGAGACGAACATCAGCGCCGTCATCACCGACCAGCGCGGCAGGTGAGTCAGATGGCGCGTCAACAGCGCATTGATCGCATAGGAAACCGCGCTGATCAGGATCGCACTCTGTCTGACCAGCTCGTCACCCAGTGCATTCAGGGCGGATACCCCCATCAGCACCACCACGCCCGCCAGACCGAACAGGACTCCGGCAAGTTTCCAGCGAGTCAGCTTTTCATCCTGAGTGACGACATGCGCCATCAGGATCGTGAACAGCGGCATGACCGCCATGAATATGGAGGTCAGACCGGCCTCGACTCGCACCTGTCCCCAGCTGATCAGGCTGAATGGCAAGGCATTGCCGAAAAAGCCGGCAGCCATGATCGTGATCCAGACTCGTCCCGGAGCCGGCATGCGCTGTCCGAACACACGCATCAAGGGGTAGAGCATGACAAAGGCCAGCAACAACCGGCCGGCCGCAATGCTCAGCGGTGGAATATCCAGTACCGCGATTCGCGTCAGGGTGAAACTGAAGCCGAACAGCATCGCCAGCGATACCAGCAACACATAATCTGCCAGTGCCGGAGCGCGGCGTGCGATGTTCATGCAGGGTCGCTCATGAGGCTTCTGTCTTCAGTGCCTGCAGATCAGCCAGCAACTGCCCGGAGACCATGACCCCGTCCCTGCTGTGCTGCTCACGCGCAGCGTAACGTCGCTGAGACGGCAGACGCGTTCCCGGCTGATCCAGGATTTCGCTGAACAGGTACTCGGCCCGAGCCAGATGGTCGCCACCGGCATTGCAATGCGCCGGATCGATGGCCAGAATCAGCTCCCCGCCCAGGGGCGCACCCACGCCGTGGCTGTCATTGGCACTCGATTCCAGACTGAACAGATCACCGATCAGTGCGCCCGCCAGCAATTCCACCATCAGCGCAAGGCTGGCTCCCTTGTGCCCACCGAACGGCAATTGCGCGCCGGCCAGAGCGGCTGCCGGATCGGTTGTCGGATTGCCGTCGCTGTCGATGGCCCAGCCTTCCGGCAAGGCCTTGCCTTCGCGCAGATGCAACTGTATCTCGCCACGAGCACTGGCACTCGAGGCCTGGTCGAAGACCAGCGGCGGCGCATCCTGCCGCGGGAATCCGAAAGCCATGGGATTGGTACCGTAGACCGGCTTCTTGCCGCCGGCCGGGGCAACAAAGGCATTGGCCGCAGTAAAGGCGAACACGACCAGCCCCGCCTCGGCCAGGCGTTCGACCTCGGGCCACAGCGCCGCGATATTGTAGGTATCGTGAATGGCCAGCGCCGCAATGCCATGTCGGCGTGCTTTCTCCTGCAAGACCGGCTCACCCAGTTTCAGCGCCAGCGGGCAGAAGCCGCCGTGTGCGTCCACATGCGCTACCGATGACTCGGAGACTCGCAATGTCGGCTCGATCACCGGATTTGCATTCGGGTTCTTCAAGGCCGCCACGTAAAAGGGAATGCGAAACAGACCGTGCGACAGGCACCCGTCACGCTCGGCCAGGGTCACCGTTTCGGCAATGGCCCGGGCCTGTGCCGTCGAAAAGCCCCGACTGGTCAGCACCTCGGTGGCGAGTGTTTCCAGTTCCTGAAGGGACAGACGTTGATCCTGAGGCATGGCGGCAACTCGTTGGGGGATGTCACGCTAGTTTACATTCCCCTCCGGTATTGAGCGGCACTATAGAGAACCCGAATTCCACTGTCTTCACGATAGAACGAGTCGTCAATGAACTTCGTCGAGTGCTATTTATGCGGTGGCCTCGCCGTGCAGGAAAGTGTCAGACGAGACCTTACCGCCACGATCTTCTGCACACGGAAACTGTGCGGCAGATATGAAATCACTGAATCGGCCATGCAGGCCGTGCGTGATGGCGCCGTACTCAAGGAGCCTCTCGATACCGTTATCTCACGGGTCTATATCGCCAATCGACACGATGAGCGCGTCCTCGTCAGCGACAGTGATCTGCTGAGCGAACCCACCACGTAGTAACAGCTGATCTGCGGATCCTTTCCGCGTCTTGACCAGTGGGTACCTCAGGCATGCAGAGCGATTTTCTCGACGCATTGATGGAAAAGACGGTGCTGCCCAGCTTCAGCAGCATGGGCCCTGCGATACGCAGGCGACGTCACGACTGGTCTCCTCTGGAATCCTGCAATCTCGCCGGCAAGGTCGTGGTACTGACGGGAGGCACATCGGGTATTGGCCAGGAGGCCGCCAGGCTCTACGCCACGCTGGGCGCTACCCTGGTATTGCTGGCTCGCGATGAGTCGAAGGTGCGCCACCAGGTGGAACAGCTGCGCACCTCATCCGGCAATGACGACATCCTCTGGTTCATTGCCGACCTGGGCGTGCGTGAGCAGGTGCTGCAGGTCGCTGCCGAGCTGGCCGAGAACTACCCGTACATCGACGTACTGGTCCACAATGCCGGCGCACTGTTCAATGAGCGACAACACACGGCAGACGGGGCCGATCTGAGCGTCGAGCTGATGGTGGCCACCCCGTTCCTGCTGACGGCAAGGCTGTTGCCACAACTGGGCAATCACCGCGCCGATGACGGGAAGCAGCCCCGCCGGGGACCAGGCCGGGTCATCACCATGAGTTCGGGAGGCATGTATACCCAGGGCCTGCATGTGGAGCAGCTGGCAATGAGTGATGCCGATTACAGCGGGGTGCGTCAGTACGCTCGCGCCAAACGGGCACAGGTCATTCTCAATGAAATGTGGGCCGAGCGTGTAGCGCCGAGCGAGGTGGTTTTCCATGCCCTGCATCCGGGCTGGGTCGACACACCGGGCATCAGTGATGCGCTGCCCGGCTTCGTCCGGCTGTTACGCCCTCTGGGTTTGTTGCGCAGTCCTCGTGAAGGCGCAGACACGCTGGTCTGGCTCAGCGCCGCGAGTGAGGCTGCCGCCTGCTCCGGGCGATTCTGGCACGATCGGGCGGTGCGCTCCATCGACATGAGCGACAGCACACGGCAGGCCGATACCCCTGACCGACGGGCGGCCTTGTGGCACTGGTGTGAGAACAGGACGGGAGAAATCGTGATGCCAGGGACCCGACCACCTCATGTGGCCGAGTCTCCGGTCTTTCAGCAACCTGAGAAGTAGCTGATCAAAGGATACGTGTCCCAGAGGCGTATGGTTCAGCCTAACGGGTAACACGACAGGATCGATCTTGCCGGACAGGCTCGATCAGCTCTCATTTCACCACGGCCTTGACCGGAATTGCGATGTGGAAACACGAACCCACACCCAATTCGGAGCTGACCGTGATACGCCAACCGTGGGCATCACACACCTTGGCGCAGATGGCCAGGCCCAGGCCGGTACCGGACACCGACTGGGACTCGAGCCGCTCGAAAGGCACGAACACGCGTTCGTAGAATCGCTCCTCGATGCCAACGCCGTTGTCCCTGACATCGATCACCACCGTATCCTCGCCTTCCATGGGTCGGGCCTGGATGTCTACCGTGCAATTCACATCCTGGCGCCGATACTTGATGGCATTGATCAGCAGATTCCCGAACAGCTGGAACATGCCGGTGCGATTGGCGATAACCGCCGGCAACTGACCCACCTGAACATGTGCCCCTGCTTCGGCCACCGCGACATCCATGTCGTCATAGACCGCCTGAACCAGCTCATTCAGATCGACCCGGTCCTCTGCCTGCTCGTTGCGGGCCGAGCGTGCGTAGGCCAGCGTGTCACGGATCATGTTGCTCATGCGACTCGCCGAATTGGCGATGGCGTGCAGATAGAACTCGCCATCCTCGTCGAACCTTCCCGCGTAATCCTCTGCCAGCAAACCACTGAACTGCTGCAGTTTGCGCAGTGGTTCCTGCAGGTCGTGAGACGCCACATGCACGAATTGTTCGAGGTCCTCATTGGCCTTGCGCAAGTCGTCGTTGCTGGCATTGAGTTCGATGTCCTTGCGCTGCATCTGCTTCTGCACCTGATCCAGTTCGCCCAACACCTGAGACAGCACTTCGATCTCCCGGATGAAGTAGGCCCGTTGCGGCTGCGCGAACCGTTCCGTGCCGACATCATCCAGCCGTGAAGCCAGCTCGCCAAGTGGCACCACCGTACGCCGGTACAGCAACCAGTAACCGATGGAACCCAGCACCAGCATGGACAGCAGCAAGGCGAAGAACATGAACCAGCGATAGCGCTCAAGCCCCTCTCGCGTGGCCGCCGCCACTTTCAACAGGATGCTTTCAGATTCACTGCGAAGCTGCTCGGTGACAGCGGGAACATCGATGGTCAATTGCGCCAGCTTCGCGCTGAGTTGCTGTTGCAAGGTATCGGTATCCAGCGCGGCCAAGCGGCGAGAAAACAGATTGTCATCGCCTCGCAGTGACTGCCTGATACCGGTCATTGGAGTCAATAGCAGATCACCACCGGCCTGATCGCTGATGTAGACGGCCCGACTCACCATCGCCTGTATCAACAGGTCGCGGTTCTGCTCCTCGATGACAATCTGATGTCGACCCACGATCAGCGGCAGTCTTTCCAGCACCGACTTGAGCCCGATCAGGTCCTGACTGAACAGGAGATAATCCTGAATGATGAGACTGCTGGCTTCAAACTGATCCAGGGCCGAGTCATAGGCCTCTATCTCGTCCGGCAGCAGCGCGTCGATTTCGGATCCGTTTTCCGAGAATTCCGACAGTACTTCACGGGTTTCCAGCAGATTGTCGGTCAGAACCACCACGCGCTCCTGCACGATCTTGAGCAGATCATCCAGCTCGGCGATTCGTTGTTCACTCTCTTGCGCCAGCAGGGCACGCTCTTCAAGCTGCCTGGCGCGGACATCGGACAGACCGATGACCACATCCTGAATCTGATCGATGGACTCGGCCAGGCGACCCGTATCGAAGGCACTGAGCCGGGAACGCGAATCGATCAGGGCCTTGGTTTCCTGAATCGATTCCTCCAACAGGCGCTTGCGCAGTGTCAGATCATCGAGCGTGCTGGCAGTCCTGAGAAGCAGACCCTGAGACTGCAATCCGGCGGTAGCACTGGTGAACTGATGTGCCAGTTCCAGATTGGGCAAGACATAGGATGTCAGCTCGGATTCCCGATCGAGAATATCAGCTGTGTACTTCCAGACACCGGCAACCAGCACGATGAGCAGCAGTGCCTGCAGCAGCATGCACAGCACGAATGCCCGCATCAGTGGCGTCTGTGCCTTGGCTGGGGATACCCTACTCACTTGGCGGTGTTTCTCGCATGCTCTATCCTGCCCTGATGACACGTCCGATGAATGATAACTTTCAGTCCTTTCGATGGTCGGTTAATTGCAGGTCACAACAATTGTCCTGGTGCATGCCAGGTGATTCGATACGAGCCTGCAGCTCGCTTGAAACGGTACTGGCAACGACATGAACCCTGACAGACGCAAATTCACCCAGCTCCTCAGTGCCGGTGTCCTGGCCAGTAAATACAGCATTCTGCATGCCGAAAACACGCATGACTGGTACCAGAGCATAGCGCAGCGTGCCAGGCAACTGTCACACCAGGGTCCTCTTCACCTCCTGATACCGCAAGGATCCGGCGCCAGCGTGCAGGCTGGTACCGATGCCTTCACCAACCTGACCGGCATCGACTGCATCATCCGGGAAGCGCCTGTCGATGAAATCAATGTCGAACTCGTGTTGCAGGCACACAGTGGCGACAGCACGGTCGATGTGGCTCTGCCAGCCACCTTCGGACTGCCTGCGCTGGTTGAAGCCCGCGCCATCATGGCACTGGACGAGCTCGCCGAGAAGTACGAACCCAGCGGCTTCTCCGATGGTTACCTGTATCGCAAGGGAGACTACTACCGCGACCGACTGTACGGCTACCAGACAGATGGCGATGCCTATCTGCTGTTCTACAACAAACGCATGCTGGAGGACCCTGCGGAGCAGACAGCGTTCGAAAGGCTGCATGGTCGACCACTGGGCATTGCCAGGACCTGGCAGGAACTCGATGAGATGATGGCCTTCTTCCATCGACCGGAGCAACAGCAGTACGGCGGCTGCCTGTTCCGCAATGCGGCCTATCTGGTCTGGGAGTGGTGGGCCCGTTTCCATGCCAAGGGCTTTTATCCGGTACAGGATGACATGACCCCGAACGTCAATAACACGGCAGGGGTGGAAGCACTGGAGGAGCTGATTGCTGCCAGCCAGTGGCAATCACCCGATGCGCGCACCAATGGCCTGTTCGAGAACTGGACAGATTTTGCTCAGGACAATGCGTTCTGCAATATCGGCTGGGGCGGCACGCAGAAGCACATGATGACGCTGGCAGGCATGCGTGACAACCTGGTGCACTCGCCGCTGCCGGGAATCTCCGGCGCCGAAGGGACTGCCACCGGTATGGGCTACTTCAACTGGGGCTGGAATTTTACCGTCAGCGCGCAGTCGGTCCGCAGTGAGCTGGCCTATCTGCTGACCCTGTTCTGCACGTCACCTCATGTCTCGACACTGGCGGTGCGGCAACCCAGCGGCTTCTTCGACCCGTTCAGGCAATCTCATTACACAGACGACGTCATCCAGTCGGTGTATGGCGTGTCGTTTCTCGATGCCCATCGCCAGAGTCTGGCCAACTGCATACCCGATTTCTACATCAGTGGTCAGAGCAGTTATCTGGACGCTCTGCGACAACAGATACTGGCCACCTTCAATGGCGAGGTGGACGCTCGCCGCGCCCTGGATATCTGCGCGCAGCGCTGGAATCACGTCACCCGACGACTCGGCGCTCGCAAGCAGAGTGCACAGTGGCTGGCACTGAAGAGCAACTACCCCGAGAGCCTGCAAGCCCTGCTTCGCGACAGCTAGCCTCGGTGAGGGATAAAGACGCGAACCAGAAACGCGATGGATCGGTGAACACAGCCGCGAATAGCGCGAGCCGAGCGCCGCCCGGCCGAAGGCGATGTCTGGCCGTGGGCTCATGCCTCATTAAGGCTTGATGTCCGAGTAACCCCAAATAACCGTTTCCTGAATTGGATTTAGTCGGAGTGTGAATAAAACTTGTTGGGTAATCAGAAATTTAGTGCTGCTACCTATAGAAAATGTACAAGGGATATTCTCACAACATCAGCCGCTTCGCCTGGTTGACGCCACTGTCCGGTCATCTGAACAACAATGGCCCCTGGCTGCTTGTCGATGAGAAGACTTCTACCGCTGGCAGGCAGCACGGCGGGCAAAGTCGCAAGGTCACCCATAGTTGCCTGCTGCAGATGATGAGCGATGTACTGGACGTCGGCAGTTCGAATCAGGACAAGTCTCTGCAGGCCAGCTGGACTTCCGCCTGCGGCAGGTTTTCCGTCAACCGGGACAGAGGCGCCAGTGACGACTCACGCCTGTTCGTGCAGCGTCCCGAAGACTATTTCCTGCGCATCGAACTACGCCTGGATGGCGACTTGCTCGTCGCCTTTCAGGAACCTGTCTGGCCGCACCTGCAAAGCGGCCCTGGCGGCATGAGCAATCACCTCTCCATACCGATCGAATGCCTGGATGCGCTGGAATCCGGCGCGCTTGCCAGCACCCAGCTGCTGATGGGGCGCAGAAAATCTATTGCTTCAGCAGCATAGGTGACAACACGCTGCTGGAGTTGATGGCATGACGAATACTCAGCTCCAGCAACAAGGCAGACATGTCTGACTTGTTGAGAAAATACATCAGCAGATTGTCGGGAATGCGATCTTCCAGCTCGTGGCGGCTGTACCCCGACATGAGTATCACCGGCAGCTGACTGTTGTGTTCGGTTATCTGTCTGGACAGGTCATCGGCGGTTTCCACCCCCAGACGGTAATCGATGAGGCAGACATCGATATCGTCATTGCGCAGGGAGTGCAAGGCGCTCTTGATGTCATCTGCCTCGAAGGTTTCCACGGACAGCGACTTGATGTGGCTCAGGTGGCGCTTGATCACACGCCGATCACTTTCGCTGTCGTCAACCACCAGAATGCGGATCTTCGCAATACCCGGGCTCAACTGTCCCGGAAAGCCGTGGGGCATCAGCACGGTCTTCGCCCGATGATCCTCATAGGCATCCAGACGCGGCGACAGATCGGTAATCGTGATGGTAACGGCGCTGGCCTTGCCGCGGTCTACCGTCGATGAAGAATAAGGCAGCAGCTTGATCTGAACCGGAGCCCCCTTGGCCGTGAACACCTCACGGTACACGCTGTGGCTGGTACGGCTGACGGTTTCGATATCTTCGAACAGTCGGCTGTATTCCAGCTCATTGGAAATATGGTGTAGCGGGCGTCCGACGTCACTCAGCAACAGGTTGAAATACTTCGCGGCCACCGAGGTGTACTTGCGAATGAGCATTTCCTCATCGAGAAAGATGATGCCCACCGAGGTGGCAACCAGTATGTTGTCCATGTCGTCATTGACGGTCATCAGTTCTTCTATCTTTTCCTGATGCTCGCAATTGACGGTGTACAGCTCTTCGTTGACCGATTGCAGTTCTTCGTTGGTACTCTGCAGTTCCTCGTTCGAGGACATCAGCTCTTCGTTGGCAGCCTGCAGTTCCTCATTCGTGGTCTCCAGCTCCTCATTGGCAACCTGCAGATGCTCCTGCTTGTGCAACAGCTCGTTCTCCAGGTCGCGGATGCGCTGCTGGGTTTCCTCGGAGTAATCGAAGGAACTGGTACCGAGCTTCATCTCGTGCTTGGTATTGGTCTCCATCAATACCACCGAGTAATAGGCTTCCATGCCGCCCTTGTCCGGAAAGTATTCCACCTGCATGTCGACCATGGCCGGCTGGTCGTTGATGGTCGTCTGGATATTCGAATAGTTGACCGGTTTGGATTCGGTCTTGGAACGTGACAGAGCGGTATCCAGAGCGACCGACAATTCTTCGACAATGATCTCGTGAATGTTGGTGGACACCCTTCCCACCGGAAACCGGATCAGGTACTTGTTCGCATCACCATAGAGATGCATGGCCTGATGCTCCGAATTCAGTATCAGGCAAGACGGCACGAAGTCGTTGATCAGATGATCCTTGACGTGCTCGAAGCGGTTGGCATTGTTGCTATGGGCCCGGTAGCTGCGCAGCAGATTGGAGACCGGACGCATGCCCAGCTTCGGTTTCTCCGAGCCGGCACTGTTGACACTGGAGATGGGCAGCCGAGTGTTGGTTATCTTCTCATAGACCCGGAAACGCTCATGCAGCACCTTGTAGTGCGTCTTCAATTCACCGACCGATTCGGACGATCCGAAGAACACACGAGCCTTGTCCTTGAGCGAGAAATGAAAGGCCGACATGACCACTCGCTGCACGGCCTGCTGAAAATAGATCAGCACATTGCGGCAGGTGATCAGATCGATATTGGAGAACGGCGGATCATTGATCATGTTGTGGGTTGCGAACACCACGGTCTTGCGGATATCCGGCCGTATTTCATACTCCATACCCGCCCGAATGAAATAGCGGGCCAGGCGCTCATTGGACACATCATGAGCGATCTCTTCGCGGTAACGGGCCGTTGATGCGTGTGCAATGGCTTCCACGTCGGCATCGGTTGCAAAGATCTTGATCTTCAGGTGTTTGCCGAATTCGCGTATTGCCTCATCGATGACGATGGCCAGGGAATAGGCCTCTTCACCCGTGGAACACCCGGCGACCCAGAAGCGCAACTCGGTGTTCTCGTCAGCCTGTTCCACCAGAGGGTTGATCACCTGCGCCGCCAGATAATCCCACGCTGCCTCGTCCCGAAAGAAGGAGGTGACATTGATCAGCAGTTCCCGGCCCAGCGTTTCCAGTTCAGTCTTGGATGTCTGCAGGATGTTCAGGTAATCGAACTGACTCTGCACCTGATTGATGCCCATGCGTCGCTCGATGCGCCGCGCCACCGTTGTCGCCTTGTACTGCCCGAAATCGATACCACAGTTGGTTTTCAGCAGACTGAAGATCAGTGACAGCACACTCTCTTCGTTATTGTCCGCCGCACGCAGTACCGAACGCACCCCACGAACCATGGAGTTCTTCAGAAACGTGGACAGGTAGACCGCCAGTTCTTCCGGCGGCAGAACAAAGTCGGCCGTGCCGGTCTTCTCCGCGTTGAAGGGCATGCCATCGAACTTGGCGGATTCGCGATCCTGCACCAGAATCAGACCACCGGCTTCCTTGATGGACTTGATACCGCGGCTGCCATCACTACCGGTTCCGGACAGGATGATGCCCACGGCGCGATGCTTGGCATCGGTGGCAAGCGAGCGGAAGAAGTGGTCGATGGGCAGGTTGACCCCGCCCTGGCGAACCTGCTCACTCAGATAGAGACAGCCGTCGACCAGGGTGATGTTCTTCTTGGGCGGAATCAGATAGATGGTATTGGCCAGCACTTCCACACCATGCACGACATTCTCGACTGCCATGCTGGTATTGCGAGCCAGCAGCTCGTCCATCAGGCTTTCGAAGTCCGGTGACAGATGCTGAACCACGATGAAGCCGGCATCACTGTCCGCGCTCATGTGATCGAAGAAATCGCGCAGAGCCTCCAGACCACCGGCCGAGGCTCCGATACCGACATAGAGCACGGGAGATCGGACCGGTACTGAAGGCACCTCTTCATCACCCAGCACCACATCAACGTCATTGGCGTCGGCCGTCGTTACCAGCTTGACGTCATTGCCGGACTCGGAGACGTCCTGTTCCTGCGGCGTCACTCTCTCCACATCCGTGGAACGGGAATCGCTTGCCAGTACGACATCCGCGCTCTGCCGAACGATTGACGGGTCTCCGCCAAGCGCCTGTCTGGGCGACGCTGTTGCAGCTGATGCTTCGATGGTGTCCAGTTCGGTACCTTCCCGGATGGACTCTTTCTGGCTCAACGAATCGTTGTTGTCAGCCATGCCTGAATTTCCTCACATTACTTTTCCTGACCCACAGGCAGGCGGAACGTGCCTGTTGATCCATTGCTCTGTTCACGACAGTTCCACGATGCCTGCCTCCTGGCAATCCTCTACTCGCATCAGCGCTTCGACTTCGTCGACCATCATCGGCCTGGCAACCAGAAATCCCTGGCCATACTGACAACTGGCCTCACGCAGCTGCACAAGTGTACCTTCATTCTCGATGCCTTCAGCCACCACATCGATGTTCAGCGTGCCAGCCAGGGCCAGAACCGACATCACGATGGTGCGACTGGTCTCGTCCGAATTCATGGCCATCACGAACGACTTGTCGATCTTGAGAAAATCGATGGGCAGACGTGTCAGATAGGCCAGAGACGCATAGCCGGTTCCGAAGTCATCCAGAGACAACTTCACCCCCATGTCCTTCACTTCGTTCATGACGCGAATGCAACTGCTGTTCTTTTCGATCAGTGCCGATTCGGTTATCTCGATGTTGAGACAATGAGCAGGCAGATTGCTACGCTCGAGTATGCGCTGCAGCCTGGAGGTGAAATTGGCCAGACTCAACTGCGCTACCGAGACATTGACGGAGATGGTGCAACTCTCATCGACCAGCCCATCATCCAGCCACTGCCGATGTTGCTGACAGGCCGTTTCCAGAACCCACTGGCCCACGTCATTGATCAGCCCGCTTTCCTCCAGCACGCTGACCAGCAATTGCGTGTCCGGCGAGGGCATGTCGTTGGGTGACCAGCGCAACAGGGCTTCGAAACTGACAATGCTGCGGTCTTCGATCCGGAACTGCGGCTGATAGACCAGAGTGAACTCATGGCGCTCGGTGGCGCGTCGTATTCTGGACCCCAGTGCCGAGCGCTGCTTGTCCTCATGCTGGAATTCACGGGTATACACGATCCAGCGGGATCGGCCCGAAGCCTTGGCCTTGTACAGCGCGGTATCGGCCTGCTTGATGAAGGCATCACTGCTGCTGCTCTGCTCGTTGGCAAGCGCAATGCCGATGCTGACAGACAGGTTCAGATCGTTGTCGAAGACCTCGAATGGCTGATTGAAGCCCCTTACGATGGTTTCGGCAATAGCGCAGACTTCCTCCATACTGCAGGCTGACGTCAGAATGATGGTGAATTCATCCCCACCAAGACGTGCGCAGATGTCCTCCCCGCGGATAACGGTCCGTAGTCGATACGCGACCTGTCGCAGCAATTCATCGCCGCAGTCATGTCCCAGGGTATCGTTGACTGTCTTGAATCCGTCCAGATCCAGGTACAGCAGGGCGGTACGGACGCGTTGCCGGGATGAGTCGAGGCGCGATTGCAGCTTGTCGAGAAACGAGGTGCGGTTGGCCAGACCGGTCAGGACGTCGTGCGTTGCCGCATAGCGCATCCGCTCACTGGCCTTGTAGGTTTCGGTAATATCCAGCAGAACCAGCAGGCATCCGGTGAACTGGCCCAGATCATTGATCGTGGCGGTTGCAGACAATGACACCCAGCTGATGCTGCCGGTGGGGCGTTGCAGCCGAATGTTCTTCGAGAAGATGCGGCTTTCGCTCAATGCTTCGCGCAGCTCCACCAGTGCATCCACAACATCTTCGGCATGCAGTGAGTCTACCCAACCCTCCCCGATGGATTCATCCATGCTCAGCCCGCTCAACTGGCACCACATGTCATTGGCATAGTCACAGGTCCAGTCTGCCGCCAACTGGATGATGCCTACCGGTGCCACATTGGTCAGCGCCTTGAAATGCTGGTGGCCGGTGCTGGTATCGGGCACCCCCGTCGTCGAGGATTCATGCTCGAAGACGAAAGTGGTGTAGACCATCGACTCCAGCTGCGTGAAATACGCGGACGTTTTCAAGTGCACGCTGCAACCACTCTCTGCAGTCGCTGTGACTGAACGCTGCTCTATCGGCACTGTCGTCTGCGGCGCACTGTCCACATCCATCGAGGCCGCACGCTTGAGAATCGGCATCAGGAATTCGGTGGGCAGGTAGCGATCCAGGGAGGTGCCGATGGCATGCACGCTGTCACGGCCGAACAGGGTTTCGGCCGATGGATTGAACGCCGTGATCTTGCCAGTGGAATCGACAATCACTACGGCGTTGAGAGAGGCGTTCATCAGTTGCACATAGTGCCGGGCGCCATCGTCGATGCCCGGACTCTGCAGCTGATTGTCCGTCAGGGCCAGATCGCTGTGCAATCGTGCGGAGAGCACCGCGCACATGTCCTGCAGTCGTTTCATGGTGGTTTCCCCTCCCCCATGCTCCAGTTGTTCGACGGCCGGATTGGCGACGAACAGCACCGAGGTCAGCGACACGCCGGTCTGCATCGGCACCATCAGGAAATAACGGATCGGCGGATGAGACCCGGGCAGGCACTGCGGCAGACCGATGTCGATCGGTTTGCCCTGCACGCCTCTGTTGAGGCGCATGACCGACAGGATCATGGGGTCCGGCCGCCGATCGGTCAGCGTATCGTGACAGGCCAGCAGACGACCCGACTTGTCGCGCTCAACGGCCGCACCGAGTTTCACGAACTGTTCGGCATAGGCACCAGCACCTGCCGGCGACAGCACGAATCCGTAGTCACCACCTGAGACATCCAGCGCATACTGCAAGAGCGCCTCGAACTGCTGCCTCTCCAGACTGACATCACGACCGGACGCATGCCGCGCGAGACCATCAAGCGCTTCGGCCAGAGTGGGGCGCTCGTGGATATGTCCGAGTTCGCTGGTATGCATGAATAAACGTTGTTTGAAACCAAGTCGATTGGGTCGGGCTGAAGCAGACAGAACGAACCGAAGCCATCCATGGACAAGCGCCTGATCAAGACTTGACGACATTCCGCTCGATCAATGAGACCATGGACTTGCACAAAAAACCACACAACAGGGGCAAAAATGTAACAGTAAAGTTAGGTAACCGTATACACGGCAGGCGAAAGCCCAATCAACTTTCATGACCGACCGTTACAGATCATTCTACGTCAAACCCCTCCGTAGTCCTTCTTTTCCTCGCCAATCCAGCGCCGTATCAACCCCTGGACCGACTCTGCATACGAGACCAGAAGACGGTCCGCCATCAGGCTGACATCATCGAGAAGATCGTCATCCCGGCCCAGTTGCGCGATGCGAAATTCAGCCAGCCCGGTCTGACGAGTACCCAGCACCTCACCCGCTCCGCGCAAGGACAGGTCCTTTTCCGCGATCACGAAGCCGTCATTGGTCTCGCGCATGATATCCAGTCGCTCCCGGGCATTGTTCGACAGCGGGCTCTGATACAGCAGGACACAACTGCTCTGAGCACTGCCGCGGCCTACCCTGCCGCGCAGCTGATGCAACTGCGACAGACCCAGTCGTTCGGCATTCTCGATGATCATCAATGAGGCATTCGGTACATCCACACCAACCTCGATGACCGTGGTGGCAATCAGCAGATCGATCTGACGTTCCTTGAATGCATTCATGACCGTCTCCTTTTCCCGCGGCTTCATGCGGCCGTGAACGAGGGCAATGCGGTGGCGGGGTAGCAGTTGCTGCAGGGTTTCCTGCGTATCCTCGGCGGCCTCCGCCTGCAGCGACTCCGACTCCTCTATCAGGGTACAGACCCAATAGACCTGTCGCCCTTCGTCGATCGCAGCCCCCACTCGCTCCACCACATCGGCGCGCCGCACATTGTCCAGCGCCACGGTGGTGACCGGTTTGCGGCCGGGTGGCAGCTCATCGATGACAGACACTTCAAGGTCGGCATAGGCCGTCATGGCCAGGGTGCGGGGAATCGGTGTGGCCGTCATGATCAACTGATGCGGCTGCATGTCTTCCCGTGCCCCCTTGTTACGCAGCGCCATGCGCTGATGCACACCGAAACGGTGTTGCTCATCGATGATGGCCAGTCCCAGATCAAGGAACTCCACATCCTTCTGAAACAGGGCATGCGTGCCCACCACGATCTGCTTCTGACCCATGGCAACGGCTTCGATGGTCGCGCGTCGCTGCGCGGCACGCAGCTTGCCGGTCAGCCAGGCTACATCGATTCCCAGCGGCTCGAACCACGCCGAGAAATTGATCATGTGCTGCTCTGCCAGAATCTCCGTGGGCGCCATCATCGCCACCTGGTGTCCGCATTCGACCACTTGCGCCGCTGCCAGTGCGGCCACGACCGTCTTGCCCGAACCGACATCGCCCTGCACCAGGCGCAACATGGGTTCACCGCTACCCATGTCATTCAGGATATCGAGCAACACTCTGTCCTGGGCGTAGGTCAGCCGAAAGGGCAGAGAACTGCGCAAACTGCCTGGCAGCTGACCCGCGGGACGGATGATCGGTGCCTGTTTTGCCTGGGCATCGACTCGCAGCAATCGCAAGCCCAACCGATGCGCAATCAACTCCTCCAGAGCCAGCCTCCGATGAGCCGGGTGCAACCCCTCGATCAGTGCGTTGACATCGCTGCCAGGCGGTGGACGATGCACGATGCGCAAGGCACTGGTCAGATCGGGCAGTCCGGTATCGGCCGTCAGTGCCAACGGCAGGTAATCACGCAGATCTCGACGTTCGAGCAACGCCAGAGCCTGGTCGGTCAGCTTTCTCAGGGTTGCCTGCTGCACACCTTCCGTGACGTGATAGAACGGGGTGAGTGTGTTGTCCAGGGCCGATTCGTCCGTGGCATCGGATCGCAGAACCCGGTATTCGGGATGCACCATCTCGAGCATGCCCGGCCCGCGCCTGACTTCACCGAAACACTGTACGCGCGCACCGCGTTCGAACTGACTGACCTGCTTCTGGCTGAAGTGAAAGAAGCGCAGCATGATGGCACCGGTGCCATCATTGAGCCTGACCATCAGTGAGCGTCGCTGGCGAATGACCACGTCACTGATCATCACCTCGGCATTGATGACCGCCTCGGTACCGGGCGTCAATGTGCCGATCTTCGACAGACGCGTACGGTCCTGATACCGAAACGGCAGATGAAACAGGACATCCTGCAGGGTACGAATACCCAGTGTCGCAAGCTTCTCTGCCATGGCCTCGCCCACCCCCTTCAGGGCCAGCACCGGCATGCTCTCCAGAGGCTCGTCCGCCGCTTCTGTCCTGTTCACCACGGCAGCGCAGCTATCCGGCTGTCAGCGCAGGTACAGTCCTGACAACTGCTGAGCGAATCAACCCAGGTACATCACGCCTTCGACTTCAACCGCCACATCACGTGGCAGGGCAGCAACACCGATGGCCGCCCGTGCCGGATAGGGCTCGCTGAAACGCTCGGCCATGACTTCATTGACCAGCGGGAAATTCGCCAGATCGGTGAGATAGACATTCAGCTTGATGACCTGCTCGAAGGAACCACCGGCTGCCTTGCAGACTGCTTCGAGATTGTCGAATACCTGTACGACCTGTGCGCGTACATCGCTGCTGACCAGCTCCATGGTTTCCGGGACCAATGGAATTGCACCGGACAGATAGACCGTATCACCGGCTCGTACCGCCTGGGAGTAGGCACCGATTGCACTGGGAGCCTTGTCGGTACTGAAGATTTCGCGTGCCATGGGTCAGTTCTGCTTCGGATGAATGTGGCTTCGGAGTATATCGCCTTGTCCTGGATCCATCAGGACGATTCAGCGTGAATGCGCTCAGCGCTTGCGGGCTGCTTGCCGTGTAGACGCACTCTCAGGCAGCTTCCCCCCGGGGCAATTCGACCCCGCCCAGCCCGCGTGTGGCGTGTGGCGTGTGGCGTGTGGCGTGTGGCGTGTGGCGTGTGGCGTGTGGCGTGTGGCGTGTGCCGTGTGCCGTGTGCCGTGTGGCGTGTGCCGTGTGCCGTGTGGCGTGTGCCGTGTGCCGTGTGCCGTGTGCCGTGTGCCGTGTGCCGTGTGCCGTGTGCCGTCAGTTATCGCGTTTGACGCTACGGACAACCGTCAGATTTCGCAATCTTCGAACGATGCGCGCCAGCTGTACACGGCTCTCGACGGACAGCGCAAAACGGATGCTGACATCATCCTCGCTACGGCTGTCGAACTCCAGATGTTCGATGTTGACGTTCATCAGCGACATCGTGGAGGTCACTCTCGCCAGCGCACCGGGCTGATTGACCAGGTGCCCCAGAATCACCACCTCGAAGCTGCCCTTGATCTCGGGTGCCCAGTCGACCGCCACCCACTCCTTGGGACGTCGCCGGAATCGCCGGACATTGCGGCAACTGGTGCGATGCACCGCCACGCCCTTGCCCGGGGTGAAGAAACCCTGCACGCTATCGCCCGGTATGGGATGGCAGCAGCGGGACATGTAGAGGGTCGGGCTGTTGGCGGAATCGACCAGCAGCGGAGCAGGCTCCATGGCGGCCAGTTGTGGTGACTCATCGCCGTTTCCAGCCTCGAGCTGTATCAGCCGGGAAGCAATCTGACTGGGCAGATGCAGCCCCAGACCGATGTCCGCAAACAGGTCTTCCTCTGTGTTCATGCGTCGCTCGGACAGCAGAGCCTGCATGGCCTTGTCCGGTACTGTCTCCAGAGAGCGGTCGTGGCGAGTCAGTGCACGACGCAGCAGCCGTTGCCCGAACTCGACAGCTTCCGTCTTGTCCAGCGCCCGCAGATGCTGGCGAATGGCCGCTCTGGCCTTGGCGGTCATGACAGAATTCAACCACATGGGGCTCGGAGCCACCCTGGGACCGGTCAGAATCTCGACCGTCTGACCGCTCTCCAGCGGCGTACTGAGTGATGCCAACCGGCGGTCGATCTTGGCGGATACGCATTTGTTGCCCACTTCCGAATGCACGGCATAGGCGAAGTCCACCGGTGTGGCATTGCGCGGCAACTGGATGATCTTGCCCTTGGGCGTGAAGACATAGATCTCGCCCGGATACAGGTCGACCTTGACGTTCTCAACGAACTCCACGGTATCCGAGGAGCTGTCCTGCATATCCACCAGCCGGGATAGCCAATCGGGTGTTTCACTTGCCGCGGACGCCGAACTCTCCTCATTCTTGTAGGCCCAGTGCGCAGCAATGCCTGACTCGGCAGTTGCATCCATCTCATGTGTGCGAATCTGCACCTCGATGGGGGTGCCGTCGGACCCATGGTTCAACACGGTATGCAGTGACTGATAGCCATTCTGCTTGGGCACCGCGATGTAATCCTTGAAGCGCGAAAAGATCGGTGCATACATCTGGTGAATCAGCCCCAGAGCCTGGTAACACTCTTCGCGCGTATCCACCACGACTCGCAAGGCGAGAATGTCGAAGACTCGCTGAAAGGGCAGCTGCTTCTTCAACATCTTGTTATAGAGGCTGTACAGATGCTTTTCCCGGCCGGTGACCGTGGCTTCCACCCCCTTTTCGCTCAATGTCGCCGTGATCCGGTCCGCCACCCGACCAATCAGCTGTTCGCGATTGCGGTGTGACTGTGCAACCGTTGCCTCCAGTACCCGACTGCGAGCCGGATAACGCGCCCGAAACCCCAGATCTTCGAGTTCGGTCTTGATCGTGAACATGCCGAGCCGAGTGGCGATGGGCGCATAGACCTCCAGGGTTTCCTTGCCGATACGCCGTCGCTTGTCCGGTCGCAGGGCACCGATGGTGCGCATGTTGTGCAAGCGGTCAGCCAGCTTGATGAGAATGACCCGGATGTCGGTCACCATGGCCAGCAGCATCTTGCGAAAGCTCTCAGCCTGCGCCTCTTTCTTCGAGCGAAACTTGAGATGGTTCAACTTGCTGACGCCATCCACGATGTGGGTGACCTCTTCGCCGAACGCCTTGACCAGCGTCTCCCGGCTCACGGGAGTGTCTTCCAGGACGTCGTGCATCAGGGCCGCCATGACAGCGTGGTGATCCAGTTGCATCTCGAAAACGATGCCGGCCACCGCGATGGGGTGAACGATATAGGGTTCACCCGAACTGCGTTTCTGCTCACTGTGCGCATCACGCGCCAGAATGTAGGCGCGCGACACCTCGGCAATCTGCTCGGTGCTGTAGCGACTGCTCATCTGTTCGACCAGCGCCGCATAGGCTCGCCCTTCGAGCTTTCCATCGCTGGCTGATGCGTTGCTGTCGAGCGCCGCATCGATGGCTACGGGCGCGCCGAAGGAGTCCCCGGTTCGAGGGTCGTCATCGGTACCGAAACTGTCTGCGCGCGCTCTGGCGGATGCCCGTTTGGGTGGTTTGCCAGTCTTGATGGCGGCGGAAACATCGCTCGGAGTGGTGCCCATGGCCGATACCGGTGCAGTCGTGTGATGAGGGGAGGGAGACAGGGCCGAGGCACTGCCACGGTCGTCGCGGTGATCGGCCACTCGGCTGATCACTGGCCCGCTCATCGGGCGACTGGATGGTCCATCGGATGGATCACTGTGGAGATGACCCGCAGGACCGGGAGGCAAGACGCCGGACTTGGGGATATCTCCGCCGGCCACTAGTGGTAACCGACTCCGGAAACACGAAAAGGAGAACTACACCGCTCGATTGTGAGCAGTGCAGAGACTACGGCCGAGTCTGTCCAGAGCAACTCTGGACAGCACTCAGAAATCTTCGCGCAGATCTTTGTCATAGATTACTGGTTCGACAGGTGCTGCCGGAGGAGGAGCTTCCTGAAGGATATCTTCGCCAACCAGTCCATCCGCGATCTCACGCAGCGCGATGACGGTAGGTTTGTCGTTGTCATCGGGTACCATGGGTTCGGCACCCATGGAGATGTTACGTGCACGCTTGGACGCGATCAGAATGAGATCGAAACGGTTGTTGACCTGCGCCAGGCTGTCTTCTACGGTAACTCGTGCCATGAAGGCTAATCCTGCAAATAGCTGAACATTCTAGTCTAGAGTCTTCTGTACGCAAACGCCAGACCATGGATCAGCAATTTGCAATCTGAAACAGACTTGTCCGGCTGTTTTGCCATCGATTCAGCCACAATAACAGGTGTTGTGACGGACAGGCATACCTGCAAGGAGTGTTTCAATCGTGCGTCAGGCTTGTAATGAGGCCGGCGTGTCGATGCGCTTGCCTGGATTTGAGGACTCGGTGACTGATTACCACGGATTTCAGCTCGCACAGAGCTTCATCGAAATCATCATTGATGATCAGATAATCGGCGCGATGGTATTGGCGCATTTCCAGTACTGCCTCGGTAGTGCGCCGCTCGATGACTTCAACGCTATCCTGCCCTCTTCCGCGTAACCGTTCGATCAGTGTGTTGCGTGATGGCGGCAGAATGAAGATGGAAATCACCTCGGAGAACTTCTGCCGCACCTGGGCAGCGCCCTGCCAGTCGATTTCCAGAATGACGTCCTGCCCGGCTGCCAGATCGTCATTGACCGAACTCATGCTGGTTCCGTAGTAATTGCCGAACACCTCGGCATACTCCAGAAACTGATCCGAATCGATCATGTTCCTGAAAGTCTCGCGATCGACAAAGTGGTAGTCGACTCCCTCCTCCTCGGCAGGTCGCTGTGGACGGGTGGTGTGCGACACCGCTACTGTCAAATCCTTCAATTCATTGATGGCTCGCCTTACCAGACTGGTCTTGCCAGCCCCGGAGGGGGCCGAGACGATGAACATTTGTGCCGGGTTCGATTGCATGACGCCGTTGCCTGATGACTATCATGCTTACTATAACGGCATAACAACGAATCAGGAGAGGCAGACATGGCACGGCGCGAACCCATCGACATCGATCTCGCCAGTTCATGTTGAGACCCGAGGTTTCCATCCTCATGCCGGTGCGCCAGTGGCGGCCCTCCACTGACGCCGCCATCGCCAGCATCCTGGCTCAGTCAATGAAATCATTCGAGCTGTTGCTGATCGGTCAGCAGGAGATCGGGCAACTGTCAGACCAGCTACCTCGAGATCCGCGCATCCGGATCGTGCCACGACGCCGGGCCGGCATTGTCGGCGCCCTGAATACCGGCCTGGCAGAGGCGCGTGGACACTATCTGGCCCGCATGGATGATGACGATATCGCCTATCCCGATCGACTGGCTGCGCAATTGACACATCTGCAGGGACCGACAGGAACCCAACTGTGCGGTGGTCGTATTCGTTTCGTCGACTCTGCAGGCAACACGGACACCATCGCTCGCGGCAACCGGGAATATGCACAGTGGCTCAATGCGCTGACCAGCCATGCCGATATTCTGGCCGCCCGCTTCATCGAATGCCCTTTGCCACATCCGACCCTGATGGCACACCGGGATATCTGGCAACGCATCGGACCCTATCGAGACTTCGACGGTCCGGAAGACTACGATCTTGTCCTGCGGGCCACCCTGGCGGGAGTCCGGGTTGGCAAACCCGATGCGGTGCTACTGGACTGGCAGGAACATCCGGAGCGGCTGACGTATGCCGACTCGCGCTATCGTCGCGACGCATTCGCCGCTTGTCGAGCGCAAGCGGCCTGCGATGCACGCAGCGGTCTGGGGCTCGCCAACGGACGGTCTGTCTGGCTATGCGGCACCGGGCGCAATGCTCGCCAATGGCATGACGCTCTCACCCGGGAAGGCGCCAGCGTTGAGGGCTTCGTGGATCTGCACCGACACGGCCCCCAGCGATCGAAACGTGGCAAACCGGTCATCAGCTACGAGCAACTGCCAGAGCGCCGTTGTGATGCCTTGGTCATCGGCGCCGTGGCAGGTCCCGTGGCGCGTGCCGCCCTACTGGATTATTTCGGCAAGCAGCAATGGCGCAGTGGTCATGAATTCGTACTCGGCAGTTGAACTGTCTGAGGACTTTCAACTTTCAACTTTCGACCTGCATCTGGCATCTGGCTTCTGGCTTCTGGCTTCTGGCTTCTGGCTTCTGGCTTCTGGCTTCTGGCTTCTGAGTTTGCGCTTTGCCATCTGTCAGCGGTTCGCCGTTCGCCGTTCGCCGTTCGCCGTCAGTAGTATGTGGTCCGTGGTCCGTGGTCCGTGGTCCGTGGTCCACAGCCTGACTGACGTGAGCGGTCTGATCAGAACAGGTTGGTCAGTGCGACACCCACGCCCAGTCGCTGCTGATAGTGATCGTAATCGATCAGGGAATCACCATAGCCGCTGAAGAACTGTACAAAGCCACGAAACTTGGCAAAGAACGGAAAAGTCCAGCCGATCGTCACGGCTCCCTTGCCGGTCGATGTATTGCCGCGTACGCGAATGGCATATTCGTTCTTGCTGTCGCGCCATGACACGCCCATTTCACCGTGCCCCATGAAATCGAGAATGTCCGGGTTGTCATCGCCTTCCGGATCGTCCGGAGTCTCCTTGGATTTTTCCGGCAATCGGTACCAGGGCCTGATACTGGCCACCAACGGTCCGCGCTCGTAGATCAGCGTGGTATACAGGCGATTCCAGCTACGGGACAATCCCTGCACCTGACCATTGGATTGATGCTCCAGACCGAACACGACGGCGGTGTTGCCACCGAATGGCCCCCACAGCAAGGGCACCAGATAGAAAATCTCGGGCTGGTAATTCGTTTCGCGAAAAGGACTGGACAGATCACTGGAATACAGTTGCCACCAGGCTTCCAGTGTGATTCCCAATGACAGGGAATCGTCCTTCAGAAACAGGTCAGCCTCGTTCAGCTGACTCTTCAGACTGATCTGGAACTTCACCTCGGCCGGTTGCAGACCCTCTCGCAGAGGAACATCGTTTTCTCGATAGATGGCTTCATTGATACCGGTGGTATAGCTCACCGGCAGAATGAAATTGTGCTTGTGCGCGGTCAGCACATAGGGGTTGAAGGCATCAGCTCGCTCTTCCTTGACGCGTTCGGAAACCGCACCGCCGGTCCTGCCATCATCCTGCAAGGCGCTGCTGCGATCGGACGACAGATCGATATCGGGGGCGGCGGCACGCTCTGTACCGACCTCCGGACCTTCATCCGTTTCGTTCGATTTCGCATTGCCATCACTCTCCACACCATTGCCGGGAAGGCTGCGTTTCGAATCGGCCGCATCGGGCAGATCGGCTGATCGGTCCTGCGCTCGCTCGATGCTGGCACAACCTGTGAGTACCAGACAGGCCGCACAGAGCAGAATAAACCGAAAGAAAGGACGATACAGGGACATGTTCGAAATCACGGGGCAGGGGTCAGGCAGCGGGCAATGGCTCGAAGGGTAACGTGTATACGCGCTTCATGGCGCATCCGCGAGTAACAAGTCAGCGGCGCGCTCACCGACCATGATGGCCGTGGCGTTGGTATTGCCCGTGGGAATGGTTGGAAAAATCGATGCATCGGCAATCCGCAGTCTGCCGATGCCATGAACACGCAGCTTGTGATCCACCACGGAGGAATCAATGCCTTTCCCCATCCGACAAGTACAGGCAGGATGAAAGACCGTCCAGGCATTGGCTCGAATGAACGCCATCAGCTGCTCGTCGCTGTGTACGGATCTGCCAGGATAGACCTCCTGCTCGATGATCGATGCCAGCGCCCTGGTGTCGCACAGTCTGCGCATCAG
Source organism: Granulosicoccus sp. 3-233 (assembly GCF_052681095.1). NCBI lineage: Bacteria > Pseudomonadati > Pseudomonadota > Gammaproteobacteria > Chromatiales > Granulosicoccaceae > Granulosicoccus > Granulosicoccus sp. 3-233. Next base: position 204,382 of record NZ_JBQYLE010000007.1, read on the forward strand.
ATGCATGCCCTCGAGCATCAGTTCGCGATCGTGTTCGGTAGCCAGATAGTTCGGCTGAATGCGCGGCGCACAGTGAGCATCGGCATTGACGATATCGATAGAACCGGTGCTCGTCGGCTTGCAGGGATTGAAACCGAGCAGAAATCCCGGAAACGGATCGGGGCTGATCAATGGACGTGTACCGGGAGGCGCTCGTGTGTAACTCACCGGAGAGAAATACAATTGCAAATCCGGCCCCTTGAGCGCTTCTGAACTGCGCACGAATCCGCCCGCCTGGTTCAAACTCAGCGACAGCGGCCCCTTGCCAGCTGCCAGAAACTGCAATGCTGCGCGCAACTTTCCATGCCATGGCCCCAGCGACTGGTTCAAGGTGGGAACCGTGGAACGACAGACGATATCGGCGCCGAGATGATCACTCAGGTGTCGACCTACCGCCGGCATGTCCTGACGCACACTGACACCGGCTGCCTGCAGGGTATCCCGCGGCCCCAGACCCGAGAGCTGCATCAGCTGCGGTGAGTTGACGGCACCGGCACACAGAACCACTTCCGCCCTCGCCAGCGCCCGCCTGACGACCCCCTCGTGCAGGTATTCGACTCCGCTTGCCCCGCTGCCGCTAAACAGTATCTGCCTGACCAGAGAGTGCGTCTGCACGATCAGATTGGCACGCTGCATCGCTGGTCGCAGATACGCTCTGGCAGCGGAGACACGCCATCCATGGTCCGTGGTGATCTGGTAGAGCGCTGCCCCTTCCATCTCACCCGCATTGTAATCATCGACACTCGGCAGGCCGATTTCCTGCGCGGCCTGCAGATAACGCTCGCACAAGGGGTGTGCCAGGGCCGAGATATCGGTCACGGTCAGCGGACCATTGCTGCCGCGCCGCTCGTCGGGCTTGCCGCGCCAGTGCTCCATGCGACGAAACAGCGGCTCCACATCACGCCAGCCCCAGCCGGGAGCTGCCTCCTCCCATTCCCGGAAATCATTGGCATGGCCACGCACGTACACCATGGCATTGATGGAACTGGAACCACCGAGCACCCGGCCACGTGGCCAGTAGCTGACTCGTTCATCCAGCTGTGCAACAGGTTCCGTCAGATACTTCCAGTTGACCCGCTCATCGTAGTAGGTCTTGCCGTAACCGATCGGCAGCTGCACATACAAACGCCGATCGCTTCCCCCGGCTTCCAGTACGAGCACAGAGTGCCGCCCGGATTCGCTAAGACGATTGGCAAGCACCGAACCTGCCGACCCGGCCCCCACGATGATGTAGTCGAATTGCCTGTCAGGGGAGTTCATGCAGCGATGATATACAATGAGGCGGCACCCTGATAGCAGCCAAGCGCCAGCCGCCGCGCCCAAGCCCATGCCCGCGCCTTCCATCCAGTTTCAGTCTGTCGATATCCTGAAGCGTTATCTGCTTGCGGTTATCCTGGCCCTTGGTCTGTTTGCAAGCCTGCTACTGAGCGTTGTCAACGTACCCGGACTTGCACAATGGGATGCCAGCCTGGCGGCCGTCGTGCAGGGGCTGCGCAGCGACGGCACCGATCGGCTCATGGTGGTACTGACCATGCTCGGTGATCTGTCGCTGGCGCTATGGATGGTCGCGACCGTGATCGCCGGGCTGCTTTGTCTGCGTCGCTGGTGGCTGGCGTTACATCTGCTGTGCGTCGGTCTCAGTGCGATGCTCAGTGTGTCCCTGATCAAGTCGATTCTGGCTCGTGCACGACCCGATGTACCGAGCATCACACTCGACAGCTTCAGCTTCCCCAGTGGTCATGCCTGTACGGCTGCCGTAACCTGGGGATTGGTGGCCCTGATACTGGCCTACGGCCGTCGACCTCGCCAGCGCTGCCTGATTCATGCCGCTGGCTTCGTGATGGCATCGGCTGTCGCCATTTCGCGTGTGTATCTGCACGTACACTGGCCAAGTGATGTCATAGCCGGCATGGCTCTGGGTTATGGCCTGCTTACCGCCTTTGCATGGCAGCTTCACACCGCACCGGTGCTGCGCCTGCCGACTTTTGCAAGACTGCTGGCCTTCTGCAGCGCCATCACTGCCATTCACGTACTCGGCAACTACCCTGGCCAGGCTACGCTGTATTCGATCGCATCACGCCATGCGAGTATCGAACTTCATGCCGACCGATAGCCGCGCCGCAGTTTCCACATACCCAGAATACCGGCAAATGGTCCGAGCGCCAGAAAGCAGAACAGCAAGGGCCAGCCGACGCTCTCGGCAATCAGCGGGGTCAACTGCACCGTCACGATCGTCAGTGCAAAGCCCAAAGCGGTCTGCAGGGACATCAGACTGCCCGTGGCCTCCGGTGGCGCAAAGTCTGCCACCAGTGCAGAGAACTGTGCCGAGTCAGGAATGATGGCCAGACCCCAGAAAATGAAAACGGCGGCGACCAGCAGGGCCGGACCACCGAAGACCACCGCTGCCAGCAAGGCGGCCAGACAACTACAGCCCATGGCCAGAATCGTCAGTTCAGCCTTGCCCAGACGATCGGCAAAGCGCCCGGCAAACGGGCACAGCAACGCACCGGATCCGATGGCAACGAACGCTGTCAGTTTCGACCATTCAAGCGCCTGCTCGGGACTCATGCGCAGCGCATAGGACGCAGCGGCGGCAGGTGCCACCCAGCCCCACATGGCATAGAGCTCCCACACATGACCCAGATAGCCGAGAAAGGCGCGCCGCAGGCGAATGTCAGTCCAGGCGAGCGTGATCTGTCGTGCATCGAACCGGGCCTGAGTCGTGTGATAGGGACCGAGCCGGGTCTGCAGAACCAGCAAGGAAGCCAGCACTGACAGACACGATGCCGCCAGTGTGGTCAGTTGCCAATTGGAACCGCCCAGCCAGGACAGCAGATGGGGGGCGGCAGATCCCAGCGTCAGCCCACCAACCAGTAGTCCAACCAGCCAGCCACGATCCTCCTTGCCCCAGCCCACCATGATCTTCATGCCGACCGGATAGACACCTGCCAGGCAGAAGCCGGTGAATATGCGCAAGAGTATGGCGGGTGTACTGCCGGGAGGCACCAGCAGCATTGCAGCATTGGCCACGGCAGCCAGCAGTGCGGCCACGGCGAAGACACGACGCGGGTCGAATCGATCGGCGATACCGGTCATCGCGACATACAGGGCTCCGGCGACAAAACCTGCTGGAACACCGGACACCAGCAGGGCCGTCTTGAAGGCACCAGCCTGTATTTCCGACTGCTGATCAGCCAGCGTTGCCGACGACACGAACCACAGTGTCATCGCCGCCACCTCGGCCAGGACCAACAGAATGATCGACCGTCCTTTCATTCCACACACCTCTGTCAAGTTCTCCATTCGATGCCCAGTGACCAGCCGCTGGGCGCTACCAATGATCCGCAAACACACACTCACTGCGCCTGAAAACGGAGCGGTCATGGTAGTGCGAGATGACTGAATCGCCCTTTCTGACAGTGAAAAGAGCTGTTTAGCTCACAGGAACATGCAAGCTGGAGGTGAAAAGACTGTGGAATCAGGAGCTTGTCGTGGTCCGACCCGGGTGTTCGGGTTTTCAAGCCGTAGCCATTCCGCAAGAACGACTAAACCGCCCTTTCTGATATCAAAAAGGGCGGTTTAGCTCAACGAGGCATGCGAATCGGAGGAGCCAAGTCTTGTAAATCAGGGACTTGGGGTGGTCCGACCCGGGTTATAAATCAGGGACTTGGGGTGGTCCGACCCGGGTTATTTGCGCTTGCGGTTGCCGATGTGGATGGCGCGGCCGTCGGCGCTGAGGGCGGCTTCGTGCATGGCCTCGGACAAGGTGGGGTGGGCGTGGATGGTGTGGGCGATGTCTTCGACGGTTGCATCGAATTCCATGGCCAGCACCGATTGTCCGAGCAGCTCGGACGCGCTGGGACCGATCAGGTGTGCGCCCAGTACGCGGTCGTTGCTCTTGTCACGAATGATCTTGACCAGACCGGTGGTATCACCCTTGGCCTTGGCACGACCACTGGCGGCAAAGGGAAAGCTGCCAACCTGATAGTCGATGCCTTCGCTCTTGATCTGCTCCTCGGTCTTGCCAACCCAGGCCACTTCCGGGTGCGTGTAAATGACATTCGGCATGACGTCGTAATTGACCGAAGCGTGTTCACCGGCAATGCGTTCCGCAACCATGACGCCCTCTTCCGAGCCCTTGTGAGCCAGCATCGGTCCGCGTACGACATCACCGATGGCGTAGACGCCCGGCACATTGGTTTCACAGTATTCATTGACGTGAATCAGACCGCGCTCATCCAGTTGCACATCGGCTTCGGAGGCACAGACATTGTCGGTATAGGCCCGTCGGCCAACGGCCACGATCAGCTTGTCGAAAGTCTTCTCATGATCGCCTTCACTGTCCTGATAGCTGACGACAACCTTGCCTTTCTTGACTTCGCTTCCCATGACACGAGTGCTCAGGAGAATCTCGAGACCCTGCTTTTCGAAGGCGCGCTTGGCCTCTTTTGCCACGGCACCATCGACCATCGGCAGAAAGGTATCCTGCGCCTCGAGCAGGACCACTTCGGATCCCATGCGGCGCCATACACTGCCCAGCTCCAGACCGATGACACCGGCACCGATGACACAGACGCTGGACGGAACGTCTTCCCAGTCCAGGGCGCCGGCAGAATCCACCACGATGTCGCCATCCAGCGGCGTGGCTGACAGTTCGATTGGTACGGAACCGGTTGCCAGAATGACGTTGCCGGCTTGAACCGTGGTCTTCTTGCCTTTCTGATCGGTGACTTGAACCTGCTTGTCTGCCAGAAGTTGACCTTCGCCCTGCAGCCAATCGATACCATTGTGCTTGAACAACATGGCTACACCGCCTGTCAGATCCTTGACGATCTGATCCTTGCGGGAAATCATCTTGGGCACATCGAGCGAAACCTCGCCGACATTGATACCAAGATCAAAGAAGTTGTGACGAGCGGTCTCGTACAGCTCGGTGCTTTCCAGCAGTGCCTTGGAAGGAATGCAGCCAACGTTCAGACAGGTGCCGCCCAATGCCGGCTTGTCCTGCTTGTTGATCCATTTTTCGACGCAAGCTGTCTTCAGCCCCAGCTGTGCTGCGCGAATGGCAGCTACGTAACCGGCGGGGCCACCACCAATCACAACTACATCATAGACATCGGCCATGGTGAATCCTGGGTTTTGGTTGAGTAACAGACTCCACAGTATATCGCGCAGGAGTCATTTCTAGCGCACAAGCTATGAACTCGACGCCATGGAGACAAGGGCCAGGCAGACATCGGCAGGCAAAAGACCCGGCTGAAGCCGCTGACACCCTGCCCGAGATCGACCCGCCCTTGTATTCGGAATCAATAATGATAGGTATCCAGCGCGCTCCACAGCCCCTTCAGGGCGGCATGAAAGCGGCGACCCTGCTCCCGCAACGCCGCAGCGCCGAAATGCACGCAGGAAACCTGTCCACATGGATACTGTGGCGGCACGAGATCGTCATTATTGACAAACGTCGAATGCGGTATGTAATCACTGACGGTTCGATGAGCCGCATCCACCAGCTGCTTGCTGGGGTTGTAGATGGAGAAATTCCCTCGTTCATCATCACCCTTGCTTTGCGTGGCCACGATCAGCGGAATTTCCGCGCCATTACCGCGAGCAGCCGGTCCACGCGCATCCTGCCTGGCCTCTCGTCTCAGCCGATGAACCAGGGTCTGCAGGTTCTGCGCATAGGTTCTGGCGCAATCCGGATTGTTCGAGTCCGCACCTCCCTGGTGCCAGAGGATGCCGCGTAACACACCGCCACTTTCCCGCAACGTCATGTTCAACCGCGTCAGCGCACGATTGGTCAGCAAGCTGCCGCCGAGAAACGTCTCGCTGGTGGGAGCCGCATTCCAGGCCAGATTACCGTTGGCATTGGCACAGAAACCGGTCGCTCCCCACGCCGACGGAACAAGATAGATATCCGCGGTGGTCATGCGCAGAGCCTGTTTGGCAAAGGTCAGACCCAGACCGACAAAGGTAGCGCCCTTGCCATCGACCTGGATGTAACGAGGTTCGTGCAGGGGGTCCTCGGCCGGTACGAACATCGGCTCGAGAATGTTGCTCTTTTCGTCGGAGAACGAGGCATCATCCGGAAACAGGCGTCTGTTGTTGGGCTGTACATTGAGCTGCAGAATGCGTTCGTTTCTCTCGTCTCTGCCACCCGGGTACTGCTCCCGACTGCCTTCTTCACTATACCCTTCCATATTGCTCTGCCCGACCAGCAGATAGACATCCGGTGCTGCCGTCGGTGTCACGTCGACAATCAGCGCAATGCGGGTGATGGACACACCATCGTCGGCCACGATCTGGAAGAATCGCTCGTGCAACAAGAGCGGCGCAGCCGTGACGTCCAGTTGCAGATTCAACACCGAGTCGGTTTGCTGTGGTGACAACTCGGCAGGGGAGAAGGTGTGTCGCAGCCCCAGACGATCTCTGTCGCTTGTTTCCAATGACAGGCTGACCGGGCGCTTGTCACGCTTGATGCGATTGAGCTTGATCGCGATGGAGACACCCTGCGAGTCACCTTCGACCAGAGTGACCCGACTGCGATCGAGATACAGTTTCAGGCCGTCATCGTCGTCGCTGCCACCACTGTCACCACCGGACGTGTCGGACCCACCATCGGTACTGCCATCGGTCTCTCCGCCGGTGCCTCCATCTGTAGCTCCGTCACTGCCACCATCAGTCCCGTTGCCGGCACCTGTTCCCGAATCGCTGCCCCCGTCCGTGCCGGCAGTGCTCCCACCGCCATCGTCATCGGCGGGTTGCCCCTCAAGCCCCACACCCGAACGCGCGGAGATATCGACTTGCATGGCCGGCCCTTCATTGCCTGCCCTGTCGACAGCACTGACCTGATAGGTGTAGGACTGATCGGGTATCAACGTGGGCTCGAACACGCTGCGGGCGTCTCTGATTCCGAGGGATTCGCCATCGCGGACCACGTGATAGCCCGTCACGAAGACATTGTCGCTTGCCGGTGTCCAGAAAATCTCGCCCGCGGTGGCCGAATATCGGGCACTGCTCAGGCTGTCGGGCAGACCGGGTGGTTCATCATCGGCCAGGGCTGCAACGGGAAGAAGACAAGCCAGGAGCAAAGCCGGAAATACCACCAGAGCGGTCCGCATGATCAGATCCTTCAATTCGAGAGAGGGATCAATGTGCAGGCAGAATCGTGCCAGGCAGGACCATCAGCTAACGAACCACCGAAATCCGTTCCATCGCACGGAGACTCATGACAACACTGATCGACACAACAAGGCCAGTCCAGACCTCGTCAACCTCGGAAATCACTATCGATGTCACGGGCAGATCAGACTTTTGACAAACCCGTCACACTTTCCTTCCTTGTGAATCTAGGCCATCTGCCGCTCTGATTGCAACCATGCCTATGGCTAGCCGGCCGGAGGGGCTGTCTGTGCGGGCAATGCGAATGCAGGTCATGAGCGATTCGCGGCATGCCCCTGCCATCGGCATTCACACAGTTGTCGAACAGCGATTGCCGGATGATGGCGACTCGGCAGAATCGCCATCATCTCGACCAGATGGTGCCGTTACAGGTCGAAAACGATCCGTGCCGGATCTTCCACCAACTCCTTGATGGTTTTCAGGAAACCGACCGCACCCTTGCCATCGACGATGCGATGATCGTAGCTCAATGCGATATACATCATTGGTCGAATGACGACTTCACCATTGACCGCTATCGGACGATCCTGCGTTGCATGCATGCCAAGAATGGCACTTTGCGGAGGGTTCAGGATGGGTGTGGACAGCAAGGAGCCGAATACACCACCGTTGGACACGGTGAAGGTGCCGCCAGTCATTTCATCGATGGACAACTTGCCATCACGGGCCTTCTCGGCATAGTGACCGATCGTCTTTTCGACATCTGCCAGTGACATATGCTCGGTATTGCGCAGCACCGGCACGACCAGACCTCGATCGGAAGAGACCGCCACACCGATGTCGCAATAGCCGTGGTAGACCACCTCATCACCATCGATGGACGCATTGATATCGGGGTAACGCTTCAATGCCTCGGTGGAGGCCTTGAGGAAGATCGACATGAAGCCGAGCTTGACGCCATGTGACTTCTCGAACTTGTCCTTGTATTGATTCCGCAGAGCAATGAAGCCGCTCATATCCACTTCGTTGAAGGTGGTGAGCATCGCGGTCGTCTGCGTGGCGCTCAGCAGACGCTCGGCAATGCGAGCACGCAGACGCGTCATCGGCACTCGCTTTTCGACTCGCTCGCCATCGGCAGCGATCGGCAGAGGTGCGCTGCTCGAGGATGCCGCCGGTGCCGCTGCGGCGGCTGGAGCAGCAGCAGGCGCTGGAGCCGCCTTGGACTGAGCCGCCGCATGCTTTTCGACATCGGCCTTGGTCAGACGACCATTCTTGCCCGTACCCTTGACATCAGCGGCCTGCAGACCATGCTCGGCCAGCGCCTTGCGCACCGCCGGACTGGTCTGACCGACCTTGCCATCTTCCGCCTCTGCCGGCTCTTCGGCAGGTTCTGCCGCTGCAGGCGCTTCGCTGCTGGCCGGCTTTTCATCACCACCGGCGGAGGCTGCCTCGATGGACCCGATGACCTGATGGGCGGATACCGTAGTGCCTTCGTCTTCGATGATCTTGCCCAGCACACCATCTTCGGCAGCAGGCACTTCCATGACGACCTTGTCCGTTTCGATATCGACAAGCACTTCATCGCGGCGAACCGGATCGCCCTCCTTCTTGTGCCACGTAACAATCAACGCATCGGCAATTGATTCAGGCAATGTTGGCACTTTGATCTCGGAAGTCATGAATGACGGCCCTTTTTCATCGGTTTCAGTTAGGTAGTGTAGATTAGTGAGACTGACTATTGGGTATCAAGCCCAACGCTTCTTCCACCAGTCGTTTCTGTTCAATCAGATGTTGATTCATGTAACCACTGGCTGGTGAAGCCGACGGCGCACGACCGGCGAACTCCACCTCCTTGACGGACTTGGGTAGTACACGTTCGATACGGTGACGATTGGATCGCCAGGCACCCTGGTTGCGAGGCTCTTCCTGACACCAGACAATCGATTTTGCTTTCGGATACTGCTTGACGATTTCAGTCATGGCATCGTATGGGAAAGGATAGAGCTGCTCCAGGCGAACCAGCGCGACATTGGAGATTTCCTTTTCGCGGCGTGCTTCCAGCAGATCGTAATACACCTTGCCACTGCAGAACACCAGTCGATCGACTCCGGCAGGTTTCAGATCATCGATTTCCGGAATGACCGGCAGGAAAGTGCCATCGGCCAGATCTTCCAGCGTCGACACGGCCAGGCGATGTCGCAACAGGCTCTTGGGTGACATGACGATCATGGGACGACGCATCTTGCGTACCATCTGACGCCGCAGCATGTGATAGCACTGTGCAGGGGTACTGGGCACCAGAACCTGCATGTTGTCCTCGGCACACAACTGCAGAAAACGTTCCAGTCGCGCAGAAGAGTGCTCGGGCCCCTGACCTTCATAACCATGAGGCAGCAGCAGAGTCAGCCCACAGAGCCGACCCCATTTGGTCTCTCCGGAGCTGATGAACTGGTCGATCAGTACCTGCGCACCGTTGGCGAAATCGCCGAACTGTGCCTCCCAGATGACCAGGGTATTGGGGTCGGCCGTGGCATAACCGTATTCGAAGCCGAGCACGGCTTCTTCCGACAGCACAGAGTCGATGACCAGAAAATTGGCCTTGTCGGTCAGCTCGCGAAGTGGAACGTAGGCACCCATGGCAGCCTGATTGTGCAATACCGCGTGCCGATGCGCAAACGTGCCTCGACCACAATCCTGGCCGGACAGTCGGACCGAGTAGCCAGAGTCCAGCAACGTGGCATAGGCCATCGTCTCTGCGTAACCCCAGTCCAGCGGCAGGGCGCCGGCGGTCATCTTGCGACGATCCTCGACGATCTTCTTGACACGTGAATGCAACACCAGCCCATCGGGCAGAGTCGTCAGACTGGTGGCCAGTGATTGCAGCGTGGCCAGTGGCACACTCGCATCGTAGGGCACCTGCCAGTCCTTCTCCTGATAGATCGACCAGTCCACCGCCAGCTCGGGCGCTTCCTTCAGGCCTTCGATCACATCCGGTGCCACGTTCTTGCCATCGTCCAGCGCCTTGCGGTAGTCCTCGACCATGCGATCGGCATCCGACGCGCTGACCACACCGGCCTCGGCCAGATGCCCGGCGTACAGTGCGCGGGTCGTGGGCAGTGACTTGATGGACTTGTACATGATGGGCTGCGTGACCGAGGGCTCATCGGTTTCATTGTGGCCATGGCGGCGGTAGCAGACCATGTCGATGACGACATCCTTCTTGAAGGCCATGCGGAAATCCAGCGCCAGCTGAGTGACGAAGAACACCGCTTCCGGATCATCGCCATTGACGTGGAAGATCGGGGCATTGATCATTTTCGCCACATCCGTGGCATACAGCGTGGAACGCGCATCGGCCACGTTGCTGGTGGTGAAGCCGATCTGGTTGTTGACGATGATGTGCACGGTTCCCTTGGTGGAGAATCCGCGGGAGTCAGCCATGTTGAAGGTTTCCATGACCACACCCTGCCCGGCAAAGGCCGCATCACCATGAATGGCAATCGGTATGACCTTGTCGCCGTTCTTGTCGCCGTAGCGATCCTGCCGCGAACGTACCGATCCTTCGACTACCGGGGATACGATTTCCAGATGGGACGGATTGAAGGCCAGGGACAGGTGCATGTGACCATGCGAGGTCTTGATGTCGGAGCTGAAGCCCTGATGGTATTTCACGTCACCCGAGGACAGGCTTTCATTATGCTTGCCTTCGAATTCCTGAAACAGCTCGGCCGGATTCTTGCCGAGAATGTTGACCAGCACATTGAGTCGACCACGATGCGCCATGCCGATGACGATGTCCTTGACTCCGGCCGCTCCGGCGCGCCTGACCAGCTCACTCATGACGACAATCAGACTCTCGCCCCCTTCCAGCGAGAATCGCTTCTGGCCGACATAGCGTGACCCCAGGTGCCGTTCCATGCTCTCGGCCGCCGTGACCCGCTGCAGTATCCACTCACGGGTTTCCGGGTTCAGCGTCGGCGCCGATGCCACGCTCTCGATCCGTTGCTGCAGCCAGTCCTTCTGCGGCGTGTAATCGATGTACATGAATTCGTAACCGATCGAGCCGCAATAGCATTTTTCCAGGTGCGCAATGATGTCCTTCAGTGGTGCCTGATCGATACCTTCCAGCGAGGGGGTCTGAAACACGGTGTCCAGATCGGACTCGGACAGACCGTTTTCATGCAGGCGCACTTCCCGCACCATGGCCGCCGTGTGCTGACCCAGTGGATCGGTCTTCGCCAACTGGTGACCGCGCACCCGATAGGCGTTGATCAACTGGGTGACATAGATCTGCTTGAGCTCCGCCGTGCTGCTGGCGGCATCCAGCGTGCCGCTGGCACCGGCCCGGGCACCGCCGTTGCGCGCCAGTTGCCGGAATTGCTCACGGATTTCCGAGTGCGCCACTTCGCGCGCATTCTCCGCCACCATCGGCAACTTGGCAAAGAAATCGCGCCAGGTTTCATCGACGGAGTTCGGGTCACTCAGGTACTGCTCGTACTGATGCTCCAGCCAGGGCGAGTTGGCGCCGCCGAGCATGGAATTGTCCCATAGCTCCTGCATGGAAAGATGGTCGTCGAAAGTTTTGGGTGATGCGCTCATGAAATGCGTCCTGGCCTTGACGACATGCAAATGTCCGAAGGCGTGGGGCTGGTCAAATTACAAGAAGAGGAACCGCTGGACAGTGATACTGGCCGGACGATTCGGGCGGAACAAGGCGTTGAATCTGGCTTTTCGATTGTCATTGACAGTGGTGCTCAGGCAGGCAGATGAGCCGGAATATTGTCGATGACAATCCTGGTGAATTCGTCGGTGTCGAGTTTACCGCCCAAATCGCGTGTGCTGTGACCATTTTCGATACATCCCAGCAAACTCAGGCGCAGGGCATGCCCCAGATCGTAGCGATCGACATGATCCAGCAGCATTCCGAAGGCGAGCAGAACGGCTGCCGGGTTCGCCAGGTTCTTGCCGGCGATATCGGGTGCCGTGCCACCGGCGGGGTCGAACATGGCGATATCCACGTCGTTGTTGTCATCGAAGGAATAGTTGCCACTGGCACCGGTCCCGAGACTGCCCACCAGGCCTGAGGCCATGTCGGAGAGGAAATCGCCATACTCGTTGAGCACCAGCACGACCTCGAACGCCGACGGGTTGAGGATGATCTTGGCCAGCAGGGCATCGAACAGCTCGACATTGTGTTCCACGTCCTGATACTGCTCATGGACCTTTGCCACGACCGATTCGAACAGTCCATCGGTAACCCGCTGGATGGTGTGCTTGGAGGAGCTGGTCATGGAGTAATGACCGTCGCCGTAGGTCATGCCCTTGGAGCGAGCCAGCTGGAAGGCAAACTTGGCAGCCTGCTCGCAGGGCCGGCGTTCCACCATGCGCAGGGAGACTGCCGCATCCTTGCCGATCAGTTGCCCCGGATCGTCATAGGTACCGCCGGTAGCGATGCGGACAATGTGCAGATTGACATCTTCCTTGAAATTGGAATGGATGCCCTTGATGGAAATGGCAGGACGGTAGATGACGCTGAAATCGCAGCGTCGTCGTATCAGGGCATTGGGACTGACCTTGCGGGTCACGGTCGGATACTTCACCGCCAGCTTGGTCAGACGCATCGAGGCCTCTGCCTCATCGATCACGTCTTCACCACGAGCCTCGCGGTTCCCCAGTGACCAGTCCACCTGATGAAAGAAGAAGTCGACAGGCAAGGCATCCGCCACCGCGTGTACCGACTCCGCCAGCTCGGGCCCGATTCCGTCGCCCAGCAGTTCGGTTATCTCGATGGGTCCCATGTCATTCTTCTTCATCGTCCTCATCGTCCTCCACGTAGGAATTCTGATCGTCAGTCAACCCGAAACGTTCCGGATTGGCCCAGTATCGGGCATTGAGCCAGTCGGGCACCTGCTTGTACTCGCTGAGACAGTACTCGAACAAACGTATCGACCCCTGATCGTCGAGCTGGAGTTTGCGAAACCCGAATGCGAAAAAAGCCGCATCATCCGGCTCTTTCGTATCGACACTGATGATCAGTCTTTCCGGGAATCGGCGCACGGCCCGCCCCAGTTCGGCGGCCAGATCGTGTTCGCCGGCAGGATCGGGGTGAGTTTCGAACTCCATCACTGCGATACAGTGTCCGGCAGTCTCCCCATTGCTGTCTGCTGCGGCCTCCGGCAACGAGTCCAGACACTGCTCGAGAGTCTCGAATGTCCTGACGCGTGGCCCCGCCTCGTCAGGCTGTACCTGCCACCAGGGGGTCACAGGGGGTTGCCCGACCACGACCAGACAGGCAGGCTCCGCAGTGAGCAGATACTGCGCCAACTGCCCCGGAAGTCCTTCTGTCGGGTGAGCTGCGGGGTTGTCCGACGAGCTGTCTGCTCTATTCACCGTTGTCTCCGAATCCTGTCGCTGAAGCGCTGAAGTGTTCGATGGCTAACCGTGCGTTGCCTTGTAGGCAGCCTGCTGCTCCGGCGTTGCATCTGTCTGAAACTGTTCCTTCCACTGACTATAGGGCATACCATAGACGCGCTCACGCGCATCCTCATAATCAAGGGTAACGTTTCTTTCGGCTGCCGCAGCCGCATAGTACTTCGACAGGCAATTTCGACAAAAGCCCGCCAGGTTCATCATGTCGATGTTCTGTACATCGCTGCGCTTCTGCAGGTGTGCCACCAGCGTACGAAAAGCGGCGGCCTCGAGCTCCAGCTGAGTCTGCTCATCCAGTGACTTGATCGTCGTCATGTGTCTTACACCCGGTGAATTCAGCCCTAGTATAAGGATTGACGTTGAAGTCTGTCACTGAACTGAACAAACCATGACTGGAAATCCATTGTTGGACCTGCTTGTTCTGGCCATTCCCGCCGCGCTGGCCGGATTGTGGTGGACAGGATCGCGCGCCCGCGAACTCGCCATCGGCCATGCCCGGCAGGCCTGTCGACAACAACAATTGCAGTTTCTTGACCAGAGCGTCGCCCTGAACCGCATGCGACTGGCCCGCACCCCGGCCGGCGCCAGCTGTTTCCGGCGTGAATACCGTTTCGAGTTCACCTCGGCGGGTGAATTTCGGGATGAAGCCAGTGTCACAATGCTGGGCCATGCATTGCTTAACGTGCGTTTCCCGTATACAAGGGACAGTGAAGGCAACCGCATCTACATGCATTGATGGCCGAGTATTGCGCTAAAATGCTGTTTTGATTGACACAAACAAGGTAACCGAATGACCCAATGCCCCTGTGGCTCCGGCCTCGAACTCGCGCGATGCTGCCAGCCCATCATCAACGGCGAAGAGAAAGCCGAACGCGCCGAAGCGCTGATTCGAGCACGCTACACCGCACATACCCTGGGCGCCATGGAATTCATCCTGGCCACCCACCACCCTACCACGCGTTCGGACATCGATGAGGCCGCAACGGCTCGCTGGGCACGGGAATCCCAATGGCTCGGCCTGGAGATTCTCTCCGTGGATGGTGGCGAGGTGGATGACAACAGCGCCCGCATCGAATTCATCGCCCGCTACAGAGACGCGGCGCGGCGCCGACATACACATCATGAACGTGGAGTCTTCGAGAAATATCATGGACAATGGTATTTCCGTGATGCCGAGGTTCCTGACGTCAATCAGTTCCGACGCGAGGCACCGAAACAGGGCCGCAACGAGCCTTGCGCCTGCGGCAGCGGCAAGAAATACAAGAAGTGTTGCGCCACCAGCTGACACCTTAACCTGACGAGAGGAATGAGCATGGACAAGCCTTGGCTGAAGTCATACCCCCCGGGCGTGCCGGAAGAGATTGATACCCATGCCTATTCCTCGGTGGTCGAGATATTCACCGAATCCACCCGCAAGTTCGCCGACCGGCCCGCGTTTCAGAACATGGGCAAGAGCATCACCTATCAGGAACTCGACCAGCTGACCCAACAGTTCGCTTCCTGGTGTCAGCACGAGGCTGGTCTGAAGAAGGGCGATCGCATCGCCATCATGATGCCCAATCTGCTGCAATACCCGGTAGTCGTGTTCGGCGCCCTGCGAGCCGGGCTGGTGGTGGTCAATACCAACCCGCTCTATACCGATCGCGAACTGGAACACCAGCTGAAGGACTCCGGCGCCAAGGCCATAGTGGTGGTGGAAGCCTTTGCCCATACCCTGGCAGAGGTCATCGACAAGACTCAGGTGGAGCATGTGGTTGTCACGCGCTTCGGCGACATGCTGGACTTCCCCAAGTCCCTGCTGGTCAACTTCGTGATCAAGTACGTGAAGAAGATGTCTC
Source organism: Granulosicoccus sp. 3-233 (assembly GCF_052681095.1). Lineage (NCBI taxonomy): Bacteria > Pseudomonadati > Pseudomonadota > Gammaproteobacteria > Chromatiales > Granulosicoccaceae > Granulosicoccus > Granulosicoccus sp. 3-233. The sequence continues at coordinate 219,807 of NZ_JBQYLE010000007.1, forward strand.
CGGCCTATTCGCTGCCCGGTGCGCATTCGATGAAGGACGTACTGAGCAAGGGGGCCGACCTGCCACCTGCCGAAGCAGAGCTGAATCAGGAAGATCTGGCATTTCTGCAGTACACCGGCGGCACCACCGGTGTGGCCAAGGGGGCAATGTTGACGCACCGCAACATGGTGTGCAACATACAGCAGGCCTGGATCTGGATTCTCGCCGCCAAGCCCAACGAAGGCCACGAAGTCATCATCACGGCCTTGCCGCTTTACCATATCTTTGCATTGACAGCCAACTGCCTGACCTACATGAAGCTGGGCGCGCTGAACCTGCTCATCACCAATCCCCGCGACATGCCCGGCTTTGTCAAGGAACTGGGCAAGGTGAAGTTCACGGCCTTCACCGGCGTCAATACCCTGTTCAACGCGCTGATGAACACGCCCGGATTCGACAAGATCGACTTTTCCCATCTGCGGCTCACGCTCGGTGGTGGCATGGCGGTACAGAAAGCGGTGGCCGATCGCTGGAAGTCGATCACCGGCGTCACCCTGCTCGAAGCCTATGGCCTGACCGAAACCAGCCCGGCGGCCTGCATCAATCCGATCGACCTGGAGGCCTACAACGACTCCATCGGTCTGCCTCTGTCATCCACCGATGCCTCCATCCGGGATATGGACAACAATGCCCTGCCCGCCGGCGAGACCGGTGAGCTGTGTATCCGCGGCCCTCAGGTCATGAAGGGTTACTGGAATCGTCCCGACGATACGGCCGGCGCCATCGACAGCGAAGGCTGGTTGCACACCGGCGATATCGCCATCATGAACGAGAACGGTTTCTTCAAGATCGTCGACCGGCTCAAGGACATGATCCTGGTGTCCGGCTTCAATGTGTACCCCAACGAAATCGAAAGCGTACTGGCCAGTCACCCCGGCGTACTGGAAGCCGGCGCGATCGGTGTTCCGGATGAACACTCCGGAGAAGTGGTGAAAGTCGTCATCGTCAAGAAGGATCCGGCGCTGACCGAAGAGGACGTCAAGGCCTATTGCAAGGAAGAGCTGACCGGCTACAAACGACCCCGAATCATTCAGTTCGTGGACGAACTGCCGAAGACCAATGTCGGCAAGATACTGCGACGCGAACTTCGGGAGCTGTAGGCTGCTCAGTGCGGATGACGCACGATTTCCAGAGGTGAACCGGGACGGCTGAAGATATCAGCCGAATAGACCCGCCGATCGCGCTGATGACGCATTTCGTAATAGCGCGTCAGCGTCTCCACCACGACCGGGAAAGCCAGTTCGCTCCAGGGTATTTCCGACTGATCGAACAGTCGGACCTCCAGCGTCTCTTCATTGGCTTCGGCAAAGCCGTCGCGTAATTGACCGTGGAACATCAGATAGACCTGACTGATGCGCGGCAGGTTGTACACCGAGAACAGGCGCAGCTCGTCGCAACGGGCCGTGGCCTCCTCGAAGGCTTCTCTGGCCGCGCCTTCGATCGTGCTTTCACCGTTTTCCATGAATCCTGCCGGCAGCGTCCAGTAGCCATACCGCGGCTCGATGGCACGTTTGCACAACAAAACCTTGCCCTGCCACTCCAGCAGACAGCCCACGACATTCTTGGGATTCTCGTAGTGGATGTGATCGCAGACCGTACACACCTTGCGTGGCCGATTGTCGCCTGCCGGAACCAGCGCCCTGACCGAGCTGCCACACTGCATGCAGAAGCCGTCACTCACCGGTCTGCTCTCCGCTCTGCGTCAGCATGGCCCTGACCGTCTCCGGCATGGCCACGGACTTGCCGGCCCGGGTGTCCACCCACACGATCCGGGAACTGCCGCGAGTGTACAGAACATCATCGACCGACAAGGTATACGTGCTGGTGAATGAGCTTCTGCCCGGTGAATGCCCGCCCATGCGTATGGTGACGTGCATGGGATAGACGACAGGTTTCAGATATTCGGCGTGGTTATCCACGATCAGAATGCCTTCACGGCCGCTGTCCAGAGGCGCAAAGCCACTTTGCAGATACCATTCCAGGCGAATCTGCTCGAAGTAGCGAAAGTACACGGTATTGTTGACATGCCCGAGAGCATCCATGTCTCCCCAACGGATGGGGAAATCGATCTGGTAGAGCAACCTGCCTTCGGGCAGCAACGCAGGGTCGACATCGGCATTGACGGACATGGGGAGCGGATGATTCAGGTGGCCCTGCAGTTTACTGGATTGATCCGCATCCGTATCAGCCCATACCAGCCCATACCAGCCCGTATCAGCCGCGACCGGCAGCCACGCGTGGCAGATGCGCCGCCGCGAGTGGACGCACGACGTTCTCCAGCTGCCCATCCGGCACCTTGCACAGTGCCAGTGCGTATTCGAACGGCATCGGCCGCCCCAGCAGAAACCCCTGAGCCTCATCACAGCCTTCCAGCTGCAGATAATCGAACTGTTCGGCGGACTCGACCCCTTCTGCCGTCGCGATCATGCCCAGACTATGACCCAGGGCAAGGATGGCCCTGACGATGGCAGCATCCTCACTGCCGATGACCAGCTGACTGACAAACGATCGATCGATCTTGATCTTGTCGAAGGGAAAACGCTTCAGGTAACTCAGACTCGAATACCCGGTACCAAAATCATCCATCGAGATGCGCACGCCCAGAGCCTTCAGCTCCACCAGCATTGCCAGTGCCGTATCGGCGTCCTCGATCAGTACGCCTTCGGTGATCTCCAGCTCCAGACGTTCCGGCGGCAAGCCTGTACGCTTGATGATCGCGGCGATCTTGGACGGCAATTCCGGATCACGGAACTGTATCGGAGACAGGTTCACGGCAATCTTGCGATCACCCGCCCACAGCAGCGCATCCCTGCAGGCCTGCTCGAGGACCCATTCGCCAATCCCCATGATCAGACCGGTCTCTTCGGCCAGCGGTATGAAATCGGCCGGAGAGACAAAACCGAGTTCTGCATGTTGCCAGCGCAGCAGCGCTTCGAATCCGAGAAGACGCTGATCGGTCACATTGAACAGCGGCTGATAATGCAGCGCCAGCGAGCCCTTGTCGATCGCCTTGCGAAGATCCTGCTCCATGCGCTGACGCAGCTGCAGTTGCAGATCCATTTCGGCCTCGTAGAACCGGTACACCGAACCACCCGCAACCTTGGCACGATCCAGTGCAATATTGGCTCTCTGCAACAGCTTCTCGCAATCACGACAATCGGACGACGACAGAACGATACCGATGCTGATCGACATCGGGATCTGATGTTCCCCGACCTGCATGGGTTCGACAGTGGCGGCGATCAGGCGCTTGGCCAATGAGACGGCACCGTCGTGACTGTCCAGCCCGGGCTGGATGATCAGGAACTCATCTGCGCCCATGCGCAGCAATGTGTCCATGTCCCGAACGACGCCGGTCAGCCTGTTGGCCATGACACGCAGCAGCGCATCACCGACATCCTGACCGAACACATCATTGACCTGTTTGAAGCGATCCAGATCCAGCGCGATGACCGCCACCTGAGATCTCTCCCGGACACTGCGCGACAGCTCCTGCTCCAGCCGACGCTTCCACATCTGCCGGCCTGGCAGCTCGGTGACCGGATCGTGCAGGCCTGCGTCCTCGACGATTTCAACGACCGGTTGCGAAGCAACCGATGCCATGCGGGACTGCAGTACGTAGAGGCGACGGATCAGGAAGCCCAGCGTCCCCAGCAGCAGGACGATGAGGAAGCTGGCCCCTTCGAGCCATGCAATCGACTCATGCTGCTCGAGCAGAATCTGCAGATGAGACACCAGGGAAAACCTGACACTGAGCATCGTTCCGATACCCACGAACAGGATCAATGCCAGCACATCGTTGCGCAATCGAGGATCAACGAGTCCCGATTCGCTTCGCCTGCGAAGCTCAGGTTGGCGGCCTTGTTGTTCCTGGCGGTTGGGCATCACGGGTGACTTCAGTGCTTGTATGGGAAGGTTTGCGCCTGAAGACCCCTGAACCTTTACCTCTCAGACCACTAATTTCGCCAGCACTGCACGAAACCCTTCATTGACTCGCAAACTGGCCACACACTCAGCGGCGGCTGCCGCGCAAATTGTGAACATGCTCCCAGAGCTCTTCCAGCGTGACCGCCTCGGCCGCCAGTGGACGACCTGCGTTCAGCCCGATGCGGGCAAACAGGCGTCGCGGCCGTTTGAAGAATGCGGGTCCGTTCTTGCGGCTGAACAGACTTCCCCACAGACCCTGCAGTGCCACCGGCACGACGGGCACCGGGCATTGCTGCAGCACCCGCAGGATCCCCGGCCGGAACTCGTTCATCTCACCATCCGCGGTGATCTGGCCTTCGGGAAAGATGCACAACACATCCCCCGCCTCCAGCGCCTCGTTCATCTGCTCGAAGGCGGCCTCGTACAGTGCCGGATCTTCTCCTCGCCCCGCTATCGGAATGGCCCTGGCAGTGCGGAAGATGAAGTTCATGATCGGCAGATTGTAGATCCGGTAATACATCACGAAACGCACAGGCCGCCGGATGCAACCACCCAGTATCAGGGCATCGACAAAGCTGACGTGATTGGCAACCACGATTGCCGCACCACTATCCGGTATATTGTCCAGCCCTTGCTTGCGCACCCGGTACAGCGTATGAATCAGTAGCCAGATCAGAAAGCGCATGAAGAATTCCGGCACCTGTCTGAAGATGTACAGAGCCACCAGCGCATTGATGATTGCCAGGGCGAGAAACAACTGCGCAATACTGGCACCGGCTGCCAGCAGTAACAGCGCAAATACCGCAGAGAGCACCATGAAAAGTGCGTTCAGGATATTGTTGCAGGCGATGGCGCGGGACAGGGTCTCGGCGGCACTGGTCTTCTGTATCAGCGCATACAGGGGCACGATGTAGAATCCGCCGAAAAGGCCGATCATAAAAATGTCGAGCAGGACTCTCCAGGCACCGTCCGCCAGCAGAAAGCCTGTCAGGGACAGATCGGTTCCCAGTGGTGCTGCCGGCGAGGCAAACACCAGATCCAGTCCGAAGAGCGTCAGCCCCATGGCTCCGAAAGGCACCAGACCGATTTCCACACGACCATGGGACAGCCTTTCACACAGAACCGAACCCGATGCAATGCCGATGGAGAACGTCGCCAACAAGGCCGTGAATACATCAACAGTGCCCCCCAGCACATCGCGTGCGTAAACCGGAAACTGTGCCAAGTAGCTGGCACCGAGCAACCAGAACCAGGAAATGGCCAGGATCGATTGAAAGATGACACGCTGTCCTGCGGTGTGACGGATCAGGCGCACTGTCTCGGTCAGCGGGTTGAAGTGTACCCGCAGTCCGGGTGCACTGGCAGGCGCTGACGGAATGCGCCGGCTGGCCAGATACCCACCGATGGCCACCAACAGCAAGACCACTGATACGGACACCACGCCGTCGGCCGAGCTCATCAATCGGGTACCGGCAATGGTGCCGGCCAGAATGGCCAGAAAGGTGCCCAGCTCGACCAGGCCGTTGCCAGCTGTCAGCTCGGATTCGTGCAGATGCTGGGGCAGGATGCCGTACTTGACTGGCCCGAAGAACGCAGACTGGGTTCCCATCAGGAACAGAACAGCCATCATCAAGGGCATGCTTTGCAGCAGCAGTGCCACCACGCCACAGAGCATGATGACGATCTCCGCCAGCTTGATATACCGGATCAGACTCGCCTTTTCGTACTTGTCCGCGATCTGCCCGCTCAATGCGGAAAAAAGAAAGAAGGGAAGGATGAACAGCCCGGCGGCCAGGTTGATCAGCAAACCGTCATCGCTGTTATCGCTGACGATGACATCGAACGCAATCAGTGCGATCAGTGCGTTCTTGTAGACGTTATCGTTGAAGGCTCCGAGCAGCTGAGTGACGAAGTACGGTGCAAACCGGCGTTGCCGCAACAGCGCCAGCTGGCTGACCTCCGTTGCCTGTACAGCCTTGTCCTGACTCATGTCCACTCACGTTTCCATCGGCTTCCGGGCGAGCCCTGCACGACATGCGGTGAACCAAGAAACATGCCATGCAAGCACCGGCATCGCGACGGCCATCCGCGCCACGGGGTCGGACCACGCCAGCTGACGATGCAGGCAAGGCCTCCGCCTTGCCTGCCTTCGTGACCGCGGAACGATTGCTGTAAAGGCTCATCAGACGAGCGCTGTCAGTCGTTCCCGGAACTGCATCCTAGACATTTTCCAGTGGAGATACTTCGGACGCCTGCCATCCCTTTTCACCTTGCGTGGCAACAAATTCGACCTGTTGACCTTCGCTGAGTGAACGGTAGCCTTCACCCGCAATGACCCGGTAATGCACGAACACATCTTCTCCCGAAGGACTGATGATGAATCCATACCCCTTGGCGTTATCAAACCACTTCACGGTGCCTTTTTGTCGATCAGTCATTAAACCTCTCCGTTGATTGATCACAGCCCTGCACACACTGCAGAACAAACTGTCCGAGAAATCTAGCATGGGAAAACGCGGTCACAATGCCGAGCGGCCTTGTTGCTACCGTTGTTCACATTGGCTTGACGTTTTCAGGGACAGATCATCTATCGAAGAGACTTGCTGACCAGTTCGTACACATCCGCAGACAAGGGACCGCTGTCCATGATGCGTTGCAGTTCGTGTCGCATCAGCTGCTGCGCATCGGTCGTCAGCCTTTTCCAGCGCCCCAGGGGTGAGACCAGCCCTGCGGCAAGTTGCGGATTGCGCTTGTCCAGTGCGATGACCTGATCGGACAGGAATCGGTAACCGCGACCATCCGCAGCGTGAAAACCCGGGGGATTGTTCATTGCAAAACCGGCGACCAGTGAGCGCAGTCGATTCGGGTTGCTCGTATCGAAATCGCTGTGCCTTGTCAGCTGGATGACATCGTCCACGATCGTGCTGCGCCTTGCCATGGCCTGCGCGGCAAACCACTTGTCGACCACCAGACGGTGACCGGCCGCACGGGCGAGAAAATCATCCAGCACCCGTTGCCGGGCATCACTGTTCGAATGACACAATGCAGCCATCGCCGCCATGCGATCTGTCATGTTGCCGGCGTGTTCATAACGCGCTTCGGCCAGCGCCACCCAGCGCTCATCCGGTAGATAACTCAGAAGGGACAGAGCTGTATTGGATAGTTTGCGCCCTCCCATCGCCAGGGCATCCAGCAGCGGCAGATCTCCGGACTGCTTCTCTGTGAGTAGCGATTCCAGCGCATCGGCATGTCGTTCACTCAATACCGCAGCCACTTTGCTGTGTGCCCGGAACAATAGCTGATGGTCCACACGCTGCAATTCTCCTTCGAGCGTATCCATGCTCGGCAGGCTCAAGGCCTCGGCCTTGACGGCAGGATCCTGGGTCTCATCAGTGATAATTCGCTCCCATGCCTGTCCGAGGAAATCCAGACTTGCCTCGGCCTCGGGATCCTCGTTCATGGTCGCCAGAATCAGCCGGGTAGCCAATCGTTGTCCGGCATCCCAGCGATTGAACGAATCACTGTCATGCGACATCAGAAATGCCAGTGTCTCGTTGCTGGACTCATGATGCAGCTTCACCGGCGCGGAAAATCCACGCAGCAGTGAGACATGCGGCGGCTCTGCAAGATCTTCGAAGGTGAAGGTCTGGCTGGCCTCTCGCAGATGCAGCAATACGCTGTGCTGACCAGTCGCCGAGCCCGAATCCGGCAGCTGCTCGGCCTGCTGCCCCGGAGTCAACGGCAACGCCCGGCCCTCGCCATCCAGCAAACCCATGACGATGGGAACATGCAGTGGCGCCTTGTCCTGTTGCCCCGGTGTGTCCGGGCAATGCTGACTCAGCGTCAGGTGATAACGGCGAGTCGAGGCATCGTAGTCCTCCCTGACCGTGATCTCCGGCGTACCGGCAGTGGAATACCAGCGACGAAACTGTGTCAGATCGATGTCCGTCACCGATTGCACGGCATCGACAAAGGCATCACAGGTCGTCGCACTCCCGTCATGCCGCTCGACATAGACATCCATGGCCTGACGCCAGCGATCGGCCCCGAGCAGGGTGTGCATCATGCGTATGACCTCAGCCCCCTTCTCGTAGACGGTCAGTGTGTAGAAGTTGTTGATCTCGATATAGCTGTCCGGCCGGATGGGATGCGCCATGGGACCACTGTCTTCGGCAAATTGCCGGGCACGCAGCAGGCGCACGTCTTCAATGCGCTTGACCGTTGCCGAGCGCTGATCACTGGAAAAACACTGGTCACGAAAGACGGTCAGCCCTTCTTTCAGACTCAACTGGAACCAGTCGCGACAGGTAATGCGATTGCCGGTCCAGTTGTGAAAATACTCGTGCGCCACCACCGCCTCGACGCCCATGTAGTCGCTATCCGTCGCGCTTTGCGGGTCAGCCAGAATGTAGCGGGAATTGAAGATGTTCAGGCCCTTGTTCTCCATGGCCCCCATGTTGAAATCATCCACTGCAACGATCATGAAGCAGTCCAGATCGTATTCCAGCCCATAGACTTCCTCATCCCAACGCATCGCGGCCTTGAGCGATTCCATGGCAAAGTCGCAACGCGCCAGGTTGTGTCGCTCCACATGGATCTGCAACAGTACCCGTCGACCCGACGCCGTCGTGAAATGATCCTCGATACAGGCCAGATCACCGGCCACCAGGGCAAACAGATAGCTGGGTTTGGGATGGGGATCGTGCCAGCGCACCCGGTGTCGACCATTGTCCAGCCGCTCGTGCGAGACACGATTGCCATTGGACAGCAGCACCGGGTAGCTGGCCTCATCCGCGGTGATGGAAACATCGAACACTGACAGGACATCGGGACGGTCGAGATAGTAGGTGATCTTGCGAAAGCCCTCTGCCTCGCACTGCGTACAGAAATTGCCGCTGCTCCGGTACAACCCTTCCAGCGCGGTATTGGCGTCAGGATCGATGCAGGTGACGATGGACACCACACAGCTCGATGGCACCTGCTCTATTGTCAATTCCCGCTCATCAAGCCGGTACTCACTCTCGTCGAGCTTGCGTCCATCCAGCTGTACTGAGCGCAGCTCGCAATCGACACCCTGCAGCGTGAGCTCTGCGCTGGATGCGTCTGCCGCGTCGGGCGCGTTGGGCGCGTCCGGATTGCGACGCAGGGTCAGCTCGCTGCTGACCAGGGTCGCACTCGGGTGCAGGTCGAAGTCGAGCCGGACATGATCGATCAGCCAGGATGAGGGCTGATAGTCAAGCCGCTGCACGGCAATCGGGTTTTGAGTGTCCAATGAAGCTCCTGAGCATGTTCGAGAGTGACGATCGTCTGACCGAAGCTTAACCTCAATGAGAGATGAATCCACAACCAGGAATTGCCTTCGGCCGGGTGGCGCTCCGCTCGCGCTATACCGGCGCCTACAGCCGCGTACTTGGCTTTTTCACGCCTCACTTGGAATGACCAAGCCACGGCATGAAAAATCCTCCGTGCGCGACTGTATTCACCGATCTATCGCGTTTCTGGTTCGCGTCTTCATGTCTCATTGAGGTTAACGCTGTCGAGTACCAGGTACCGGAATGTGAATCCGTCGTGGCCAGTTCGCATTGTAGCGAGACCGGCTGCACCATCAACACCGAAGCGACTCAAGACAGTCGCAGTACATCCGCAAACAACGGAATGCCCAGCCTGAATCCGAATTCCAGCTCCAGCCTGAACTCGAGCCCGAGCTCAAGCCCAAGCCTGATCATGCCCTGCACACTGCCTCCACCGGTGATGCCAACCGTCGGCCTTACGCGGTGCTGCGGATGAGCCTGCCGCGGTTTGCCACCATCCGGGTCCTGCTGCTGCTGAGCTGCCTGGCCATCGTCGGCTTCGTCAGCGCGCACCAGCGTGTCTACACCCGCAACTGGAATCAGACGCTGGAAACGGTCATCTATCCAATCAATGGCGATGGCCACCTGGTCACCGATCGTTACATCCAGTCGCTGGACGATGCGGACTTTTCCATCATCAATCGCTGGGGAGAACGCGAGGCACAGCGCTACCAGCTGCCACTGACCACACCGTTCAATGTTCGTCTGGGTGAGCCCATCAAGACGCTTCCACCAGCCTATCCGCCAGACGCAAACGCCATCGATGTGCTGCTGTGGAGCCTGAAATTCCGTTTCTGGGCCTGGCGCGAAACGCCCGACAGCGGCAGCCTGACCCGAATCCGCATGTTCGTGGTCTACCAGACCGGTGAGGACCAGGTGCCACTGCAGCATTCCCTGGGGCTGCAGAAAGGGCTCATGGGGCTGGTCTTCGCCTACAGTCTGGACAAGCAGACGGCGCAGAACAATATCGTCATCGCCCACGAACTGCTACACACCGTCGGCGCCGTGGACAAGTACAACAGTTCAGGCGGCCCCCTGAGGGGAGTCGGCTATGCCAATCCCCACCGCACACCGCTGTATCCACAGCGCAATGCCGAAATCATGGCGGGGCGCATCCCGACCGGTCCTGGCCGATCCTACATGGCAGAGAGTCTGCGCAGTGTCATCGTGAATTCCTACACAGCCAGCGAGATCAACTGGATAGACTAGGGGTCCTTGCCAGGCTTTCCCGTTACATGAATCAGGTACTCGACTGGCTGTCGGCCAACACGTTGATCATCAGCAGTCTTGCCGCGGCGTCCATCACATTGCTGGCCGTGACCATCCTTGCCACGCCATGGGCTGTTTCCAGATTACCCAGCGATTACCTGCTGCGCCGTCTGGAAAGCCGAAGCCTGCAAGGCGTCGGCCGCAAGCTGCTGGGCATGGTGCGCGGATTCATCGGTGTGCTGATCGTACTGCTCGGCCTGATCATGATGATCACGCCCGGACCGGGAGTCGTCATGATTCTGCTGGGCATATCGGTCGCGGAATTCCCCGGCAAGAATCGTCTGCTGGTCTATCTCGCGACCCGTCCCAATGTTCTCGCATCACTCAACTGGATGCGACGCCGACACGACAAGCCGCCCTTCATCGACCCGAATGTCCTGCAGTGAACCGACCGGCAACAGCAACTGCCTGATCAGCCATGCCTTGCACCATCGCCATGACCTCAGCCTGTAGAGCTTACCGTGGTGGTGGTCACACGCCTCTGCGCAGACTACACTTGCCCTATGCCGATTCACTCCATCCTGCGCACTTGCCGCCGATTTCCGGTCGCAGTCAAGCCAAGAAACCTGGCGACGCTGGCTCTCATTGCCGGTTGCATGCTGGCGGGATTCGCAACGGCTGACACGCCACGGTCCCTGGAGGACGTCGAGCAACAGATCCAGGACACCTCCGAGAAGCTGAAGGCTCTGGACAACGAGATTGCCAGTAGCCGCAAATTGAAGCAGAAACTGCAGCAGGCGCTGGAAACCGCCCGCTCACATGTCGGTGAACGAGAGGCACGTCTGCAGCAGCTCGACGGTGACATTGCGCAATTCGACAAGCAACTCGACAAGCTGAGTGCCATGATCGCCGACGCGCAGCAAGTGATGGAGTCTCGTCGACAGGCCCTGGCCAGGGCCTTGCGCAATGCGCAGACCATCGGCAAGCAGACCACCCTGAAAGTAGTGTTGCAGCATGACGATCCGGCACTGGCCGATCGCATCTCTGTCTATACGGAACACGTGCTGGCAACCCAGAATCGCGCCATTGCCGAGCAGGTCAGTCAGTTGAACCGCATGCAGGCGGCTCGAGAGTCCGCACTGAAGGACCGTAACTGGCTCAATTACATCAAGAAAAAGGCCTCTCTGCAAAAGGAAGGCTATGTCAGTGATGCCAGCTCAAGGCAACAGTCGCTGGGCGAAGTGGAGGCCGAGCTGAGCCAGAAGACACGTACCGTTGCGCAGTTGAAGGCTGATCAGTCCCGTCTGCAGAGTCTGATGGATGAACTGAAAACGGTCGAGAGTTCGCAATCCGGCTACTTTGCTGCCGGAAAGGGCAACTATCCGGCACCCGTCAGAGGTGAATTGTACGCCCGTTTCAATGACATCAAGTCGGTTGGCAAGCTGCGCTGGAGCGGTATTTTCATCAAGGCCGAGCTCGGTCGACCCGTCCGTGCCGTGGCCGATGGCGAGGTGGTCTACAGCGATTTCCTGCGTGGATTCGGGATGCTGGTAGTGATCGATCACGGCGATGGTTACTCCAGTCTGTATGGTGGTAACCGGGAAGTGGGCGTAACCCGTGGCCAATGGGTGGAGTCCGGTGCGACTATTGCAACTGTTGGCGATTCGGGGGGTCAGAACTTCAGCGGCGTCTATTTCGAGATACGACATGACGCCACCGCGGAGGATCCCGAGAAGTGGCTGAGCAAGGATTTTCAGGTGGCCGGACGCCCCTGAGTGATCGATTCGGCCTTGGAACCCGTTAGACTCGACAGCAGATTGGATATTTTCCGCAGCGAGCGTGTCGAAAGATGCGTGTGCAGGGCCGGCATCAGATCGGGAATTCGATGTCAGGTGCATGAATGAAACCCGGAGTAGAACTTCAATGAAGGCAAAAACACGCTCGGTCACACTGGTGCTGCTAGGTGCAGTTGTCGGCGGGTCCCTGACGATCGGTCAGCATGTCATGGGGGCTCGCAGCGCCAATGAATTGCCGCTCGAGCAGATGCGCACGTTCACCGATGTCTTTACCCGCATCAAGAACGATTACGTCGAGGAAGTCTCCGATGAGGATCTGCTCGAATACGCCATTCGCGGCATGCTGCACGGACTGGACCCCCACTCCGCCTATCTGAACACCGAAGAATTCAATGAGCTGCGCATCGGCACCACCGGGGAGTTCGGCGGTCTGGGCATCGAGGTGGGCATGGAAGACGGATTCGTGAAGGTCGTCTCCCCCATCGACGACACCCCGGCGGCCCGCGCCGGCATTCTCTCTGGCGACCTCATCATCCGGCTGGATGATACGCCCGTCAAAGGTCTGTCACTCAACGATGCCGTCAAGCTGATGCGCGGCAAGCCGGGCAGCAAGCTGACACTCACGATCATTCGTGAAGGCGCTGACAAGCCTCTGACCATTGACATCAAGCGCGACATCATCAAGGTGACCAGCGTGCGCAATCGCATGCTCGACGACGACTACGGCTATCTGCGCATCTCCAATTTCCAGACCAAGACCACCACGGACATGCTCAAGGCGGTCAAGAGCATGAAAGAGGAAGCCGGTGGCTCTCTCAAGGGCCTGGTGCTGGATCTGCGCAACAATCCCGGCGGCGTGCTGTCAGGTGCGGTAGGTGTCTCCGACGCCTTCCTGAACGAGGGCATGATCGTCTACACCGACGGACGTGAAGACGACTCGAAGCTGCGCTACGACGCCACCAACGGCGATGTGCTCGATGGCGCTCCCCTGGTCATTCTGGTCAATGGCGGATCCGCCTCTGCCTCCGAGATCGTGGCCGGTGCCATGCAGGATCATGGTCGCGGCATCATTCTCGGCAGCAAGACCTTCGGCAAGGGATCGGTTCAGACCATCCAGGATCTGCCAGCAGGCGGCGCTGTCAAGCTGACAACCTCCCGGTACTACACACCCGGCGGTCGTTCCATTCAGGCACTTGGCATCGTGCCGGACATCACCACCAAGCCTGGCTCCTGGATACGTCCGGAGTCCGAGAACTTCTCGGCACTGACCGAATCCAGTCTGCCCGGTGCGCTGAGCAACACCACACTGGAAGAAGCAGAGGAAGCCATTGAAGGCGAAGCTGGTGAAGCCGGTGACGAGAACGCGGAAGACAATCTGGTCTATGACGACTACCAGCTGTACGAAGCACTCAATCTGCTCAAGGGTCTGACCATTCTGAGCAAGAAGTCCAGCTAGAGCGCCACCGACGTCGGACCCTGCCTCACGTCGCTGGCAGGGCCTGGTCGGGCCGCGTAGGTCGGGCAGCGCAGGTCGGACCACACGGGCCAGAACTTGCAAGCCGGGACGCACAGGTCGAACCACGCAGCTCGAATCTCGCAGTTTCTGTGAGGCAGTGACTGGCAACAGCTGCTTGCGCCAGGGGGCGTACCGGATCTTCCGGTACGCCCTTTTTCGTTTGAGCCTGCTTGAAACGCCGTATCGATGGTCTTCTATAATGAGGGCATGAACTGCGAGATTCGCTCAGTCTGGCGCATCATCCATTCCGCAGATTTCGGCCAGCAGGAGAGTTTCATGGGTTGTCAGTACCATGCCCCGCACGACCAGTGCGCAGATTCGTTTACCGTGGCCATGCCACGCCTGACCGTGGGTCGTGGCACCTTGCGGGAAGTCGGTGAACGCAGCGCAGCACTGGGCATCACCCGAATCGCCTTGTTCACGGATCCCGGCCTGTTGCACGGACCGCTGGTCGCTATTGTCCGGGAATCGCTGGCCAGCGCCGGTATCGACGTCGGCATATTCTCCGACATCCGGATAGAGCCGGATGATGACTCCGTGGATCGCGGCCACGCGTTTCTGGCTGATGAACAATTCAACGGGCTTGTCTCCGTTGGAGGCGGCTCCGTCATCGATACCGCCAAGGCCGCACTGGTCCTGCATTGCCACGGCGGCAAGGCACTGGACTACTTCGCTGCGCCCATAGGACAAGGCAAGCCGATCAGCGGACCCTTGCTGCCTCACATCGCCTGCCCGACCACATCCGGAACCGGATCCGAATGCACCTCCATCTCGGTACTGCGCGTCAGGGAACTGGACTGCAAGTTTGTCTTTGCCAGTCCTGCCATGCTGCCGACTGTCGCCATTGTCGATCCGCAATGCTGTGACTCACTGCCCGCCAATGTGGTGGCCTCCACCGGCTTCGATCTGTGCTGTCACGCCCTCGAGTGTTATACCGCTCGCGCCTACACCGAGTTCCCGAAAATTCCTTCTGCCAACGCCCGCCAATACATTCAGGGTATCAACCCGTTCAGCGAACTGGCAGCCAGAGAAGCGATGAGCATCGTTGGCCGATACCTGGAACGCGGCGTCAACGATGCCGACGATCATGAGGCTCGCGACCAGCTCATGTGGGGTGCAACCCTGGCCGGAATCGCCTTTGGCAATGCGGGAACTCATCTGCCCCATGCCATGTCCTACGGTGTCACCCACCTGATGAAGGACATCACAACCGACGGTTATGCCATCGGCGCGCCGTTCATCCCTCACGGTATCAGTGTCGTCGTCAATGCACCTTCCATCTTTCGATTCACCGCAGAAGCCACCCCTGAACGCCACCTCGAAGGCGCCTCATTGTTGCTGGCCGACACGCAGGGTGCAAGCACGGACGATGCCGGCGAAGTGCTCGCCAATCGACTGGTATCATTGATGAAATCTACCCACATGCCCAATGGCCTGACAGCTCTCGGATTCGACGACGAGCATGTTGGTGCACTGGCCGCCTCGTCGATTCGACAGGGACGTGCCATCGGCAATGCCCCTCGCGCCTCCAATCAGGTGGACCTCGAGAACATGTATCGAGGCGCTCTGCGCTACTGGTAAACAGGACTTCATGACAACGACAGTCATCACGATGAGATTGCCTCCGCCTTCGGGCAACAGCGGCGTTGCCAGTGGCCCATGCAGAGGGGCCAGGCATGCATAACGGTATTCTGGCCTTCATTGCCCGACGGCTTCTGCAGTCGGTTTTCGTCATACTGGCCGTGAGCCTGATCGCCTTCTCGCTGTTCCGTTTTGTCGGCGATCCGGTCGCCCAGATGGTAGGCCAGGAAACCTCTCTTGAAGACCAGGCCCGCATTCGTGACTCACTGGGATTGAACGAGCCCATCACGACCCAGTTCATGACATTTGCCGGCAATCTGGCTACCGGCGATTTCGGTTACTCCTACCGTACCCGGCAACCCATCAGCGAAATGATTCTCGATCGACTGCCTGCCACGGTGGAACTGGGTATCGTCTCGTTGATCATCTCGCTGCTGATCGGCATCCCGGCGGGAATCTACACCGCATTGCACCGGGGTGGCGTGCTGGCCAACACCATCCTGATCAGCACGTTGGTGGGAGTCTCGATTCCGACCTTTGTCATCGGTATATTCCTGATTTTCGTCTTTGGTGTGCAGCTGGGCTGGCTGCCCACATTCGGGCGTGGCGACGTGGTTGCTCTGGGTTGGTGGAAGACCAACTTCCTGACCCTCGACGGCCTGCGCTCGCTGTTGTTGCCGGCCATCACGCTGGGCATCTATCAGCTGACACTGACCATGCGTCTGGTGCGATCGGAGATGCAGGATGTCATGAAAAGCGATTTCATCAAATTTGCCACTGCCCGTGGCATCAACCGACGCTCCATCCACGTCAATCACGCCTTGCGCAATACCCTGGTACCGGTCATTACCATCATCGGCTTGCAGTTCGGCGGCATCATCGCCTTTTCCATCGTGACCGAATCCGTCTTTCAATGGCCCGGCATGGGCTTGCTGTTTCTCGATTCCATTCGCTATGTCGATATTCCCGTCATGTCGGTATACCTGGTACTGATCGCACTGATGTTCGTCGTCATCAATCTGTTGGTCGACCTGCTGTACGTGGCCATCGACCCGCGCGTGCGCAGCCGGAGTGAAACCTCTTGATCGCGCGAATGCGGCGCTACGCCATCGAGAACGAACTGCTCTACCTGTTCCTGCACAATCGAGTCGCCCAACTGGCGGCGCTGATTGCCATCGTCATGATCGGCGGCGCGGTGCTGGCTGATTTCATAGCGCCCACCGACCCCTATGACCTGGCCAGCTACGACCTGCTGGATTCGCTACTGCCACCCAGCTGGTCGGAAGGCGGCGATGCACGGTTCTTCATCGGCACCGATGATCAGGGGCGCGACCTGCTGTCGGCGATTCTCTATGGCACTCGCCTGTCGCTGACCGTGGGATTGCTATCCATCAGCTTCGCCTGCGTTCTGGGCGTCTCCGTCGGATTGACCGCCGGTTATCTGGGCGGACGGTTCGACGCTTTCGTCATGCGCATCGCCGACGTGCAGCTCAGCCTGCCAGCGATTCTGACCGCGCTGCTGATCGACGGTATCGCCCGTGGCATCCTGCCGCAGCAGAGCCATGATGACCTGATGATCGTGGTACTGACCGTTGCCATCGGTTTGTCGCTGTGGGTGAATTTCGCCCGTACCGCTCGAGCCTCCACCTTCGTCGAGAAGAACAAGGAATATGTTCAGGCCAGCGAGATCATGGGCATGCACCCGGTGAGAGTCATGCTGGTGCAGATACTGCCCAACATCCTCGGCCCCATCATGGTGATACTGACAGTGGATCTGGCAGTCGCCATTCTGCTCGAGGCTACCCTGTCGTTTCTGGGGGTTGGTGTACCACCCAACCAGCCCTCTCTGGGCACACTGATTCGCATTGGTACCGAATACCTGTTTTCCGGCGAGTGGTGGATCGTGGCATTCCCGAGCCTGACACTGATCGTGCTGATCGTATCCGTCAATGTGCTGGGCGACTTCCTGCGTGACGCCCTCAATCCGAAGTTACGCTGATGACTGCCTTGCTCGATGTACAGAACCTGACGGTGTCCATTCCCAGTCGCTTCGGAGAATTCACGGCAGTGGATCAGGTCAACCTGAATGTACTTGCCGGTGAGATTCACGGTGTGGTCGGAGAATCGGGGGCCGGCAAATCCACGGTGGGTTCCGCCATCATCGGACTGCTGGAAAGCCCGGCTCGCATCAGTGCAGGCTCCATCAGACTCCGGGGGGATGAACTGACCAAACTCGGCGACGCCGATTACCACCGGCTGCGTGGCAATCGCATCAGCATGATCTTTCAGGACCCGCAAACCTCTCTCAATCCCTTGCTGAGTATTGCCGATCAACTGGTGGAGACCATTCAGCAACACCGCAAGCTCAGTGACGAGCAGGCGCGCCAGCTGGCCATTGAACTGTTGGCCGAAACCGGCATCGAAAACCCGGAAGAGCGACTGGACGATTTTCCCCATCAGTTCTCCGGCGGCATGCGCCAACGCGTCGTGATTGCGCTGGCGTTGTGTACCGATCCCGAGCTGATCATCGCCGACGAGCCAACGACTGCCCTGGATGTCTCGGTACAGAAACAGATACTTGGCCTGATCCGCAACCTGGCGTCTCAACGCAAGGTTGGCTTTCTGCTCATCACTCACGATATCGGCGTGATTGCCGAGATCACCGACCGCGTGACCGTCCTGCAACATGGCAAGGTGGTGGAAACCGGTCCGACTGCCGAGGTGCTGGGCACACCGCGAGAACCCTATACACGCGCACTGATGGCAGCCGTTCCCCGGCTCGATCAGCGACTCGAGCGCTTTCGCAACATCATCAGTGTCGACAGACGTGTCGAGGGGGAAAGCCGCTGGCACATCGACGGTGCCAGCGCTCACTACGCATCGAACTGGCTGCTCGGTGGCGACAAGGTCGCCCGGCATGCCAACTCCACGGCAAGACGCGCAACCGAGCGTCCCGACAATGCACTGCTCAGAGTGGACGATCTGGATGTCAGTTTCGGCGCTCGCCGCAGCTGGTTCACCAGCAAATCGGGCTTCAAGGCACTTTCCGGTGTGTCTCTGCACCTGCATCGAGGTGAAGTACTGGGGGTCGTGGGTGAAAGCGGCAGCGGCAAGTCAACGCTGGCGAAGGCCATTGTCGGTCTGGTACCCAGTAGCGGCGGCACCATGCAATTCGATGGCTCCGTCCTGCCGGATGGGCGACATCGCCCGCGCTCGCACCTGGCCAGACGACAGATACAGATGGTCTTTCAGGATCCATATTCGTCGTTGAACAACCGACGGACCGTGGAGTCGATTCTCACCGAACCCTTGCTGTTCTACAAGCTGGCTGCCAAAGGGCCGGACACTCGCAGACTTGTTGCTTCGGTGCTGGAACTGGTGGAAATGCCGCAACGAGCCATGCTCAAGTACCCGCATCAGTTTTCCGGTGGGCAACGACAACGCATTGCGGTGGCGCGCGCACTGATGGCGCGACCCGATTTCCTGATCTGCGACGAACCCACTTCCGCGCTGGATGTCTCGATTCAGGCGCAGATTCTCAATCTGCTGAAGGATCTGCAAAGCAATTTCGGGCTGACCATACTGTTCATCAGTCACAATCTTGCCGTGGTGCGTCAGATGGCAGATCGCGTGGTGGTGCTGCGCCGGGGGCAGCTGGTGGAGTCGGCTGCCAGTGAAACCTTCTTCGCAGCGCCACAGGCCGATTACAGCCAGCAGCTGCTGCGTGAAACCCCCTCACTGGACTTGCTCGGCAGTCCGGTGTGAGCGGCTGGCAAGTCCTTCATGCGTCAGGCAGAGGGGTTTGCAAGAAATACGCAATACGCAATACGCAATACGCAATACGCAATGTAATCAGTAATCAGTAATCAGTGATCAGCACGCAGCACGCAGCACGCAGCACGCAGCACGCAGCACGCAGCACGCAGCACGCAGCACGCAGCACGCAGCACGCATTTTAATCAGCAGGCATTCAGACTTCAGCCTGTCCCCTCCAGAGCCCGACTGATTCTGAATACATGACCATCCGGGTGACGGACATGCATTTCCCTGACATTCCATGGCATGTCGGTAGGAGACCAGGTGACTTCCACATGCTCGATCAGGCAACGGCGGTAGATCTCATCCACATCATCCACCCACAAGGTCATCCAGGTACCCTTGTCTGACAATTCTTCGCTACCTGGACCGAAGGTGGTCACGTTGCCGCCGCGCCCCCGGCCGCCTTGTGCATTGTGGCAGAGAAAGATTTCACACTCACCGGAGGTGACTCCGCCGAACCTGACCGGCTCACCCCATTCCCAACCTTTCGACCAGCCGAGCTTCTCGAACCACTCGAAGGATTCGAGCATATCGGAGACATTGAGTATCGGCGTTATTGCCTTGAACCTCATGTTTTCATACCTGAGTATCGGAACTTTCGTTCACTCTTCCCTAGTCTCCATTGAAACGTTTATGCGGTGAGCTTGCCAACTAGCCAAAAGTCAGACCATACCGACCGCAGCGGCGGCGCGTGCCGGCAGACGAGTCCGTCAGCGCAATCCGGCTCAGGCGCTGGCCGAGCGGGTTCGCAGTATGGTGCGATGAAACCACGAAGCAGCCTCGTTCCTAGTACACTTCCCGATTGACATCATCTTCGAATACTGCACAGGAATGAGCACCAACGCACGAATCCCTCATGGCCGTTGACAAGAACAGCGTCGTATCACTGGAAGAGTTGCTTGACGGCGTCAGCCTGTCCGGCGAGGAGTCCCTCACCACCCAGATCCACGGATTGCTGTGGCAGCTGATCGTCACATTTCAGCTCAAACCGGGTCAGATGATCTCCGAAAAGGAGCTGTCCCGTCTTTTCAAGGCCAGCAAGACACCCGTTCGCGAAGCCATCATCCGCCTGGAGGAAGCCGGACTCGTCAATATCGTGCCGAAGAGTGGCACCTATGTCTCTCCCGTACGCATCGGGACCTACATAGAAGCCTGCTTCATTCGTCTGCAACTGGAAATCGGTGCTGTCCGCCGCGCTGCTGCCTATTCCCGCGAGGGTAGCAATCTGGGGGAACTCGACGCCATCATGAAACAGCAGACCGCTGCACTGGAGAGCGATGACCAGCAGACTTTCTTCGCTCTGGATGAAGGCCTGCATGCCACCTTTTTCCGCATGGCTGGTGTTCCTGGCGCCTGGGATGTATTGCGCCGGACACAGGCAGAGGTCTATCGCATTCGGCATCTGAAGCGTGCCCACCGCATTCGCCGCGGTGAAAAGGTGCTGGCCGATCATCACCGCATCGTCGAAGCGATTCGCCTGGGCGATGCCGATCTGGCAGAAAAAGCGCTGGTCGAGCACATAGGCCCGCTGGAGGGTGAGATCCGTGAGCTCTCGACCAATACCGAGCTACTGCAATTCATCGAGACCCAGGGCCAGGGCACTGCTCGTTCACGACAGCGCGGGTAATACCGATAGCGGACACGGCTTCGAGCGCGTGTCCGCCACCGAACGTCGGCCTGTATCAGTTGGCGACTGAGGCCCGGAGAAAGTCTCCGACTTCGAGCAGAATCATCTCGTTGTCGTCTGGCTGACCCAGAGTCCGACCCGTGGAAAACGGAAAGTTGTTGTCATTGGCCACAATGATATGTGTCTCGTCCACACGGTCCACATTCTCGATGGTCACGAACGGAAAGGTGAAACGCGCATCCTCGCGCTGCCCCTGCCGGGCGACACCATCGGGATCACGGATATCCAGCAAATCGATATAAGCCACCTTGTTGACCGGCTGACCTGGCTCCACACCTGCCATATCGATCAGATAGACGCGCTTGAAGCCGGCTGGATTGTCGAAACATTCTTCCGTCTCGTTCTCTGCACAGACCATCTCGGCATCACCCTGACCGCCATCGCGCTCGATGATCAGGCCACGAGTTGCATCGATCATGTTGAAGTCACCGATGGCGTGGCTGTCATCCTCCAGCGGGTAGAGCCAGGAGTTGCCAGTCCATTCGCGTGTTGCTGCCGTCATCTCCAGAATGCGCAGGGCTGAGCGGCCATCGTCGAGACGCTCCCAATCGTTCTTGTCAGCCTGCCATAGCGCGCCTTCGAGCAAGGGGTACAGTGTCTTTCCATCGACAGAGGCCGCAAACCCTTCAAAGCCACGTGAGCGTTTCGCCGTGTAGGCCGGTAGCTCAGCGCCCGGATTGGGTAGTTGAATGGAGTGATGATCGGGAGATTTCACCAGCTCACCATCAACGTAGGTTTCATGAAATTCACTGACAATGCCCGTCTGTGCATTGGCAACGATGATGTAAGGGCCGAATTCGTCGCCGATGACAATGTCATCACCGACCATCTGGAAGCCTTCGATGTCCAGATCGGCACCTGTCAGATAGCGGCTCTCCGAGCCTTCCATGGTCGTGACGAAGGGGACGACCTTGTTCGGATCACTCAGGAAAGTGGTCTTCTCGACGATCACTTCGCCGGTGGCAAAATCCGGGCGCACCTGATGGAAGAACAACATCGCATCGGGAGAATTGGATCTGGACCCGAATCCATTGTCGGTCAACACATGATAGCTGCCATCACCGACGGTGCGAATACCGGAAAAACCCTGCAATGGCTGGCCGATCAACGGCATGCTCTCACCCTGAGTCGGCTCTTCAGTCGACCGCACGGGATTGCCCCGACTGGTGAACTTGCCCGAGATCTGCAGGGCCTCTGGCGCATCTTCCGGGGCAGCGATCAGGGTTCTTGCCGGCAGGATGGCATGCCCCTCGAGTGTTGCTTCATGGCGAACGGCGTCTGCAGCGTGCAGTGAGCCAGTAGCCATCAGAACGGAAAGGGCGGTGGCAGTACGGTACATGATGTGGAAGTCTCTGTCTTCAGATGGACTTCCCAGTGTGATGGCGTCATGGTACTGACTGATGACAGTGCCGTGACGGTTTCATGACAGACTCAGCCGTCAGCGTTGGCAGCCTCTCGCTCGAACAGACTCTGCAGCTCCTGCTCGATCGTCAAGGTAGAGACGGGTTCACCCGCGCGTCGGTACCAGTAGGCGGCGTTACCGAGATCGCCTTCCACCCGGTGCAGGTGGGCATGAATCAGGCTGGAAAACGAATCGTCAAGCGCTTGTACGATTTCGTGAGACGCCTCCCACTGGCCGTCGCGAGCCAGCTCGAGAGCCTTGCGATGATCTGTCGACATGGTACTGACTCTCCTGTTACCGCGAGGATGTCTGACACATTGGTGCGTGCCGCAAGCCGTGGCCGTGCCAGACATCCGGGATGGCGATTGATCGATTACTTGCCAAACAGGTTCTTGACCATATCCATGGGGTCATTCCCACCGGTCACGGACTCCAGCAGATTGCCACCGGAGCTGAACTTGTCCAGCAGCGAAGGCATCGCCTGAGACAGGGTTTCCGCCGCTGCACTCGCATCGACACCCAGTTTCGATGCCATCTCACCGATCTTGTCAGCACCCAGCGCATTGGTCAGCTGGTCTGCCGATACCGGTGCGTTCTCGCCGTCACCCAGCCATGAACTCAGTTGGTCACCCAGCCCCCCTTCCTTGAGCTTGTCGGTAATACCGGCCAGGTCGAGACCATTGCCGTCGGTCAGGCCCGACAGTGCATCCATGATACCGCCCATGTCGCCAACCTTGTCACCCAGAAGGTCCTGGCCCATTTTAAAAAGATCCATTCTGATCTCCTCACTGTTTTGATGTGTGGGTCATGCCCGATCGCGAGCCGGCCGTTGAATCGAACCGCCTCACCGGCATGCATGTCGCTACAACCTGCACAGGATACACAATGTGGTCAACACAGGACGCCCAGCCGGTACGCTGCTGTGTGTCGCACTGTGAACTCTTCAATGAACGAGCCATCGCGAATAACACGGTGCTGACCAGTGCGATGTGATTCGCACGAACGCAGCGTCAGATCTGCCGCTGCGGTGATCTCCCTGCGGCGGGCCGACGGCTCTCCATTGCATCACCGGCAGGTACGGTACTGTCTAACCGTCGAAACCTTCGACGATCATGAAATCCGAGTCGGAGAACGCATTGCGCAGCTTGCGTGCTGCCTGGTATTCAGGGCTGTTGTAGGCAGCCATCGCCGTCTCGAAGTCCTTGAATTCGACGATGACATTGCGCGGTCGGTTCAGACCCTCCAGATCTTCGCATCGACCGCCACGCACGATAAACCGAGCGCCGTACTTCTCATAGACCGGCGCCCCTGCCTGCAGGTACTCCGGATACTGCTCTTCGTTGCTTACCGATACTCGTGCAACCCAATACGCCTTTGGCATGCTGTCATTCCAGGATAGTTGAAACAGGAGTGCAGCAGTTTAGCAAGTCAGTACGATCGCGGATATCAACAAGGCCACGACACCACCGGGATAACCTGCGAAGGCGGCGGCCCGGCAAGCTCCCGCCGACCGGGCCGGTTCCTGCTGACCGGATCAGTCGACGCTGAATCCTATCGCTCCATAGTAGGTATTGCTGCCGACGTACAACTTGTTGCCGGATACCTGAAAGAATCGCTCGGGCTCATTGGCCGGGATGGCAAACACTCGCGCATAGTAATCGCCCGTTGGCAATCGGGCCGTATCCACCGTTCGGCTAACGATCCCGGCAGCATCGGGAATACCACCGACATCCACCGCGACGGTATCGGCATCGAAGGTGGGCGTTGTGGCCACTTGCAACCGGTAGCTGATACCGCCAGAGGTACCCGTGACGTCAAATGCCGGCGTCCAGCTGAACAGCCAGTCGGATGCCCGCTTCACCGGATCCTGCTGGATCGCCCCGATCGGCGCACGAAATGTATTGCGCAAGGCTTCTGCGTTCATGCCGGGTGCACTGGCATAGGACACGGCGGAGCCCATCTGGAAGTTCGGATTGTGCTCGCTGTCCGGCAGGCGCTCCTGAAAGGGCTGAACCAGCGCAAAGTAGGCATCGACCTTCTCCGTCATGAACTGATCCGTCACCACATTCTGCCGAAGGTAATCCACCGCCTCCACGATCTCCTCGTGT
Source organism: Granulosicoccus sp. 3-233 (assembly GCF_052681095.1). Classification (NCBI taxonomy): domain Bacteria; kingdom Pseudomonadati; phylum Pseudomonadota; class Gammaproteobacteria; order Chromatiales; family Granulosicoccaceae; genus Granulosicoccus; species Granulosicoccus sp. 3-233. The sequence goes on from NZ_JBQYLE010000007.1 coordinate 244,242, forward strand.
ATGCCGGGCAGTCGGTAGAAGCCCTCCAGAAAGACATTTCTGGCAGCCAGACCGTAGCCGTATTCGGAACGCTGACGCAGCGAATCATTGCTCAGATCCGTTGGCGGCTCCTTCCAGAGACCCATGGCTTCATCATAATCCCATGGCAGGAAATAGAACTTTTCCGTGTCTGTCGGGTTGTACAGAATGAAGTTGTGCCGAACCGCATCCGCCTGATGCACCAGAATGTTGGTGGCGACCCAGGCCAGTACATTGTTTCTGTCGAAGTACTGATCCAGTACGGTTTCGAAGCTGATGTCAGGGTCGTTCAAGTCCTTCAGCATGGCTTGCAAGGCGCGATGGTCCTTGCCGTTCTCGATCGACAGGGAAGTTTCAAAGCGATCCTCGTCCAGTGGTTCGCCTTCATCGTCCACTAGAATGTCCGACAGATCACCCGTGTTGAAGCGGAAGTCCTCGGCCTTGTAGATGTTGCCGTCGTCATCCCAATCGCGTTTTTCCAGATAGTGCTCGTTCACACGTTCCACATGGGTAAACAATCCATAATCCACCGGACCTTCGCCATCGTCTATCCACAGATTGACAAACTGAGTGCGCAAGCTGGGCAGGCCCGGAATCACCGCCATGACATCGGTGGCCAGCTTGTTGCGAATGCGACTACCGTCAAAGGGGTGTTTGTTGAGCTGAAAGTAGCGCTCGCCACGCCACAGATCCTTCTTGCTGTCCAGCTTGATGCGCAGAGACTTCTGTGCGCCATTGCGTGAACCGCTACCACGCATGCGCAATTCGGCGTTGCTGACCAAGCCATCTTCGGGAAAGTCTGCCGCCGTGACGTGAATGGGAATGTCTACCGTCAGATCATCGGTCTTGTCGACATCGGCCATGACATCGTCCAGGGTGCAGCCGGACAGATCATCCGCCGTGCAGATGCCGGGAGTTGTTTCCGTGCGCACATCCACTCGAAGCACCTCGACAGGATCATAACCGTCCCGGGTGTAGACATCGGCCGGCTCCACGATATCCGGGCTGACATCGGCAATATTCCACTCGGTATTGTCAGCGCCATTGCCTGCCTGATTGCTGGCAGGTGTATCCAGCATGACGGAGGCTGCCAGAGAGCGATTGCCATTTCGATCGATGGCAACCACGTCGTAGTTGTACGTCGTGTCCGGTTGCAGATTGTCATCGTAATGACTGATACCGTTTGTCGTGCTCAGCTGCTCGCCATTACGGCTGATTTCATAGCTCAAACCGAAGGTTGCCGGCCGGTCCCACATGATCTCGGCAGACGTTGATGAATACACGCTGGCCTTCAGACCCGTGGGTACAGCGACACTGATCGGCGTAGTCGTACCGCCTCTGGTCGTCAGGCTGACACTCGCAGCATCCGAGCGTTTGCCGCTACGATCAATGGCAACGACACGGTAAGTATAGGATGTACCGGGGCTCAGCTGATTGTCATAATGACTGATACCACTGGTCCTTGACACAACGCTGCCATTGCGACTGATCTCATGACTCAGACCGAATGTCGAAGGTCGGTCCCACATGATTTCAGCCGACGTCGAGGAATAGACGCTGGCCTTCACTCCCGTGGGCGCTGCGATTGTGCCGACGGTTACCGTGCCGCCCCCAGCGACAAAGCTGACTGTCGCCGTGGCCGAACGATTTCCCTGATCGTCGATCGAGGTGACGGCTACCGTGTAGGGTTCACCTTCGACCAATGACCGGAAATAGTGGCTGAGCACATCGCGATTGCCGATGAGGGTGTCATTGACCTTGATCTCGTAGTAAACGACCAGGCCATCGTCACTGGCGCGATTCCAGAACACTTCTCCGGAAGTACTGGAATAATTTTCGTATCGCAGGGAGCCGGGGGCAGACGGTGCGGCTGCACTTGCCGATACGCTGAGTAAAAGCCACGACAAACCGGCGAAAATCATCTTCGCGTGAGCTCTCGTGTGCAGCCGTCTTCGTGACATCATTGAATGAAACATGGCATCTCCTTGATGAAGCGCTTCGCTTGCCTACCATTCTGAGGGGTAACACGGTTCATCGGCTTTGACAAAAGTCATCTCATGACCGTATCTGCAAGGTAAAAATACCTGCGCTGTAATGCAAGAGTGCCACTCGCTGAAGTATCAGCCCATATTTCCTGACCAACGGTCATGAATCGATTGCACATCGTCATATAACACCAGACACTCGACTGTCATCGAAACATCATGATGTTGAAGGCTTCATGTCATAAACCGACAACATGATGCGAGTCTGATTCTCACTCGGTAGTTGCCTCGATGCGTACGCCCTATGAGCGCACACTCGCCAGTCTGTCGCGACGCGAATTCCTGAATGTCAGCTGGAAGCTGGGGATCGGTGCAAGCCTGCTGGTATCGGGTACGCAGCGCCTCTGGGCCAAACCGGTATTCGATGGCTATCCATTCACTCTGGGCGTTGCGTCCGGCGATCCGCTACCCGAGGGTGTGGTTATCTGGACCCGACTGGCGCCGAAGCCGCTGGAAGGTGGTGGTCTGCCACATGTGGCCATCGAGCTTGACTGGGAAATCGCGCATGATGAGCACTTCCATCGCCCGGTGCAGGCAGGCAAGGCGCTGGCTCGGGCCGAACTGGGACACGCCGTCCACATCGAAGTCGAAGGTCTGCTGCCCGGCAGGGATTACTGGTATCGCTTTACCGCAGGCGGCATTCAGAGTCCGGTCGGCAGAACACGTACGGCGCCCGCCAGACATGACGATATCCAGCAACTGCAGATCGGAGTCTGTGGCTGCAACCACTACGAACAGGGGTTTTTCAGTGCCTATCGGCATATGGCGGATGAGCACTTCGACGCCATCTTTCACACGGGGGACTACATCTACGAATACGCCCCGTATGACGGCAAGAGCACACGCGTGCGCAAGCACCTGGGAGAGGAGACCTTCTCTCTGGACGATTACCGCAATCGCTATGCGCTCTACAAGCTCGATACCGATCTGCAAGCCATGCATGCTTCGGCTCCGTTCATCGCCACCTGGGATGATCACGAGATCGATAACGACTGGGCGGCAGAGTTCAGCGAAACCAATACGCCACCCGAGATCTTCCGATTGCGCCGGGCTGCTGCCTTCCAGGCATACTACGAGGCCATGCCACTGCGCCGCAGTTCGCTGCCGACAGCGGGGCATTTGCAGCTCTACCGGCAATTGCAGTTCGGCCAGCTGATGTCGGTCAATGTACTCGACACCCGCCAGTATCGCTCGCGACAAGCCTGTCATGAGCGATCGGTTGCCACCTGCACGAACATCACGGATATCGACCGCACCATGCTGGGCAGTCGTCAGGAACAGTGGCTACGCGATCGCTTGAGCGGCAGCCAGACCCACTGGAATGTCCTGGCACAGCAAGTACCGATGTTCGGCCGCGAGGCGAATCCTGGCAGTGCAGGCAACCGGCACGTGATGGACAAGTGGTCCGGCTACCCTGCCGCTCGCGACCGTCTGGTCGGGCAGATTGTCGAGACCGGACTGAGGAATGTGGTAGTGCTGTCCGGCGATATACACAGCCATTGGGCAGCGGATGTGCCCCATGTCATGAACCAGCCTGACGGGGAGTCGGTAGCAGTCGAACTGACGACCACTTCCATCAGTTCCGGCGGGGATGGCAGCGAGGTTGCCAGCTACTGGCATGACATTGCCCCAACCCACCCGCACGTTCACCATCACAGCAATCGCCGTGGCTACCTGAGCTGTACGATCAGCCCCACACAATGGCAGAGCGACTTCATGGTGATGGACACCGTCTCACGACGCGACGGCGTACTCAGTCGAGGAGCACGCATGGTCGTCGAGCGCAACCATCCGACCGTGGTCCACGCCTGATGATGAAGACAAGTCGCAAAGTGCTATTGACCGGCATCGACGGGCTATGCCTGGCTAGTGTGGTCGGCATCCTGTACAGTCTTGCGCTTCCCGGCGCCTTTCCAGAAAGCATGTCCGATGGATTGCGCAGTATTCTGGTACCGACACCGAACATTCAGGCAGATGCCCGTGATCAGGCCGATTGCCTGTGGCTACAGGCGCGCAATCATGGCTTCTATGGCATCCAGCACCACGCAATTGCCGGCAACACCACAGCCGATGAGGATTTGTTGTGGCAGGCCTTTCTCGACTCCACGGGAGAACGGGAATGTGGCTCACCGCTGACGGGAATGAGCGAATTGATGCCCGCCTTGCTTGCCAGCCTGCCCGAGGCCGACCGACACTTCATGAATCCGGCGAAGGAACCCGAGACCTTGTAGAACAGAGCCATTCCGTCTGTTGAAGAAAGGTGTGTTGAACACGCTCAGGCACGGCGTGCTTGCTCACTGTTCCGTTGATTGACCAGAAAGGCGGTTATCTGCCCAGCCTGTTGCGGCCGACTGATCAGGTATCCCTGCACTTCATCGCAACCCAGTTGATCAAGGACATCCAATTGTGCATTCGTCTCGACACCTTCAGCGACCACTCGCAGGTTCAGCGCATGCGCCATGTTGATCACCGAACCCACCATCGCCCGTGAACGCGAACTGGACTCCACTTCCTCCATGAACAGCTTGTCGATCTTCACTACATCCAGAGGCAGATCCGCCAGCAGAGACAACGATGTGTAACCGGTTCCGAAGTCATCAAGCGAGATGCTCACGCCCGATTTCCGCAATCGGGACAATGCCTCCCTGGCCTTCTCCGGGTTATCCAGCACCGTGGTTTCAGTCAGCTCGATTTCAAGCTGCCGTCCTTCGACTCCGGCATTTTCAAGAGCCTGCAAGGTCTCGTCAACCAGCGTTTCCGCACGCAGCTGCATGGGTGAGATATTGATCGACACGCGCAGATCATCAAACCCCATGGAACGCCACACGATGATCTGTTGCAGCGTCTCCTTCAGCACTCGTTGTGACAATACATCGATAAGACCATTGGCCTCGGCGACCTCGACAAACAACTGCGGGGGCACAAAGCCGCGAGTCTCGTGCTGCCAACGCAGCAATGCTTCCATGCCAGTGATCCGCCGTGCATTGAGATCGAACTTCGGCTGGAACCACACCTCGATTGCATCCGCTGCCAGCGCTTCGTGCAAATCCGATTCCAGTCGTATGTAGTCATTCGACACTCTATGCAACTCACTGGACTTGAACGCATGCGATATCTTGTCCGATTTGAGCATCGCTGCGGCACGTGCCTCGCTGGCCTCGACAAAGAGGCTGCTTGCCATTTCATCACCGTGTGAAGAGATGGCAATTCCAATGGCAGCTCCGATGTACACCTTTTCTCCGCTCATGAGAAAAGGCTCGGAAAACAATCTCTTCAGTCGAGTCACGACAACCATGGCACTGGTTGTGTCATTCAGGGAAGCGAGCAGTATCGCGTACTCGTTGGATGTGATTCTGGAAAGCGAATGCTCGGCCGACAGCAGGGATACCAGATCGGTGGATCGCAATCCGTTCTGCAGACGATCCATGACATTGATGATCAGCTCGTCGCACTGCGCATAGCCAAATGTAGCCAGCAAGCGATCCAGGTCCCGTATGGCAAAGGAGATGACCCCCACCAGCGAGTCATCTCTGGAGGCCCTGATCAGCTCTGCTTCCGTCCTTTGCAGAAAGATCGAGCGTAATGGCATCCCCGTCAGGACATCGAACTCGCCAATCACGCTGAGCTCATGTTCTCTTTGTTGCAACAAACCTTCCAGCTCCAATATGCGAGCCTTGGCATGATCCGAGTCTGATGAATTCACCAGGGTCTCATTCATCTTGCGGGCAGTCGCACTGGATGTATCCGGTGAGGTCTCCGCAGCGGCGTCATTCTCCCGATCATGGATCACCACTCGATTGCGTCCAGCCTCCTTGGCCCTGTACAAGCCCTGATCGGCAGCATCAACCAATGGGCCACCTTCGGTCGCGCCGCAAGACAGATCGGCGACACCAAAACTGGATGACAGCCTCGGAACCGCCAGGCGATCTCCGTAGGCCAGAGCGATGACTGCAATACGAGCACGCTCGGCAACCTGCGCAGCCTCCTCGGCAGCCATTCCGGGGAGAACAATGACAAACTCTTCACCACCATAACGCCCGACCATGTCCTGATCACGACAAACTCCCTGCAAGGTTTCCGCTATCGCCTTGATCACATCGTCGCCCACAGCGTGTCCGTAGTGGTCATTGACCTGCTTGAAATGATCGATGTCGGTCATGATGCACGACAACGGCGTACCTTCCTGCTGCGCCTGCTTGATGCAAGCTTCAAGCATTTCCATGAGCGTACGACGGTTGGCTATACCGGTTAGAGGATCGGTGGTTGCCAAAAGCTTCAGCTCGCGGTTCATTTCACTGATCACCTCCTTTGACCGGCGCAGCTTGACCAGTGTCGCGGTCAACTCGCGGTTCTGTCGCTCCACGATCGTCATGTCATCCAGGGTCACCAGTACCCCTTTCTTGCCCTCATCGCCTTCTCCGATGAACGCACAGCTGACCAGAAACGAGCGCTTTTCTCCATCGACGTTCAACAGCGTCATCGGCTCGTCCGACTTTGCCAGGCCGCTGAGCAAGGTCGTTGCCCAGGGACCTTGCCAACCCTCTTCCTTTTCCCACGCCCAGTCATCCAGCGAGCGGCCGACCAGATCGTTGGCGTTGCTCCCGGCAATGTTTGCAGCCGCCAGATTGGCCATCACGATACGCAGTTTCTCATCCAGAACAATCACGCCCTCACTGAACAGGTTCATTGCAGAATCCACCCGTCCCGGGACCGCGCGCCCCGGATCCAGTTGCACCAGAGCTCTATTCAGAAAAGCAGTGAACGCCACCAGTGAGCATACGGTGACAAAGGCCATCCAGAAGAATTCATTTTTCTGGTTCGTCAGAGGCGCGAATGCCACCAGGACCTCGCCCCATAGCCGGCTCTCATCGTAGATGGGAACCTTCAGTTGAGTCGCCGTGGATCGGGACGCGCTCTTGTCGAACAGAGTCGTATCGCCGATCTCGGCCAATACAACACCGGTATCCCGCACCAGCGTTGCCGCATGAATATCAGCATTTCTCAAGACAAAGCGCGATACTGCCGTCTGCAATTCACCAAAATCACCTTCACTGGCCAAACCGGACAGTTGCACTGCCAGGGCCTCGACGACCACCTTGCGCGATTCTCGGGAGACCTCGCCCGCATCGGTTCTGAGACCCAGCAAATCCGCCAGAAACATCACACTCAGACTGAGCATGACCAGGCTGCTTCCCAGAATCAAGGGACGTGCAAGTGGTGCCACGGCTTTGAACAAGCGCCAGTTTTTCAGCGTTTCAAGCATTCTTCGCCTCCCCTGAGTTATCAGGATCGTTGGCCGCATCAGGTCGTTCAACCGCATCTGCGGCGTTGCCCTTTCCATACCATGGTTCATCTTCATCCCATCGTGTCAGAATGGGCACCGGATCCAGAGGACGCCACAACGGAGTAGCGGTGATCGTTGCTGACACCAGCAGACCGGAGCGCAGTACCCAGGTCACAACTCCCGCGGTCAGAGAAGCACCTACAATTGTCGGCGCCGAAGCGACCAGGGTTTTTCCCGCACTCGACTCTTCTACCAACTGATCCACCTGATCGCGCAGGGCGAAGATGGCGTCTCGCAGTTCGATGGATTGATATTCATGGCTCAGATCCAGATCGAAGTCTGCAGCCAGACTACTGATGTCATGTTCAAGCAGTAGCTGCAACATGGTGCTGATGGCATTGGCAACAGGTCGAGTCGATAGTCGTTGCCTGTCAGTGTCCTCAGCCTGTTCGATGACAATGCCGGCTGTCAGAGAGACAAACTCGGTGTCTGCGGACGATGTTCTGGAAGTATCATCATTTCTCTCGGTGACTGGCTCATGCAACCGACCAATATTGTTGTAACCAACCTCTTCATCGATCAATGAAGTGATCATCGAAGAGGCAACTTCGGTATTGTTGGCGACCGCGGTATCGATCGCGGCAACCGGGTTCTCCTCTACCTCGATGATTACCTCGTTTGCCGCACCAAGTTTCGGGACCTCAGTGTCTGGCGCCGGTTCGCTCGACGGCTGAACATCCAGCCACACGTGGGCACTGGCACGATTACCACCCGAATCCTCCACCTCATAGTCGAATCCATCTCTGCCGGCAAAGTCTTGATCAGGCTTGTATTCCAGCAAACCCGAATCCTCCAGAATCAGGGTGCCATGCTGAGGTTGGCTGAAATTCACCAGCGTCAGCGTTCCTCCTTCCGGATCGACGTCGTTGTACAACAGCGATGCCAGCGGATCGATCTTCAACGCCTGCTCATGATCGACTGCCAGGGTGTCGGATTCAGCGATTGGCGATTCATCCACATCCAGCACTTTGACCGTCAGTGTCTGGACATCGGTTTGACCACCGTCGTCAGTGACCGTGATGTCAACCACGTAGCGATCTTTCGTTTCGTGATCCTGTGTCGAGGTGAAAGTCAGGACTCCACCAGCTACGTCGATTGTGAACGCAGCCTGGTCCACGCCACCACTTACGCTGTAGGTATGAGTTGCACCGATGTCTGGATCGCTGGATGTGACTGTGGTCACTGCGGTCTGGTTCTCGTCAACGGACACCATAGCACTCGACCCGCCTCCATCACTGGTGATCACGGGTGCTTCGTTCACATCGTTGACCGATACGGTCAACGTCTGTACACCTGTCAATCCGCCGCTGTCTGTGACCGTGATTTCTATCTCGTAGGTATCCTCGATTTCGTAATCTGGTGCAGTGACGAAGGACAATTCACCCGTGCTTGAATTGATGCTGAATGCAGTCTGGTCTGCACCGCCGGTCAGACTATAAGTCTGTGTATCACTGTCATCCACATCGGTGACCGTGACTGTGGTCACCACCATCTGGTTTTCATCCACAGACACAGCGCCAGTCGCACCACCCTCATTACTGGTGATCACTGGTACTTCGTTCACATCATTGACCGACACGGTCAGCGTCTGAACATCGGTCAGTCCATCATCGTCCGTGGCCGTGACTTCCACCTCGTAGATATCCCTGATTTCATGATCAGGCGCGGTGATAAAGAACAGTTCACCCGTGCTCGAATCAATACCGAAGGCAGTTTGGTCTGCACCACCAGTCACGCTATAAGTCTGTGTATCACTGTCATCCACATCGGTGGCGGCGATCGTGGTCACTGCGGTTTGATTTTCATCCACAGAGACGGTAGCGGTGACTCCACCCCCATCACTGATGATCACTGGCGCTTCGTTCACGTCAT
>NZ_JBQYLE010000007.1:253615-425429 GCF_052681095.1 Granulosicoccus sp. 3-233
TGCTTGAATTGATGCTGAATGCAGTTTGGTCTGCACCACCAGTCACGCTATAAGTCTGTGTATCACCGTCATCCACATCGCTGGCGGCGATCGTGGTCACTGCAGTTTGATTTTCATCCACAGAGACGGTAGCGGTGACTCCAGCACCATCACTGATGATCACTGGCGCTTCATTTACATCGTTGACCGATACTGTCAACGTTTGCACATCGGTAAATCCGTCGCTGTCAGTGACCGTGACTTCTACCTCGTAAGTGCCTTGAGCTTCATGATCTGGCGCAGTAACAAAAGACAATTCACCGGTGCTCGGATTGATACTGAATGCAGTCTGGTCTGCTCCACCGGTCAGACTATAAGTCTGTGTATCACTGTCATCCACGTCGCTGGCGGTAACTGTAGTGACAGCCGTCTGGTTTTCATTCACAGACACAGCGCCAATCTCACCACCCCCATTACTGGTGATCACTGGCGCTTCGTTCACGTCATTGACCGACACGGTCAGCGTCTGAACATCGGTCAGCCCATCGCTGTCAGTGACCGTGACTTCAACGTCGTAGACATCCTGGACTTCATGATCTGGCGCTGTGACAAAAGACAGCTCACCGGTGCTAGAGTTGATGCTGAATGCAGTTTGGTCTGCACCACCAGTCACGCTATAAGTCTGTGTATCACTGTCATCCACGTCGCTGGCCGTAACTGTAGTGACAGCCGTCTGGTTTTCATTCACAGACACAGCGCCAATCTCACCACCCCCATTACTGGTGATCACCGGTGCTTCGTCCACGTCATTGACCGACACGGTCAGCGTCTGAACATCGGTCAGCCCATCGCTGTCAGTGACCGTGACTTCAACGTCGTAGACATCCTGGACTTCATGGTCTGGCGCAGCTATAAAAGACAGTTCGCCCGTGCTTGAATTGATGCTGAATGCAGTTTGGTCTGCACCTCCACTGAGGCTGTAGGATTGCGAGTCACCGTCATCCACATCGGTGGCGGCGATCGTGGTCACTGCGGTTTGATTTTCATCTACAAAGGCGGTAGCGGTGACTCCACCACCATCACTGATGATCACTGGCGCTTCGTTCACGTCATTGACCGACACGGTCAGCGTCTGAACATCGGTCAGCCCATCATCGTCCGTGGCCGTGACTTCTACCTCGTAGGTATCCTGAGCTTCATGGTCTGGCGCAGCTATAAAAGACAGTTCGCCCGTGCTCGAATTGATACTGAATGCAGTTTGGTCTGCACCTCCACTGAGGCTGTAGGATTGCGAGTCACCGTCATCCACATCGGTGGCGGCGATCGTGGTCACTGCGGTTTGATTTTCATCTACAAAGACGGTAGCGGTGACTCCACCCCCATCACTGATGATCACTGGCGCTTCGTTCACGTCATTGACCGACACGGTCAGCGTCTGAACATCGGTCAGTCCATCATCGTCCGTGGCCGTGACTTCTACCTCGTAGGTATCCTTGATTTCATGATCAGGCGCTGTGACAAAAGACAGTTCACCGGTGTTCGAATCAATGCCAAAAGCTGTCTGGTCAGCACCACCAGTCACACTATAAGTCTGTGAGTCGCCGTCATCCACATCCGTGGCAGTGATCGTGGTTACTGCCACCTGATTTTCATCCACAGAGATAGTGGCCGTATCACCACCACCATTGCTTGTGATCACCGGTGCATCGTTGACAGCATGTATTCCAACCATCGTGCTGCCAGTGCCAGTCAGAGCACCGCCGCTACCTTGAACACCACTGTTGTCATCATCAAAGGTCCAATCGATTTGTACGCTGGCTGGTGGAGCTTCGCTATTGTTGCTATAGGCAATTGACTGCACTACATTGTTGACAGAATCATTGTCGGCCGTACCGTTGAATGTCACCGACAAGGTACCGTTGCTGTTGATCGTCACCGTGCCGACCGTGACGCTGTTGTACACAAGGCCAGCACCTTCGGTCAGCGTGCCCAGCAAACCCGTGGCACTGAACACGTCTTGTTGTGACGCACCGCCACTTCGTGCCAATGTCAGCGTGGTGTTCTCAAACGTATCAACACCGTTTGACAGCTCTTCGTCAAAAATCTCGACATCAGCATCCAGAACAACAGGAGAGCCATTTTCCACATAGGCCGTTTCACCCATGAGGCCTGACGCATGAATCACGGAAAAGTTATCCACAGATCCATCCACTCCAGCTGTACCGTCTGACACACCGGCGGTATCTGACGTGTCGGTGAAGGCAATGGTGGTTGTGTCCGAGTCTGCAGTGAAGCTATAGGTGTAGCGAACGAAACTGTTTCCACCGGCGTCCGAGACTATCTGCGGTACCATCAGAAGATTGACGGTTCCATCAACGCTGACTTGCAATGACTGGGTGCGGCTGGTACTCGTATCGCGATAGTCAAATGACATCTCGTAGGTAGTGCCAGCAATGGTAGTGATGGTTCGAGCAGCCGTGTGCGGGCCGACCTGATCACCGGATCCGAATCGCAGCTCTGCCTGCAATACCTGCACCTGACCCGAGGTCATCCAATTGCCCAGACCGGAATCAAAGGTTCCTTCGGGAATGAAGTCGGGCTGGGAAAATATGGGAGCATCATTGATCGCTGTGATATCGATCGTCGTGTTGCCAACAGTACCCAGTGCTCCACCAGTCCCCTGAGCTGCGGTATTGCCGTCACTGAAGGTCCAGTCCATCTGCACACTATCGGGCGACGACTCGTCACTACTCTCGTAGGTAATCTGGCGTAGTACATTGTCAACATCTGACGACGTTGGAATTTCCCCACCCGCATCGGTAAATGTCAGGACCAACTGGCCTGCCGTCGTCATGGTGTCAAAGGTGGCGATGACACTGCCATTCTTGAACAACTCGCCATCAACGAGCGTGATGCCATTGCCATCATTCATCCACAGCATGTCATCGGCAACGACCCCTCCGTTTCGGACCAGAGTCAGTGTCGCCCCGGCATAGTTGCCGTTTCCACCATTGAGAGAATCCAGCTCGGTATCGGTGATTGTGACATCCGAATCAACCACAACCGCCGAGCCGCCTTCAATGAAGTTCGGATTGCCATCCAGCGTACCATTGAATGACGGTGCATCATTGACGGCCGTGAAGGTAATGTCTCGACTTTGCGGAATACTGTTGGACTCTCCGTCATTGACGGTAAAGCTGATGGTTCTTTGCGCATCCGATGATTCGGAACCATTCGTGTAGGTGATGCTGCGCAACGCTGCCTCATACTGTGCAACAGTTGCAGTTCCGGTCAGCGTCAGAACGCCCGTCGCTGCATTCCAGCTACCGCTTATACCGTTCTGATTGGCGAATGACAATACGTCGGCGCTAGTGTCAAAGCCCGATGCGATCTGTATCACAGCCGCTTCCAGAGCGGTATCATCGACATCACCAACCGTGAGCGTCGAACTGATTGCAATGGCTCCCTGATTTTCCGTGTAAGGCAGCGCTGAACTTTCAATGCTGGAAATTTCCGGCGGGTCGTTGACATCCGTTACATTGATGATGGCGGATCTTGTTTGAGCGCTGAAAGCACTTGAGGCACCAACACCGGTGCCGGAAATATCAAAATAGTTTCCGCGGGTTCCACTACTGTGATCCCAGGCTCTGAAGCCAAAGTTGGCAGTTCCTCCGTCCACACCATCAGGCACGTAGCGCACACGGTCGGCTTCCCCCAGCAGTAACGCATTGCCAGCGGACACAGCCCCGAAATCCAACCAGGACGAGCTGCCATTCAGCTGGTATTGCCAGGTACCGGTGAATTCATTGCTGACAATGATCGCAATACCTTCAGGATCACCGTCAACATCGCTAATCGCATCTGCTCCCATACGAGCAACCAGTGTGGCAACTGTTTCTCCGGTATTGTTGACGTCGTCTTCACTGATAGTCGACATCACAGAGTTTGTACCGGACAGCAGCGGTGCATCGTTGACGGCCGTTATGGTGACCGTGGAGGCTGCCCCAACGTACGTGGTATCGTTCACACCATCCAGGTCGGAGTCCGATACCGATGCCAGGGTGACTGTTCTGCTGGAACCACCTGGGGACTCACTGGTATTGTTGTACTGGGCATCGTCGACGAGTGTTTGGGCAGCGAAAGCTGAAATACCGGCCCCGGCAGATATGGTTACAGTTGCCGTCGAACCGGCAATCACCACGGCAACGTCGTACCCCAAAGCAGCCGTTACCACGGAGAAGCCGTCCGTCAGTTCGACGACCTCGCCATCAATGATCAATCGTTCGTTCGCTCCGTCAGCAATATCCTCGACAGTGAAAACCAGTGACGATATCTGCTCGCCCGCTTCAACCGGGTCGATCGACGCAGCGTTGAACAAGCCCACCGGCCCACCGTTCTCTGTCCAGACTGGCGAATCTGTGATTACCGAAACGAGGGGTGCATCGTCCACTGCCTCGACTCGCATGATGAGCGTGTTCGACACCGAATCATCATCACCATCGTTGACGACGAAGCTGATCGTACGATTCGATGTCTCCGGATCGTCACTGGTATTTTCGAAGGTGATCTCCCTTAAAGCGTCCTCATAGTCCTGAAGAGTCACCGAGCCGGCAACGTCACTGCTCAGCGTCAGTGTGATTGTGCCATCACCAGTCAGGGCCGCTGCAGGTATACCGCCGACCGATATCCCCAGCGCGTTCATGGCGGATTCATCAACCCTGAAGATGTCACCGGCCTTGCCACCGGAGAGTGTCACCGTCAGACTTTCAGCATGGCTATCATCGACGTCTGTCAGTGTAAAATCGTCGTCGATGATGGCCGCTGGCACTCCACCTTCCGTGAAGATGGTCGTACCCACCGACGAGGTAATCGTGAAATCACTGAGATTCAACCGGTTGCCAGGACCACTGCCATAGTCATATTGAAAATTCGCCAACACCAACGGACTGATGTAGGCGGTCCCGTGACGGAACAGCGTCTGACTCGTCGCCCCAATATCGATTCCGCCGCCAAGCGTTGTGGAGAAATCGGTGGCAGTCTCACTGATGGAACCATTCGACAGTAACGGATACTGGTAAGTCCCCCCAGTGGGCGACATGTTGCGAACCGCATCCCCGGCAAGGATGGTTGGTCCTGCCCAGGGTGTGCGCAAGGTGATCACATTCCCGACAATGGCATTTGCATCCCACAGGTTGTATTCGACGTTGCGCGTGTAGGTATAGTCGGCATAGGTTTCACCATGACTGTTGGTGTAGCCGTACCAGACGAAGGATCGATTGCCGCCAGCAGCTCCATCGTACCAACCGCTACCATCGGTCAGTACGATTTCCGTTGCTCCGGCTACCAGATCGACAGCCAGGGTGGTATCCACTGCGCCGGCCATCTTGCCAACATGCTGCGCATTGATGCTGTGACCATCGATATCGAAGCTGGAGAATCCCAGATACTGTCGCGCCGCCGGGTCATGGTTGCCGTCCGCACCATCACCGGAAAACGCGGTGACCGAGATATCGTAGGTCTGGCTCGGATCCACCGCTATCCAGTTGCTGGTGGAAAGATTGGAAGTGGTATCGATCGAGATTGACGTCGAACCGGAATACTCCCCGATGAATTCTTCAAACCCGCTTCGGATAACCGGTGCATCGTTGAGCGCATCAACCGTGATGGCAACGCTGTCGATGTGTTCGGTCTGGTCGGATGCCAGAGCCGAGATCTCATTGGCCGACAATGCCCGACTGTAAACGCGGGCATCATCGATCAGTCCATTGAAGTCGAATTCGGTGTCTGAGTAGCCGTGATTCCCGATGTAGGTATCACTTCCCAGCGAATAGGCTATGGAACCTGTTGTAGACGAAGATGCAAGCAAGCCTCCGTTCAGATACAAGGCGTGCGTGTCGTTCGCATCATCGAAGACATAGGCCACATGATTCCATCCTGTACCCGCAATGGTGGTTCCATTGACGAACAACTTGTTCCAGGTTGAGCCGTCATGGTAGAACCCGGTGATTCCCTTGCCACCCGTACCATCAGCACGCAATACGACATTGTCACCCAGACTGATGATATCCGCACCATTCGTATCTGCCGACGTCAGATTGACCCAGGCAGACAGTGTCACGTTGGCCGGATTCGAATAGGTGCCGCTGACGAAAACGCCATCGCCTGTTCCATCGACACTCAGCACCTCTCCGCGCATTCCGTCGACAACACTCGTTGCATCACCCACGAATGCACCATCGTTAACCGTACCGACACTCTGGTCATCAGCGTTACCACCAGCAAAGGTATAGTGCCCCTCAAGCTCGGTGGCGACAGCTGTTGTCATTGTCAACGTAACGCTGCCGTTGAAGTCGGCATCGGGCGTGAATGTCATGCCGTCCAGTGCCACGTTGATGTCAGACTCTGTGCCGTTGATCGTGATGGAAGCGCTGCCCTGGCTCCCTTCTACAAAGGAGATACCGGTGAGCGCTGCAAGGTTCAACACACCATTGTTGGCAGACAAGCTTACCTGCATGAGGGGATCATCTCCCCCTGTCAGCCTGTAGACGGTGATCGCATTGGCGCCCGAGAACGTCAGCACCTCATCTTCATTGATACTCTGTGGACCGGGAAACTGATATCGAGCATCCCCTGTGATGGCCCAACTGTCGTCGTTGATCAATGAGTCTCGTGCGGCGGCGGCCGCTGCACTATAGACAAGATCAGATGCACTCAACGTCACACCGGATTGCACGTTTTGACTTGCCCACCCAATCAGTGCTGCATCGTAGTGGGCTATTGACAAGCCACTATTGTTCAGCATCGAGTTCATGTCGATGACACTTGTCACATCCCATGTGCCAATGTCCTGATTGAAGGCAGCAGCGTTGCGAAACATGTGAGACATCGCTGTGACATTGCCAACATCCCACCCACTGATATCCTGATTGAATGCTGTCGCATCAAAGAACATCGACGTCATCAAGGTGACATCGGAAACATTCCAGGATCCGATATCCTGATTGAAGGCACTTGCTCGGAAGAACATCGAATTTGTTCTGGTGAGACTGTCAGTATTCCACCCTCCGATGTCCTGGTTGAAGGCAGTTGCTTCATAGAACATCGCACTCATCAATATGACACTGGATGTGTCCCACGCACCAATGTCCTGATCAAAATGACTGGTTCTTGCCAACATCCATGACATGCCCGTCACGTTGCCGGTATCCCAGCCGCCAATATCCTGATCAAACACGCTGGCGTTATCAAACATGAAAGCCATATTGGTGACGCTGCTCGTGTTCCATGCGCCGATATCCTGATTGAATGACGTTGCATTCTGAAACATGCCGTTCATGACGAGAACACTGGACGTATTCCAGGAGCCAATGTCCTGATCGAAAGCAGTGGCACCTGAGAACATCAGATTCATGTGGGTAACATTGCCGGTATTCCAGGCGCCGATATCCTGATTGAACGCAGTGGCACCAGCGAACATCGAACTCATGCGAGTGACGCCGGATGTATCCCAACTACCGATATCACCGTTGAATGCAGAGTCCTTGAACATGTCGGATAGATCGGTCACTCCGGTCAGATCCGGTGCATCGCTGGCGTTGTAAACCAGGTTGCTGGCACCATCAAAACCGTCCGACCAGTTCTCAAAAGCCACATTGCCCCACTGCTCGATGCTGGTCAGCTTGTCAACGTCTCCTCCATTGTCAAAGGCAAAGCCTGCGAAATCACCGACAATCGCAATCGTATAGCTACCAGACGACGCGTAGGTGTGACTGATATTGCCACTGATATTCGAATCGCTCGTGCCGTCGCCCCAGAAGACCGTAAAGTCATCACTGCCCGCGTTGGTCAGCAGCTCGATGGTATCGTTGGCACTGGTGCCGGCCAGTGTGGTATCCCACATCGTGACAAACCCCACCGCCTCAGCAGTGGCCTGATCGCTGGCAGATGTGATGGTCACCGTTTGCGTTTCGGTATCAACACCTTCTGACACACGGTAGTCGAAAGACTCCGTCCCATCGGCAACGCTGAGCACCTCCAGCCGACCATCAGCACGCAGCGTGATCGTCATGCCTGAGGCCAGGGTTGCAACATCCCCCGGATTGTTCAACGCCGTGACAGTATTGCCGCTGGCTGTATCGATGATCTCGGTCACACTCAACGGGTCACTCTGTGCATCGCTGTCATTGGCGAGCACGTCCACGACAGTCGGTGCCCCGGTGATGACCGTGGCCGCGTCAGCCAATGCCGTGATGTCGCCAGGCGCCAGTACAGCTACCCAGTCATCCTGCAATTCGGTACTCACGACCACGTCACTCTCGATGCGGCCTTTCCGGTATTCGAGTTCCCAGTCGCCGCCCTTTGCTGCAGAGCCCGTAAGGTCACTGGAGGCCGTCACATCAGCCCCCGTCAGACGTGCCATCGTGTCCACAAAAAGCCGTCCAGCACCGTCCCCGGCGATCTCGCAACCGTATAGCAGAATGTCCGCGTCCGGCGTCAGTGCATCCCGCCAGGCAGAGACCTCCTGCGCTCGGGACAGCAAGTGCACCGTCTCGATACGCTCACCCGCCAGTTCCAGCGTTCCATTGCTACCATGGGACAACAGGTGTACGGCGGTCAGGCCACGCTGCTCTGCCAGAATCCCACTGATCTGGCTCAAGGCATCCGTATCGGCATCCAGCACAAGAATCTGCCGCTCTTCCTGTCCGGCACGCAACAGATCGGCCAGCACCGTGTCCAGATCCGGCAAGCCCGAATCCAGAATCACCAGTTCCCGAGTCTGGACTTCCTCGGCTTGTGCTTGCCCATCAATAGCGATCTCTTCACTCTCGGCGCTCTGCAACACCACCAGCTCCGCCAGGGGTTCCGGGACGAATTCCAACGCCGCCAAAGCGGCATCGGCAGAGAACAGTATTCGCTTCTCCAGGGTCTCCAGATGAAACTCCGGCGGCGAAGTCTGTCCGGATGGATTGAGTCTGCGCGCCATTGCCGTGGCTACTGCTCGGCAGGGTCGGTTTGAGCAGACCTGTCGTCGGAGTTGGCTGCAGCCACGACCGGCTCGAACACGATACGACAGCGCTGGCCGGCCGGTATCCTGTGATCCGGATTGGGGACCTTCAGGCGCACGCCGAAAGTGCCGCTACGCGAATCCAGCATCGCATCCACGACATCCACGGTAGCGGGCAAGGCAGCGTCTCCACCGAGTTCCGGATACAGCTGTGCGATGTCACCAACCGCGATGGTGCCGAACAGCCGGGCTGGCAGCATGACTTCGACACGCAAGGGGTCCAGAGCGGCGATCGTCATCACCGGGTTGTCGTAGACGAATTCTCCGGCGAATGCCAACTGTGCCACCACGACACCGTCCACCGGGCTGGTCAGGATACGTCGCGCGTACAATCTCTCCGAACGCCTGAGTTCCAGTTGCTGGATTCTGCGATTCTCCTGAGCCTGTTTCAGGGTCGCTCTGGCAATCCGGTAACGCGCGGTAGCCTCATCACGTTGCTGAGCCGAGATGATTTTCTGCTGATACAGATCTTCAAGCCGGTCCCGCTCCAGCTTTGCCAGTGTCAGATCAGCCTCGCGTACATCGATTTCGCTCTCTGTCTCCGCGCTGGTCTGGGCCAGTGCCACCTCGGCACTCTCCACACTTGACTCCAGCTGAGCAAGCGGCTGCCCTCGGCTGACACGCTCACCACGATCTACCAGCAGCTTGGCGATCACGCCCTGTACCGGGCTGCCGACATCGGACACCACCCACGGCTCGATCAGGCAGTCCATGGCATCTTGCGCGATGGATTCCGATGCACCGGCTGTGGAAGTGAGGCTGATCAGCAGCAGGATCGAGGCGACAAGCAGCGTTGGTCCAGGGGCCGACCAGTCGACGCCGCTCGCTGTCATGCATTGATGTTGGTTTACAGGATTATTCATGATAAGTGGTGCCGTCGCCCTCCATAGGCAAGTTGACGCTCCAGTGTTTCTCGAGATTGATACAGCGCTCGTCTCTGCTGTCGATGTCGCCACTCCATCCGACGCTGTGCCAGACGAATCAGTACCATGGCAGTTCGATGCCGGTTTCCAGCTGCCAGGAGGCTCGCCAGCTTGCGATAGGGCAAGGGCATCGCTTCCTTCAGATAGACATCGTCCAGATCAGGCAATGCCTGCCAGGACCCTGGATCTCCCTGACGGGCGGCGCGTCCGGCCAGTTGGCGATCCAGGCGTCGAGCATCATTGAAGGCCAGCGAGATCACGTGCAATCCGCCGCGCTCGGCAACGTTATCGCCCAAGGGAATATCGGTACCGCGTCCGGCCATGTTGGTGGCAACCGTTATCTGCCCAGCCTGGCCCGCTGTCGCCACTATCGCGGCTTCGTGGGCGTCCTGATAAGCATTGAGCACCTGATGGTCGAGACCATGTGCCTTCAGCATGGCGGACACACCCAACGATTGTTCCACACTGCGAGTACATACCAGCACCGGCTGTTGCCGGCCATGGCGCAGCTGTATGTCCTCAACCATTGCCCGCAACTGGGTCGAGCGATTCACGAAGACACGCGCAGGCAGATCCACCCGCTGACTGGGACGATGCGAAGGAATACGAACAAGCAATCGATCATACACATGGTGCACCTCGGCGCTCACTTCCTGCAAGGTGCCGCTGATACCGACCAGGCCGATATAGCGTCTGAAAAACTGCTGAAACGGCAGTGAAGCGACGGTTTCCTGTCCGGGTGAGGTCTTGCATTTTTCCTTCAGCTCCAGCATCCGGTGCAGACCATGCGGCAGTCGTCTGTCCGGCAGTGCACGACCCGTATGTCCATCGAGCAACTCCAGAGAGCCATCACGCACGATATAGTCACGATCACGTTCGAAGCCATGCAAGGCCGTCAGCGCCTGCCCAACGCTTTCCTCTCGATACCGGGAAGAGCGCCATAGTTGGGCAATGCCTTCCGCGAGACGTGACAGCTCGGCCCGCCCGCTGTCGGTCAGCTGCACCTTGCGATGGCTCGACTGCACGATGAAGTCCGTGCCTTCCAGTAATTGCTCGGCAAGTCCCAGAGCCACGACAGCCTCGGCGTCTGCCGCCGCACTGTCCTTCTGTGCCCTTGCCAGAACCAGCGGAATGCGCGCTTCATCCACCAGAAGACTGTCAGCCTCGTCGATAATCGCCAGACACAAGCCGCGTAGCAGCGGCGTGCCTGCCGAGCGCGATGCTGTCGGAATCAGCGCACTCCAACTCGCACGCAATGAGTCGGGTTCGGTACCGGTTTGCAGGGAATCATTCAGCCAGTCGAACGCCACCTGCTTTGCCGTGACATAGACGATGTCGGCGGCATATGCCTGACGACGTTCAGCCGCGTCCTGGGTCGGCAGCGCGCAAGCGACTCGCAGCCCCAGATGGCGGTACAAGGCTTCCATACTCGCCGCATCACGCTCTGCCAGATATTCATTGGCGGTCATGACATGCACCGGGGTTGCGCTGAGTGCGGCGGCACTGGCCGCCAGGGCCACACTGAGCGTCTTTCCCTCTCCCGTAGCCATCTCCACAAGATACCCACGCAACATGGCTCGTGCCGCCAGACACTGATTCGCACGAGGCACCAATTGCAAGGATTCTTCCACGGCCAGACAGGCCATGGCCAATGCCTCATCCAGACAAGAGTCGCTGGCTGCCGCGTGACGCATGCGATGGGCCAGAACGATGAGCTGAGCGCGACGCTGATCTGGTGTCAGCTCCGCCAAAGCCCTTGTGCGCTGGGCCAACTGATGCAGCCAGCGGGTAGACCCCTTCTCGGTATATCGACACCTGCCGGGCCAGCTGAGGCTACGGACCAGCACACGATCCAACCAGCTTCGTCGATCCGGCAATTCACGCTTCAGTGGCGATGACCCATAACGCAGACCAGGACGACAGAAGGAAAGGTTTGAGTACCGAGTCATCACGACGCTACCCGCCCGGCAAGGGTTTGTCGCAACTTCGTGCCCATGCGCTCCAGCAGGGGTGCTGGAGCATAGACCAGGCGTACCCCGACATGCGAACCGACAGCTGCGAACTCCGCCACCTGCGGCCATGCCAGTTCGACATCGAATACGGCATTCTTCAGCAAAGTGCCGTCTCCGGCCGGATCGGCCTCATGCATGCCACCACCGTAGGTACTCAAGGCGGCACTGCTCACCATCCGAGTGGCCTTGGGCATGCGGCGCAACACCGCCGTGTCGAATACCCGAGCGCGGCCATGAGGTCCCTGAATACGCAGTTGGACCGCTTGCAGATCCTCGTCGAAACGCGCTATGGCGCGCTCATCGATTGCCAGCCTCACCGTGCGAGTGGTGGGCGGGATGACAAAGGCCACCACATCTCCGCGCGTCAGCGCTCGGCCCTGCAAGGCCGCCGTGCCAACCACATCGAACAGACCATCGAAGCCGGCTCGCTGGGTAATGGCTGCCATGCGTTCCCGGGTGTCCTGTATCGCCGCTTCACTGGCTTGCAGTTCCGCGTCCAGGGTACCCAGTTCCAGAGGATCTCGGGCCGCAGCGCCCGCTCGACGTACCTGCAGTTCGTCGACCCGCGCCACCAGTTCGTGCAAGCGAGCCTGCAGCTCCGGCTCTTCACAGGCAAACAGGACATCGCCAGCCTTGACCTGCTGACCGGGCTGCACGAACACATCATTGATATCGCAGTTGCTGCTGACCCGAATCTCCGCTTCCTCCGGTATCCAGACCACACCGGGTACCACACTGGTATGAGGTACCGGGACCCAGACAGCCATCATCAACAGCAGCAAGGGAAGCGCTATCGCCAGCACAACCGCGCGCCTGCAGTGATAGGCCGGATCCCTGAACAATGCCGACACCGCGCGCCACAGCGGTAGAACAACGGACAGAATGACGACCAGAACGGCCAGCATGACACCCATGAAGAACCATCGGTCGCTGAGCACCCAGGCAATCGACAGCATCAGCAGGGTTCTGTACGTTGCCGAGAAGATTCCGTAGGCATGCAACCAGGCCTTCTCGGCGCGATCCTCGGTGCGTCTCTGTCGTGATGACTTGCCGGTCAGCAGTGATCGCAGACCATCGAGCACGGTACGGCGTGAACGGCTCGCCAGATTGGGAATCTCGATCCAGTCGGCCAACAGATAGTAGCCGTCGAACTTCAGTAGTGGATTGCCATTGAGCAACAGGGTGGAGATGCCGCCGGTCATGAACAGCACCAGCCCGATCTCCTGCAGCAGCCCATCCGTAGTAGCCCACAGCAGCAGGCCGATGGCCGCCGCTGACAGCTCCACGAGAATGCCGGCCGCACTGACCAGCATGCGATCCTGCTTGTCGGGAAACAGGGCACTGGCGCTGGCATCCACATAGGGCAAGGGCAGAAGAATCATCAATGCCATACCCGTTTCGTGCACCTCGCCACCCGCTCGCTTGACCGCCAGAGCATGCGCAAGCTCATGCAGGAACTTCAAGGGTGGATAGACCAGCACAAACAACAGTGTGGTACGGGCACTCAATAGTGTGGCGTCCGTCAAGGCATCCCACAACCGAACACCTTGCGAGAATGCACTGATGCAAGCCACGGCCATCAGCATCAACCACAGCAGGCCCGCCGTGCGGGAGAACAAGCGCTTCGCCAGCGGGGTCAAGGTCGTCAGCCACTGGTCAGGATCATGCAGCGCAAAGCGCAGGTACAGAGGGTTCAGATAGCGTTGTTGTCGCTCGCTGGCGCGATGCTTCTGTCGCCGATCAAACAGTCTTTCTTCCGCTATGTGTCGATCAACCACCATCAGATCGGCCGCGTGCAAATCGGCAAGCAATGCGATCCATTCATCCTGAGTGGGCGCATCCTTGTCACGCTCGACAATCGCCTGATCCCATACCTGACCGACACTGGTTTCACCATCGAGCCGATCCACCAGCTCGAAACCGGCCACATCCAGACGGTGACAATCAGCCGTGTCACGACGGTGCAACACGTACGCCGTGCGGCCGCGATACACATGCCGTGACACCGTGACGTCACTGGCCAGTCGCGGGCACACATCACGAACACGGTGCCATTGAGCGCTGAACAGGGAGCCCTGGCTCATCCGACCCACCGCCACCACAGTTCAGCCAGAGCACGGTTGAACCGGCGGGTCAGTACGCCCATGGCGCTCATGCGACCAGCCTGCAGGCGTGCTACACCACTTTGCCCCGGACGCAGCCGTGATTCGGGTTCGGAAAGACTGGCTTTCACCCGAAAACGATTCCTGCCATCCTTTGCCTCGGCCACCGGGTAGACCGACTCCACGACAATGGGCAGGCTCTGCCTGGGCATGGCGCGCAGGGACAGCGTCCCGAGCTGACCTTCGAATACATCATAGACATCTGCCTCATCCACCAGCACATGGACTTCGAAATCTGCATTGGGAGCGATCTCGAACAGGGTTTCACCTCGGGTTACTGCGCTGCCACTGGTACGGGACGCTTCAGCGGCAATCACGATGCCGTCCATGGGAGAGACCAGCTCGGTACGGCTCAAACGCTGCTCCACACCCTCGCGTCGCGCCCGAGCCTGGGCCAGACGGGCCCTCGCAATGCCGGTGGCCTGACGATCGTAACTGGCCATGGCCGCCCGAAACTCGGCATCCGCCATGGCAATATCGCTGTCACGGCTGGCGATCTCGAGTTGCAGTTCACGTGGATCAAGACGTGCCATCACCTGCCCTTCGTTCACCCGATCTCCGGCGACCACCAGCATGTCGGCGACAAAGCCGTTCTGGGGCGCGGTAACCAGGCGACGCTCATGGGATAGCAGTTCGGCCGAAGCCACGATATGCCAGGGCATGGTCACGACGAATGAGCCGAGCAGCACGATAACGGCCAGACCAGCCAGTGCTCGCATACCGGGGCGTTCGCCACCCAGATAACGTTGCAGAGTTGCACGGCAGCGACGGCGCAAGACGGCCCACCAGCTGCGATCCGCTTGCTGATGCAAGTCGAGCACAGGGGCAAGACCCACGGACAGACGTTCCAGTGCCGCAACCGGAAATGCGCGTCTTTCGCGCCGCTCCAGCAGGAATACCCCAATGAGTTTCTGCTTGTCATACAACGGTACGCTGCAGATCGCGCATGACACACGCCTACCGGCCAATGCGCGATGGGCCGCCAGCACACCGAGTGAATCGGACGTCGGTGGCCAGCACACGATGGATTCCTGCGCACAGGTTTCGCGCATGGCATCCACCAGCAGACGAGCCTCGGATGAAGACGCATCGAGCACCGCTTGCTGCGAGATGGCGGCCAGTGTCAGATCCTTGCCATCCGCCAGGGCGACAGCCACTCGGTCGCAGTCGAACCGTGCCTTGAGCGCTGCGGCCAGGGCATCGAGCGCGCCCTGCAGAGTATTGCTCGCCAGCAACTCGGCCAACACACCCAGCAGCATGGCCTGATGCCCGGCAAGCCTCTCGGCACGCACGGCACGGACATGCAGCGCGGCAATCTCTGGTGCGGGTAACTCCTTCGAGCTTACCGGCGCGGCGTGATCACTGTGCTTCCGAACGTGGCTGTTCATCACGTACCAAACGAGCTCGAATGCAACGAGTCGTAGAAAATGACGCTGTCCATTTCAATGCCTGAAGTCCTGTATTGGTGTCGTGAATGGAACTCATGTGCATACTCGACAGCAACCGCCGTTCCAGCACACATCTCCATTCAGGACATGCGTCACAAATCAGGAGAAAGCCATTCAATTTGAACCGGATTACATGAGCCGTTGTTCGCCGGCAGTCCGTGACAAGTTCGCGAAGCAGAGCATCAAGACCGATTCGCAGCTGCGCGTATGCAGGTGCGACAGACTTCGGCAAGCTCAAGCGAGTCCATTGCTGTTTCAGCAAAGGTTGTTTGCGGGCATGGAAACCCTCGGACACTTCATGCCTCCTGTCAGCTCAGTGGCGTTCGATTCGGTACTGAGGGTGGACAGAACATTGTCTGCCAGACAGACCATGAGCTCCGTCTGATCGGCATTGGCAAAACAGTCGGACGAATACGTGTAATCGTTATTCGTATCTTCAGTGTCACCGGAAACAGTGACATCCGAATCCGATGAGCCGGAGCTGCTGCAGGCTGAAAGCAATACTACAGGGACTGACACACGGAAAAGCAGTGTAATCGGCTTCTGGATTCAGTCATCGGTCTCTCTGGTTCGCCACAACTGCTGCGGAGCCAGTTCGTCGCTACAGGACTCGAGAGTCAGTGCCTTGATCTGATGCTGAGAGCCCTTGCCCATGCGTGTGTCTTGTGCAACCGTCAGACACAAGGCAGGGGCTGCCTTCGCGAAGATTCGTCCATCATCATCAAACACGAACTGCTGCGGCTCGCTACCATCACAATCAGCCAGGCCCACTGTCGCACCAGCCTCAAGACCCGATAATGTGGCACAAACATCGTAATCCGTCATGTACAACTCATTGTCGGCAAGATGTGCGGTATCGAAAATCTGATCGGTTCCCAGAGAGCCTCTGTAGCTGTAACAAGTATGAGCCTGCAGACCCTTGTTGATGTCAACATTTTCATTGCCGCCGGCAATATCAATGCAATAGCCATTGAGGATGCCATCGAGCTCATCGTCCAGCGTGATTTCCACATTCGCAGCATTGACCAGCGATGCGAGCAGGCAGCTGCCAGTGGCAAGCAATACAATGACAGGGCGCATGTATTCTGTTTCCGTAGTCATGAAAGAACGGTGATGTGAGGTAACCCACTTAAGCGTTAGTTGAACGGGCGCGAGTTCGTCCCCCAGGTTATCACCTGCCGTGCGATCAAATTTGCAGATATTGTGAAAGTTCGTCGCGCGATGAATGGCAGCCTTGCTGGTCACATCGAACGACGGTTGACTCTGGCTTGTCTGCTGAAGTCCTGATACGATTTTCAACCATGACGGCCAGCATGGATTCGACCGCACTAGTCATCTCATCGGCCTATCCGACGGGCACTATTCTTTGCACTGGACTGCCAGTGACCCGCTCTTGTATTCTCCTACTCCACCAGACGGGCCGCCAGCGCCGTCCAGACGGGCAAAGTCAGCAAACCCAGAGCGGTTGACTGCATGACCACGATGGCCACACGCGAGCGATCTGCGCCATAGCGAGCTGCCAGCACATGCGCCGCCGACGCCGTGGGCAATGCTGCGAATATCAGCAAGGTGGCCGGCACAATGCCGCGAGCGCCGGTAATCAGTACCACCAGGGATACCAGGCCGGGCAGTGCCAGCAACTTGATGGCACTGATGGCCAGCGAGTAACGATCAGGAGGCCAGATACGTGATTGACGCAAGGCCGCACCCAGCGACAGCAAGACCACCGGTATGGCCGCGTCGGCCAGCCTGCCAATGAATGCCGAGGCACTGGCTGGTACCGTTTGCCCGGTAAGGCCGACCACGACACCCACCAGACTGGCGAGCAAGAAAGGGTTCATGGCGATTTCACCCAACTGCGCCATACGCGAGTGCGACTGACCGCGGGTCAAACCGAATACCGCATACAGATTGGCCAATGGAATGGCCACCCCGACAACAATCGCCAGAATGGCAGACGCTTCCGATGGCAGAGCCGTGATGGCGACGAATCCCAGAGCCGTGTTGAAGCGCCAGGCATTCTGCGAGATACCCGCCTTGTTGGGAGAACCACCCTCACCCGACAGTGAACCGACACTCAATGCCAACACAAAACCGACACTCACCAGCAATGCCGCCAGCAGCCCGATGACCAGCAGTGAATCCAGTTCGATGGGCCGCTGAGATGCGGCGTTGAACAACAGCGCCGGATACAGCAGGTAATAGCACAGCCAGTCAATATACCGCCACCCGTCGTCACTGATCTTCTTACCGACCAGCGCCCCCAACGCAATGACAGCGAAGTCTGGTAGCAATACATGCAGGCTGTTCAATGGAAGAAGTGATTCCGATGGTGATTCAGAGGGAGCCGATGATACCGGAAGGGGTTGAGCGGTGGAGGTTGGGGGTGGGTGATGTGACTGTTTGCGTTCGCCTATTGTTGTAGTGCTTTGGAAATTGACCAGCACAGTGACTGATGACGAGTACCTGGAAAGACTATATCTTGAAGAAAAAGACGGTGTTATTTTCCAAGTTGGAATATGGACAGATTAGTAGGCGAGGATTCCCTGTTTGGAACAATATCAGATCAAGGCACCTTTGCGACCTCCTTACCTCAGGGGACTGCCAAGGGTTCTGCGAGCAGCTACATGTGGCGTGCAATAGTGCAAAACGAATCGGGTAAAGGCTGGTGTCTAGCCAACCCTCCCCACAACATCCTGCATGCGGGTTCGCCCAAGACGCTTCATACTGAACTATAAAGCGATATCCACCCGTGGCGTGGTGAGGTCAAGCGTTCAGCCTTCAAATATTCGCCAGATAACGTCTGTTGCAAACCCGAGAAGCTCGAAGCTACGACAAGGTAATTTACTCGTGTGACCGCACACAGTGGCTGTTTGTATGTTCAACACCCAGCTTCAACAGCTTTCCTGTTCCGGTACGCACCAAACACCACTGTCAGCAGCAGGCCATACGAAGGCGGCGACGAATACACCGATCCAGTTCGATACACTTGTTGTAGCAGTTGGCAATCCCAGAATAGTGTGTTCAGCCACGAATGTACGGGCGGTGAAATCATCTGCGTAGTGATCTGACCAATGGCCGCGTCTTTAAAGTACCTTGTCCACAGGGACAAGCATGCAATTCTACAGTAGCGGAGAAACATGAAGAAATTCGACATTCGAACAGCAACCACCAATGACATCTCCGTCTTGCGCGGGTTCGAACAAAAACTGATTGCTCTGGAACGCAAGTTTGACGCTGAACTCAAAAGCAGTGGTGCAACATACTATGACCTTGAACACCTGATCTCGGATGATGACTCCTATCTGGTCGTTGCGGAATCTTCTGGTGAGGTCATTGGATCTGGCTATGGCCAGTTCAGGGAGTCCAAATCATGTTTTGATACAGGCAAGCACTGCTATCTTGGATTTATCTTCGTGGATGATTCCTGTCGAGGCTTCGGTGTTGCAAAACGAATCATGGATGCAGTCTGTGACTGGTCTGAGGAGCGGGGAGTAAACTACTTCCTGCTTGAGGTGTACAGTGAGAACGAAACTGCAATTAGTGCCTATGAAAAGCTGGGATTCAAAAGTCTGAGCGTTACAATGGAACTCAGACGTTGAGTAGAGAGATTTGGAAGAGACCTTGAGTCAGTGTCTCACAACAGCTTGTGAAGTAGACAGTTGCAGAACCGGTAGCCGGAGGTGTCTGTTCCTCTGCTCAGACAGCACCCTGCAAGCGGCTTTGCACAGGGCGTTTCATGTCGAATGAAACAGGCTGTATCCACCCTTGGTGTAATAACAACACGCCCTGGAACAGTCCTGTGAATACGCTTGTTGGCTGCCAGGGGTCGCGTAACCACGACGGGGCCGTTACTCTGGGCCACAAGCCAAGACTGCTGGTACACCTACACCCAGCTGCAACAAGCTTCCTGTGTTGATACACACCAATCGTCACTACAACCAGCAAGCCACGCACAGACAGCGACGATTCCGGCAATCCATTTCGACACATCTCGTCGTAGAGGTCGGCACTACCCAAAAGGGATACCCAGCCACGAAGATGCTGCCTCAGCCTGTAAATTCGGGATCACCCTGCCCAATATTTACAAGCGAACCACTGTAGCGCCTTCGAAGAGTAGCCTTCGAACTCTCGAGGAACCACTCGATAGTGCTGTGTCTGCGTGGCTGGCTTGCAGAGTTCATTGTCGCTGCAACGCTGCGAGACGCAAGCAGAGTCAATGAACGACAAGCACAGGGTACGCAAAGATGATTCTACTCGCGCTCATTCTTGCATTGATGGGATTGTCCCTGCTCGCCGGCGGTGTCTGGCTGGTAATGTTGGGAGGCAGTATCTACTACGCCCTCGCAGGCCTTGTCTTGCTGGCAACAGCCGCTCTGATTCGCTCAAGACGCAGCGCGGCGCGACTTCTGTATGCCGCCCTGCTCGCCGTTACGGCCACATGGGCCTTGTGGGAAAGTGGTTACGATTGGTGGCCCTTGGCAACTCGTCTGGGAGTACTGCTTTTACTGGCGATTCCGCTGCTGTGGCCGATTCGGAAAGCTGATGACTTGTCCCCCAGGGTACTCCAGGGCGTCTGGTTGCTTGTTGGTGTATTCCTGATTGGCAGCCTCTTCCACGATGCACACCGTGTTGAAGGCATTGCGACAACCAATGCAGTCGTAAGTAATCCCGACACTGGCCTGTCAACCGATGAGGGCGAATGGACGAGTTACGGGCGCAACAACCATGGGCAGCGCTATTCACCACTGGATCAGATCACTCCCGAAAATGTTGCTCAGCTGGAGCTGTCATGGCAATACCAGACCGGCGACCTGCGAGGACCCGAAGACGTCACCGAGACCACCTATGAAGCAACTCCACTGAAGATCGGCAACAGCCTTTATCTGTGCACGCCGCATAACTGGCTGGTTGCTCTCGACGCAGATACTGGTGAAGAACAATGGGTCCATGATGCAAAGGTGCCTGCCCAGAGCCAGCGCCAGCATCAGACGTGTCGGGGCGTCTCCTACCTGCCATCGGCTTCCGCAGATCAGGCCGACACCCTGTCCACGACGAACAATGTGTTTGCGGTTCCCGCCGAGGTATTGTCCGAACCTGCGGAATCCCTACCGCCCATCAGTTGCGATGCGCAACTGTTCATGCCCACCTCCGATGCACGCCTGATAGCCGTAGATCCGACCACCGGTGCGCGCTGCAGCAATTTCGCTCGGGCTGGCGTGCTGGATTTGATGCACAACATGCCCCACACCCAGGATGGCTACTACTACTCCACCTCTCCCCCTGTCGTAGCAGCCGGACTTGTCGTGGTTGCCGGTGCCGTGAACGATAATTACGACGTCAACGCGCCGTCCGGTGTCATCCGGGCTTACGACGCCCGCAGCGGGGAATTGCGCTGGAACTGGGATGCGGCCAACCCTGACGACACTTCGCCGATTGCCGACGATGAAACCTACGCCACCAGCTCACCCAACAGCTGGTCGGTGGCCAGTGCCGACGAAGAGCTGGGCTTGATCTACTTTCCGATGGGCAATCGCACCCCGGATCAACTCGGCATGTACCGCACGCCGGCAGAGGAGAAGTATGCCAGCTCCGTGGTTGCTCTGAGCCTCGAGACCGGTGAAGCGCAGTGGGTACAACAGTTCGTGCATCACGATCTGTGGGACATGGATACACCTGCACAACCCAGTCTCGTCGATATTCAGACAGACAAGGGACTGCGGCCCGGCCTGGTGGTGCCCACCAAGCAGGGTGATGTCTACGTTCTCGACCGCCAGACTGGCGATCCCATTTTGCCGATCTGGGAAGTACCCGCCCCTCAAGGCACCATCGAAGACGACTGGACGGCCCCCACGCAACCGGTATCCGCGCTCAATTTCAATCCGGAACCACTACGTGCTGCAGACATGTGGGGTGCCAGCCTGCTGGACCAGATGATGTGCCGCATCCAGTTTCAGTCTCTGCGTTACGAAGGTCGGTATACGCCCCCTTCCGAACAAGGCACGCTGGTATACCCCGGTAACTTCGGCGTTTTCAATTGGGGCAGTATTGCCGTGGACCCTGAACGACAGCTCATGTTCGGTATGCCGCTGTATCTTGCCTTCACCTCCCGGCTGGTACCCAAACAGGAAGATGCCTCTGCTACCGGGCCAACCAACCAGGGTGAGCAGGGCCTCAATGAAAACGCAGGCGGCGATTACGCCGTGGAACTCAGCCCGTTTCTGTCGCCACTGGGAATCCCCTGCCAGCAGCCTCCCTGGGGTTACGTGGCAGCCGCCGATCTGCGTAGCGGTGAGGTCCAGTGGAAACACAAGAATGGCACTATTCAGGACATGACGCCCCTGCCTTTGAAGATAAAGATGGGTGTGCCCGGTATTGGTGGGCCCATCATTACCCGGGGAGGCGTGGCCTTTCTGGCCGCAACGGTCGATAACTACTTTCGCGCGTATCGCCTGTCCGACGGTGAGCAGCTATGGGAAGCGCGACTGCCGGCGGGTGGTCAGGCAACCCCCATGAGCTATATGAACAGTGAAGGCGAACAGATGATTGTACTGGTTGCCGGAGGACATGGTTCCATCGGTACGACAGCGGGTGATTACGTCATGGCCTACAAGCTGCCCTGAGCAACATGACAGTGGCTGCGCGGCTTCACGGGACAGCGCTCCGACACAGATAGCTTTTGACATATCATCGGCACAACGCCGTGCTGGCGGCACAGCGAACCGGATAATTGTTACACCGGCAGCAATGTGGATGCGTCATTCAGAGAGACTGGTCGACACCAGCAGGCTGCATGCCTGCGAATTGATGGGAGAAGACATGACAGTAACAAAGTCCGACAGAAACACACACGCTCCGCATCTTTCCGACAGCGATCCGGCAAGGCAAGCAGTCCCAGCTGATGACATCCCCGACGATGAGAACCTCGTGGACGAACCATTGGCCGACAAGAGCAATGTCAGCGCTCCGATGCACGATACGGCGGACCCGGCCAACAATAGTCGTCGGGTACCCGGCGTCGATCCCGATCAGCTGGATACGATGCGCGATGAAAGTCGACAAGAACTGGATCTGTCAACAGGTCGTCTTCGGGATGCTGACCTGACGCAAGGCCGTAACGTCGTTGATGCCGAGTTCGATGATCGGGGTCCTGCCACGCATACGCACCCGGACAAGGAAAAATGAGCGGCGCGTCGGTTTTCGAAAGAATCCTGTGAAAACGGTGTACGGATAAACGACGCGCTTCCACTATGCAGACCGTTGGAGTTTCTGCTGACTATAGACTCCGAGCGCTGAAAAGAAGATTCGGCAAGAACCTGACACTCAGCATGCAGATGGAAGTGCGGCCGTTCTTACGGAACAAAGAGGCCGACTTTCGGCGGCCCCTTCAGTGCGCAAGGAAACTTTACCAAGGATCGGCAACCGCAATATCGTGAGTGACAGGTGCTTCGCTCCCGAATTTCTACCGCTGCCACACCCGTATGTAGTCAATCTCGAATAACGCCGGAAAAGGCGTCATGCTGTCTGCCGGTCCGGGAAAATTGCCACCCACCGCCAGGTTGGCA
Source organism: Granulosicoccus sp. 3-233 (assembly GCF_052681095.1). Lineage (NCBI taxonomy): Bacteria > Pseudomonadati > Pseudomonadota > Gammaproteobacteria > Chromatiales > Granulosicoccaceae > Granulosicoccus > Granulosicoccus sp. 3-233. Next base: position 276,769 of record NZ_JBQYLE010000007.1, read on the forward strand.
ATCAGGTACATCTGCTCGTCCGACACCTGTTCACCTTCCACGCGTCCGGTTTCCACATCATCCACATACCAGACGATGCGCTGTGGTTCCCAGTCCACCCGGTAAGTGTGAAAATCAGCGGAGAAATCGCTGATCGAGGCGCGCATTTCGGTAGATTGGCGATCGGTGAAGAAACCATCGCCATCCAGATCGTCCTGATAGTGATAGGCATGATTCGCCGTGGTGACGCGATCACCAATGGCCTCGATGATATCGATCTCCGGATCTTCCGGCTGGTCCTGCTTGTAGTAGGCGTTGAGCAACCAGAAAGCACTCCATAACCCCTTGCCCGCCGGCATTCGAGCACGCGCCTCGACCCGACCATAGCGAAAGCGCAACGAGTTGTAGCTGGTGATGATGCCGGACAGATAGGGCTGGCGGTTCAACGCAAAACTGTTGTCAGCGGTGTTCAGTACGCGTGTCGTGCGGTCCAGTTCATTGCCATCGGCATCCAGAGCAATGACCAGAAAACGACGATCGACCCCGGGTACCAGGTCATCGATGAACAGGGAGCGACCATCGGTATCAGCTACCAGAGCTCCATTGTCGTGAATCAGATAGCGACGTGCTCCCCGCACCGCATTCCAGCCGATATCGGCAGTGGAGTCCGAGTAGATGCTGGAGCGAACCACCAGACGCTCGCTGGCGGTGACCGGCGGTGTGACGCCACTGCCGGTATTGAGAGTCAGACTCTGTTCGATGATGCGTTCATCGCAGCGGTCATAGGCCACCACGCGATACCGATAGTCACGTCCCTCGACCAGGCCGACTTCGTAAAGGCTCTTGTAGTCACTGCCACTCAGAGAACGATACAAGGCCCCATCGCGATATACCTCGTAACGCGACGCACGATTGGGAGACAGCCATTGCAACTCTGCCACCGTCGGGGAATAGACGCTGGCGGCCAATCCCAGCGTGAATGCCTGCTGCGTGCCCGGCGTGGGCCGGTCTGCCGTATTGACCGTCAACTGCGCGGTCACCAGGACATTGCCGGCGCGATCCAGCGCCCTCACCTCGTAGGCGTAGTCTATACCATCACGCAAGCCGGTCTGCAGGAAGGAGCCGCCACTGGCACTGCCCTGCCTCTGCCCATCGCGGTAGATACCATAGCTCACGGCACCTTCCGGGGCTCGCCACAGCAATTCAATGGCGCTGGAGGAATAGATGGAACGCGTCAGATACAATTGCGAGCGATCAAACGGCGCCTTGTCAGCCTTGATTGTCAGCACACCATCACTCACCGAGAACGGCTCATAGCCGAACTGCCCATCATTGACGTAGTACTGGGATTCGTTGTTGATGATGACGCCGGGCCCCCACAGGAACTCCGTGTCCCAACGCCCGCGATCCAGTCCGCTGCCATCGAAGTTCTCTTCGAATATCAGGCGATAGTCAGCGTTGGCATCGGGAAGGCCGCAGGTATCTGCTGCTGCCCGGGCGGACAGAAACAGTACAACCACGGAAAGCAGAGTACGGGATATCAACATGAAGCTGCACGCAATGGCGATGTACAGCCCCAGTCTAGCGTGGTACCGGCATTCCCGGCCAGGGTAGCAATACCGCTCTGCCGTCAACACAGGAGCAGCAGCACGACTAGCCGGTCAGGTGACACATGAGGCAAGTCGCACCTGCCTCATGTGCCGATCACGTCAGTGGCTCAGTTGACGCTGACCCAACGCAGGATGAAGAAGTTGTCGCTGCGCTGCGTCAGTGAAATGGAATCCTTCGATGCCCAGATCAGCGGCTGCACATACAGGGGAATGTAGGCTGTCTCGTCCTGCATCAGCTGATTGACTTCGTCGATCATGGCCTGACGCTTGTCGGCATCCAGCTCCACCTGGATCTGCGGCAGCAATTCATCGATTCGTGCATTCGAGTAGCCACCGAAATTCCAGCTGCCCAGCTTCTTTTCTTCATTGGGCGTGGCTGCCAGAAAACGAATCGGATGCTCGGCATCGAAGGTACCGGGCGACCAGCCCAGCAGATACATGTCGAACTTGTCCTCACGCAGTTCTGGCCAGTAGTTGCGCACCGGCATGCTGGACAACTTCGCGTTCAGACCCACCTTGGCCATCATGGAGGCAGCTGCCTTGCAGATGGACTCATCGTTGATGTACCGATCATTCGGGCATTGCAGGCCGAAGCTGAAACCGTCCGGATAACCGGCTTCGGCCAACAGGGCCCGGGCCGCCTCCGGGTCATAAGCGAAACGCTCGCTCAGACTCGTGGAGTAGCCACTCATGTCCTCGGACACCAGCTGCGATGCCGGCTGAGCGTTGCCACGCATGATCTTCGCGATCAGGGTGTCCACATCGATGGACTGATAGGCCGCACGACGCACGCGAGGGTCCTGGAAGGGGTTCTTGCCCTGCACGTCCTGCGAGAACATCAGCGCATCGCCATCGTGCTTGAAGCCGAACATGATGACGCGAGCCTCGATGCCTTCATGAACAGTGAAGTCGCTACGCTCCTTCATGCGCGGCACATCCTGCAGCGGTATGGGGGAAACGAAATCGATCTCGCCGGACAGCAATGCTGCCATGGCGGTGGCACTCTGGCCGATCGGGGTGAAGACAGCTTCTGTGATATTGCTCTCCAGCGTATCCCACCAACCATCGAAAGGCGCCAACTCGGTACGTACACCCGGGTCGCGTGCGGTGACCCGAAAGGCGCCGGTGCCGTTGGCGTTGCGCGTGGCGAAGTTCTCGGCCTCCTTGGACGGCCTTTCGGCCTGATTCTTCTCCGACCAATCCCGATCCATGATCATGAAATTGGCAATGGAGCCGGGGAACAGGGGATTGGGCTCACTGGTCAGAAAGTCGATGGTGTAATCATCGACCACACGCACTTCACTGACCGAGGCAAACCATGAGCGCGCGTCCGACTCTTCGGACGATGCGCGCTCGTAAGAGAACAGCACATCATCGGCATTGAATGTGGACCCATCATGAAAGGTGACGCCTTCACGCAATTTGAAACGCCAGCCATTCTCTTCCAGCTGTTCCCATTCAGTGGCCAGTGCCGGCTCCACCTGCATCTGCTTGTCACGGCGCACCAGCCCTTCGTAGACGTTGTTCAGGAAGCCCAGTACGGGGGCCGTATTGCTGGCATGCGGATCCATGGTCTGTGGATCGGTCGTACCGGCCCAGCGAAAGGTCTCGGCCTGACCGGCCAGCGGCAACATCAGCGCCACACCGGCTGTCAGGGTCGCGGTACGTCGCAATGACGTCCTCAGGAATTCAAGCATCGAATTGTGTCCTCTTTTGGGTAGGTCTGCGTGGGTAATCAATGTTGTGTCGTGAAGCCGACACGGCGATGCGCCCCGGCACGGCACTGTCACTACGACCGGACAAGGCACATCGCCCCACAAGCGGCGTCAGCCTGCTCAACCGCGAATGGCGCGCTCCAGAAAGTCCAGTCTGTCCTGACCCCAGAAAAGTTCCCCATCCAGAGCATAGGTAGGCGAACCGAATACGTCCTTGCTGTGAGCATCGGCCGTCACGTCCATCAACTTCTGGCGCATGGCATCATTGTCAGCGGCTGCCAGCAGCGCCTTGCCATCAATGCCGCAGTCGTTCGCAATCTCGACCAGTGTTTGGGGGTCGGCAATATTCTTCTCGTCGCGCCAGACAGCGGTCAGAATGGCATCGCTCAGGGCAGCGGACTGATCGGCCGTGGCGGCGTAAACCATACAGGCCGCCAGCGTCTGGTCCGCCGGAAAATGGGCGGGGGTCAGGTTCATCGGTACATTCAGGTAGCTGGACCAGCGCTTGAGCTCGTCCATGCGGAATCGCTGGCGCGAGGGATGGCGCTTGGCCGGTGGCTGACCACCCATGTTGCCGAAGGTAGAGGCCACATCAATGGGCAGATAATTCACGGTTATACCCGTGCGCGCCTTGAGTTCATTGAATTTGCCGATGGCCAGATAGCTCCAGGGCGATATCAGGAAGTGATAGTAATCGACTGTCTTGCTCAAGTGAATATTCTCCAGGCTGTGAAGGAAAAACGGCATCCGAATCCTGCAGGAGACCCCGGACACCCTTTGCGGGGATAGCCATACCGCCTGCTCCCTGACGGACTGACGATAGCGAGTATACGCATTGCCGTGTCGCAACCAGAACACCGGATTCCCCATTCCGGGGTAATCCCGCTGCCAGCGAGTGTCGTGGACCCGTACAATGTGGGCACATTCTGCCAGACTCCCCTCATGCTGCTCGTACTCAAACATTCCTGGGCCCTGATGCTCGGTGTCCTGCTATTGATGCTGGGCAACGGCCTGCAAGGCACCCTGCTGGGCGTACGCGGTTCGCTGGAACAGATCAACTCGTCCACCATGGGTTTCATCATGGCGGGTTATTTCGTCGGTTTTCTGGGTGGCTCCAGACTGACACCCATCATGTTGCAGCACGTCGGCCATGTCAGGGTCTTTGCGGCACTCGGCTCTCTGGTGTCGGCGGCCTTCATTCTCTATGCCGCCGTGGTGGACCCCATTGCCTGGTGGTTGCTGCGTGTGCTGGTCGGCTTCTGCTTCTCCGGCATCTATGTCGTGGCCGAGAGCTGGCTGAATCACTCCGCGTCGAATGAATCCCGCGGGCAGGCCCTGTCTCTGTACCTGATCGTGCAAATGGCTGGCATGGTGCTTGGGCAGTTGCTGCTCAATGTCGCCGATCCCGCTGGCTATGATCTGTTCGTGCTGATCACGGTACTGGTCTCTGTCTCCTTTGCCCCCATGCTGCTCTCCTCCTCGTCCAGTGCGCCGCGAATCAGCGCGGCCCGGCCGATGTCTCTCAAGGAACTGATCAAGACCTCACCACTCGCCTGCTTCGGCATTCTGTTGCTCGGCGGCGTGTACGCCGTGCTCTATGCCATGTCGCCGGTCTATGCCACCGAACGCGGCCTGAGCATTGCGCAGACGTCCTATTTCATTACCGCCATCTTTCTGGGTGCCATGGTCTTCCAGTTTCCCATCGGCTGGCTGTCAGACAAGATCGACCGACGCCTGCTGATCATCGGCGTAACCGCTGTCGGGGCGCTGGTCTCCATGATGGGCATGTACCTTGGCGACAACTATCTGGTGCTGTTGCTGGCAGCCTTTCTGCTCGGCGGCGCGGCCAATCCTACCTACTCGCTACTGGTGGCCTATGCCAATGACTATCTGGAACAGGACCAGATGGCGTCGGCTGCCGGCGGACTGTTGTTCATCAACGGATTCGGCGCCATGACCGGTCCCGTCATCGTGGGTTTCCTCATGACCAAATTCGGCATCGAGTGGTATTTCATCACCCTGTTCCTGTTGCTGAGTTGCATCTGCCTGTACGGCATCTACCGGATCAGCCAGCGCGCCCACGATGTGGTGCACGAGGCCTCACCCTATCTGCCGATCTCGGCTCGCACCAGTGGCCTGGCAACCGAATTTGCCCTGTCTGCCGCCGAGGAAGAACAACTGGAAGAACTCGAAGATGCCGAAGAGGTCTTCGAATCACGCCTCTATGACGACGAGGTGATACAACGCATGGACGACGGCAGTGACGGCGAAACCCCGAGCACACCTCAGGGCAAGACCGACTGACGCAAGCGTCTGGTCTGCGTGAGCTCCCGATAAAGCGTGAACAGCCCCATCGCGATGACGACCCCCGATCCCAGCAGGGTGAAGCCGTCGGGGACTTCATCGAAGACCAGATAACCGAGCATGATACTCCACAGCAAACTGGTGTAACGATAGGGCACCACATAGGCCACATCTCCGGTTCGCATCGACAGGACGATGAACTGATAACCGACGAACAGAAAGGCGGCGGCCAGGGACAGGATGCCCAGCTGCGGCCACGACATGCCTGTCCAGTTGCCGGCCAGATATACCATGACGAAGCCGAATACGGACACCAGCACGGTAGTGGCGCCACTGACCAGCAGTGAAGGCAGGGATGCCGGCAGGGCGCGGGTAGACAGATCCCGTGCGGCGGCAAACAGTACCGAGATGACCACCCACAGCGATGCCGGTGCAAACCCACCAGTGCCCGGGCGAATGATGATCATGACCCCGGCAAAGCCCACGGCAATGGCCGTCCAGCGCCGCCAGCCGACCGCTTCTCGAAACACCAGTGCCGCGCCCAGAGTTACCGCCAGGGGTAGAGCCTGAAGAATGGCCGAAACATTGGCAAAGGGTAGCGCCACCAATGCCATCAGAAAGCAGTAGGCCGCCGCCAGCTCCATGCTGGCCCGCAATCCGACCAAGGGTGTCAGCGCTTCCCTCAGACGTGGCAACAGACCCCTCTGCCACAGCACCAGACCGATGAGAATACTCAGAATCAGGCCGCGAACCGCCAGTACCTGCGTGGTCGGCAAGGCACCGTCAAGCGACTTGACCAGCGCATCATTGACGGCAAAGCCCGCCATGGACGATACCATGTACAGGCTCGCACGCAGATTGGGGGACATGTCGGTACATCAGCATCAAACAGGGGCATGAATCATAATCCCTTGTCGAGCGACTGGCTGTCTGAAATGCGTCGCTGACACTCGTCAATGCGATTGTGATCGGATCCATACGCCACATTGGCGAGCGGCAGGATTGGGAGGGATGAGCGCATTGCTCTGATTCATGAGCACCGCCAGTACCTGTGCTTCAAAATCTGTCTAGATGCTTTTGCATTTCACCCACTCTTCCAATGATCTTTCGTTTTTCAGGAAGCTGTAACAGCAAATGTTGCATCACTTCCTTGCACCCGCGTTCTTTATTGTGGTTAAGCAACGTATAAGCTGCTTTTGAAAGACAAGTCCGATACTGGTGAGGTGATTCCGGGAATTGGTGGAAATGTGTATCAGCGTCTTGGCTTTGGTGATCAAGAAAGCAAGAACAGATATACACCTGATTTTGTCAAAGAACGCCGAGCTGCAATCCTCAGCGCATAAGCGTTCCTTGTCGACAAGACCAAGAGGCGCAGCTATCGACTACGAGACCTTGACCGAGTAACAAGCGAAAAGCGCACGAGCTTCAACGTTGGGTTCTTTCATGCCCCGACAACTGGAAGTCAGGGCATGGAAAGAGGCCAGATCACATCAACGAAGTGAGTGATTCATACCGACAAATACGATACGACGAAATTCGCCCAAGTGCTTGTGCTTGTGCTTGTGCTTGTGCTTGTGCTTGTGCTTGTGCTTGTGCTTGAGGCAGGATCTCGCTCGACAGCCATCGAACCTACTCCACCGTCACGGACTTTGCCAGGTTCCTCGGCTGATCCACATCGGTCCCCTTGATCAGCGCCACGTGGTACGACAGCAACTGCAGCGGAATCGTGTAGATGATCGGTGCAATCAGCGGATCGCAATGTGGCACTTCCAGCACGGTCATCGTCTGATCACTGACAAACTGAGCCTGCTTGTCGGCGAAGACATACATCAGACCACCGCGTGCACGCACCTCTTCGACGTTGGACTTGAGTTTCTCGACCAGCTCGTTGTTTGGCGCGACAACGATGACCGGCATGTCCGCATCAATCAATGCCAGGGGGCCATGCTTGAGTTCACCCGCAGCATAGGCCTCGGCATGGATATAGGAGATTTCCTTGAGCTTCAATGCTCCTTCCATGGCAATCGGATACTGATCTCCACGCCCCAGGAACAGGCTGTGATGCTTGTCGGCAAAATCCTCGGCCAGATCCTGAATGGCCTCATCCATGCTCAACACCTGCTCGATCTTTGCCGGCAGACTCTGCAAGGCGGCAACCACCTGCTTTTCCTTCTCGGCGCTCATGCCCTTGTGATGCCCGACAGCGGCGGCCAGCATCAGCAGAGCCGACAGCTGTACGGTAAATGCCTTGGTCGAGGCCACTCCGATTTCAGCGCCGGCCTTCATCAGGTAGGTCATGTCGGATTCACGGGTCAGCGATGAGCCCGGCACGTTGCAGATGGTCAGGCTGGTCATGTAGCCCTGCTTCTGCGACAGGCGCAGCGCGGCCAGGGTATCGGCCGTTTCGCCCGACTGGGAAATGGTGACCAGAAGGCTGTTTGGCCGCACGTGGGACTTTCGATAACGATACTCGGACGCAATCTCCACATTGCATGACACACCGGCGAAATCCTCGAACCAGTAGCGTGCCGTCATGCCGGCGTGATAGCTGGTACCGCAGGCAATGATCTGCACATGCTCCACCTGACTGAGCAATTCCTCGGCATTCTCGCCAAAGGCCGTGTCCAGCACCCGGCCCGCTGCCATGCGATCTTCCAGTGTGCGCTGAATGGCCACCGGCTGTTCATGAATTTCCTTCTGCATGAAGTGCCGGTAGATGCCCTTGTCACTGGCATCGTGGGACAGGGTCGATTCTTCCACGGCACGTTCGACGGCATTGCCCTCGACATCCACCACCTCGACACTGGTGCGGGTAATGCGTGCCACATCACCTTCTTCCAGGAACGCAAACCGCCGGGTGACCGGCAACAGAGCCAGCTGATCCGAGGCAATGAAATGCTCGCCCACGCCGTAGCCTATGACCAGCGGGCTACCGGAGCGTGCCACGATGAGCTGATCGGGTTCGGTTCGATCCATGATCACCGTACCGTAGGCGCCCTCGAGCTGCGGTACGGCCTTTTGCACGGCCTCGAACAGGCTGCCCGAGGTTTTCAGTTCATGGTCCACCAGATGGGCAATCACTTCGGTGTCGGTATCGGAGGTGAAGTCATAGCTCAGCGCCTTGAGTCTGTCGCGCAGCTGCTGGTGATTCTCGATGATGCCGTTGTGCACCACGGCGATTCGATCGACCGAGACATGCGGATGGGCATTGGCCTCGTTCGGCTCACCGTGTGTGGCCCAGCGAGTATGGGCAATACCCGTACCACCCATCATGCCGAACTGCTCGACCGCCTCGACCAGTTGCTTGACCTTGCCGACCCGACGCAGCCGGTTGAGCGAGCCATCCCCGTCCACCGTTGCTATACCAGCAGAATCATAACCCCGGTATTCCAGGCTTTGCAGCCCCATCAACAGAATACCTGCCACGTCTCGCTGAGCTACAGCGCCTACAATTCCGCACATAGATTGTCGTCCTGAAAGTTGATCTGCTGGCGTCGCAGCGACGCCTGACTACTTGTTCTTGATGGGTCGAGACCAGTTCTCGATATCGGTCTGCCTGGCACGCGTCAGTGACAGACGATCCGCCGGTACATTGCGGGTGATGGTCGATCCAGCACCCACGGTTGCGCCTTCACTGATGGTGACCGGCGCCACCAGCGCGGAATTCGAGCCAATGAAGGCGTTGTCACCAATAATGGTCTGATGCTTGTTGACGCCATCATAGTTGCAGGTAATGGTGCCCGCGCCCACGTTGACATTCCGCCCCAGGGTGCTGTCTCCGACATAACTCAAGTGATTGATCTTGCTGCCTTCACCCACGTGGGTGTTCTTGGTTTCCACGAAATTGCCGATGCGGATGCCACTCTCCGTGCGAGTACCGGGACGTAACCGTGCGAAGGGCCCGACCGTGGCGTCACTGCCCACTTCTGCATTTTCGAGAACGCAGTTTGCCAGTATCGTGCTGCCATCGGCAATGACACTGCCCGAAATCAGGCAGTTTTGACCGATTTTCACATTATTGCCGATGACGCAGTCACCTTCGAACACGCAATTGACGTCTATCGTGACATCGGTTCCGGTCTTCAACGTACCGCGAATGTCGATCCTGGCCGGGTCTGCCACGGTCACACCGTTGTTCATCAGCTCTTCCGCCAGATGCTGTTGATGCAATCGTTCAAGCCTCGCCAGCTGCACTCGGCTGTTGACCCCATCGACTTCCCATTCATCCTGTGGGTGAACCGCCTGCACGCGCAGACCGTCCTTGACCGCCAGCTCGTGTATGTCGGTCAGGTAGAACTCACCTTGAGCGTTGTTGTTGTCGATTCGACTGAGCAGATCGCGCAGACTGCCACCCTTGATGGCCACGACACCGGCATTGACCTCTGTGATACCCAGTTGATCCGGTGTGGCATCCTTCTGCTCCACGACACCGACGATCGCGCCGCCTTCGCGCAGGATGCGACCATAACCGGTCGGATCGTCCATCATCAGGGTCAACAGGCCAATGGTCTGTTCGTCACAGGCATCCAGCAAGGCCTGGTAGGTGGATGCCCGGGTCAATGGCACATCACCATAGGTAATCAACACGGTATCCGAGTCCTCGATGCCGTCGAGCCCCTCTCTCACTGCATGCCCGGTGCCCAGCTGCTCGGATTGCAGCGCCCATTTCACCGGCTGCTCGATGGTGCTCTGGACCTGATCGGCACCATGCCCGATGACAACCGTGATGCTGGCAGGGTTCAGTTGCAGGCCCGTATCGAGGACATGCCCCAGCAAGGGCTTGCCTGCCAGGCGATGCAATACCTTGGGCATCGCTGATTTCATTCGCGTGCCCTTGCCGGCTGCAAGCACGATCAGTCGAGTGGTCATCAGTCAATCCTGGTTGAGAAAACTGCTCATTATCTCACTTGTTAGCGGGTGTCGACCAAATCGGGTTGAGCCCTGCCCGATAACAGAAATCGTCTGCTTGCTCAAAAGCAGCTTCAGCTCACAGGATCAGAAAGAATCTGGACAGCGATTTGCTTGCGGTGCCAATCGAGCCTGAATTGCACAAGGCGGGGATTCACACCGCCACGAAGGATGACAGAGAGTCACAAAACACTTGAATTGACGGCAAGACAGGGTGACACTACAAGTCGGCCCAAGACCATCAGAGTGGTTCATCACCGAATCCGCGCCGATGACGACTGTTTGATCATGCCCACGCCCTGCAAGCCCGACAAACTGATCTCGCCGGAAGAACTACCTCTTTGGGTACCCGGCGTCGCGACCTGTTCCAGTCACCAGCTGGACTGGAAAGACGTGTCCCAATGCAGTTATCGCTACCAGGGACAGGATGTGGAAATCCCGGCCATGGAGCGCTTCATGGTCGTACGCTACCACGTGGGCGAGACGCCCATGGACCGTCAGTTCGACGGGCAGTGGACCCGCACGAAATGCCAACCCGGCCATTTCTCACTGTTGTCACGTGCCGCCGATTCTCACTGGCACTGGACCGATGACGTCGAAGTCTCTCACCTGTATCTGTCCAATGAATTGATGTCTCGAGTCGCCAGCGACATGCTGGACAAGGAGGTCGGGGAGATTCTGTTACACGATGTTCTCAGAGGCACAGACCCGGTGGTCAATGGTATTGTCGACATGATGACACTGGAGGCAGGCCATCAGAAAAAGGGCAATGCCTTGTACGCAGAGGCACTGGGGGTTCAACTTGCAGTTCATCTGCTGCGCTTTTATGCCAGCTGCGCCGAGCGGGCAAAACCCCGAAACGGACAACTGAGTCCATTGCAGTTATCACGTCTGCGGGAGTACATCGACGCACACTTGCAGGACAGCATCACACTGGCCGAGTTGGCCGAGTTGCTCAATCTGGGTGTCTGGACGTTCGGGCGTCAGGTACAGCGAACACTCGGCTGTACGGCCCAGGCACTGGTCATGCAACATCGCATCGATCGGGCCACGGCATTACTGAGGGCCGATCAATTGCCCCTGAAACAGGTTGCCGCCGCCAGTGGATTTTCCGATCAGGCACACATGACACGCAGCTTCCGCGCTCACCATGGCGTCACGCCGGGGGCATTCCGTAAGTCCCGGCGGACACGACAGCTCACGCAGGATTGAGTTATCAAGCACCACCCGGGGCCTCCGGGAATAGAGCTGCCAACCCCATTCAATGAATTCACCGAACGATTCAATACCAACCCTTCTCGATTGCCTACAGTGACATTCCGCAGGCGCACAAGTGTTGTGACAGGATCTGCCACTTGATCGTGGCAAGCCGCTGATTCTGCCAACACCTGATTCAACGCCAGATCAGTATCCGCTTGCAAGAGCGGTCTCACAGACCATCGAGGAATGTCATCATGAATTCGCACACCAGCACATCGGAAAACGCCTCTGTCAATCTCCCAACGAGAACCCTGGACGCCCTGATCATCGGCGCGGGGGTGGCCGGACTGTATCAGCTGCATCAGTTACGCGAGCAAGGCCTGTCGGTTCGCGCCTACGATGCTGCAGGTGGTGTAGGCGGCACCTGGTACTGGAACCGCTACCCCGGAGCCAAATTCGATTCGGAATCCTACATCTATCAGTACCTGTTCTCCGAAGAGCTGTACATGGGCTGGCAATGGAGCGAACGCTTCCCCGGGCAACCCGAAATCGAGCGTTGGATGAACTATGTCGCCGATGAACTGGATCTGAAGAAGGATATTCAGTTCAACACTCAGATCGTCAGTGCTCACTTCGATGAGAACCGACAGCGTTGGAGCGTCACCACCGACTCGGGCGAGCTTATCGACACGCAGTTTCTCGTCACCTGTTGCGGCATGCTCTCCGCCCCACTCACCGACATGTTCCCGGGTCAGGACAGCTTCAACGGTGAGATATTTCACACTTCACGCTGGCCGCACGACCCGGTCAAGCTGGCTGGAAAACGCGTGGGTGTGGTCGGCATCGGTGCCACCGGCATCCAGGTCATCCAGACCATCGCCGACCAGGTTGATCAACTCAAGGTCTTTGTCAGAACACCACAGTATGTGCTGCCGATGAAGAACCCCAGCTACGGCCCGGAGCAGGTGAGCGATTACCAACAGCGTTTCAGGGAACTCAAGGACACCCTGCCACATACTTTCGCAGGTTTCGAATACGATTTCGAAGTGACCTGGGCTGAGCTGACACCCGAGCAACGCCTTGCTCGTCTCGAAGACACCTACGCCAATGGCTCACTGAAACTATGGCTGGCCTCGTTTGCCGAGATGTTCTTCGATGAAACGGTGAGTGAGGAAATATCCGAATTCGTGCGCGAAAAGATGCGCAAGCGTCTGGGTGATCCGCAACTGTGCGACCTGCTGATACCTACCGACTATGGCTTTGGCACCCATCGTGTTCCACTGGAAACCAACTACCTCGAGGTTTACCTGCGCGATAACGTGGAAGCCGTTCCGGTAAGGGACAACCCCATCGAGCGTGTGTTGCCAGAGGGCATACAAACGGCTGACGGTACCGTGCATGAACTGGACGTGATCGTGCTGGCCACCGGTTTCGACGCAGGCTCCGGCGCCTTGACCCGCATCGATATACGCGGACGTGACGGGCGCTCTCTCAAGGAGGAATGGGGCCGGGATATTCGTACCACCATGGGTCTGCAGATTCATGGCTATCCGAACCTGTTCACCACCGCTGTGCCCCTTGCCCCATCCGCCGCCCTGTGCAATATGGCTACCTGCCTGCAACAGCAGACCGAGTGGATCAGCAACTGCATTCACTACCTGCGACAGAACGCACATCGCGTTATCGAACCATTGGCAGAGACCGAGGAACAATGGGTGCAGCACCATGACGAGACGGCCAATGCCACGCTGATTACCAAGACCGACTCCTGGTACATGGGCAGCAACATACCGGGAAAACCCCGACGCTTGCTCTCCTACTGCGGCGGTGTCGGCACCTACAAGGCCAAATGCGACGATGTCGCGCAACGCGAATACGAAGGTTTTGCCATGCAATAAGGCTCGACTCGAACAGAGCCATTACCGACAACCACGGAGAATCCCCTTGAACAAGACATTCACACAAACTGCTGATGACATTCTGACCAATACCGTCGCCGCCGACCCGGGTGTACCCGGTGTCGTCGCCATGGTCACTGACAGAGAAAGCAATCTCTATGAAGGCGCCGCTGGCAAGCGCTCGCAGGGTAGTGATACGGACATGACGACCGACAGCGCTTTCGCCATTTTTTCCACCACCAAGGCCATCACCGCGACGGCCGCCCTGCAGCTGGTGGAGCAGGGAAAACTGGACCTGGATGCACCGGCCAGCCAGTACGCTCCCGATATCGGCAAACTGCAGGTCATCGAAGGCTTTGACGATGACGGGACACCTCGACTGCGCGCTCCGAAACGGGACATCACCACTCGAATGCTGCTTCTGCATACTGCTGGATTCGGTTATGACTTCTTCAACGAAACCTATCATCGCCTGGCTCAGGAACAGGGCCAGCCCAGTGTCATCACGGCATCGAAGGAGGCTTTGATGACCCCCCTGCTGCGTGACCCCGACGAGCAATGGGAGTACGGCAGCAACATGGACTGGTGTGGACAAGTTGTGGAAGGCATCAGCGGCATGCGGCTGGGTGAGGTGTTTCAGAAACGCATCTTCGACCCCCTGGGTATCCAGGACATGACCTTCGAGCTCAATGATGATCTGCGCGCGCGACTGGCCATCATGCATGCGCGCAACGAAGATGCTTCACTAACGCCCATGGAGTTCGAATTACCGGACAAACCGGATATTCACATGGGCGGACACGGCCTCTACGGCACGGTCGGCGACTACATGCGCTTCATTCGCATGTGGCTCAACGATGGTCAGGGAGAGCACGGTCAGGTGCTGAAACCCGAGACCGTGAAGATGGCAGAACAGAACCATCTGGGTAGCCGCAAGATCTGCGCCCTGCCGGGCGTGATTCCCTCACTGTCCAACGATGCTGAGTTCTTCCCCGGTCAGGAAAAATCCTGGGCGTTCAGCTTCATGGTCAATGATGAAACCGCACCCACAGGTCGTCCGGCCGGTGCCCTGGGCTGGGCGGGGCTTGCCAATCTGTTCTACTGGATTGACCGTCAGAACGGCTATGGCGGTTTCTGGGCGACGCAGATTCTGCCCTTTGCCGATGTCGCCTCGTTTACCGGCTACATGCAGCTGGAAACCGCCTTCTATGATTCTCTGAAAAGCGCTCAGGCAGCCTGATAGCGTAGCCAGGCAACTAACAGGTCTGGTCGATAGACCAGGCCTGTGCCAAGAACGGTAGACGCAATCGCTCGACGCATCGCGTACTACAACAGGGATACAAGGACAGAATGATCCGAGGTTACCCAAAGTCAGCGTCGTTCATCCGCGGGTGTACACTGGCAGTGTCGATGGCGTCATCCACGTCCCACGTGCATGACTTGGCCACGGTCTACGGGGAACAGGCATGAATCTGGAACGGGTAGTCTTCGGTTTTTTCACGATCCTGGCGTTGACCTTCAATCTGGTCTTCGTCATGGGTGAGATCGACAACCCGAATCATCACGATGTCTGGGTACTGACCATTGCCATACTGGTCAACCTGATTGCAACCGGCCTGAAACTCGGAGATCGCTCCCAGATCGGCGCTCTGCTGCTGGCCGCCAGTCTGGTTGCCGACCTGCTGCTGATCACGGCCCGAATCTTCTGGATCGTTGCCGAGAGCGATTCGGCCACCGGACCCAGTGCAGATGCCACGGTGAATATCGTGTCGCTGGCCGCCGGTGCCCTGGTGGCGAATATCGTCTCGGCGGTCATCCTCGTCGGTGATGCGCTGATGTCTCGCCGCTAGGCACACGCCCGTGACCTCGACCTCCGATCTGGACCGAGTCACCATGGTGGTATTGCGCCATATGCGCAAGCCGGTATTCGCCCTGATCATCGTCTACGCCATCGGCATCAGCGTGATGGCGCTGATCCCCGGGGTGGACGCCGAAGGCAATCCGGAGAAAATGAGTCTCTTCCATGCCTTCTATTTCTTCACCTACACCGCGACCACCACCGGCTTTGGTGAGATTCCGCACGCCTTCAGCGATGTGCAACGTCTGTGGGCCGTGTTCTGCCTGTACATGGGCGCCATCGCCTGGTTGTATGCCATCGGTTCCATCATCGGTCTGGTACAGAATCCGCATTTCACACGGGCGGTGAATGAACACGGTTTCGCCCGGCGGGTGCGTCAGCTGCGAGACCCGTTCGTCATCGTCTGCGGTTTTGGTGATACTGGCAGCCTGTTGGCTCGTGGGCTCAGCGACCATCACCGCCGAGCCACCGTGCTCGATCGCGATCCGGAACGCATCAAGGCCTTTGCCGTACGCGACTATCGCGTCAGAATGCTGGGCCTCTGTGCACACCCGGACGTCCCCCGCCACCTGATCGATGCCGGTGTCAGACAGCCGGAATGCAAGGCTGTCGTGGCACTCACCAATGAGGAAGACGCCAATCGACAGATAGCGATTGTCGCCAAATTGCTGAACCCCGCTGTCAAGGTCATCGCGCGCTCGACCTCGGAGCGCCACTGCAAGCATCTGAACGCCTTGCAGGATGTGCAGGTCGTCAACCCTTTTGCCGTATTCGCCGAACTGCTGGACATGGCCATCATCTCTCCACTGTTGCATAACCTGAATAGCTGGCTGGTTGGCGTGCCGGGGGCGCGTCTCGGGCATCCACTGGATGTACCGCGCGGGATCTGGATCCTGTGCGGCTATGGGCGCATGGGGCAGGAGTTGCATAGTCGAATGGTACGTCATGGCATAGAGACCGTGGTGATCGATCCGGAGGTCACTGCCTGTGAATTCCCCGGACGTATCGTTCGTGGTTATGCCGACTACGATACGCTCAGAGAGGCTGGTGTCGAACAGGCTGCCGGTATCGTGGCAGGCACCGACAGTGATTCGGACAATCTCGGCATACTGGTGTGTGTCCGTCACCTGAATCCCGAGGCGTTCACGGTCGTTCGTCAGAACAAGCACGAGAACCAGCTGGCTTTCGATGCAGCACAAGCCAATCTGATTCTGCAGTCCAGCCTCACCACCGCACGCCGCATCCTGAAAACGCTCATTTCTCCGCTGATTCAGGAGCTGATCGAGTATCTCTACGAGCGAGATCAACAAACCGAAGCAATCGTGCAGCGGCTGCGCACAACCGTGGGTGGGCACTCCCCCCATCTCTGGCGGGTCGCCATCACCGTCGAGGACGCATCGGCCGTCATGGAGTTTCTCGAATCCGGCAAGCGCTTGACGCTCGGAGAGCTGATTCGCCACCCCGACCGTCCGGAAGGCACGCTGCCTTGTGTGCCTCTGGTCATCCGGCGACGGCAGGAACTGCTGATGCTGCCAGCTGACAGCGAAGTCGTCTTGCCTGACGACGGCATCCTGTTCTGCGGCAGTGAGCGCAGCGAAAGACTGTTGCAAGCCACCCTGAACAATCCCTACACCCTGCACTATCTGATCACAGGTGTTGAAGAGCCTCGTGGGCTGGTGTTCCAGTGGTTTGCTCGCTGGTCCGGCCAAGCCTGACATCAGGCGACGAGGACCAGCGGCATCGGCAACATCAACATCAACAACGGCAACGGCAACGGCAACGATGCAGCAGGCTGTCTATCGGCTACTTTGCCAACACCCACTGCTCCTCGATTCGGCATCCCGCCTGACGCAGGATGACCGACACTGGGCACTTCCTGCCGACCAGCTCACGCAAGCGCTGCACCGCCTCCTCACTGGCATCCGTGTCGAGCTCGACCCGCAGCCGTACATCCGGAAAAGGCACCGTCACATCTGCCCTGCCGAACACGCCCCGTGTGTCGAAATCCGCGCTGACCGACATCTTCAGGTCGCGCAGCTTCACACCCATTTGTCCGGCCACGAAATGCGTGATGACATTGGTGCAACCCAGAAACGCTGACAGCAAGGTCTCCAGTGGCGTGGCATGAAGATCGGTACCACCGCGTTCCTTGGGCTCATCGGTAATCACCACATGACCTCTGGCGAGCATGTCGGTGCGTGCGGCGGTCACGGCAGCGGCCGTGACATCGATCCTGAACAGATCAGGCATGGATACAGTCATGGATAGTTTCCCTGTGGATAAGGTTGATCATCAGACCGACAGATAGCGCGACACCAACTCGGGTGACTGGCGCAGTTCATCGGATGTGCCTTCGAACTTCACTTCACCCTTTTCCAGGATGTAAACCCGATCACTGAGATCCAGCACGAAGTTCAGGTTCTGTTCGGCAAGCACCAGGGACAGACCTGCAGCCTGGAGGGCAGCAATCTGCTCCTTGAGCTTGTCCACCACCAATGGCGCCAGCCCTTCGGATGGTTCATCGAGCAACAGCAATTCGGGGTTGCCCATCAGACTTCTGGCGATGGTCAGCATCTGCTGCTGCCCACCCGACAGATGCCCACCGCGACGATCCCTGAATCGCTCCAGCTCGGGAAACAGGGCGTACACCTTTTGCTCATCCCACTGCTCGGCATCACCGTGCATGCGCCTGGCAATATCCAGATTTTCCCAGACCGTCAGATCAGGAAACACCCGACGGTCCTCAGGCACGAAACCCACTCCCAGACGGGCAATGTCGGAGGTCGGCATGCCGTTGACCTTTTGCCCCTTCCAGCTGACACTTCCCTGCGAAGGCGGCGTCAGACCCATGATGGAGCGCATGGTCGTACTCTTGCCCACGCCATTGCGTCCGAGAAGGCCAACACTCTCACCCGCCTCGACCCGTACCGAAATATCGAACAGAACGTCCGAGATACCATAGGAGGTATGTATTCCATCGACCTCAAGCAGCGTCATCAGCGTAGCCTCCCAGGTATATCCTGCGCACATCGTCGTTGGCCCGAATCTCCTGTGGCGTGCCACTGGCCACCAGCTCGCCGTGGTGCAGAACCGAGATCCGGTCGGCGATGGTGAAGACCACATGCATATCATGCTCGGTGAACAACAGAGTCAGTTGCCGCTGTTCGGCGATGTCGGCAATCAGCGCAATTGAATCCAGCGTCTCCTGCGGCGACATACCTGCCGTGGGTTCATCCAGCAACAGCAGTTCGGGTTCGGAACACAGGGCTATGGCCAACTCCAGCTGCTTCTGCTTGCCATAGGACATCAGCCCGGCGGTCACGGTCTCGTCCTCGGTGAGATTGACCAGTTCCAGCATCTGCAGGGTCTCCTCCCGGAACAAGGCTTCGGCCTTGCGAAACAGTCGAAAGCTCATGCCTTTGTGAGCAATCATGGCGACCTGCACGTTCTCGAACACACTCATCTGCGGATAGATATTGATACGCTGGAAGGAGCGCCCGATACCACGCCGGACAATACGACTCGGCGAAAGCCCCGTGATTCGGCGCCCCTTGTAACTGACCACTCCCCGGGTGGGAATGATCTGTCCCGTCAGACAGTTGAAGAAGGTCGTCTTGCCCGCTCCGTTAGGCCCGAGAATGGCGTGTCTTTCGCCTTCCTGCAATGTCAGGGATATCCCGTCCAATGCCTGAAAACCACTGAAATTCATGCCCAGATCGTTGATCGTCAGCACACTCATCGTCGCGTTCCTCCTCGACGTCGATTCAGGAAGCCGGCAATGCCCGTTGGCATGAAAAACAGGACAGCCAGTAGAATCACGCCCATGACCGACGGCCAGTACTGCGTGTATTCGGTGACGGTGCGATCCAGAAAGATCAGAACGGCGGCACCAATGACGGGGCCAACAAAGCTTCCCACGCCGCCGAGAATCGACATGATCATCACTTCCGCGGAGGTGGACCACCAGGCGGTTTCCACGAATACCGAGTGATTGAATACGGTAAACAGGGCACCGGCCACACCGGCAAAGGTACCGGCCAGCGTGAAGGCCACCAATTGCACGCGGCGCACATTGACACCGATGAATTCCGCACGGTTGCGGTTCTCTCGTGTGGCCACCAGTGTCATGCCATAGGCTGAACGCACGATGACCCACAATACGCTGGCACACAGCAGAACGACACACAGAGAGAAATAGAAGAAGCGCACCGGTGAATCGAGAAATTCAGGCACAGCCACACCGATGAATCCGGTATCTCCCCCCGTCACACTCACCCACTTGAAAGCGATGGCCCAGACCAGTTGTCCGAAGGCCAGCGTCAGCATGGAAAAATAGATTTCAGTGAGCTTGACGCAGAAGTAGCCGACGAGAGCCGCTGCCAGAGCGGTCACTGCCACCGCCGCCGGAAAGGCAAGCAGAAACGGCCAGCCCAGCGTAGTCAGCAGAATGGCGCTGGCGTAGGCGCCTATCGAGAACCAGGCGGCATGACCGAAGGATATCAATCCGCCATAACCCAGCAGCAGATTGAAACTCAGCGCAAACAGCGCGAATATCTGTATTTCAATGACCAGATAGATCAGATAACGACTCCCTGCCAGCGGCACCAGCGCCAGTAGCAATACCAGCAAAGCCGCTCCCGTAATTGACTTGTTCATCGATAGCCCGCCTCGGGTTTGCCCAACAGCCCCCAGGGGCGTATCAACAGCACCAGCACCATCATCAGATAGATGAGCACTATCTCGAACTCGGGTATCAGCAAGACGCCGAAGGCGTTGAGCAAGCCCAGTATCAGGGAACCGAGAAAGGCCCCACCAAGACTTCCCAGACCACCGATGATGGCGATGATGAAGCACTCCACGACGATCTCGGCATCCATGCCCGGTGCCAGCGCGATCGCGGGTGCGGCCAGCGCCCCGCCCATGCCGGCTATTGCAGAACCGGCCACGAACACCCACAGATAGATGCGCCCGACATTGATGCCCAGAGACTCCAGCATCTCGCGATCCTGCCGCGCCGCCCTGACCAGTCGCCCAGCCCGGGTTCGATTGACGAAATACCACAAGCCCAGCCCCACCAGCACCCCGATGACACACAGCAGGAGACGATAGCTCGGGTAGTAGGCCACACCCAGATTGGTGGCACCGTCCAGACCCGGCGGGAACGACACCGACAGAACCGAACTACCCCAGCCAACCTTGACCAGGTCGCCAATGAGCAGCACCAATGCATAGGTGAAGAGCAATTGATACAGGTGATCCCGATGATAGAGATGACGCAGCATCAGGCGCTCGATGATCCAGGCGAGCGCACCCAAGGCCAGCGCAGAACCGATGACCGCCAGCCAGAATCCCATGGGGCTCATGTCAAAGGCGCCGACCAGCGTGAAGCAGACATAGCCGCCCAGCATGAAGAAGGCACCATGGGCGAAATTCAAGACGCGTAGCACACCCAGAATCAGCGTCAGTCCTGACGAGATGATGAACAGATTCATCCCCAGCGATAGTCCGTTCATCAGCTGGATGAAAAGTAGAACCGGATTGTCGAACATGTACAGGCACTCCGATGGTTGCTTGACCGTATAGGCAGGGGGAGCAGCGACAAGTGGTCGCCGCTGGCCCGCGGGGAGCGGCGCGATGATCATCGCGCCGGCACCGAGTGTTTACCCCGGGGTCTGACCCCGGGGCAGCGGTCAGTCCATCAGGTCGTCGGCCGGCACATACTCGACCGGATTCAGAACCTTGAAGGGGTAGCTCTCATCTTCCGAGTCACTCATCTGCCCCCAGAATTGCCCCCGATTGGCCTGATGGTCGGATGCGCGCATGGTCTGCTTGCCAATGGGCGTATCGATGGTCAAGCCTTCAAGCGCGGCAATCACGGCATCCGCGTTCACATCGCCCGCGGCCCGGACACCTTCCAGAACCCATTTGGCCGCGATATAACCGGTACTGGGCCAGGATGGCGGATGCTCGCTACCCAGATAGGCCTTCAGCTCCTTCACATAGGCGTTGTGCTCAGGAGTATCCGGGTAGTAGAAGAGCTCGTAGCTGTTGGTCCAGATGCCTGCCGGCATGTCCTTGCCCATGTTCTCGGATACCAGCGGGGCACCCACTTCGCCGGCACTGACGAATTCCAGCTGATCGAAGAAGCCGAACGGTTTGGCCTGTTTGGCAAAGGCGGGGAAGATGCCACCCCAGATATTGGAGAACACCCCGTCACAACCGGCCCCCATGGTCTTGGTGATATAGGCGGTGTAGTCTGTGGTACCGAACTTGGGCCACTCCTGATTGATGATCTGCGCATCAGGGCGAATCTTCTGCAGATGGGCCGTGAAGGATTCATCGAGACTGTAGCCATAGGAGTAGTCCAGCAGCAGGGTACAGACCTTGTCCCAGCCCAGCTTGTCGACAATGATGGCTGCCGATTTTCCTTCGGTATTGGTATTGGCAGCTGCCCGGAAAAGATGTCGGTGAAAATACTCGGGGCTTGTCATTTCGGTGGTCTTGGGAATCGACGCGACATAGATCACGCCTTCCTGTTTGGCCACTTCCGAAATCGCCTGCCCTTCCGAAGAGCTGATGCCACCGACCAGGAAATCCACCCCGTCCTTGGCAATCATGTCACGGGCAGCAGCCGTGGCCTCTGCAGGGTTGCATTTCGAATCCCGATGAACCGTGACCACCTTGCGCCCATCAATGCCGCCTTCGGCATTGACCTTGTCAACGAGCATCTGGTGCCCCTTGAGTGCCGACTCACCAAATATCAGACAGGGTCCAGAAGTGGCATACAGAGCGCCTATCCTGATTTCCTGCTCCTCCGCCAGGGCGGGATGTGACGCCATCGCAGCGGTAACTGCGGCGCACACGAGAAGTGCTGTCGTTTTCTTCGACATGGTATTTTCCTCCATTATTATAAGGATATTGATGCTGAGCTCGCGCCAGCGCCTGCCAGCAATTTCAGAAAGCCGGCAGACCTGCAGTGCGCGTTTCGCAGCGGTACAACGAGGTGGATGAGGTAAAGAACAGTTGTCGCAGATCCTCACCCCCCCAGGTGAAGTTCGCGGTCAGCTCGGCCATCAGAATGACCCCGAGACAAACCCCATCCGGTGTGAACACATGCACTCCCCCGGGGCCCGTGCAGTAGAGATTGCCGAGGGAATCGATCTTCATGCCGTCCGGATGACCTTCGGCTTCCCCGTCAAGGGTCACCCAGACATCACCACCACTGGCGTCACCCTGTGCGTTCACGTCGAACACGCGCACATGGGACCGCTCGGTATCGTTGACATAGAGACGCTGCTGATCGAGCGACAGGCACAGGCCATTGGGTTGTGCGAAATCATCAGCCAGCAAGGACAGGCCGCTACCGTCAGGCTTCACGCAATAGACTCCGCGGAATGACAACTCCGGTTCTCGAGGGACACCGAAGAACTCCATACGCCCATAGGTGGGATCGGTGAAGAACACCAGACCATCTCGACGCACCACGATGTCATTGGGGCTGTTCAACTCCTGCCCATCGTAATGCGAAGCAAGCACCGTGATGGATTGATCGGCTTCGGTGCGGGTGACGCGACTGGTGGCATGCTCGCAGGTGAGCATACGACCCTGTGCATCGTAGGCATTGCCGTTGGCCATGTTGCTGGGTTGGCGCAAGGTGGTCACACCGGTACTCGGCGACCAGCGACGCATGTGATCGGCCGGCATGTCCGAAAAGGTCAGATGATGCTCTTGCGTATGCCAGATGGGCCCCTCGGTGAACGTGAATCCACCGGCCAGTCTTTCCAGCTCAACCGTATCGCCGATCATCTCGCGGAAGCGTTCATCGCGTATCTGAGCACTCACGATTGCGCCCTGAGTTCCTTGACGCGTTGACCCCCGGAAAACCAGTCGGATTCGGACACTTCATCGAATACGATCCAGACATTGCTGGCGGGAATTCCTGCAGCCTCAGCGATGGATCGTGTCACGTCCTCATTGATTCTTGCCTTGATTCCCACCGGATCTGCAGCAATGACTTCCTTGACAATTCGAATGTTCACAAATGGCATGGCGCTCTCCGATACGTGGTTGCCGAACCGGAATCTGTTCGGTTGCCAGCAGTCTACGGATGACGTTCTGGCGGTATACGCAGAGGTACGCAGACTATGCACGGAAGGCCGCACATCGGCTGCGGGAACCCGCAGGTGTTGCTCGGCCATGGGTGTAGGGGCCTGAGCTGCATTGAGCCGCACCCTGCTCGATTCGAAGCGGTCCGGCTTGCGTTGACTCGACGAAGCTGCAACAACATCAGCAACGCTGGCACCGTCCGCGTACCGCCACGCAAACTCAGTCCTGTCGCCCCTCGCGCCTGAACCATTCCTGCAGCAAGGCATCCTCGTTCTTCAGCGAGTCCGAGTTCAGCAGGCCGCGCGACATGGCCAGAAAGACAGCCCGCGTCCGCGCGTTGTAGCAGGGGCCGTGAGTTCCGGAAGGAATCTCGGAACGATCCAGACCCAGCTTCAGATACAACTGTTGCAGACGACTCTGAGCACCTCGCAGCGAGACATTGCGCCGGGCTGCCATGACCTTGTCGGTCAGGCCCAGACTCAGATCCACCAGTGCCTCGTATTCGCACTCCGACAAGCCGGCATGCTGATCACGACTGCGACGCTGAACACCGCGCACTTCCCTGTCCACGATGCATTGCTCCTCGAGAAACACGCCCTGGATAGCCAGATGCAGGCGATCCTCGGAGGCGGACTTCAGAATATAGCCGTAGACTGCCTGTTCCGGCACGATGCGCGTGATGCCCCGAATGTAGGCCTCTTCGGCATAGTTCGACCAGAACAGAATCCGTGTCTCCGGTCGGCAGCGCCAGATATGTCTGGCAACATCCACGCCGGTGACCTTCGGCATCTGCAAGTCGAGAATCACGCGATCGTGGTGGTAGCGGTCGAAGCTGCGCATGGCCTCGGCACCATCGGCCGTTTCCTCGACATGCTGCAGATCGGGCAGAACCGTCAGAGCGATCGATTTCAGAAATGTGCGATGCAGGGCATCGTCCTCCGCGATGAGCAGACTCACCGGGCAACCTCCAGCGTCTCGAGCATGTCGGCAGGCAACGGCATGCAGAGCTCCACCTGTGTACCGCAGCCCTGGTCGACTTGCGTGATGCTGACCGTGGCAAAGACCAGCGCCGCGCGGGTGTGGATGTTGGCGATGCCACCGTGCTGGACATGTTCAGGGCTGGCGATGCCGATGCCATCATCGCGTATGCGGATATACAGACACGGCGCCTCCACCACAAGCTGTACCTCGATACGACGCGCCTCGGCGTGTTTCACCGCATTGTTGATCGCTTCCTGAACCATCCGATACAGCGACACGGTGACCGACTCGGGCAGGGTGTCGACAATCCCCCGGCTGGCATCGATCAGCTGGGTCTCCACTGCGGACTTCAGATTGGCAGTACAGCGCTGCAGATGCGCCTCGATGGCATCGGCAAAACCGAACAACTGCAACACGCCGGGTTTCATGTCTTCGACAATCCCTCGCAGCTCCACCAGACTGTTCTCCAGATCGTGTTCGATCGAGAGCAGCATCTCTTCATCAAATCGCCCGGCGGATCGCACCTTGGCCAGTCGTCGCGAGAGCCTGGCCAGATCGGCCAAGGTCTGATCGTGCAGGTCCATCCCCAGACGTTGTCGCTCCTGCTCCATGCCTTCGGTCAGATTCTGGGCCCCCAGACGCAAGGCTTCCTCACGGCCGCGCGCTTCACTCTCAGCGACCGCCGCATCCCGCGCTTCACGACCTCGCTCCAGCGCGAACAGATAGGCGGCGACCAGATCAGCGGCTCCCTGGGCGATCTCCACCAGGCGCTCGTCATATTGCGCCGTGCGATGACTGCTGATGGCCAGCGAGCCGGTGATCTCGCCCTTGACCCGCAGGGGAACGATGATCCGGCTGTGCAGATTCGCCTCGAAAATGGGGGCATTATCCGCCCCGTCGAAATGAAAGCGATCATCCTGCCAGGCATCGTCGGTCAGGATATGGTCCGCATTCCCCCACAGGACGTCTCGAATCGGACTGCACTCGGTGGGCTTCAGACGGTTTTTCAACTGGCTCCAGGACGTGTGCAATCTGGCCTCGTAGCAGATCTGGATACCCGAGGCATGCAGAAGGACGATGTCGAGATGATCATGCGGTATGAGGCTGCGCAAACCGTTAGCGAAATTTCTGAGAACCGTGTCATATTCCGTCGGCCCGGCAATGGTGCGGGCAATCGACAGAAAGCAGGCCAGTGCCTGGGCAGGATCGGGCAAGGTACTCTGCCTGTCGTCCTGCGAGGACCTTCGTGCGCTTGTCAGCTTTCCGGACAATGGTGCCAATACCTCGTTCAGACAGTGAAAACGACAGGACATCTGCCTTCGGCGGCAGCACTCGTCATCGTCGACAGGCTCGTGCAGCTGCTGCGAGCACCACCCAACACGGCGCGAGTACGCAGAGTCACAGCTCGGACTCTGGTGGTAAAGCGTAGTTTACGCCAAACTCTTGCGGGAACCCGCAGAGCGGCCCTGCCCTGTTGATGCGGGCTGGTCGACAGTGTTTGACAGATGCCAGACCAGTTGGCACAGTCTGAAATCTTCCTGTTGCCGACCGTCTGACAGCCTACGATGAGCACTCCCTGTAGCGACCCCGTGGCCCTCGGGCTCTGGCATCCACTGGCTGCCATCGAGGATATTCCGCCATCGAGCGATCAGCACACCCGGCTACTGGGTCAAGCGCTTCGCTACCGCAAGGATGCCGGCAATCAGGTGGCGGTATTTGACGGAGATCGCCCCTTGCCGGTGACACAGGCCTACGGTTATGCCTGGACCTGTCTCGGCACGCCGGCCAGACCGCTTTTCGATCTCCCTGAATACGCAGAACCTGACCGACGCAACGTCTGTGCGGCCACGGTGGGCGTTCGAGTCTCCGCACCCCGCGCCGTCGAGAATTTTCTGGACATGGGACATTTTCCGTTCGTGCATACCGGCATTCTGGGTGTCGAACCACACACCGAAGTGCGTGAGTACCGCGTTGAATTGAACGAGGAACGAGACGAGATTCTGGCCACCGAATGCATCTTCTATCAGCCCCAGGCCGCCGCAGGTGCCAGTGGTGGCATCATGGCCGACTACATCTATCGGGTACCGCACCCCTACTGCGGCGTCTTATACAAGTCCTGCCCCACGGACGAATCCCGCCTGGATGTCATCGCCCTGTTTCTGCAGCCGGTGGATGAAGAAACCGTCCGGGCCCACGCCCTGGTCAGTGTCATCGACAGCCAGAGCAGTGATCTGGACATTCGTCTGTTCCAGCAGACCATCTTCGGCCAGGACAAACCCATTCTGGAGAACCAGCTACCCAAACGCCTGCCACTGGACCCCAGAGCCGAAACCCCCATTCGTGCCGACAAGGCGGCAATCGTCTATCGACGCTGGTTGCGCGCCAAGGGTCTGCAATACGGGGTCATCCCGGCGGCGGCCTGAGCCCTCGACTGAACCCTCCAGCCGCGCGCCGCAAGCGCCGCAGTCAGGCTGTCGAACCGAATCTGTCGTGCCGGATCGACGACAGATTCCCATTGATTCAGGCGCCGATTTCTGGTTACCTAGATAGCTGTTCGAGAATTTCCCGAACCCGCCAAACTACCCGGAACATGCTCCAATTCAGTGCCGTATGATCGATCTTGAAGCAGCTCGTTATCTCTGGCACCCGATTGCAGCATCATCGGATCTCGTGCCACGTCATGTCTTCCATGCCCAGATTCTGGGACGGGAGCTGGCACTGTGGCGCGCCGACGACGACAACGTCAATGCCTGGGAGAATCGCTGCTTGCATCGCGGCGTGCGACTCTCCATTGGCATCAACGATGGTACCGAACTGCTGTGTCAGTATCACGGCTGGCGCTACGCCAATCGCACCGCGGGCTGTACCTACATACCGGCTCATCCGGCGGATGCTCCAGCGCGTACCATCTGCAACAACACCTACCCGGCGATGGAGCAATACGGTCTGGTCTGGAGCGGTGAGTCGCCCGAGGGCCCATTGCCGGTGCTCTCCACCGTGGACACCTCCTTTTTCACGCCACTACGCGCGGTCACCGTCAATGCCGCCAGTCAGGACCTGCTGCTGCCTCTGATCCAGGGCTACACAGCCCAGTTACCGGCAACAGGTGACAGCAGTCCGCGTTATGGTGCCGACACACCGGATGGCTTCACCATCATCCTGCGTGTCGCTGACCGAAGCCAGTCCGGGTCGACGCCTGTTCCCGATATCGCCTTCTTCCTGCAACCGGTCGACGCCGCCCGTACCACCATCCGCGGCATTCTGTGCGGCATCGATGAACACAACACGGATTCGCAGACGTTGAACGACCTGTTGCGATTTCACAATCGTCTGTTGTGCAACATCCGAGACCAACTGGAAAGCATGCTGGCAGATGAATCGACGCCCGCCCCCTGGATACCGATCATTCCCTCGGTCAGCGAAAATCAGGCGTCACTACCTGCATTGAGCCATTCCGGCGACAGCACCCCTCTGCGTGTACGTGTCGCGTGCATCGAATCGGTAAGTCCGAGCGTCCGCCAATTTCGGTTCGAGCCGCTGGGCGATCTGCCGGAGTCGCAGCTACCAAATGCGCAACCCGGCGCTCATATCGACGTACAGCTGCCCAACGGCCTGGTTCGTCAGTACTCTCTCATCAACGGACCGGGAGAAACCGATCACTACGCCATCGCCGTCAAGCGCGAGGCCAGCTCCGGTGGCGGCTCACAGGCGCTGCACGAGCATCTGCGAGTCGGCGACCTGCTGGCTACCTCCGTACCCCGCAACAATTTCACCCTGCGACGCGATGCCGAGCACACCCACCTGATTGCCGGCGGTATCGGCCTGACGCCACTGCTGGCCATGGCCAGAGCCTTGCACCACATGGGACGCGCCTACACGCTGCACCACTTTGCGGCTCAGGAATCCGAGCTTCTGTTCCGGTCGGAGCTGCTGGCCATGAGCGGTGAGTACCAATGCCATGTCGGCCTGACGCCCTCGCAGACGGCCACCAGGCTGGAAGAACTACTCGCCACGCCGGACGCGCACCAGCATCTGTACCTGTGTGGTCCTGCGCCCATGCTGCAATGCGCGCGCGACACAGCCGCTGCTTGCCAATGGCCCGAACGCAATGTGCATTTCGAGTATTTCAGCAATCCGGAGGCACGTGATGATTCATTGGCATTCGAGGTGGACCTGGCTCGCTCCGGTCTGAGCCTGAACGTGCCAGCCGGGCAGAGTCTGTTGAGCGTGTTACGCGAAAACGGCGTCACCCTGCCTTCGTCCTGTGAACAGGGCGCTTGCGGCACCTGCCGCGTCGCCGTGCTCGACGGCACGCCGGATCATCAGGATGTCTACCTGAGCGAGACCGAGAAGGCGCGTGGGGATTGCCTGATGAGCTGCGTATCCCGCGCCCGTTCGCAGAAGCTGACCCTGGACCTGTAGCCACACCATGCACGATACCCTGCAACAATCGCCCTCATGATGACACTGTACGACTACGAACTCTCGGGCAATTGCTACAAGATCCGGCTGTTGCTGAGCATGCTGGGCATCCGTCATGAGAAGCACGCCATCGAGTTCTACCCGGCAGCAGAGCATCGCCGGGAAGCGTTTCTGGCCATCAACCCGCTGGGCGAGTTGCCGGTGCTTCAGGATGGTGACCTGACCCTGCGTGATTCCCAGGCCATCCTCGTCTATCTGGCCACCGAATACGATACCGGGGGCAACTGGTATCCCCTGCTGGAACCGCGAACACTGGCGACGGTCACGCAATGGCTGTGCTTCGCCAATGCAATCACTACCTCGGCCGGCGGTGCCCGGCTGGCCGATGGCTTCTTCCATCCACTGGATGCCGATGCCTGCCGGAGCGCAGCACACCGCCTGTTTCGTGTGCTCGATGAGCACCTGTGGTTTCAGGAACGGGAGCGGCAGGACTGGATCGCGACCGCCTCCTCTCCCAGCATTGCCGATATCGCCTGCTTTCCCTACATCATGCTGTCCGAAGAAGGCGGTATCTCTCGCATCGACTACCCGGCGATCCGTCGCTGGACCGACCGTGTGAAACGCATTCCGGGCTTCGTCGTCATGCCGGGTGTGTTCCCGGCAGGACCCGGCCTTTGAGCGCGCTGCTGCGCCTGCGGGGGATCACCAAGGTCTATCCCGCTGTGGTTGCCAGCGATCGTATCGACCTGGATATCCAGCCCGGAGAGATCCACGCCATTCTGGGTGAAAACGGTGCTGGAAAATCCACCCTGATGAAACTCATCTACGGTGTCAGCCAGCCGGATGAGGGCGAGATCCAGTGGCAGGGTCAGACCGTGCATATCAAGAGTCCTGCACAGGCACGACAGCTCGGTATCGGCATGGTGTTCCAGCATTTTTCCCTGTTCGAGTCATTGACGGTTGCCCAGAACATTTCCCTGGCCGTGAAAGGCTCCATTCGACAGCTCTCGGCGCGCGTCGAGGAAACCGGAGCCAGGTTCGGTCTGCCGATCAAGGCCGACACGGTCGTGCACTCCCTGTCGGTGGGCGAACGGCAACGGGTAGAGATCATTCGCTGCATTCTGCAGAATCCGAAACTGCTCATCATGGATGAACCGACCTCCGTTCTTCCGCCCCAGGGTGTTCAGCAGCTGTTCGAAACCCTGCGCAGACTGCGGGATGAGGGTTGCAGTATTCTCTATATCAGTCACAAGCTCGAGGAAATCCGCCAATTGTGCGACAAGGCCACGGTACTGCGAGCCGGCCGGGTTGTGGCCAGTACCGATCCGGCCAGTCACAGCAATGAGTCGCTGGCCAACCTGATGATCGGTCGCGCCATCGAACCGCCACCCCATGCACCGGCCAATGCCGGGGACGCCAACCGACTGCTGATACAGTCACTCGACCATGTACCGACCGACCCATTCGGCACCGTTCTGAAAGGCATTTCCCTGCGCGTTTCACCCGGTGAGATAGTCGGTATTGCCGGTGTCTCCGGTAATGGTCAGAACGAACTGATGCGACTGGTCTCCGGTGAGGAACTGCACAGCATCCACCATGCCGGCGAACTGCGCATCGACGACACCCGCGTCGACCGGCTCGACCCACTGCAACGCCGGGCGAAGGGTCTGGGCTTTGTTCCCGAAGAACGGCTTGGCCGAGGCGCCGTGCCCGAACTCAGTCTGTCACTCAATGGCCTGTTGACCGCCTACCGTCACGGCCTCACCCGGTTGGGCATGATCCGCTTCGGTGCTGCACGCAAGTTTGCCCGCCAGTGCATCAGCAACCACGATGTGCGCTGTGGCGGTGAACAGTCACTGGCAGGCAGTCTGTCGGGCGGCAATCTGCAGAAGTTCATCGTCGGTCGGGAGATTGCCTTGCAACCGAGCCTGCTGGTCCTGTCGCAGCCCACCTGGGGGATGGATGTGGGCGCTGCAAGCAATATTCGTCGTGCCCTGCTGCAACTGCGGGACAGTGGTGCCGCCGTGCTGGTGGTCTCCGAGGAACTGGAAGAACTGTTCGAGATCAGCGATCGGCTGTATGTCATGTTCGATGGTCATCTGTCGCCCTCTCTCACCACGCGAGATACCAGTACCACGCAGATCGGCCGCTGGATGAGCGGTGAATTCCTGCAAGAGACGATTACCGGAGCCTCTGATCACTGATGGCCTATCGACTCGTTGCACGAACAGAGACCTCCTTGCGTGCCCAGCTGCTGGTGCCACTGGCAGCGATCACCCTGACCCTGCTGGCCGGTTCCGTATTGTTCAGCCTGCTGGGCAAGAGCTCTCTGGCAGCCTTTCATGCCTTCTTCATCGAACCGCTGAGCACACGCTACGGCATCGGGGAGGTCCTTCTCAAGACTGGCCCACTGCTGCTGATTGCCCAGGGTCTGGCCATCGGTTTCCGGGCACGCGTCTGGAATATCGGCGCCGAGGGTCAGCTGCTGGCCGGTGCCATGGCAGCGTCGGCTCTCGCCTTGCATTTTGACTCCACGGAATCTGTCTGGCTGCTGCCAGCCATGGTGTGCATCGGCACTCTTGCGGGTGCCGCCTGGGCAGGTATCGCCGCCTGGCTACGCACCTCGTACAACGCCAACGAGATTCTGGTGACCTTCATGTTGTCGAGCATTGCACTGCAATTGCTCTATTACCTGGTCAGCGGTCCATTGCGCGATCCAATGGGATTGAGCTTTCCGCAATCGGCCCTGTTCAGTGATGCGGCCATGTTTGCACCACTGCTGGAGCACACCCGGGTCAACAACTCTCTCTACCTGTCCTTCGGCGCCACGATCCTTGCCTGGATCTTCGTCCAGCGCAGCCTGTCCGGCTACAAGCTGCTGATCGGTGGGCTGGCACCCCAGGCTGCCCGCTATGCCGGTTTTTCCGAGAAGAAGGCCGTCTGGCTGGGATTGCTGATCGGGGGAGCTGCCGCCGGCATGGCCGGTGTGGGCGAGGTGGCAGGTCCGCTGGGTCTGCTGCAGCGAAGCATCTCACCCGGCTACGGCTTCGCGGCGATCATCGTTGCCTTTCTGGGAGGCTTGCATCCGGTTGGCATTGTATTCGCCGCCTTCTTCATGGCCCTGATCTATGTTGGCGGGGACATGTCGCTGGTATCAGTGGGTCTGCCCAACTCTTCTGCCACCATCTTTCAGGGCATGCTGCTGGTCTTCTATCTCGCCTGCTACCTGTTTGCCAATCACCGCCTGCAGAAAGTGGAGATCAGACACTGATGCTCGACTCCCTCATATTCCTGCTCGCCGGCACCCTGGCGGCGGCCACTCCCCTGCTGTTCGCTGCCATGGGTGAAGCCGTGGTCGAAAAGGCCGGTGTACTGAATCTCAGCATCGAAGGCATGATGGCCATCGGTGCAGCCACCGGTTTTGCCGTGACCACAGCCAGCGGTTCCTACATCGGTGGTTTTGCCATGGCCGCGTTGGGCAGCGCCATCCTGTCATCGGTGTTTGCGATACTGGTTCTGTTCTTTCTGGCCAACCAGGTGGCAGCCGGATTGGCTGTCGGCATACTCGGTCTCGGCTTTTCCGTGCTCATCGGCAAGAACCACGAAGGTCAGACCATCAAGGCCATCTCGGATCTGGATATGGGCTATCTGGCCGAACTGCCATTTTTCGGTGATGTACTGTTTTCCCACGATCCCATGCTCTATGTGGGTATCGGCTTGATCTTTCTGGTGTGGTGGGTGCTGAGCCATACACGGCTCGGCCTGATCATTCGCGCCGTGGGTGAATCGCCCGATGCCGCCAGTGCCATCGGCTATCCGGTCATTCTGATCCGCTTCCTGGCCATTCTGTTCGGCGGCGCCATGGCCGGTCTCGGTGGCGCCTATCTGACTCTGTCGTATACCCCTCTGTGGGCAGAAGGCCTGGTCGCCGGTCGCGGCTGGATTGTCGTGGCTCTGGTGGTGTTCGGCATGTGGCGGCCTTTGCGTATTGCCGTTGGTGCCTATCTGTTCGGCGCTGTCTCTCTGCTGGAACTGTTCATACAAGGGCAGAGCTACTCCATCCCTTCGCAGCTGCTCTCCGCCTTGCCCTACATCATCACCATTGTCATTCTGGTCATCATGTCGCGCAACCCACGACTGATCCGACTGAACCATCCGGCCTCTCTGGGGCAGAGCTGGCATCGCAGTGCCTGAACCTGCCACCGCTTGTATCACCGGCTTCTTTTTCCTTCACTGACAGGTAGACCATGATCATGAAATTCCAGACACGACCCTTGCGTAACGCCGCCCTGGCATTGGCGGCAACACTGACCCTGGGAACCGCACAGGCTCAGGAGACCTTCCGTATCGGTTATATCTACCCCTCACCGGCTGCCGACGTCGGCTGGGCCCACGAACTCGATGAAGGTCGCCGAGCCGTGGAAGAGCACTTCGGCGACAAGGTGGAGAGCATCATCGTCGAGAACATTCCGGATGGACCCGATGCCGCACGCATCATGAATCAACTGGCCGCACAAGGTGTGAACATGATGATGCTGGGCTCATTCGGCTACATGAACGACGGTCTGAAAACGGCGAAACGCTACCCGGACATCGACTTCATCCATGCCAGCGGCTACAAGACTCTCGAGAACATGGGCAACTTCCTGACGCGCAACCACGAGAGTGCCTATGTGTCAGGGATGGCAGCCGGTTACGTCACACAGTCGGGAGTCATCGGCATGGTCGCCTCTTACGCCATTCCCGAGGTCATCGGCATCATCAACGCCTTCACACTCGGCGCCCAGGAAGTCAATCCCGATATCAGCGTCAAGATCGTCTGGCTGAACTCCTGGTTCGACCCCAGCAAGGCACAGGAGTCAGCGCGCTCACTGATCGCACAGCAGTCCGATGTGATCTTTTCCATCTATCAGGACACCCCCTCGGTTGTAACCGTAGCCGAGGAAGAAGAGGTGTACGTGGTCAACACCAGCTCCGACATGAAAGCCTACGCACCAAAGTACCTGCTGGCTTCCATGAAGGTCTCCTGGGGCGACTACTTCATCGAACAGGTACAGGCCTCCATGGATGACAGTTTCACCGGCTCCTCGTTCTGGGGTGGCATGGCCGACAATGCCGTCAGCGTCGAATCCATCAGTGACGACCTCAGTGAAGAACAGCGCGCAGCACTGGACGAGAGAATAGCGGCCATCACCGCCGGTGAATTCCAGCCGTTCGCCGGCCCTGTCGTGGGACAGGATGGCAAGGAAATCGTGGCCGCAGGCGACACGCTCAGCGATGCGGACTTGCTGGGTATCAGCTGGCTGGTGCAGGGCATCGAAACCAGATTGCCGCAGTAAGGGCATACACCACCAGAGACGGTCGAATGAGACATTCCACGACACACTCGGAATCACCGATTGTCAGCTGGTATCGAGGACTGTTCATGCACATGCCGTGCATGGACAGTCTCGATGTTCTGGAAGAGACTTTGATCGGGGTGGATCAGAACGGTACCATCGCATCGATCCTCTCCCCCACTGCAGACAACTATCAGCAGACACTGCAGATGGTTCGGCAGAACGGCAGCCTGCAGCAGATGACACCGCGTCAGCTGATGATTCCCGGCCTGACAGATCTGCATGTTCACGCGCCGCAGTGGCCTCAACTGGGAATGGCACTTCACCTGCCACTACAAGACTGGCTCGAACGCTACACCTTTCCGCTGGAGGCTCGCTACAGTGACCTCGACTTCGCCCGTCAGGTCTATGCCTCTCTGGTGAGCACCTTGCTGGCCAACGGCACCACCACGGCCATGTACTTTGCCACGCTGCACGAAGAAGCGACCGAACTGCTCGCCTCGACCTGCCTGGAACTGGGGCAGCGAGCCCATGTGGGCCGTGTGGCCATGGACCACGCCGGCCAATGCCCGGATTATTACCGCGACGCCGATGCACGAGCGGCCATCGCCGCCAGTGAACGCAGTATCCGTGCGATACGAGGACTCGACAACAATCGGTCTGCACTGGTCAAGCCGGTCATCACACCCCGCTTCATTCCCAGTTGCACCAATGAGCTGCTGACAGGGCTTGGTGAACTGGCGTCGGACACTCACTGTCATGTCCAGACACACTGCTCGGAGAGTGACTGGGAACACGATCATGTCCTGCAACGACTGGGCAAGAGCGACACACAGGCCCTCGCCGACTTCGGCCTGTTGACTCGGCATACGGTACTGGCACATTCGAATTTCATCAGCGACCACGACATGGCCCTGATCCATGAGGCTGGCGGTGGCATTGCCCACTGCCCCCTGTCCAACAGCTACTTCGCGAACAGTGTCTTTCCCCTGCGCAGAGCCCTGCAGAAGTCCCTGCGTGTCGGTCTGGGTACGGACATTGCCGGCGGTCACAGCGCATCCATGTTCGACAGTTGCCAGCATGCGGTAGCGGTCTCGCGTCTGCTGGAAAGCGGCGTGGATACTCGTCTGCCCACCACTGAGCGCGGAAGCAGCGCAAGCCGTATCGATTTTCTGGAAGCCTTTCATCTGGCAACTGCCGGCGGCGCAGAGGTGCTGGACAATCCGACAGGCTCTTTCCAGGTTGGCAGGCAGTTCGATGCTCTGCTGCTGGATCTGGACAATCCGGATAACCGACTGGATGAATTCCAGCATGCTGCCAGTTGGGAGGATCTACTCGGCTGTATCATCCACAATGCACAGCCTTGCAATATGCAACAGGTATGGGTGGCAGGTCATTGCGTAGCCGCCGGTTCCGGCGACGGCTTCGCCAGATCCTGATTGATGCATCGGCGGCATGACGCATTGGTGTTCGATCATACGGCCAGGATCTGACGAATACATGCAAGGTGTGCCTTGTCGACAGCGCCTGATCAGCGAAATTGTGTCACAAATGTTTACCGCTACTTCGAGCAAAGCGCTGAGCCTGAACTGGTCAGACCGGTTGTACGTGCACGACAGACTCCGAAGGGGCAGGAGAAAAAATGTAAGGATTACCGGCAACAGACGCGATCACTAGCCTTCAGTCGGGGGTACGATGCACTGTCTCTGATGGCCTGACTGTGGTTATATGAGTGTCATTGATGTCAAGGGAGCCAGTTCATGACAAATGCTGAGGACAAGGATAAGCGCGACTCGGCCAGTTCAGGCGATAAGCGCAGTGACAGCGCCGAGTCGGGAATGGCTGTTCCCCGGCAATCGATTCATGGCCTGCTCGTCGGAAAACTGTTGAAGTTGAACAACGAGGGTCTGCCACAAGTCAGTTACCCCGGGAGTCTTTCCCCACCTGTGGCAGCTCGATCGATCATTCAGCTCTCAACCAGTATCGTCGGAAAAGAAGTCGCCCTGCAATTCGAGAATGGGGATATCGATCGTCCCATCGTCATGGGTGTTTTGCAACATTCTGCATCTGCAGACGCCCTCGAGGAGCCAGACACTCGCTCCTCGGAAGACGCTGTCGAGGAATCCGGTGATTCATCCATTGTTCTGCAGGACACGATTTCATCGCCAGACAGTGAGCTGATCATCGATGGCCGCAAGATCGAATTGCAAGCCCGCGAACAGATTGTGCTGCGATGTGGAAAATCCAGCATTACTCTG
The DNA here is from genome assembly GCF_052681095.1 of Granulosicoccus sp. 3-233. Classification (NCBI taxonomy): domain Bacteria; kingdom Pseudomonadati; phylum Pseudomonadota; class Gammaproteobacteria; order Chromatiales; family Granulosicoccaceae; genus Granulosicoccus; species Granulosicoccus sp. 3-233. The sequence continues at coordinate 313,347 of NZ_JBQYLE010000007.1, forward strand.
ACCCGCGCCGGCAAGGTGATCATTCGCGGTGCCTATATCAGCAGCAAGTCGTCGGGGGCCAACCGGATCAAGGGCGGCTCGGTGCAGATCAACTGATCACCCATTGCGAATCATGACCCGCATCATCGACAATATCGTTTACCAGCATGCCGAGAATGCCTGCGCTCTGCTGTGGCAATGGCAACGAGCCCTGAGCGAGCCACATTACGACTTCAATGACCTGTGCTTGCTGGAAAACAGCATTGATGCAAACCTCGATGGTCTGACACTTGCCGGCGATGCGGCTACGCCGTTCATTCGGGAAATGCATGATGCCGGTGACGAAGGCGCCGTATTCGTCTCAGCCATGCAAGCCCTGTGTACGGACAAACCCTGCGCCTTCATGGACCAGGTAGCTGCCTGTCAGGAATCGGAACAGACAAGGTATGAATTGAGCCTGGCGCTGACCTGGATGGCTGACCAGGCGACAAAACCCATCCTCGACAATCTGGCGGAGCAGCCCGGGCCGACAAGTCTGTTATTGCGCCTGTCCGTCGGCCTGGCTCATCGGCAAGTCCCCGACCACCTTGTCCGCTCAGGGCTGTCGCACGAGGATACGCGGGTCAGAACCGCTGCACTGCGCGCCGTGGCCGACCTGCCCGACCAGCGTCTACGGAACGATCTGCCCGCGCAGGCAAGTCACGAACCGCGAGAATGTCTGCAGCTGGCCCGCGCCCTTGTGTCTCAGGGGGAGCACGGCAGGGGATATGATCTTCTCGAGTCACTGGCCCTGAGTGAGACAGAACAGGCGTCGGATGCCGTGCGATTGGTCATGCTGGGAGCCGAGCCCGAGCGATCGCGCAAGCTGCTACAGCAGCTCGACACCCTGGGTGATCGTCAACGTGATGTCATCCGGGGACTCGGACTGTTGGGCGATCCCGGCAACCTGGACCGACTACTGCAAGCGTGCATCAATCCCCAGCTGGCACGTCTCGCCGGTGAATCCATCAGCATGATCACCGGTGCCAGACTGTCAGAACATGATCTCGATCGTGACGACGAAGTGGGCATGGCGACATCGTTACTCAACGACGATCCGACAGATGACAACGTGCGTCTGGATGAAGATGAAAATCTTCCCTGGCCGGATTCGGATCGTCTCGCTGACTGGTGTCTGTCCGCCGTTCGTGACACAAGCGCAGACATGCCCCTGCTATGCGGCTATCAGCGCACAGCTGAATTACTGCAACACGTGTTGCAGCAGGGACTGCAAAGGCAGCGCAGCGTTGCTGCCGATCTGATGAAGAGCCGGCAACCCGGTAAGCCCTATTGCAATACCTGCCTACCGACCAGCAGGCAGAGACATTTCATGACAGCCATGGACTATTGCTGACATGCAGCTCATCAATCACACACCACTGCTTGCCGGTTGTACCCAGAGCATGGCACCCAACGGACAGGAATCCCTGGTCGTGGCCATCAAGGGCAGCTTTTCCATTCCCGCCACGATGGGCAAGGCGGCCACGTTGCTGGAGCAGCAGTTGCCACTGCTGGAATCCGACCGGTTTCTCGAACAACCCGGATTCTCCTCACCTCTTTATGAAGCCGACTACGCCCCATTCAAATCCCGATGTGATGTGACCGTCGTCGGTTCCGCCTACGCGCCTGCAGGCAAGGCCAGCGAATGCGTGGCTGCCCGACTCGAGCTCGGCCAGATCAGCAAACGCTTGCATGTTCTCGGAGATCGCCACTGGGTCGCGAATGCCAGCGGCTTCAGCATCAGTCAGCCAGAAACCTTCGAAGTACGGGCAATTACCTATGACATCGCCTTTGGTGGTACTGACAGCGCCCATGAGGATGTCCGAATGCACGGTAGCTATCTTGCCAACCCAATCGGCATCGGTTTTCACAAGAGCATCGATGCAACTCTTGTGGATGGTAGTCCGGCTCCCTCGACTGAGGAACCCGGCATACCGGTCCTGCATCCCAACGGCGTCTACCGCCCCATGTCCCTGGGTCCCATTGCTCGTGGCTGGAGCCCCAGAATCGACTACGCCGGTACCTACGACGATGACTGGATGGATGAACGATTTCCGTTCCTGCCACAGGACTTCGATACCCGCTTCTACCAGAGCACTCTGGAGGACCAGCAATGCGATTACCTGGTCGGCGGCGAAATTGTCAGGCTGACGAACCTGACGCCTCAGGGGCACTGCGAGTTCACTGTGCCAGTGCTGGAAGTCCCGGTCTGCTTTTTCCGGAGAAAATCGCAGCGCTTGCTGGTCAAGGCGGTCATCGACACCCTGGTCATCGAGCCGGATGAACAGCGTTTTTCACTGGTCTGGCGCACACGGCTGCCGCTGCGGAGAAATCTGTTCGAAGTGCCCGAGGTGAGGATAGGTACTGCCAGTGCAGGCCGAAACCCCTGCCGGGTAACACCGATGTTCGAGAAGTCGCATCCATCAGATCAGACGGTCGCCGGGAAACCGTTGAGCGACAAGCCATGAGTGCCTACGTCGCGATCACAGGATCCGGTCTGGTCACCTCACTGGGCAACGATAGTCCATCAACCTGTGCGGCTATCCGCTGTCATCTGGACAACATACAGGAGACACCGTATACCGACTCCTCCGGCCAGGCCATCAGAGCCAGTCTGGCCACGCTTGTTGGTGATATCCAGGGAGAGCAGCGCCTGATCTGGCTTGCGGCGGCGGCATTGCAGGAGTGTCTGGACACGGATACCACCATCCACGTCCAGTCGACCCCGCTGATTCTCTGCCTGCCCCAGCGGGAGAGACCCGGTCGCCCGATCGAGAACGATGACGATTTCCTGGTCAGCATTCAAGACCGGCTGGGCAGGCAATTTTCACCACACTCGCGAATACTCGATCAGGGACATGTCGCGGTGGCAATGGCTCTGCGAAACGCCCGCCAGTTACTCGACAATGATGCGTCAATCCAGCATGTGCTGATTGCCTCTGCCGACACCTTGTGTAATTCGGAGAGTCTTTCCCATCTGGAGGAGCACGACCGACTGCTGACCCACAAAAATTCGGACGGTCTGATTCCCGGCGAAGCGGGTGCAGCACTCATCGTGAAGCGTACCTCTGCAACAACAACATCCATGCATTGTCTCGGCCTGGGCTTCTCCATGGAACCTGCACCCATTCTCTCGGACAAGCCCTGTCGCGCTGATGGTCTGGCCACGGCAATACGCGGCGCTCTACAAGAGGCGCAGATACCCATGCAGGATCTGGCCTATCGCATCACCGATCTGTCTGGGGAGCATTACTACTTTCGTGAAGCCTCGCTGGCCCTGTCCAGAACACTACGAGTAGTTCGCGATGACTTCGATCTGCTTCACCCTGCGGAATACACCGGTGATACCGGCGCTGCACTGGGGCTCATCATCCTGGCCTACCAGCAATACATCTTTCTAATACAGCCACCCAGACTCCCGCAGGTACTCGTGCACCTGGCGAACGATGACGGCAGGAGAGCTGCCATTATACTCGGCAGTGAGTAAGCTCGATCACGGTTGTGAACGGCAGTGCCGACTATCAGCACTGCCGTTGGCAACCGACCGGCAGGCCAGTGAGTCGATACTCGACTACAACCGGCATGCCAGTTTCGTACGCAGCCTTGATCAGGCTTCTTCTTTCATCAGGCGGTCCACTTCTTCCCTCGCCTCTTCCTTCGATTTACCGTAACGCTCCTGAATCTTACCTTCGAGCACTTCACGGTTACCGTCGATCTGATCAAGATCATCATTGGTCAACTCACCCCATTGGGCTTGAACGTTGCCTTTGAACTGCTTCCAGTTACCTTTTACTTGGTCCCAATTCATACGAATTCTCCTTACTCTGGTTTCAGTCCAGTTCGGACAGGGAACATTATTACCGGGTAAAACGGCACCGCATGGCGGCTGAAATTTCTGCCAGTCGGCAGTGTAAATGCTGCAACTCTCCAACTGGCAATATTGTCAGGACGACTGTTCACAGAACCTCGGCCAGACGATGAACCCGACAACCCTGTGGGCTGTTGCTCATTCGAGGTTATATCTGAAACAGGTTATTTCCTAACCTGTTCGGCAAAGGCATACGCATTGCTGAATCACATCGAGACTTCATGCCCAGAGCCGACGATTCGGATCTTCGGGCAGGGAGCTGACGGGACGATCCAGGACGGGAGCATCTCGCGCACTGCGTACGTGTGACGAAACCGGTAGCAAGCGAGCTGATCAGCTGGCAGGAGGCAAACGGTTTCCAGTTTGACATGCAAGACAACCTTGGCCCCGACAGGAATATGACGATCTGCTGGCACATGAGAAAGGTGAATCGTCCTGGCAAACCCATGAGCGATTGGCCCGAAATAAATCCGATGAAGTCGACAGAAGACACTACGATTCATACCAATTCGAAGCTGTCCCGCAAAGGATTTTCACGCCCAGGATTCGGTTTGAAGATTCTGCTTTGGTTTGCAGTTGTATTGTTCACTCTGCACATGCCTGCGCAGGTCATGGCAGCGGATCCCGATGGGGACGGTATAGACAGCAGCCGCGATCTGGATGACGATGACGACGGCATTCTGGATGAAGACGAGATCGCCTGTACAGCCTTCGGCAACCTGGACTGGGTTTACGATTCTCTGTTGGGCGCATTGCTGGGCAGCGCCAGCATTGAGGCATCCATTGGCAGTTCGATCACGGCTGCCGCCGACATTTCCTTCGGACCAGGATTTCAGGAGCTGAGCAGTCTGACCGAATATCTGCTTCTCGGGGGCGGTTCAAGCACCTTGGTCAGCGCGAAAGCCAACGACGAATACGTTGAAGTCGGTATCAACGTCAACACCCCCACTTATCTGTTGGGAAGCGGCACCAACCTCATTTCGTCCTTGCTCGGCAGTGTCGTCGCGGCCGACTACGAGATTGCAGCAGAAATCTCCGCTGATGGATTCACCTCTTCCACCCTGCTGTTCGATGATGGTTACCTTGCGGGTTCCATCGATCTGAATCTGGGGTCGAGCCAGGAACGATCATTCAGCCCCTATCGTCTTGAACCCGGCATCAACTACACCTTGAGGCTGTACCTGTTCAATGAGCAGAACAGTTTTCTGACACCCGGAGTCATGAGCTTCGGCAACCTGTTTCTCGAGCTGGGAACCAACTGCAATTCGGATAGCGACTCGGATTCGATCTTCAACAGCGATGATATCGATTCGGACAACGACGGCATTGTCGACAACAGGGAGGCGCAGACAACGGCAGCCTATACAGCACCCGCTGGAATCGATACCGATCAGGACGGCATAGACGATAGCTATGATGCTGACAACGGTGGCACGCCCCTGACACCTGTGGATACGGATGCGTCAGGTGCGCCAGATTACCTGGATACCGATAGTGACAACGATGGCGTGCCTGACTCGATCGAGGCCTTCGATGCCAATGGTGATGGTATCGCAGAGATTCTGCCTGCCGCCAATGATGCCGATGCGGACTCGGACGGATTGAACGACAACTATGACACCATTGCGGCTCCGGCGTCCGGAAACGCAACCGGTGCCAATACGCTGTTTCCCAACCGCGACGGTCTGGATGCGCTGGATTGGCGTGACACCGATGACGATAATGATGCGACGCTGACCCTGGCCGAGGATGCCAACAACAATGGCAGCCCGATCGACGACGATTCCGACAACGACGGCAAACCGGACTACCTGGAATCATCCAGCACCGATGTCGATAGTGATGGCAGCGTGGATCAGAACGATGGCGATGACACCGACGTCTGCGTTCCCTCCACCTTCGCCACGGGTTGCACCACCGACACGGACGACGACGGTACACCCGATAGCGTCGAGACTGAAACCGCCGACAGTGATAACGATGGCACCGCCGACTATCTGGAATCCTCCACGGCGGACGCAGACGGCGACGGTACGAACGATCAGAGCGATGCCAACGACAGTGATGCCTGCCTGCCTTCGCAGTTCGGCACCGGTTGCACCACCGACACGGATAGCGACGGTACACCTGACAGTGTCGAGACCGAGAACGCCGACAGTGATGGCGACGGCACGGCCGACTACCTGGAGTCCTCGTCAGAAGACGCGGACGGCGACGGTACGAGCGATCAGAACGATGCCAATGACGGCAACGCCTGCCTGCCCTCGCAGTTCGGTACCGGCTGCACCACCGATACCGATAGTGATGGTACACCCGACAGCGTCGAGACCGAAACCGCCGACAGCGACAATGACGGCACCGCCGATTATCTGGAGTCTTCCGACGATGATGCAGACGGTGATGGCACAGTTGACCAGAACGATGGTGACGACAGCAATGTCTGTCTGCCCTCACCCTTCGGTACAGGTTGCACCACCGATACGGATAGCGACGGAACACCCGATAGCGTCGAGACTGAAAACGCTGACAGTGACAACGATGGCACCGCCGACTACTTGGAGTCTTCCAGCGCTGATGCAGACGGCGACGGTACCAGCGATCAGAACGATGCCAACGACAGTGATGCCTGCCTGCCCTCACAATTCGGCACCGGCTGCGCTACCGACACCGATAGCGACGGTACACCCGATAGCGTCGAGACCGAAAACGCCGACAGTGACAATGACGGCACTGCCGACTACCTGGAGTCCTCGTCAGAAGATGCTGACGGCGACGGAACGAGCAATCAAAACGATGCCAACGACAGTGATGCCTGCCTGCCTTCGCAGTTCGGCACCGGTTGCACCACCGATACTGATAATGACGGCACACCCGATAGCGTCGAGACCGAAACTACTGATAGCGACAGTGACGGCACCGCCGACTACCTGGAGTCCTCCACCGCAGATGCTGACGGCGACGGAACGAGCGATCAAAACGATGCCAATGACAGTGATGCCTGCCTGCCTTCGCAGTTCGGTACCGGCTGCACCACAGACAGCGATGCTGATGGCATCCCGGACAGTGTCGAAGGCGAACTGACCAACAGCGATGGTGATGCCCTGGCCGATTACCTGGACAGCGACAGTGACGGCGATGGCATTACCGACCTGGCCGAGACCCAGGGTTCAGCAGGTATTCTGGACAGCGATGCCGACTCCGTACCCGATCATCTGGATATCGATGCCGACAATGATGGCATCACCGATAGCGTCGAAGGGCAGAGTATCGCGAACTTCACGACACCGCTCGACAGTGATACCGACAATGACGGTCTGGATGATGCCTTCGATACCGACAACGGAGGCACCGAACCGGCGCTTCCGAACTCGGACAATACCGACCAACCGGACTATCTGGATACCGACAGCGATAATGACGGTGTACCCGATGCCGTGGAAGCCCATGACGCCAACGGCGACGGGGTGGCCGATACACTGCCGGCAGCCAACAATGCCGATGCGGACAATGATGGCCTGAATGACAACTACGACACCGTCGTGGCTCCGGCCAACGGCAATGCCTTTGGCAGCAATGCCGCCCTGCCGGACCGGGATGCCCAGGGCGACGGAGACTGGCGTGACAATGACGATGACAACGACGGCACCCTGACCGCCGCCGAAGATGGCAACGGTAACGGTAATCCGCTGGACGATGATGCCGATGCCGATGGCAAGCCGGATTACATCGAGTCCTCCATTGCCGATACCGATGGTGATGGTACGGTGGATCAGAATGATGGCAATGACACGGATACCTGTCTGCCGTCCCAGTTCGGTAACGGTTGCAGCACCGACACCGATGGCGATGGCACACCCGATAGCATCGAGACCGAAACGGCTGACACGGACAACGACGGCACGCCGGACTATCAGGAGTCTGCCAGCGCCGATGCCGACAACGATGGCGTCACGGATCAGAACGATGCGGCCAACAACGACGTCTGCATTCCCTCGACCTTCGCCACCGGCTGCACCACCGATACCGACAGTGACGGCACGCCCGACAGTGTCGAGACCGAAACCGCTGACACGGACAATGACGGTACGCCGGATTACCAGGAATCTCTGCTGACCGATAACGATATCGATGGCGCCCCGGATCAGATCGATCCCGATGATGCCAATGCCTGTGTACCCAGTACTTTTGGTGCCGGCTGCACGGAGGATAGCGATAACGACGGTCTACCCGATCACCTGGAAACTGTCGGTGCCGACAGCGACAACGACGGTAAACCCGACTATCTGGAATCCTCCACGGCGGATGCAGACGGCGACGGTACGAACGATCAGAACGATGCCAACGACAGTGATGCCTGCCTGCCCTCACAGTTCGGCTCCGGTTGCACCACCGACACGGATAGCGACGGCACACCTGACAGTGTCGAGACCGAGAACGCCGACAGTGATGGCGACGGCACGGCTGACTACCTGGAGTCTTCCAGCGCCGATGCAGACGGTGATGGCATTCCTGATCAGAACGATGCCAATGACAGCAATGCCTGCCTGCCCTCGCAGTTCGGTACCGGCTGCACCACCGATACCGATAGTGACGGTACACCGGACAGCGTAGAGACTGAAACTGCAGACAGCGACAATGATGGCACCGCCGATTATCTGGAGTCTTCCGACGATGATGCAGACGGTGATGGCACAGTTGACCAGAACGATGGTGACGACAGCAATGTCTGTCTGCCCTCACAATTCGGTACAGGTTGCACCACCGACACGGATAACGACGGTACACCTGACAGTGTCGAGACCGAGAACGCCGACAGTGACAACGATGGCACGGCTGACTACCTGGAGTCTTCCAGCGCCGATGCAGACGGTGATGGCATTCCTGATCAAAACGATGCTAACGACAGCAATGCCTGCCTGCCCTCGCAGTTCGGTACCGGTTGCACCAACGACACCGATAGCGACGGTACACCCGACAGCGTCGAGACTGAAACCGCCGACAGCGACAATGATGGCACCGCCGATTATCTGGAGTCCGATACCGCTGATGCAGACGGTGATGGCACAGTCGATCAGAACGATGCCGACGACAGCGATGCCTGCGTCCCTTCCACCTTCGGCACGGGTTGCACGACCGATACGGACAATGACGGCACGCCCGATAGTGTCGAGACTGAAAATGCCGACGGTGATGGCGACGGCACGGCCGACTACCTGGAGTCCTCCACCGAAGATGCTGACGGTGATGGCACGGCCGATCAGAACGATGCCAATGACAGCAATGCCTGCCTGCCTTCGCAGTTCGGTACCGGCTGCACCACAGACAGTGATGCTGATGGCATCCCGGACAGTGTCGAAGGCGAGCTGAGCAACAGCGATGGTGATGCCCTGGCCGATTATCTGGACAGCGACAGTGACGGCGATGGTATCCGCGATATTGTCGAAGCCAATGGTTCCGGCGGCATACTGGACAGCGACGGCGACTTCATACCTGACCATCTGGATATCGACAGCGACAACGATGGCATCACCGACCTGCTTGAAGCACAGAGCGATGTCGCCCTTGTTCTGCCGTTGAACAGTGATACGGACAATGACGGACTCGATGACGCCTACGACACTGACAACGGTGGCACGGAACCGGCGCTTCCGAACTCGGACAATGCCGACCAACCGGACTATCTGGATACCGACAGCGATAATGACGGTGTACCCGATGCCGTGGAAGCCCATGACGCCAACGGCGACGGGGTGGCCGATACACTGCCGGCAGCCAACAATGCCGACGCGGACAATGATGGCCTGAATGACAACTACGACACCGTCGTGGCTCCGGCCAACGGCAATGCCTTTGGCAGCAATGCCGCCCTGCCGGACCGGGATGCCCAGGGCGACGGAGACTGGCGTGACAATGACGATGACAACGACGGCACCCTGACCGCCGCCGAAGATGGCAACGGTAACGGTAATCCGCTGGACGATGATGCCGATGCCGATGGCAAGCCCGATTACATCGAGTCCTCCCTTGTCGATACCGATGGCGATGGCACTGTTGATCAGGCAGACGCGGATGACAGCAATGCCTGTGCACCTTCAACATTCGGTAACGGCTGCAATACCGACACCGATGGCGATGGCACGCCCGATAGCATCGAGACCGAAACCGCAGACACCGACAACGATGGCACACCGGACTATCAGGAGTCTGCCAGCGCCGATGCCGACAACGATGGCGTCACGGATCAGAACGATGCGGCCAACAACGACGTCTGCGCACCCTCGACCTTCGCCACCGGCTGCACCACCGATACCGACAGTGACGGCACGCCCGACAGTGCAGAAACCGATTCAGCCGACAGCGACAAAGATGGTACAGCAGACTACCTGGAGTCCGACACTGCCGATGCAGACGGTGATGGCACTGTCGACCAGAGAGATGCTGATGACAGTGATGCCTGCACACCGTCAACATTCGGCACAGGCTGTACAGTCGATACCAATGCCAATGGCATTCCTGACAGCGTTGAAGGTGAGTCGACGGATACGGATGGTGATGGCACCCTCGACTATCTGGACAGCGACAGTGACGGCGATGGTATTCCAGATGTGGTCGAAACCAATGGATCGGTCGGCAATCTGGACAGCGACGGCGACTCCATACCCGACCATCTGGATATCGACAGCGACAATGATGGCATCACCGATCTGATTGAAGCCCAGAGCGATGTCGCCTTTGTTTTGCCACTGAACCGTGATACGGACAATGACGGACTCGATGACGCCTATGACACTGACAACGGTGGCACGGAACCGACCTTACCCAATACCGACAATGCCGACCAACCGGACTATCTGGATACCGACAGCGATAATGACGGTGTACCCGATGCCGTGGAAGCCCATGACGCCAACGGCGACGGGGTGGCCGATACACTGCCGGCAGCCAACAATGCCGACGCGGACAATGATGGCCTGAATGACAACTACGACACCGTCGTGGCTCCGGCCACCGGCAATGCCTTCGGTAGCAATGCCGCCTTGCCGGACCGGGATTCTCGCGATGGCGCTGACTGGCGTGATGATGATGATGATGGCGATGGCGACCCGACAGCGGCGGAAGATGCCAACAGCAACGGCATCCTGCTGGACGACGACTTCGACACGGATGGCAAGCCGGATTACGTAGAGTCATCCTCGGCTGACGCCGACGGTGACGGGCTCACTGATCAGAACGATGTCGACGACAATGATCCTTGCACCCCTTCCTCTTTCGGGATGGGATGCACGATCGACTCGGACAACGATGGCACACCCGACGTGGATGAATCATTCGACGCCGACTCTGACCTGGACGGCATCCCCGACTACCTGGAGTCTTCAACCGAGGATGAGGATGGCGATGGAGTTGTCGACGAGCTCGACCCGCAAGAACAATCAGCCTGCGACTTCGGTGATTCACAAGACGGATGCACGCTGGACTCGGACGGCGATGGTATTCCTGATGTACTGGAATCCGACTCCGATACGGACGGCGATGGCATCGCGGATTATCTGGACGATGATACCGACAACGATACGATTCCTGATGCCATTGAAGGTGCCATCGACACCGACGGGGATGGCTTTGCCAACTACAAGGACCTTGATTCGGACGGTGACGGCATCTCCGACAGAGCTGAAGCCGGTGCGAACCCGGCCACTCCTGCCGACAAGGACAGGGATGGTCTGGCCAACTACATCGATCTGGATAGTGACAATGACGGCCTTACCGATGAAACGGAATCTCTGGGTTCCACGCCGCTGGCAGACAGCTTCGATGATGCAGGTAACGAGGGATCACCCATGATCAATCGTCTGACTACCAGAGCCGTGACGGATTCACCCATTGATTTTGATGATGACATCGTTCCCGACTATCTGGATCTGGACAGCGACAACGACAGTCTCAGCGACCTGGTGGAATCTCAGGGTACAACTGCGGACGCTAACGGCGATGGCATGGTGGATGATTTCATCGACAGTGACGGCGATGGCCTGGACGATGTCATCAAGCGATTTCCGGTAACAGCGTCAGACAATGACCGCGATGGCATGCCCGATTATCTCGACCTGGATTCCGATGGCGATGGCACGCTGGATCTGGTCGAGGCCGGTGGCACCGATGAGAACGGGGATGGAATCGTTGACGCCATGGCTGATAGTGATCGAGATGGCATACCCGACCTGGTCGATGTTGATTCCACCGGCGGTCATGATGCCGATGGAGACGGTATCGATGACAGTGCCGATATCGATTTCGTTACCGGTGCACTGGACTTCGACGGCGATGGCATCATCGATCAACGCGATCCGGACGTGGATGGTGACGGTTTTGCCGATTCCTTCAGCGATCGGGCCGTCTCACAGTTGCCTGATACCGACGGTGATGGAATTCCCGACTTTCAGGAGGCCAACCCCACCGGGTTCGCGCGAACCGGCATCGAGGGTAGTGGCTGCTCGATAACGACGCGCTCCTCGGCGAAGGATCCGGTATTCCTGATTCTGATCATCGCTGCCCTGATGTATCGGTGTCGTCGACGCATGGCCCTGCCCATACTGGCATTGTCCGTGAGCGCTGGGCTGGCCACCCTTGATTCCGCTCTGCATCCGGCCCTTGCCCAGAGTGGCGAGCTCGATGATCCGATCGTATCCGACTCGCCAGACACGACCACGGTCGATGACACAACGCCCTCAACCAGCGAGAAACAGCGCAAAGTTCAGGCGATCAACACCGGCTCCAATGCCGATACCGATACCGATGCCGATGCCGATGCCGATGCCGATGCCGATGCCGATGCCGATGCCGATGCCGATGCCAGTGATGGTGATGGTGATGGTGATGGTGATGGTGATGGTGCCGACATTGACGGCGATGCTGCTGGCGAAGCGGCGGCCGAGCACCCCTTCCGTCGTCGATTTCATGCCGGCGTCGGTTTCGGTTTCAGTCAGCTGGAACCGGATACCCGTGATCTGCTCGACAACGATACCAATGACACCTCCGATATCGGAGTACAACTGTTCGTCGGGGCTGATCTGAGCAAATGGCTTTCCCTGGAAATGCATTTCAGCAATCTGGGGGCAGCCGGTTTCGACAATGGCGCGAAGATCGATTATCGAGTATTCGGTGCCAGTGCTCTGGTGCATGTCGGCAAGAGCCGTCAGCGACCCGATCGTCGAGGGTTGACAGCCTATGGCCGGCTCGGCTTCGGCGTACTGAAAAACAGCTCGAGCGGCGATATCGATTACAGACAGATGGAATCCAACCATATCCTCTACGGCGCAGGCCTGGAGTATTCAGTCAAACACCAACTTGCCATACGACTGGAGGCCGTCGGTTTCGATGCGGATGCGCACGCTGTTCAACTCAGCCTGTTGAGACGTTTTGGCAAACAACCCGATCAAGGAACCGCTGCGGTAGTGCAACAGACCAATGCCGAGGAACCGGTACTGGCGAAAGCTGCAGAGACAGTAGCAGACGCAACCGCCAACGACGAAGTCCGTGACCTCGAGATGGCCTGTCTGGACAAGGGCATGACATACCATGAAGACAGGGGCGTCTGTGAGCAACCGGTAGAAACCCTGCATGGCGTCACGTTCCACTCGGGCTCGGCGTCGTTGCGTCAGACATCACGCTATATCCTGGACAAGGTGGCCTTGCAGATGAAAGAGAATCCGAGCAGACGGTACGTCATATCGGCACACACGGACAGTCAGGGCGCTGCCGCGTTCAATCTGCAGCTATCCAAACAACGTGCAGAAGCCGTCGCTGACTATCTGGTTGCCGCTGGCGTGAAAGGTTCGCGATTGAAAACCGTGGCACTTGGAGAAAGTCAGCCCGTGACCTCGAACGCAACGAAGGAAGGTCGTGCCATCAATCGGCGAGTCGAACTCCAGATAGCACAATAGCCAATCGAATCAGGTCGGCTGTCTTGAATGCAAGGCCACCAGCGCCAACATTAAACGGATCATCCGTCGAACGCCACAGGAGCCCTCCTTCATGGAAATCAATGCCGATTTCTCGCAACGTTCACTGTTGCATACACCCCAGCTGGACTGGCAGGACTCCCCCATGAAAGGTGTTCGTCGCCGTGTTCTGGACCGGGTTGGCAACGAGGTTGCCCGTGCGACGACCATCGTCAGCTACGCGCCGGAGAGCCATTTCTCATCCCATGTACACACGGGAGGCGAGGAATTCATCGTGCTTGAAGGAGTCTTTCAGGATGAACATGGGGACTTTCCCGCAGGCCATTACGTTCGCAATCCGCCGCAGTCGAGCCATACGCCCCGGTCAGACAAGGGCTGCACCATTTTTGTCAAGCTCTGGCAATTCGATTTGCAGGATCGGCAATCGGTCGCCATCGACATGAACACAGCCCCGCTGGAACCCGACAATTCCCGGCAAGGCGTGCAGTTCAACACGCTGTTTCAGGATGATCGTGAAACCGTACGGCTGGAACAATGGCAAGCCGGTGCCATGGTGAGCCTGGATACCAGCGGCGGAGCCGAACTGCTGGTGCTCGACGGCCACTTCAGCGACGGCGATGACAAGGTCGAGACGCTCTCCTGGTTACGCCTGCCGGTCGGCTCCGACATTCAGGCCATAGCCGGGCCGACCGGCGCACGAGTCTGGGTAAAGACCGGGCACCTGCGCTTCACCGAGCAGGAAAAGGCGCGACTGCCCTGAGCCCATCGTCATTGATCGTGGTGGCCGGGACTGCCGTCCAGGTCTTCCGGTTGCCGGCCTTCGTGATCCGACAGATCCAGATAGGGCAAGGGCGGTGTATTGCCCGGCACACTCGCCCTGTGATTGCTGGTTGTCAGATCCATATGTCTGACCACGTTACGGCCTTCAATCCTGACATTCATCGACCACATGGCAAAGTGGGCCCTGCCCCGATTGGTACCGCTGAGCAATCCTTTCCGGCTGGCGACACCGGCTTCGTCCCCTGTCGATTGCCTGAAGAATGACTGATTCTTCAGCATGATTTCCTTGCCGCCGATCTTGACCGTCTTGCTGCCTCTGGCAGTACTCGATGCTTTCGTTGTGTTCGGATAAGGCACTGGCACACCGGGCGGCGTGGCCGGTATCTGTTCAGGGGGAGTGAAGCACACATCAGGGAAGGCACAGATGAGCTTGCCTGCGGCTTTCTTGCAGGCGATCAATCTGCCATTCGCGTAGACCCTTATCGTCATCCCTACACCCCCTGCCGCTGGCAGCAGTATCCTTCCGCTTAGCCGCTCTGACTATTCGCTGACATCCTGCTTTTCGAAATGATCATCACATATTCCCCACTTGATCCGCAAACCGGCCAGCACCGCTTGTTACAACTTGACGCCGCCCGAGGCCGCCCGAGGCCAACCGAGGCCGCTTTTTACCGCTGATTGCTGCTTGTTGCCGCTTGTTGCCGCTTGTTGCCGCCAGCCGGCATGTCCGAGGGGTAACGACACTTTTCGCAAGTCTTTTCCACACAGCCCTTGACCTTCCATCCACTGGAACACCCATGATGCAGTCAGTGGCGCAACGGGGAAATCAGCGTGATGGCTGCCAGACAGTATTCCATCAACATCAAGGGGATGAATTGCGCCTCCTGCGTCGGTCGGGTGGAAAAGGCCCTGCAGGCCGTAGTCGGGGTGGACACGGCAACTGTCAACCTGAGTAGCGAGCGTGCCACCATTGTCGGACATGCACGGATCGAGGACATCCTCCAGGCGCTGGAAGGTGCTGGTTATCCGGCAAGGCAGGAGACACGGGTGCTGAACATTCGTGACATGAGCTGCGCCTCCTGTGTGGGTCGAGTCGAAAAGGCTCTGCTGGACCAAGCCGGCGTTCTCGATGCCAGCGTCAATCTGGCCACGGAATCGGCCAGTATCACATTCCTCAACGGCACCATCACACCACAGGATATCGCTGCCATACCCACAGCCATGGGCTATCCGGCGAGTTTTGCCGTGGCAGAACAGTCGGACCAGGCCGCGCACAAGGAGATCGAGGCGCATCAGCTCCGTCAGATGACACTGATTGCCGCATTACTCACGCTGCCCGTGTTTCTGATGGAAATGGGTGGTCATCTCTTCCCCGGCGTGTCGGTATGGATAGAGCGTTCGATAGGGCTGCAGACCAGCTGGATACTACAGTTCTGTCTCAGTTCAATCGTCATGGCCTGGCCCGGACAAACCTTCTATCGCAGAGGCCTGCCGGCGTTGTTCAAGGGTACACCCGACATGAACAGCCTGGTCGCCATCGGCAGCCTCGCGGCCTGGGGATATTCAACGGTAGCCACCTTCCTGCCGTCGTTATTGCCTGAAGAATCGCGTGCGGTGTATTTCGAGGCGGCTGCGGTCATTGTGACGCTGATCCTTCTCGGCCGTTATCTGGAAGCTCGCGCCAAGGGTCGAACCGGTGAGGCCATCCGATCCCTGATCGGCTTGCAGGCCAGATCCGCACGGGTGGAGCGCGACGGCGAGGTGACCGAGATCGATATTGACGACATCAGATCCGGCGATCTCATCCATATCCGGCCTGGTGAAAAGATACCGACCGATGGCCAGCTGATTCGGGGCCACAGTTATATCGACGAGAGCATGATTACCGGCGAACCGGTACCGGTGGACAAGTCTGTCGGGGACGAGCTGGTAGGCGGCACGATCAATGGTACCGGAGCCCTGCAGATGCGGGCCGAAAGAGTCGGCGCCGACACCATGCTGTCCCAGATCATCCGCATGGTGGAACAGGCCCAGGGTGCCAGGCTGCCGGTACAGGATCTGGTCAATCGGGTGACAGCGTGGTTCGTACCTGCTGTACTGGTGATAGCCGTTCTGACCATGCTTGTCTGGCTCGTCGTCGGCCCCGAACCGACACTGACACGAGCACTGATCGCCGGAGTCTCGGTATTGATCATCGCCTGCCCTTGTGCCATGGGCCTGGCAGTACCCACGTCCATCATGGTGGCCACCGGTCGAGCGGCTGAAATCGGTGTCCTGTTTCGGCAGGGCAGCGCCTTGCAGACGCTGGAAAATGTCAGCGTCATCGCTCTGGACAAGACAGGCACCGTGACCCAGGGTCAGCCTCGACTCACGGATCTGCAAGTCGTCAATGACATGAACGAGGATGAGCTTCTTGCCATGGTGGCAGCGGTCGAGGACAACTCGGAGCACCCGATAGCAAGAGCCATCGTGCAGGCAGCCCGCACACGTGAACTGACGTTTCCAGCCGTCACCGACTTCGTATCACACACCGGCATGGGTGTTTTCGCCACTGTCTCAGGCCAGCAGATTCTGGTGGGAACACACAGGCTCATGAGCGCGAATGACATTTCCCTGGGCTCATCACCCGATGACGTCCAACGATTTGCAGAAATGGGTAAAACACCTTTGTATGTGGCTATCGATGGCAAGCTGGCAGCGTTACTGGCCGTTGCCGACCCGATCAAACCGAGCAGTCCGGCGGCCATCAGGGCATTGCATGCCCTGGGACTCAAGGTCGTCATGATCACCGGTGATAATCAGGCCACCGCAGACCATATCGCTCGTGAGTCGGGTATTGATGATGTCGTAGCGCAAGTCATGCCCGATGGCAAGGTCGATGCCATCAGGAAGCTGTCCGCCAGTGGTGCCACTGTTGCATTTGTTGGTGATGGCATCAACGATGCACCGGCACTGGCTGCAGCCGACGTTGGTATCGCCATCGGTACCGGTACTGATGTGGCGATTGAAAGTGCGGACGTGGTGTTGATGTCCGGCGATCTTCTGGGCGTCGTCAATGCGTTGGAAACCAGTCAACGCACCATGAAGAACATTCGGCAGAACCTGCTGTGGGCCTTCGGCTACAACGTACTGCTGATACCGGTAGCCGCCGGGGCACTCTACCCTCTCAATGGCATGACCTTGTCACCGATGCTGGCAGCACTGGCCATGGCCCTGTCCAGCGTATTCGTCCTGAGCAACGCCCTGCGGCTGCGCTGGATCAAACCTGAGCACACGGAGACCTACGCATGAATATCGGTAAAGCAGCAGCGCAATCCGGTCTGCCGGCCAAGACCATTCGCTACTATGAAGACATCCGGCTGATCGCCCCCAGACGCGACGACAACGGCTATCGAGACTTCTCGGATGCAGATGTCCACAAGCTGGGGTTTCTTAGCCGTGCCAGAGCGCTCGGCTTTACCATCGAGCATTGTCGTGCGCTGTTGGGCCTCTGGGAAGATCAGTCGCGTGCCAGTGGTGACGTCAAGCGTATTGCAGCGGAGCATCTGGCCGTGATCGAATCGAAAATCGCCGATCTGTGCGAGATGCGCGATACGCTGGATCATCTGATGAACACCTGCCAGGGCGATGATCGTCCGGATTGCCCGATCATCAATGAACTGGCCGCTCGCGATTGAGAGAATGGTCGCGGCACGGGTCGGGCAATGATGTTCGTCGATAGACTGATTGCTAAAGTTCGAGCGGACCAGCACCTTGACTCACGAGGGCATGAGCTTTACCGACAGGCTTTAGGCGCAAGATCAAGCAAGTTGGCACCGGTGCCTGTCAGGCACCGTTTGCAGCTGATACGAGACGGTCAGTCCCTGAGTGTGTTCAAGGCCTGAATCAGTACATCGATCTCGTCAGACGTGTTGTAGTAATGAGGCGCCACTCGCAGCAGCGCCGGAAGGTTTCGCGATTCCGCATCCAGACGGGTGCTGGATGGCTGCGAGGCACCGATATTGATGTGCTGAACACGCAGTGACTGCACCGTCTCGGCAGGGTCCAGGCCGTTGATGGTGAAGCTGACGATTGCACAGTGGCGTTGCCCGAGATCATGGACCGTGGCACCAGGGATATCTGCAATTCGGGTTCTGGCGTAATCCGCCAGCTCCCAGGCACGTTCCTGTATACGTTCCAGACCTACCGACATGGCGTGACGAATGGCCGCACCCAGACCGGCCCTGAGGGCATAGGAATTTTCCCAATTTTCGAAACGTCTCGCATCCTCACGCAATTCATAGCGATCGCTGGCAACCCAGGGTGCAGCAAAATGGTCGATCATGGCCGGCTCCAATCGGCTCACCCATGGTTTTCTGATGTACAGAAAGCCTGTGCCCCGTGGTCCGCACAGAAACTTTCGCCCGGTTGCCGAAAGAAAGTCACAACGCAATGCCTGCACATCCACCGGCATCTGGCCAATGGCCTGACAGGCATCCAGCAGATAGGGAATACCTCGTTCACTGGCTACCCTGCCCACCGCTTCTGCCGGATTGACCAATCCACCATTGGTGGGTATCCAGGTGATCGCAATCAGTTTCACTCGTTCGTCGATCATCTGCTCCAGTGCCTGCACATCCAGTTCACCGCTGGCAGTACCGGGGATGACATCGATCACGATGCCATCGCGCTTCTTCCTCTGCAGAAAGGCCACGTAATTCGCGGCATACTCAGCCTCACAGGTCAGAATCCTGTCGCCAGCCTTCAAAGGCAATGCATAGAACGCCTGGCACCAGGCTGCAGTCGCATTTTCCAGCAGTGCGATCTCCTCTGGTTGGGCATTCAGCAGAGATGCCACATCTGCATAAACGGCATCCAGCTCATCTGCTCTCGCCGCATGCGCTTCGTACCCACCCAGGCGTTGTTCCAGTTCCAGATGCGCTGACATCGCTGCCGTCACAGGCAATGGCATCAGACCGGCTCCCGAGGCAATCAGGTGAGTCACCGAGGAGGTGCCGGGGAACTGTGATCGTATCTGGTCGATGTCCATGTGCTTGTTCGTTCCGTTGATGGTTTCCTGGTAAAACTTCCCTTTTCGACGTGTCGAATACCGGGCAAAAAAAAGCCCGGACACCTTCGCAGGCTCCGGGCTTCTTCTTGCTGTCTGCAGTCGAGAACTAGCGACGCAGTTTCTTGATCAACTGCAACTGAGCAGAGGCTTCTGCCAGCTGCGCCTGTACGGCCTTGAAATCGATCTCGCCAGGCGTTCCGCCGGCCAGAGCCGCTTCGGCTTCGTCCTTGGCTTTCTGCGCAGAGGCTTCATCGAGTTCTTCGACACGCAAAGCGGTATCGGCCATGATGGTGACGATATGCGGCTGGACTTCCAGAATGCCACCGGATACGTAGATATCCAGCTCTTCACTGTTGTCCAGAGGCTTTACCCGAACCTCACCCGGCTTGATGCGGGTGATGAACGGTGCGTGGCCAGGCGCAATACCAACCTCACCCATCTGGGCAGAAGCGCTGACCATCGAGGCCTCGCCACTCCAGATCTCGTTCTCGGCGCTGACGATCTCGACTCTGAGAGAGGAGGCCATGATTACGCGGCCTCTTTATTATGCTTCTCAAGCACTTCTTCGATCGTGCCCTGCATGTAGAAAGCCTGCTCTGGCAAATGGTCGTACTCACCGGCAACGATGCCGTTGAACGCACGAATGGTGTCTTTCAGTGAAACGTACTTGCCAGGTGAACCGGTGAATACTTCTGCCACGAAGAATGGCTGAGACAGGTAACGCTGCACCTTACGGGCACGGGATACGACCTGCTTGTCTTCCTCGGACAATTCATCCATTCCCAGGATCGCGATGATGTCACGCAGTTCCTTGTATCGCTGCAGCGTGTTCTGAACACCACGAGCACAGTTGTAGTGTTCTTCACCAACAACCAGAGGATCCAGCTGACGAGATGTGGAATCCAGTGGATCCACCGCAGGGTAGATACCCAGCTCGGCGATGTTTCGAGACAGTACAACCGTTGCATCCAGGTGAGCAAAAGTGGTTGCTGGAGAGGGGTCGGTCAAGTCATCCGCCGGTACGTATACCGCCTGGATGGACGTGATGGAACCAGTCTTGGTAGAGGTGATACGTTCCTGAAGAGCACCCATTTCCTGAGCAAGTGTTGGCTGATAACCTACCGCAGAAGGCATACGACCCAGCAGTGCCGATACTTCGGTTCCGGCCAGTGTGTAACGGTAGATGTTGTCGATGAACATCAGAACGTCACGACCTTCGTCACGGAAGAATTCCGCCATGGTCAGACCTGTCAAGGCAACTCGCAGACGGTTGCCCGGTGGCTCGTTCATCTGACCGTATACCAGGGATACCTTGTCCAGTACGTTGGAATCCTTCATTTCGTGATAGAAGTCGTTACCTTCACGAGTTCGCTCACCAACACCTGCGAAGACCGAGAATCCGGAGTGCTCGGCAGCGATGTTACGAATCAGTTCCATCATGTTGACGGTCTTGCCTACACCGGCACCACCAAACAGACCAACCTTACCGCCCTTGGCGAACGGGCAAAGCAGATCGATTACCTTGATGCCGGTTTCCAGCAGTTCGGTAGAACCTGACTGTTCTGCATAGGTAGGTGGCTCTCTGTGGATCGGCATGCGCTCTTCGGTGGCAATCGGACCCGCTTCATCAATGGGCTGTCCCAGAACGTTCATGATTCGACCCAGTGTCGCCTCACCGACCGGAACCGAAATGGGAGCACCCGTGTTGCTGACTTCCAAGCCACGCTTGAGTCCGTCAGAGGTACCCATTGCGATGGTTCGCACAATACCGTCGCCCAGCTGACCTTGCACTTCAAGAACCGTTTCGTTGTTGGCAACGGTCAGTGCATCGTAGATCTTCGGTACGGCATTACGCGGAAATTCGACGTCGATGACCGCGCCGATGATCTCCACTACTTTTCCTGTACTCATGCTTGTTTCCGCCTGTAATTTATTCTGTAGTCGGATCTAGACAGCCGCAGCGCCGCCGACGATCTCGGATATCTCTTGGGTGATAGCCGCCTGACGAGCCTTGTTGTAGACCAGCTGCAAGTCGTCTATCAGCTCACCTGCATTGTCCGATGCACTCTTCATCGCGATCATGCGAGCAGCCATCTCACAGGCCACGTTCTCGACAACGGCCTGGTAGACCAGCGACTCCATGTATCGCTCCATCACATGATCGAGGACTTCAGCCGCATCGGGCTCGTAGATATAGTCCCAGCCGTAATCCGTGTGGCTCTCCAGAGTTGCCACTGCAGGAAGCAGTTGCGTCACTGTCGGTGTCTGAGTCATCGTGTTGATGAATTCGTTCTCGACGATGAACAGTCTGTCGATCTCACCGGCATCGTACTTGTCCAGCATGACTCGAATGGCACCGAGAAGAGTCGCCAGTTCGGGGGCATCGCCCAGATCCGTCGTGCTACCCACGATATTGGCACCAATACCTCGGAAGAAATTCTGAGCTTTCTTGCCGATGGTGCAGATATCGATTTCGATGTCCTGCTCACTCCACTGTTTCATGGAGTTCACCGCTGTCTTGAATATATTGGTGTTCAGACCGCCGCACAAACCGCGGTCGGTCGACACGACGATATATCCAACACGCTTCGGCTCAGGACGTTCGATCAGGTAGGGGTGCTTGTATTCGACACTGGCCGATGCAATATGACCCACTACCTTCCTGAGCTTCAACGAGTAAGGCCGGTTCGCACGCATGCGATCCTGGGCCTTGCGCATTTTCGACGCAGCTACCATTTCCATGGCTTTGGTGATCTTCTGAGTATTCTGGATACTCTTGATCTGCGTGCGTATCTCCTTACCGGAAGCCATGAGCGCTTACCAGCTTCCGCTAGCCTTGAACGCATCAAGACCCTTCTTGAACGCTGCCTGGATATCGTCGTTCCAGTCACCGGATGCATTGACCTGATCAAGCAGCTCCTGATGGTTGGAAGCGAAGTAGTCATGCATTGCTTCTTCGAATGACACGATCTTGTTGACGGCCACGTCGTCGAGGTAACCTTCGTTGGCAGCGAACAGAGAGACACCCATCTGCCCGATTGACAGAGGCGCATACTGCTTCTGCTTCATCAGTTCGGTCACTCGCTGACCACGTTCGATCTGCTTTCTGGTCGTTTCGTCAAGGTCGGATGCGAACTGGGCAAATGCCGCCAGTTCACGATACTGGGCCAGTGCCAGTCGAACACCACCACCGAGCTTCTTGATTATCTTGGTCTGTGCTGCACCACCAACTCGCGATACCGACAGACCAGCGTTGATCGCTGGGCGAATACCGGCGTTGAACAGATCGGTTTCGAGGAAGATCTGACCATCGGTGATGGAGATGACGTTGGTCGGTACGAAAGCCGATACGTCACCCGCTTGAGTTTCGATGATCGGCAGAGCAGTCAGAGAACCGGTCTTGCCTTTCACTTCACCGTTGGTGAATTTCTCGACGTACTCGGCATTGACGCGTGAAGCACGCTCAAGCAGACGTGAATGCAGGTAGAAAACGTCACCGGGATAGGCTTCACGACCTGGAGGACGACGCAGCAGCAGAGATACCTGACGGTATGCCCAGGCCTGCTTGGTCAGATCGTCATAAACGATCAGAGCATCTTCACCGCGGTCACGGAAGTATTCACCCATGGTGCAACCGGCGTAAGGAGCGACGAACTGCATCGCTGCAGAATCCGCTGCGCCTGCTGCAACAACGATGGTGTTCTCCAGAGCACCATGCTCTTCCAGTTTCGATACCACGTTGGCGATGGTTGACTGCTTCTGTCCGATGGCCACGTAGACACATTTGATGCCTGTGCCTTTCTGGTTGATGATGGCGTCGATGGCAACTGCCGTCTTACCTGTCTGGCGGTCACCGATGATCAGCTCTCGCTGTCCTCGGCCAACCGGTACCATCGCATCGATGGCTTTCAGACCGGTCTGTACCGGCTCATCAACCGATTGACGGTCGATTACGCCCGGTGCAATCTTTTCGATCGGGGAAGTCTGTGCGGCGTTGATGGGGCCCTTGCCGTCGATGGGCTCACCCAGAGCGTTGACCACACGACCGAGCAGTTCATTGCCGACCGGTACTTCCAGTACCTTGCCGGTGCAACGTACCTTGTCGCCTTCTTTCAGGTGTTCATAGTTACCGAGTACAACCGCACCGACAGAGTCACGTTCGAGGTTCAATGCCAGACCATACAGGCCATCATCAAACGCGATCATCTCACCGGACAGTGCATCCGTAAGGCCATGGATTCGAACGATACCGTCATTCAGACTGACGATGGTACCTTCGGTTCGAACGTTGGCAGCAGTATCGGTATTACCGATTTTCTCCCGGATCAGGTCACTGATCTCGGATGGATTCAGTTGTTGCATGGGTCTATTTAGTCTCTTGAAATCTGCAGGGTCGGGTCAGCGTGCGCCATCGGTCAGTTGCCTGACATCAGGTGCATCAGCTGGCGACGGATTGTTCCAGTGCTGCTAGACGGCCGCGAATGGATCCGTCGATGACCAGGTCTCCGGCACGTATGACGGCACCACCGATCAGATCAGGATCAACCTCGCTGGTGATCTTGACCTTGCGTGAGAGCCTTTTACCCAGCGCTTCTTCAATGCTGGAGGCCTGCTCATCGGTCAGTGCGTACGCGCTGATGACATGGGCTTCCTCTTCACCCTGAGCTTCGCGCCGGAGCTGCTCGTATTGTTGATACATGTCCGGCAATGAAGCCAGTCGGTCGTTTTCAGCAAGCATCTTCAGCAAGTTGAGGCTGTCGCCATCAAGCCCGTCAGACACCTTCGCGATGAGATCGGCTTTCGCCTGGGCAGTGATGCCAGGCTCAGCCAGTCGAGTACGAATGGCCTCGTCCTGAACGACCGATGCCCAGTAACCGAGACGGCCTGACCATTCGTCATAGCCACCGCGCTCTGAAGCCAGTTCGAAAATGGCTCTAGCGTAGGGTCGTGCTGTTGTCGATTCGGATGCCATGTTTCGTACCTGCTTGTCGTTGCCGCTGTTCTGTGACGCTATCTCGTGCTACCCGGTTTACAGACGAACTCCCCGGGTCGCGATTCAGTAGTGCCTGCGCTGTTGTATCGGTCGATCTAGATCTGCTTGACGAGGTCGTCGATGACCGCGTTGTGCTTTTCCTGATCAACTTCACTGCCAAGAATTCGTCTTGCTCCTTCTACAGCGAGCAAGCCAACCTGCTTGCGCAGACCTTCTTTTGCACCGACCACTTCCTGATCGATTTCTGCCTGGGCACTTTGCTTGAGTCTTTCACCTTCGGTGCGTGCTGCATCCTTGGATGATTCGACCATCTCGTTACCACGTTTGTGTGCTTGAGCCACTATCTCTGCTGCTTGCGCCTTGGCGTCCTGAAGCAATGCAGCGATTTCAGCCTCTGCTTCTTCGCGCTTCTGGGAGCTTTTTTCAGCATCAGCCAGTCCGCCCGCTATCATCGCCTGCCTTTCGCGCAGGCCATTGATAATCGGTGGCCAGACATACTTCATGCAGAAGAGAACAAACACGGCAAACGAAATGGCCTGGCCGAGCAATGTCAGGTTCAGGTTCATATGCCTTGCCTCTCGTTAGTCGATTGTTTGATCAGCCTGCGATCTGGCCGACAAACGGGTTAGCGAATACGAAGAACAGGGCGATACCAACACCGATCATGGGAATCGCATCAAGCAGACCCGCAACGATGAACATCTTGACCTGCAGCATTGGCACCATTTCAGGCTGACGAGCTGCACCTTCGAGAAAGCGACCACCAAGCAGCGCGAAGCCGATAGCAGTACCCAGAGCAGCTAGGCCGATCATGATCGCGACGGCGATGGCAGTTGAGGCTACGACAGTTTCCATGAGAACTCCAAGAGATTTAAAGGGTTAAAAAGTAAAGAGTAGGACTGGTGGAAAAAACTACGTTTAATGATGCTCGTGCGCCATGGCCATGTAGACGATGGTCAACATCATGAAGATGAACGCTTGCAGGGTGATAACAAGAATGTGGAAGATCGCCCAGGGCACTGACAGCATCCACTGAGCCCAGAAAGGCAGCAACGCTATCAGAATGAAGATCAGCTCGCCCGCGTACATGTTACCGAAGAGTCGAAGCGCCAGAGAAATGGGCTTCGAAATCAGACTGACACCTTCCAGCAACAGATTGACCGGGACGAGAATTGCCTGGATGACAGGATTACTGCTGCCAAACGGCATGAGCGTGAGTTCCTTGACGAAACCCATGGCGCCCTTGACCTTGATACTGAAGTAGATCATCAGTGCAAAGACCGACAACGACAGGCCCATGGTGACGTTGACATCAGTGCTCGGTACGATTTTCAGATAGGGGATACCAATGGCTTCGCCCAGACGTGGCACGAAGTCCACCGGGATGAGATCCATGAGGTTCATCAGGAAGATCCAGACGAAGATCGTCAGCGCCATCGGCGCGATCATGGGGTTCTTGGCGTGAAACGTATCGCGCACATTGGTATCGACAAATTCGACAATGACCTCGATGGACGCCTGCAGCAGTCCCGGGACACCGGAAGTGAAGCTGTCAGCAGCCTTCTTGAACAACCAGATGAAGAACGCGCCCAGAACGATGGAGAAGAACATGGAATCCAGGTTGATTGCCCAGAACCCCATCTCCGCGGCTTCAGTGCCACTGTGGGCAATGCCCAGGCCGTTTTCAGGGTGATAGCCGAACACCAGATTCTGCAAATGGTGCTGAATATACTCTGTGGATGTTGGTGCGCTGTTGCTGGCCATGGTTTCGTTGCTTGAGTCTGGACTGGAGTCTATAACGGCTACTGAATTCTACAACTACAACTTATTTTTCTGAAACACTCAAACTGACTTCGGCAGCTTCCTGCCTGCTTATGACCAACGGCACGACCCAGCTGAGTGTCTGCACCAATGCGAAGCCGATGAATACTGCCGGAGCATTCAACGGGTTCAGGTTGATGAACACCAACGTGAACATACCGGCTGTAAGCAGCATCTTGCCCGCAGCCCCTGCGTAAAACGACCGCACAATCAATCGTGCAGCTCTTGCCACTCGATACCGGAAGGCACGATAGGCAAAATAGGAATTTGGCAGGACGACTGTCAACCCACCCAGGAATGCCGCAAGAGCCACATCCCGATTCCAGAAAAAACCTGCTAAACCTACTACCACTGCACCAACGAGTTGCCAGATCAAGATTAGCCTGATAACGCGCAACCGCCGTTCAGCCTGTTGCATTACACCGCCCTGGGTATCTGCTTTGGTTCAGGACCTGACGTGAAGTCCTACACCTGATTTCGAACAGCGAAATTATAACAGCGTTTTCAAACAGAAGGACGCAATTCGGGCTAATTGTTGATCATAGCCTGCGTCAATACAAGGCGTGGCAAGCACTGCGCTGCAGGCATCAGTGCATGAAAATACCTGACGCTGGCAAGGGTGTCACTCCGGTGGCGCCTGACCACTACTTGATATGGGCGAGTATGCCTTGCAGTTCGGACACCGAGGCGTAATTGATCTCCAGCTTGCCGCGGCCGCTGCTCTTGTGCTGTATGCGTACGGTCGCACCCAGTGTCTCGCCGAGCTTCTTGCTCAGCCGCTCGATGTCGGGATCGGCCATGGTTGCGGATTTGCGAGCCTGCGCCTTGTCGCCTTCCTCGGTCATCTCACGAACCAGTTTCTCAACGGCTCTGACCGTCAGACCACGCTTGATCACATCCTTGGCCAGTCCATGCTGGCGATCCTTCGGCGCACCCAGTATCGCTCGGGCGTGTCCCATCTCGAGTTCACCCTTGTCGACCAGCACCTTGACCTCGTCATGCAGCTCCAGCAATCGCATCAGGTTTGTCACGGATGCCCGCGAACGCCCTACAGATTCGGCCACCGCCTTGTGCGTCATGCCGAACTCATCGCACAGGCGCTCAAAGGCTGCAGCTTCCTCCAGCGGGTTGAGATCCTTGCGCTGAATGTTCTCGATGACGGAGACCGCTGCCACGGACTTGTCCGGCATGTCGCGAATGATGGCAGGAATCTCCGCCATGCCTGCCAGTTGTGCTGCCCGCCAGCGCCGTTCTCCGGCCACCAGCTCATAGGCACCGGCAAAGGGTCGTACGATAATGGGCTGGATCAGACCTTCGGCCTTGATCGAGTCAGCCAGCTCCTGCAACAGTTCCTTGTCGAACAGTCGTCTGGGCTGGTAGCTGCCGCGACGGATCTGGTCCACACCGACCATGCGAAAGCGATCATCGGTACCGGCAATGACTTCCTCTGCCACGGCCCTCGCGGCGTCGTGGTTCGACTTGGCAACTGCAGCTTGCGAGGCGGTCTCGGCCGCTGCCGCGGAATTGTCCACGGCCTCGGACTCAGCCGGCTCGGCCACAGGGGTAACGGTCGCCTCGGCAGCTGTTTCCTCCTTCGGTGCCGTGGCTGGCGGCGTCAGCGCGAAATCTGCTGCATCCGCCTGAGGGTCGGTGAGCGTGCGGTCGGTTGCAGCGCCATCGTTAGCCGAGCCTGTCTGATCAGCCTGCTCCGTGATGGTATCGCCGGAATCATCGGCACGCTCCGTTGCAGCAGCTTGCGCTGCACTGGATTGTCTGCCTTTTCGCTCGCGAGTGGACCCTCCCAGCAAGGCATCCAGATTGCGGCCCATGCGGGGTCGTTTAGCCATCGGCGGATTCGGTATCTGGCTTCAAGGTAGCGTGTCTGGACGAATCTGTGGCGTCTTCTTCCCGGGAACCGGTCTCGGACTGATCCGGCACACCGATATCGATGTGTTCGGCATTGGCGAATGCCGACTCATCATTGTCAATTTCTGCCGATTGCGGATAGTCCTCCGCGGTCGTATCGCCAGCGGCCGGGTTCGCAGCGTCGTCCACCGCTGGTTGTTCCTGCCCGCCCGTGCCCTGCCCGGCCTCTCCATCCGGTTCGGCAGCCGAGTCGTTCTCCTTACCCGGTGGCTGGATCAGCTGAGTCTGGTCGGCTTCGGCATCGCTCTGCGTGCCAGCAGCCACTGCCGCTGCGGCTGTCTCAGTACTGGTTGCCGACTGGGCAGCGCGGCTGCGATTACGCAGGATTTCGCCAGCCAGGGCCAGATAGGCCAGAGCGCCCCGGGAAGTGCCATCGTATTCCATGATCGATATGCCATGACTCGGCGCTTCGGCCAGCCGCACATTGCGTGGTACCACGGTACGAAAGACTTGCTCGCCGAAATGTTCGATCAGTTGTGCCGAGACTTCGCTGCCCAGACGATTGCGACCGTCATACATGGTTCGCAGCAGGCCTTCGATGGCCAGATCGGGATTGACGCTTTCGCGAACCCCTTCGATGGTCTCCAGCAGCGCCGACAGACCTTCCAGTGCGTAGTATTCGCATTGCACCGGCACCAGTACGCTATCTGCCGCCACGAATGCATTCAAGGTCAGGATATTCAGGGACGGAGGGCAGTCGATCAGCACGAAGTCGTAATCCTGACGAACGGCTTCCAGGGCCTGATGCAGACGTTGTTCACGCTGCTCCATGTTCATGAGCTCGATTTCAGCCGCGGTCAGATCCGAATTGGCGGGCAGCACGTCACAGCCGTTTTCCGGTGATTTCTGGCTGGCCTCGGGCACCGACATGCCATCGACCAGTACTTCAAAAATTCCCGCCTCGACCTCGTACTTGTCAATGCCACAGCCCATCGTGGCATTGCCCTGAGGATCGAGGTCGATGAGCAGCACGCGCTTTTGCATACTGGCAAGCGCAGCAGACAGATTGACTGTCGTTGTGGTTTTTCCAACCCCACCCTTCTGGTTGGCTACGGCGATGATTCGACTCATTGGCGCAGTGTAATCCATTATCCGTACTGTCGTTGGCACAGGGCGACATGTCGCGCCGAATCCGTGCCAGGGACCGCGACTTCCACCAGTTCCCGCAACTCGTAATGAGGCTGCAGGCTGTCAGGCAGG
Source organism: Granulosicoccus sp. 3-233 (assembly GCF_052681095.1). Classification (NCBI taxonomy): domain Bacteria; kingdom Pseudomonadati; phylum Pseudomonadota; class Gammaproteobacteria; order Chromatiales; family Granulosicoccaceae; genus Granulosicoccus; species Granulosicoccus sp. 3-233. The sequence continues at coordinate 342,965 of NZ_JBQYLE010000007.1, forward strand.
CGTTCGGCTCGTCCCAGCATGACGGCAACCTTGCCCTCGGGCACACACAGCGCCTGCGCGATACGCAGAAAATCCACCGGCGCCGTAAAGGCTCTGGAGAGAACCAGCCGTGCGCGATCGTTCACGTTCTCGATGCGCTCCTGCAGCACGGTGACATTGGTCAGTCCCAGTTCGAGGACGGCCTGTTGCTGGAATCGGGTTTTCTTGCCATTGGATTCCACCGACAGAAAACGCAGATCCGGGCGAACCAGCGCCAGTGGCAACACCGGCAGACCGGCCCCGGTCCCCACGTCCATGACGTCGTACACCGCTGGATCGCCTGCCTGCGCATCCGGCAGCCAGCGAGTCATCACCAGACTGTCCAGCAGATGCCGGTCGACCATCTGCCGCGCATCCCTGACCGCTGTCAGGTTGTAGACCTTGTTCCACTTGCCCAGCAATGCCACCAGCCGGATCAGACGATCGCGCTCCTGTTCGCCGATATCCCCAACCGGCGTACCGGCATGGGCCAGTGTCCGCAGACCTCGATCCAGTGCTTCACGCAGATGACTGTCAGGACTCACGTTCGGTTTCGATCCGCCAGTGGTTTCAGGCACTTTGCTTCAATGACTGCTTTTTCAGATGCACCAGGAGCAGTGAAATGGCCGCCGGGGTGACACCGGAAATACGCGACGCCTGACCAATGGTGCCTGGACGGTTCTCGCTGAATTTCTGACGCACCTCGTTGGACAGACCGACCACGTCGCTGTAATCGAGGGAGTCGGGCAATCGGATTTCCTGTTGTGTCAGTGCCTTGTCGATATCCGCCTGCTGGCGATCCAGATAACCGGCGTACTTGCCCTGAATCTCGACCTGTTCCACCACCTGCGGCGGCAGATCGGACAGCTCGGGGGCAGCGATGTCCAGCAGTTCGGCCAGATGAATTTCCGGCATCTTCAGCAATTCGGTGAACCGTCGTTCTCGCGCCAGTTTCATGCCGGTGCGCTCGATCAGCGTAGCTGCCTCCGGTGTACCGGTACGTACCCAGCGGTCATGAAGAGCCGCTTTCAGCGATTCGATGGCCTCGGCCTTCTCGCTGAAGGCCTGCCAGCGATGCTCATCGACCAGACCCATTGCCCTGCCGAGCTCTGTCAGACGAAGATCGGCATTGTCTTCACGCAGTTTCAGACGATATTCGGCGCGACTGGTGAACATGCGATACGGTTCACGTGTGCCCCGGGTGATCAGATCATCGATGAGAACACCGATATAGGCCTCATCGCGTCTGGGCGTCCAGGGCGCTTCGTCCCGCACCTGCCGGGCGGCATTCAGACCAGCCACCAGACCCTGTGCGGCTGCCTCTTCATAACCGGTGGTGCCATTGATCTGCCCGGCAAAGAACAGACCATTGACGGTCTTGGTCTCCAGGGATGCACGCAAGCCTCTCGGGTCGAAGAAATCGTATTCGATGGCATAACCGGGACGTGTGATGTGGGCCTTTTCGAACCCGCGAATGGATTGCACATAGTCGATCTGCACATCGAAGGGCAGACTGGTGGAAATCCCGTTGGGATAGACCTCATGGGTATTCAGGCCTTCCGGTTCGATGAAGATCTGATGCGAATCCTTGTCGCTGAAACGCACCACCTTGTCCTCGATGGACGGACAGTAGCGTGGTCCGACCCCTTCGATATCGCCCGAGAACAACGGCGAGCGATGCAGGGCACCCTGAATGATGTCGTGGGTACGCTGGTTGGTTTCGGTGATGTGGCAATGCACCTGCTCGGGATGATCAGCGGTGCTGCCCAGATAGGAGAACACCGGTCTTGGTGAGTCACCGGGTTGTGCCTGCAGCGTGCTGTAGTCGATGCTGCGACCGTCGATTCGCGGCGGCGTACCGGTCTTCAGGCGACCGATCTCGAACGGCATGTCGCGCATGCGTTGTGCCAGCGTCATTGCAGGCGGATCTCCGGCACGGCCAGCGGCATGATTGGCCTCGCCCACGTGAATCTTGCCAGCCAGGAAGGTACCGACCGTCATGACCACGCTGCGCGCCTGAAAATGCACCCCCAGCTGCGTGATGACGCCCGTGACGCGTGCGTCACCGGAACCGGCAGCGGACTCCGGGCTCATGATCAGATCGTCCACGGCCTGCTGGAACAGAGTCAGGTTCGGCTGGTTCTCGATGATCCTGCGAATGGCTACGCGATACAGCTGGCGGTCCGCCTGTGCCCGTGTGGCACGAACCGCCGGCCCCTTGCGCGAATTCAGCGTTCTGAAATGGATACCGGCCTGGTCAGCCGCCTTGGCCATGGCCCCGCCCAGCGCGTCTATTTCACGAACCAGGTGGCCCTTGCCGATACCACCGATGGCCGGATTGCAGCTCATCTGGCCCAGGGTATCGATATTGTGGGTCAGCAGCAGTGTGCTGGCGCCCGAACGCGCAGCCGCCAGAGCGGCCTCTGTGCCGGCATGGCCACCACCGACCACGATCACGTCAAAAACTGTTGGGTACTGCATGTCAGTGCTCACTCGCTACAGCCTGCCATTATAAGGCCAAGGGGGCTGAAAGAAAGCGCTCCGGGCACGCGGAACCTTGCCACACCTCGCACAGCCCCCATACTCTGCATGTTTTGTCACCGACATCCACACCTGATGCACCCGTGTCGGCGAATTTCAGGCGGAGGCCCGTCAGCAGGCACCGCACCAGTCATGCTCCATAACGAGTGCCCGCATACCGTGTCAGACGTCGATGAAAACAACAGCAGGGAGGCGTCAGCGGCGTCGCATCGCTCTGCGTGGAAAACCCTGTTCCGACTGCAGCCCTTTCTGGCACCTTACCGCGGGCGCGTCATGCTCGCAGGCACGGCCTTGCTGATTGCGGCCGCTGCCACGCTCACCATCCCCACCGCATTCCGCTTTCTGATCGACCGTGGTTTCAGCCAACCGGACGCCGCGCTCGGGAGCGCCATCGATGCCGGGCATGTCAACAGCGTGTTTCTGGCACTGTTTGCGGTGGCTCTGGTTCTGGCCGTGGCCACAGCCGTGCGCTATTACTGCGTCGCCTGGCTGGGTGATCGCATCACGGCCGACCTGCGCCAGGCGGTCTATGACCAGGTATTGCGGCAAGACCCGGTGTTCTTCGAAACCCTGCGCACCGGTGAAGTCCAGTCTCGCTTGTCGAGCGACACCACCCTCATTCAATCGCTGATCGGCTCCAGCATTTCACTGGGCTTGCGCAACAGCCTGCTGTTCATCGGCGCCTTGCTGATGATGATCTGGTCAAGCCCGCAACTGGCCAGCATCATCGTCGGGCTGCTGGTGGTCGTGGTCGTGCCCATTCTGGTGTTCGGTCGCCGCGTTCGCAAACTCTCCCGCGACAGTCAGGATCGTCTGGCAGATACCGGTGCGCTGGCCAATGAAACACTCAATGCCATGTCGACCGTGCAGAGCTATGTGCGCGAGGACATGGAAAGCAGTCGTTACCAGGTTGCCACGAATGCCGCTTTCCACAGCGCGATCCGGCGCAATCGCAACCGCTCCTACCTGACCGCATTGGCCATCACTCTGGTTTTCGGCTGCATCGTCTTCGTGCTGTGGCTGGGCGCTCAGGCGGTGCTCGAGGGCCGCATGTCACCCGGCCTGTTGACGCAATTCATGCTGTATGCCGCACTGGTTGCCGGCTCCACGGGTGCGCTGGCCGAGGTTCTGGGTGATGTGCAACGCGCTGCCGGTGCCACCGAGCGCCTGCTGGAATTGCTGGATGCCCGACCAGGCATCATATCCGGCAACCGTCATCTGGAAAAACCTGCGAATGGCGCAGCCGGTGCCAGGATAGCGTTCAATGAAGTGTCGTTCAGATATCCCAGTCGGCCAGACGAGCTGGCACTGTCCGATCTGGACTTCACGTTGGAACCGGGCCAGACGATCGCACTGGTCGGACCTTCGGGTGCCGGCAAGACAACCGTATTGCAATTGCTGCTGCGTTTCCATGACCCGCTGACGGGCAGCATCACGTTCGATGGCACGCCGATCGCCGACTTGCAGTTGCACGAACTGCGCGATGCCATCGGCTTCGTGTCACAGGATAGTGTCGTGTTCTCGGAGGATGTTGCCACCAATCTGCGTTACGGCAAGCCGGATGCCAGCGACGAGGAAGTCAGGCAGGCGGCCAGCGATGCGCAGGCACTGGAATTCATCGAGCGTCTGCCGGCCGGTTTCAACACGTATCTGGGGGAGAAAGGGGTGCGCCTCTCCGGTGGCCAACGGCAGCGATTGTCGATTGCGCGGGCCTTGTTGAAGAACCCGCCGCTATTATTGCTCGATGAAGCGACCAGTGCTCTGGATGCCGAAAGCGAGCGCAAGGTGCAGATGGCACTGGATCGAGCCATGAGTGGTCGGACCACGCTGGTGATCGCTCATCGCCTTGCCACCATCATCAATGCCGACAGGATACTGGTACTGGATCAGGGCCGAGTCATCGAATCCGGCACGCATCGTGAGCTGTTGAACGGCAATGGGCTGTATGCCAGACTTGCATCCATGCAGTTCGATGCCTCGAAGTCCCTGAAGGTCGCCGAGGCTGGCATTGGATGATCAGGCGGTGGGGTCGCTGCGTATCACAATCTGGCTGAATCCTCACGGCTGGCCAGTTGCTGCAGGTATTCGCGCAGCAAGCTTGCGCGGCGGGGTTGAAAGCTCTCGTCGCTGGGTGCGACATCGAGAATGCGTGAGACGCGGAACATGCGGAAATCTCGACGCAATCTGCACCAGGCAAGCAGCATGATGGACTCTTCGAGATAAACCACCGACAGTGGAAATATGCGTCTTTCGGTACGCTGCTCCGTAGCCGATAGATAACGCATGTCCAAGGCCATTTCCGACCAGCTGGCTTCCCGAATCAGTTCCAGCGTAGGCCCGTCCGGCTCTTCCAGGGCCGGACAGGGTCGATAGACTTTCAGTACCGCGTGCGCTACCTGCCTTTGCAACCGCTCCGGCAGGGTTGCAGTAATCTTGGACAGTGCCAGCTGCCCGGCTTCTGCCAGTGCTGCGTCACCGCGTGAACGCACATAGCCCAGACCCAGTACCAGCGCTTCGATTTCCAGTCTGGAGAAATTCTGCGGTGGCAGCGAAGGATCTTCCGTCAGGCAATAACCGTAGCCGGGAGAACCGTCGATCAGGACACCCGACAAACGCAGGCTGTTGATATCCCGGTACAGGGTACGTTCCGACACACCGGTTTCCCGAGCCAGAACGGCCGCAGTTACCGGCGGTGGAAAGGTTCGTATTGCCTGTAGCAGGCGCAATAGTCGATCGGAACGGGCCATGCGGTTACTGACAGAAATTGACAGGAGGCTGCTGCATACTGTACCTGCATTCACACCATCGGGAGAATCGGATTGCCATGCTGACCTTGTTTCATTCGCCAATGTCCCGCTCGACGCGGATCATGCAACTGCTGCACGAACTCGATGCGCTCGATCAGGTCGAGATTCGACAGGTCACGATTCCGCGTCAGGATGGATCCGGCCAGGTCGATCCCGACAACCCACACCCGGAAGGCAAGGTGCCAGTGCTGGTTCACGATGGCTGCATCATTCGTGAATCCAATGCCATCATCCTGTATCTGACCGATCTGTTTCCATCGGCACTGGCCCCGGTAGTCGGCGCTGCCGGCAGAGGCAGCTACCTCAGCTGGCTCGCCTACTACGGCAATGTGGTTGAACCCGTGTTGGTGCATCACTTTGCCGAACTGAGTCACCCGGTTCTGGACAGTACGTTTCGTGGTGTTCCGGAACTCAAACGGCAATTGGAGAACACGTTGAACAGCAACGACTTTCTGTTGGGATCCGAGTACTCTGCCGCTGATCTTCTGGTCGCTTCACCCTTTGCCTGGTTTCCGGATCTGGCCCCGGATGTACCATCAATCCAGGGCTGGTTGAAACGGTGCGAAGCTCGACCATCGAATGCCGCCGCTGCGGCTTTCGATGGACAATAAAGACAGCGCTGCCACACAATCCGGCTGAAGCCCAGCTGACAAGGCGAACAATGCAATGTCGGGATTGCGCCCGACTTGCCAGACTTGCCAGACTTGCGTTATCAAGGGCCGGCCAGGCAGTCAAGGCGAGCGCCACCAGCGTCGATCGATCATGGACCGGTATCGACCGTGGCAGCTCCCTTACTTGCCGATGCAGAAGTCGGAAAATATCCGACCCAGCAGATCCTCACTGTCGAAACGCCCGGTGATCTGATCCAGTGATTGCTGCGCCAGGCGCAATTCCTCTGCGGCCAGCTCCGGCATGGTGGATTCTCGCAAACGGTACAGGGCGGCATCTGTTGCCTCGCGGGCGTGATACAGCGCATCGAGATGACGCCGACGTGCGCTGTAGACACCTTCAACCGCACTGTCGTGTCCGGCCAATGACAGCAGGTGCGCCTTCAACGCATCCAGACCCTGCCCGTGTTTGGCTGAAATGCACAAGCTGGCACCGTATTCGTCCCGCAGCGCGCTCAGCCTGTGCTCATCGACCTGATCACTCTTGTTGATGATGACGCTCTGAGCGACCCTGTCGGGCAGTTCGACTGGCGGCAATTCGGGTCGTGTTGCATCGATGATCACCAGCACGTGATCGGCATTGTCCATCTGTACACGGGCTCGCCGGATGCCTTCCAGCTCGACCAGGTCCTCGGTGCTGCGCAGGCCGGCCGTATCGACCACATGCAGCGGAACACCGTCTATGGATATTTCTTCGCGCAGCACATCTCGGGTTGTTCCTTCGATATCCGTGACGATGGCCGATTCGACTCCTGCCAGTGCATTCAACAGGCTCGATTTTCCCGCATTGGTGACACCAGCAATGACGATGGTCAGACCGTCGCGCAAACGCTGGCCCTGCTCCGCTCTGGCCAACAGACTATCGAACTGGCTGATCAGATTGATGGTTCGCTGCTGCAGAACCGGTTCCGCCAGAAAATCGATCTCCTCCTCACTGAAATCCAGTGCGGCTTCCAGCCAGACGCGCAGCGCTATCAGTTCTTCCTGAATGATTGCCACATGCGCGGAGAATTCACCGCTCAGGGATCGTACGGCGGCTCGCGCGGCAGCCACACTGCTGCTGTCGATCAGATCGCTGATGGCCTCAGCCTGAGCAAGATCCAGTTTCTCGTTGAGAAAGGCCCGTTCCGAAAACTCGCCCGGCCTGGCAGGACGTGCGCCGAGTTGCAGCGCGCGCTGCATGATCATGTCCAGCACCACAGGACCACCATGTCCCTGCAATTCCAGCACATGTTCACCGGTAAAGGAATGGGGAGCCTCGAACAACAAGGCGATGCCTCTGTCCAGCACCTCGCCATTGTCGGCCAGAAACGGCAGATAGCAGGCTTCTCGAACCGGCAAGTCCCGGTCACAAATGCTCCTGCCCATCGCCGGAGCCAGTGGCCCGCTGATACGGACCACTCCGATGCCAGCACGTCCTGTGCCGCTGGCAATGGCAGCGATCGTATCGCCGCTAGTGCTCACCGCGCGAACCAGACCGGGGAACCAGCCGGATGGCTGCCCCGGTTCCGGAACCAATGACTACCTGGACGGCTTGTCGTCCTTGTCGGAATCATCGGTAGAAGGCTCGCTGTCGGAATCGTTGGCGCTGACTTCCGGCTTGTCGACGTCAAGAGCCTTTGTCTCCGTGTCGGACTTATCGGACTTGTCGGACTTCTTGCCTTTCTTCTTCGTTTTCTTGCTGTCCGTATCGTCAGCCAGAACATGCCGCGTGATGTAGTACTGCTGGGCAATGGACAGACTGTTGTTGACCACCCAATACAGCACCAGACCAGCCGGGAAGAAGGCAAAGAATACACCGAAGATCAGTGGCAGGAACTGAAACACCTTGGCCTGGATGGGATCAACCGGCGCCGGATTCAGCTTCTGCTGGAAGTACATGGTGGCTGCCATGATGATGGGCAGGATGAAGAACGGATCACGCAGGGACAGATCCTGGATCCACAGCATGAACGGGGCCTGACGAAGTTCGACACTTTCCAGCAGGGCCCAGTACAGTGCGATGAACACCGGTATCTGAATGATCATCGGCAAGCAGCCACCCAGTGGATTGACCTTCTCCTTCTTGTACAGCTCCATCGTCGCCTGGCCCATCTTGGTGCGATCGTCGCCATAGCGTTCCTTCAGTGAAGCCAGTTTGGGCTGCAGCAGCTTCATCTTGGCCATGGAGCGATAACTGGCTTCGGAGAGCTTGTAGAACACCGCCTTGATGATGAAGGTGGTGAAGATGATGGCCCACCCCCAGTTGCCGATGAGACCATGGATGGTCTTCAGCAACCAGAACAGCGGCTGGGCGATGATGGTCAGCCAACCGAAGTCGACAGTGAGTTCCAGATGCTCGGCGGCAGCAGACAACTTGTCCTGCACCTTCGGACCGATATACGCCTTGGTTTCGAACGTACCCTGCTGACCCGCCGGTACGACCTGGCTGCCGGACACCATGCCGATCAGGTAATGGTTCTCTTGCGCAAGGTAACGACTGTATGCGGTGTTCTGCTCACCCGCCTTGGGAATCCAGGCCGCGGCGAAGTAATGCTGAATCATCGCAACCCAACCATCGGTTACCGATACATTCAGATTCTCGTCTTCCATGTCGCCGAACTTGACCTTGCTATAGCGCTCTTCGTCGTTGCTGACTACCGCACCGATATAGGTATTGACGAACTGTTGCTTCTCATCCTTGGTACCCGGCTTTCGCTTCAACTGGCGATACTGATTGACCGTCCAGTCCGAGTCCGAGGCGTTGTTGATCAGATAGTTGACGCCAACCTCGTAACTGCCGCGGGTGAACGTCAGCGTCTTGGTGACGGTAATGCCGTTTCCGGAATCCCAGACAAAAGGTATTTCCAGCGTGTTCTGCCCATCCTCGAGGTTGTAACTGTCCTGTGCTGCCTGCATCAGTTCACGATGCGTCGGTGCGGGTTCATTGGCACGCGCCTGCAACCCCGATTCAGCCACCAGGTAATGCAGTGGATCGTCGCTGACCAGAGTGAACGGCGTATCTGGCTGTTCGATGGACACCGGATAGTCTTTCAGATCGACACCGGTGATGGTGGCACCCAATGCGCTGATGGTCGCATTGAAGACATCGGTACTCACGGAAACCACCGGTACATCCGCTGCGGCCGTTGGCGCTACAGGTGTTGCTACTGGTCCGGCCACCGCCCCGGGCATGTCGTTGGCATTGGCCGCCGAACTGTTTCCGGGCAATCCGTCAGCAGACGTGGGTGTGGCTCCGGGCGTATCCGTCGAGGTTTGCACCACGGGTGCCGGTGTGTGGTAATCCTGCATCCACGTCTGATAGATGATCAGACTCAGAAAACCGAATGCGAGGTACAACAGCAGTCGTTGGGTGTCCATTAACTCTTGAATTGGTCGAGTGAAGGGGAATCGGAATCGGCAGGACGAACAGACTCTTCTTGTCCCACCAAGTGATTTCTGGTTTGCGGAACCGGGTCAAAGCCACCCGGATGAAAAGGATGACAGCGACACACTCGCAGCACCGCCAACTTTCCGCCCCGTAGTGTACCGTGAGTTGCTATCGCTTCCGCAGCGTATTCTGAACAACTAGGCACAAAACGGCAGCGAGGTGGCAACAATGGGCTCACCCATCGGCGATAGAAAGCGATGAGCCGGAGAATCACGGATCAGTTATCCGTGGGAACCGTGAGGTGTCCATGCCTGGGTGCCGTGCGGGCCATCTTGCTCAACAGGCGGTCGATTGCATCACGCAGATCGCGAGCAGAGGCATGACAGGCGGCATCCCGGTTCATGACAACCAGTTCCAGTCCTGACAATGATGGTCGCTGTTCACGAAAGGCTTCTCTGGCAACTCGTTTGATCCTGTTTCGATCAACCGCTCTCTTTGCCCGTTTCTTGGCGATGGCCAATCCCAACCGTGACAGCCCACTTTCATTCCGCCTGACCAGTATGGTCCAGTACTTGTCGGAGTAACGCTTGTTCTGTTTGAAGACCTGACTGTAGTCAGCTCCGGTCAACAGCCGTGCAGAACGAGGAAAGGATCGATCGACACTATTGCGGGAGGCAGTCACTTCAGCCTCCCGCCTGACATATGCTGAAGAGTCGCAAGCTGACACGTCGTCAGTTTGCGACGTCAACATACGACTCAAGCGCTAAGGCGAGCCCTGCCCTTGCGGCGGCGTGCTGCCAGCACTGCACGTCCACCACGAGTGGCTTTGCGTGCGCGGAATCCATGGGTGCGAGCACGCTTGATCTTGCTCGGTTGATACGTTCTTTTCATGTCGGCTGTACTCGAATAGCAGCCAGTGGGCTGCGCGTGTCGTTAACGAACCCCCAATCATAATCTGACTTTGTCTCTGGGTCAAGCCATGTCTGGGGAATATCTTCACTACACCGTCTGCAGCGGCTCGGGGTCCGGAAAAGTCGGTGCGACAAGTGTTCTCGGGGGGTCTCCCGAGCGGCTGCCTTGCATGCAATGGCAACGCCAGTCGCCACCGCACGGCACGATCCGATCGGCGACTTGCCGTCTGCGTCGCATTTCAGTTCCGCCACGATGCTCAGACAGTCGAACAGAGCTGACAGTCATGGTCTGGACCGAAGAAAAGGAACAGCGACACAATGACCCCTTGTCCGCCTTGCGGACAAAGCCTGTGCAAAGATCGGGAAATCACGGATCCTTTGGTGCATCAGGCGTATTCATCGTCAAAACATCGAGTAAGATTAGACGTTGAATATTGGATTGCTCTTACGTAGAGTTCACTCCCCCCTGCAGACAAACCTCGGTCAACCGAGCATTGCCGTCTGCCTACCCCTGTCATGCCTCGGAGATCACACAGTTGAGAGCACCACTTTGGGATCGCTGTCTGTTGAAGCTCGAAGAAGAGCTATCCGACCAGCAACTCAACACCTGGATTCGTCCGCTGCAAGCCTGGCATGAATCAGACCAGCTACGCATACTGGCCCCGAATCGATTCGTGCTGGACATGGTGCAAAGCAGTTTCCACGCCCGCATCCAGGAAATTGCCAGTGCTCTGACGGCACCGGAAGATATTCAGGTCAAGCTGGTCATCGGATCGGGTCAACCGAACGAGGCGCAGCAAGCCTTTCAGGAAAAGAACGAGACGACCACGTCCTCTCGCGCCAGTGAACGCGAATCGGGACGAATGTCCGCCCCCGCTCACTCACAGGTGGCCAAGAGCACGCCGCCAGTCGACTCTCATCTGAAACCCGAGTTCAGCTTCAACACGCTGGTCGCAGGGAAAAGCAATCAGTTGGGTCGCGCCGCTGCCCTGCAGATCGGTGGCAGTCCGGGCACAGCCTACAATCCCTACCTCATCTACGGGGCCTCCGGACTGGGCAAGACCCACCTGATGCAGGCCATCGGTAACGAAATTCTGGCCAACAAGCCCGATGCCAGAGTCTCCTATATCAATTCGGAAACCTATGTGCATGAGATGGTCCATGCACTGCAGCATGGCAAGATGAATGAATTCAAGGCCTATTACCGGGGGCTGGATGCCTTGCTGATCGACGATATCCAGTTTTTCGCAGGCAAGGAACAGACTCAGGAAGAGTTCTTCCACAACTTCAATGCGCTGTTCGAGGGAAATCAGCAGATCGTTCTGACCTGCGATCGTTACCCGAAGGAGATCAATGGTCTCGAAGAACGTCTCAAGACCCGATTCGGCTGGGGACTGTCCGTGGCGATCGAACCGCCGGAACTGGAGATGCGAGTCGCGATTCTCAACAGCAAGGCCGAGCAGCGCGGTGTCACCCTGCCCTCGGAAGTCAGCTTCTTCATCGCCAAACGCATTCGCAGCAATGTTCGTGAACTGGAAGGTGCGCTGAAGCGTGTCATCGCCAACTCACAGCTGATCGGCACCCCCATTACGCTCGACTTCACGCGCGAAGCCCTGGCAGATCTGCTGGCGGTACAGGCCAAGACGGTCAGCGTCGAGAACATCCAGAAGACCGTAGCCGAGTATTACAACATCCGCCTGGCGGATCTCTCCGGCAAGAGCCGGTCTCGATCCGTTGCCAGACCCCGTCAGATTGCCATGGCCCTGGCCAAGGAACTCACCAGCAAGAGCCTGCCAGAGATCGGCAAGGCATTCGGTGGCAGAGACCATACGACCGTATTGCACGCCTGTCGCAAGGTGGTAGAGCTGCAGGAATCCGATGAAGGCATTCGCGAGGACTACAGTAATCTGCTGCGAACTCTTTCCAGCTGACGTTAGCTACCCTTTCAGGAACCCCTGTCTTCCGGTATAACCCTGTGGATAACTTATCAGCAATGTGTGCAAGCTATCAGAGGCTCTGACTTATCCACATTTCTCTCACAGGAAGAGCGTGTTGAGTCAAGCCAGTTATACAGACCGAATTTTATCCACAAGCGATTGTTTTAATTACTAAAAAAGCGGTTATCCACAGACTTTGCCCGCAGTAGTAGTAATAAACATAAACACACAATACAAACACACCTTTTTCTATCAGCCATGAAATTCAGTGCACAACGCGAGACTTTGCTGACGCCTTTGCAGCACGTAGTAGGCGCTGTTGAACGCAAACAGACCTCTCCAATACTTGGCAATGTCTTGATGGTTGCCGACGATGGCTACCTGACTCTGACGGCTACCGATTCGGAAATCGAAATGCAGGCAAGAGTCGAAATGCATATCGATCAAACCGGCTCTACCACGGTGCCTGCCAGAAAATTGCTGGAAATCTGCAAACATCTGCCGGATTCAGCTCGAGTGGATTTCAATTTCCAGGGTGACAAGGTCATCTTCAAATCCGGTCGCAGCAAGTTCACGCTCGCTACATTGCCTGCCAACGAATTTCCTCATGTCGATGCCCTTGACGCACCGCAACAAGTGATTTTGACGGCCTCTGTTTTATTGCAGTGCATCAAGAACACAGCCTTCTCCATGGCACAACAGGATGTGCGTTTCTATCTGAATGGCATGCTGCTGGAAATCGGTGCGGATCGACTCTCCTGCGTTGCCACTGATGGACATCGACTGGCCTATGCTCAATGCGCAACGGATGCCGAACCCGAAACCCCAGTCAGAGCCATCATTCCTCGCAAGACAGTCGGTGAATTGCAACGCCTGTTGGCCAGCGTCGAATCCGAAGATCCCGTGACCCTACTGGTAACACCTCAGCATCTTCAGGTTCAGGTGGGTGGGGTTCGATTGACCACTAAACTGATCGACGGTCGCTTTCCCGATTACAACCGCGTCATTCCCATAGATGGCAACAAGGAATTGCTGATCGATTGCCAGACCCTGAAGCAGTCACTCACTCGTGCATCGGTATTGTCCAACGAGAAATACCGCGGTGTGCGAATCGCACTTCAAAGTGGCACCCTCACTATTTCCAGCAACAACCCTGAACAGGAAGAAGCCATTGATGAACTGGAAGTCGACTACTCCGGGGATTCTGCAGAAATCGGTTTCAACGTGACCTATCTGCTGGATGTCCTGAACTCGCTGGAAAGTGTCAACGCGCGAATTCTGCTCAAGGACGGAAACAGCAGTGCCTTGATAACACCGGAAACCAACAGTGACAGCAAGTACGTTGTCATGCCGATGCGTTTGTGATTCTCGGCAAACTGGACGTCAGTGATTTCAGAAACATTCAGACACTGTCACTGACTCCCCACCCTCGCCTGAATCTCATCACTGGAAACAACGGATCAGGCAAGAGTTCAATACTCGAATCCATCCAGTGCCTTTCAACCGGACATTCATTCCGCACTCGAAAGGCACGCGAGTTGATCAACCGAGAAGCTCAGTCATTTACCTTGACTGCCCTGTTCTCCGATCCTCAAACCTCACGCGAACACAGAACCGGATTATCACGACAGCGCGATGGATCTGTAGAGCTGCGTCTAGACTTCGAAGAAGTCAAAAGCATCGCCGAAGTCACGCGATTACTCCCCGTAAAGTCTCTGACTCCTGATAGTCACAAACTGATTCAGGACGGTCCCGACGAGCGTCGTCAATTTCTGGATTGGGGTGTGTTCCACATGGAACATGGCTTTCTCGACACCTGGAAACATTTCAAGCGTTCTTTATCCCAACGGAATCAGTTATTGCGTGACACAGGTTCTTCCGCAGAACTGAAAACGTGGGATTCCCTGTTTGTCGAATCATCCGAAGCCATTGATCAATTTCGCAGTCGCTATGTCAGCGAACTATCCGTTGCTCTGACACAACGAATGCAGGACATGGATGCCAGGTTCCACGTGGAACTTGGCTACCGTCCCGGTTGGTCAGACGATTTCTCTTTGGCAGAACTGTTGACCAGAAATCTTGATTATCACCGGCGCATGAAGACCACCACCGATGGCCCCCACCGAGCCGAGATGACCCTGACCACTGAAGGAACAGCCGCCAAGCAGATATTGTCCAGGGGCCAGCAGAAGGTCCTGGTCTATTTACTGCATCTTGCGCAACTGGATCTTCTTGAACAGCGGAATGCCCGCCAGGCTGTTGTCCTTTGTGACGACCTGACTTCTGAACTGGATTCGGAACACTCTCGTGAAATCATCAACCAGCTTCTCAAATTGAACGGGCAGGTGTTCGTGTCCGGTGTCGACCTCGATGTACTGCGTCATCACGATCACTCAGTGTTCCACATGGAACACGGTAGTCTCAAAAACGTAGTATGATTAACAAGTTACGCTACGAAGACCGAACGAATGAGCGACTCTCCCAGTTATAACTCCACCAGTATCCAGGTCCTCAAGGGACTCGACGCTGTTCGCAAGCGTCCGGGGATGTACATAGGCGATACCGATGATGGAACCGGCTTGCACCATATGGTGTTCGAAGTCGTTGACAACTCCATCGATGAAGCCCTGGCAGGACATTGCAGTGCCATCAATGTCACGATCCACAGCGACGAATCAGTCAGTGTCTCTGATGATGGACGCGGTATCCCCGTCGATATTCACGAAGGAGAAGGAAAATCCGCTGCAGAGGTCATCATGACGGTGCTGCATGCGGGTGGAAAATTTGACGACAATTCCTACAAGGTGTCTGGTGGTTTGCACGGCGTGGGCATATCAGTCGTCAATGCCTTGAGTGAATGGCTGAAACTCACCATTCACCGCGACGGATTCATTCACACGCAGGAATACCGGGAAAGCAAGCCACTTGCGGATCTTCAAGTCGGAGAACCGACTGATACGACAGGCTCGAAAATTCACTTCAAGCCCAGTGCCGACACCTTCAGCAACATTCACTTCGAGTACGAGGTTCTGCGCAAGCGTCTGCGTGAACTCTCGTTCCTGAATAGTGGTGTTCGCATCATCCTCACCGATGAACGAACCGATCAGACAGATACCTTCGAATACGAAGGTGGAATCAGTGCATTCGTGGAGCATCTGAACCGCAAGAAGACGCCGGTTCATGGCACTGTGATCCATACACTGGGCAGCAAGGATGACGTCGCGGTGGAAGTTGCTCTGCAATGGACCGACAGCTACCAGGAAAACATCTTCTGCTTTACCAACAACATTCCGCAACGCGATGGCGGTACGCACCTGGCGGGTTTCCGCACAGCCATGACGCGTACGCTGAATCAGTACATGGAAGCAAGCGGTGTGAGCAGCAAGGCCAAGGTCTCGGCCACGGGTGACGATGCTCGCGAGGGACTGACTGCCGTACTGTCCGTCAAGGTACCGGATCCCAAGTTTTCCTCACAGACCAAGGAAAAACTGGTGTCATCCGAAGTGAAGGGCATCGTGGAATCCGTGCTGGGCGAATTCATGCATGACTTCCTGCAGGAAAACCCCAACGAAGCGCGTGAAATCACCGCCAAGATCATCGACGCCGCACGCGCCAGAGAAGCCGCTCGCAAGGCTCGGGAAATGACCCGTCGCAAAGGCGCTCTGGACATTGCCGGATTGCCCGGAAAACTGGCGGATTGCCAGGAAAAGGATCCGGCCAAATCCGAGATCTATCTGGTGGAAGGAGACTCGGCAGGTGGGTCCGCGAAGCAGGGGCGTGACCGACGACGACAGGCCATATTGCCGCTCAAGGGCAAGATCCTGAACGTCGAGAAGGCCCGATTCGACAAGATGCTGCAGAGCGCGGAAGTCGGCACCCTGATTACCGCACTGGGATGCGGCATCGGTCGTGACGAATTCGATGTCGACAAGTTGCGCTATCACTACATCGTCATCATGACCGATGCCGATGTCGACGGCTCACACATCCGGACCCTGCTGCTGACTTTCTTCTATCGCCAGATGCCAGAGCTGATCCGTCGAGGTCACATCTACATAGCTCAACCACCTCTGTTCAAGGTCAAGAAGGGCAAGCAGGAGCGATACGTCAAGGATGATGCCGAACTCAATGCCTACCTGCTGCAACTGGCGCTGGATGGTGCCCGGCTGCACGTCACCGCGGATGCACCCACCATCAGCGATACCGGCTTCGAATCGCTGGCCCAGGAATACATGCGGGTGGGACTGCTGATGAACCGGATGGAGCGCCGCTTCAACCGTGACGTGCTCGAGGCCATGATCAATCAGACACCCATCTCGGAAGACGATCTGACATCGGCTGACAAGGTGGCAGAATACGGACGCCAATTGGTTGACACCTTGAATGGCCAACTGTCAGTCACATCGCAGTACTCATCGTCACCTGTCGAACGCGACGGCAAGCACGGCCTGCAACTGGTCCGACGGGTCCATGGCAATGACAAGGAAATTCAGCTGGATCCCGGTTTCTTCCAGTCGCCGGATTACCGCACACTGGCAAGACTCGCCGAGAAGCTGGTCGGCATGCTGGGAGAGGGCGCCTATGTTGCCCGCGGTGATCGCGAGTTGCCGATCAGCAGTTTCAAGGAAGCCATGGACTGGCTGATTGCCGAATCCAAACGCGGTCTGACCATCCAGCGATACAAGGGACTTGGCGAAATGAATCCGGAACAGCTGTGGGAAACCACGATGGATCCGGAAGCCCGGCGAATGCTGCAGGTCAGCATCGAGGATGCCATTGCCGCCGATGAGGTCTTCGATACGCTGATGGGGGATCAGGTTGAACCCCGACGTGATTTCATCGAACGCAATGCCTTGTCGGTCTCCAACCTCGACGTCTAGAAAACCGGCCTGCCTGGTGCAGTCCCTGCCATTCACTCGATAGCCTGATTCGTTCTCATGTCTGATTTACTGGTGCAACGCCCCGACTTCTCGGCCATTGATGTCGAGACCATCGAACAGCAACTGGATGATCATCTCGCCGCCTGCCAGACCGTTGTCGATACCGTTTCAGGCATCGACAAGCCGGACTGGGAGTCGCTGATGCAGCCCCTGAGCGAAGTTCACAATCGTCTCTCGCTGTTCTGGTCGCCCATCAGTCATCTGAACTCGGTGATGAACAATGATCGTTTGCGCGACGTCTACAATCGCTGCCTGCCAAAGCTGAGCGCCTATTACACGCAACTGGGACAGAACAGCGCGCTGTACAACGCCACGCTGGCCTTGCGGGACAACCCGGATTTCTTGCAGATGTCGGCTGAACGGCAACAGCAGGTGCGTCATGAATTGCGGGATTTCGAACTGGGTGGCGTATCACTCAATGCCAGCGACAAACAGCGTTTTGGCGAGATCGCTCAGGAATTGTCCAGGCTGACGACCCGCTTTTCGGACAATGTTCTGGACGCCACCAATGCCTGGCACAAGTCGATCGACTCGGCCGAGCAACTGGATGGACTGCCCGACTCCGCGATTGCGGCAGCTCGACAACGCGCAGAGAGCAAAGGGCAGGCGGGCTATCTGCTGAACCTGGAGTTTCCCTGCTACATGGCGGTCATGATGTTCGCCAACGACCGGGGACTGCGTGAAGAGATGTATACCGCCTTCAGCACCCGAGCGTCCGATCAGGGGCCACACGCCGGGCAATTCGATAATTCCACGCTCATCCAGGACATCCTGTCACTGCGAGCGGAAAAGGCCGCCTTGCTCGGATTCGAATCCTATGCCCATCTGTCGGTGGTGCCCAAGATGGTCGAAACGCCGCAACAGGTTCTCGATTTCCTGGAGGACCTTGCGGTACGCGCGCGCCCCGCCGCCAAGGCCGAGTTCGATGAATTATCTCGCTTTGCTCGTGAGTCACTGGACCTACCTGAGCTGGCTGCCTGGGATGTGGCCTACGCCAGCGATCGACTCAAGAAGCAACAGCACGATCTGTCCGACGAGGAACTGAAACCCTACTTTCCGGCCGACCGTGCCATCCCCGGCATGTTCAAGGTTGTCGGCAAGCTGTTCGGTCTGCAGATCGAGCCGGTTGAGGACGCCGCGGTCTATCACCCGGACGTGAAGTTGTACGCCATTACCGATGAGCAGGGCGAAGCTCGTGGCGAGTTCTACCTGGACAACTACGCGCGTGAAAACAAGCGCGGAGGCGCCTGGATGGACGTCTGCGCAACCCGTCAGCGAGTCGCCGATGCCGTGCAGCAACCCATTGCCTACCTGACCTGCAACCTGACGCCGCCGGTTGGCGATGACCCGGCACTGCTCACACACATGGAGGTCACGACACTCTTCCACGAGTTCGGTCACGGCCTGCATCACATGCTCACCCGGGTGGAGACAGCGGGGGTCTCCGGCATCAACGGTGTGGAATGGGATGCTGTCGAGTTGCCCAGTCAGTTCCTGGAGAACTGGTGCTGGGAACGCGAATCCATCGACATGATCAGTGGCCACTACCAGACCGGTGACGCCTTGCCCGATGAGCTGCTGGAGAAGATGCGCAATGCCCGCAATTTTCAAAGTGCCATGCAGCTGGTCAGGCAACTGGAATTCTCCCTGTTCGACATGCACCTGCATCTGGAATCGAGCAGCGACAAACCGGCCGATGTGCAGGCAACACTGGATCGTATCCGGCAGCAGGTGGCCGTCGTACCGGCACCGTCCTTCAACCGTTTCCAGCACAGTTTTTCGCATATCTTCGCCGGTGGATACAGTGCGGGATATTTCAGCTACAAATGGGCTGAAGTCTTGTCGGCTGATGCGTTTTCCCGATTCGAGGAAGAGGGCATCTTCAACGAGGAAACGGGACGCTCCTTTCTGCAGAACGTGCTGGAGGTGGGCGG
Source organism: Granulosicoccus sp. 3-233 (assembly GCF_052681095.1). Lineage (NCBI taxonomy): Bacteria > Pseudomonadati > Pseudomonadota > Gammaproteobacteria > Chromatiales > Granulosicoccaceae > Granulosicoccus > Granulosicoccus sp. 3-233. The sequence continues at coordinate 362,091 of NZ_JBQYLE010000007.1, forward strand.
CTCGCGCGATGCCATGACATCGTTCAGTGCCTTTCGTGGACGTGAGCCGGATGTCGCCGCCTTGTTGCGCCATTCCGGTCTGACCTGACTGACATCATGAAATACAAGGATCTGCGCGATTTTCTGGCCGGGCTGGAAGCGCAAGGTGAACTCAAGCGTATCAGTGAGCCGGTGGATCCGAATCTGGAAATCACGGAGATCTGCGATCGCACCCTGCGCAGTCAGGGACCTGCGCTGCTGTTCGAGAATCCGATCGGTTCCGACGTGCCCCTGCTGGGTAATCTGTTCGGTACCCCGCAAAGAGTTGCACTGGGGATGGGTGAGGACTCCGTAGAGGCCTTGCGAGAGGTCGGCAAGCTGCTGGCCTTCCTGAAGGAGCCGGATCCGCCCAAGGGCATCAAGGACGCCTGGAATTCCTTGCCCATCTTCAAGAAGGTGCTGGACATGGCGCCCAAGACAACACGCTCACCCGCCTGTCAGGAAGAGAGCTGGGATAGCGTCGATCTGTCTCGTCTGCCGGTACAGACCTGTTGGCCGGGTGATGCCGGTCCGCTGATTACCTGGGGCCTGGTCATCACCCGCGGTCCTCACAAGAAGCGGCAGAACATGGGCATCTACCGCCAGCAGGTGATAGCGCCAGACAAGACCATCATGCGCTGGCTGAGTCATCGCGGCGGGGCACTGGATTTTCGCGAGTGGCAACAGGAACACCCGGGTGAACCGTTTCCGGTGGCTGTGGTTCTCGGTGCCGATCCGGCAACGATCCTCGGCGCCGTGACCCCGGTGCCTGACAGTCTTTCCGAACACGCCTTCGCAGGTCTGCTGCGCGGGGAGCGCACCGTGCTGGGCAAGGCGATGTTGTCGGATCTGCAGGTTCCTGCCTCCGCGGAATACGTGCTGGAAGGCTATCTGTATCCCGGGGAGACGGCACCGGAAGGCCCTTTCGGTGACCATACCGGCTATTACAACGAGGTGGATGAATTCCCGGTCTTCACGATCGAGAAGGTCACGCATCGTCGCGACCCCATCTATCATTCGACCTATACCGGCAGACCACCGGACGAGCCGGCCATTCTGGGGGTGGCACTCAACGAGGTGTTCGTCCCCATCCTGCAAAAGCAGTTTCCCGAGATCGTGGACTTCTACCTGCCACCGGAAGGGTGCTCCTATCGCATGGCGGTGGTCAGCATGAAGAAGCAGTACCCCGGGCATGCCAAACGCGTGATGATGGGGGTGTGGTCCTTTCTGCGGCAATTCATGTACACCAAATTCGTGATCGTGGTGGACGACGATGTCGATGCGCGTTCCTGGGAAGATGTGATCTGGGCTATCACGACACGTATGGATCCGGCGCGAGACACCACCCTGATCGAGAACACGCCTATCGACTATCTGGACTTTGCTTCCCCCGTCTCCGGGCTGGGCTCCAAGATGGGGATGGATGCGACCAACAAGTTACCTGGTGAAACGGATCGGGAATGGGGTGAACCCATCGAGATGAGCGCAGCGGTGAAAGCCCGTGTCGACGCGCTCTGGGAACGACTCGGCATCTGATTGAAGCCTCCGGCAAGGGGCAGGGCAACTCTGCTGAGCTGCGATATGCTGCTGCTTCGTATTACGTCGTTTTACCTACCCGTTTACCTGCTGATCCATGCCTGTCGTAACATGCCCTGGCTGCCGTTGCCGCGTCCTTGCTGGCGACAATCACGGCAACGGTTGTCGATGTCATTTCCTTGGGTCACCAACTAGAGGTCTGGATGGAAGGTAGGGCTGCGTGGTTACATCAACAGCAATCCTGCATCGGGTTTGATGAACTGACATCCATGGTGTCCGAACTGATGAGTCTGTTCGTGCGAGAACAGGACCATGCCTGTGTCAGCAGTGGGGCCGCCTCAGCGGACTGGGTCTCACCCAGCGGGCTGACTCGCGTGATTCGTCACGGCAGCAGTGCCGCCTTGCACAGCGTGCTCAATCAGGTACCTGATGCCATCGCGGCGGAATTCGAAGTGATTCACTGTGACATCCCGGAATTCTCGTGGTGCGAGTACCTGTGGCCCCATCTGCAGCGCAGCAATGCCTGTCAGAGGCAATCGATGCAGATCAGTCTGCCGGCGACCTGTCTGGTCGAATTGATGAATTTTCACGAGCAGCACCAGACGTCATGGTTGCGTCGCTACATGATGGCCAATCCGGAAAGCTCACTGACGGTTTCCAGACGTCGTGCCCAGGTCAACAAAATTGGCATAGTGGCTGAGCCTGACCGGTTCCAGTTGCTTTAGGCGAGCAGCCATCTCACGAGCCGGCAGCGGTTGCGAGAAGTGATAGCCCTGGTAGCCTTCGCAACCTTCCATGGCGAGCATGGGCAGGATCTCGCCATCTTCCACACCTTCGGCAATCACCCGGATACCCAGCGTTCTGGCCAGGGCGATGATGCTCTTGATGACCGTGATGGCATGCGGAAAACGCGATATATCGGCAATGAAGGAGCGATCGATCTTCAGATGGTCCAGAGGCAACTGGCTCAGATACGCCAGGGAAGAATAGCCGGTACCGAAATCATCGAGTGATATCTGAACTCCCAATTGCTTGATATCATTGATGATATTGGTTTCTATCGTTTGCACCAGAGCCGACTCGGTTATTTCCAGAATCAGGCTGTCCGGCCGCATGGAATGCTTGTCCAGAATCGCCGCCACCCGTTGTGCAAAATGTGGCATTCCCAGTTGACGCGCCGACACATTCACCGACATGGTCGTTGCCGGTCCGATCAGTCCCTTGCGCAGCCAGATGCGGTGCTGACCACAGGCCTGACTGATGGCCCATTCCCCCAGCTCACCGATCAGGCCGGTTTCCTCGAGAACATCGATGAAGGCGCCGGGACTGACATGTTCGCCGGTATCCTGCGGCCAGCGCAGCAGGGCTTCAAAGCCCAGCAGGCGTTGTTCCCTGATCAACAGCTGCGGCTGGTAGAACAGTTCGAAGTCCTGGCGGTCGACCGCTCGGCGCAGGCTGGTGATCATGACAGAGCGATCACGCTGTGCCTGGTCCAGCTCCGGTGTGAAGAATACATGTCGTGAGCGACCGGAGAGCTTGGCTCTGTACAGGGCCACGTCGGCCTGCTTGATCAGACTGTTGGCATCCTGGACACCTCTGTTTTCCATACCGGTTGCCAGAGCGATGCCGACACTGGCAGACACATAGACCTCTTCCATCTGCAGCAGGAAAGGCTGCTTCAGCACGTGGACGATGGCGTCAGCCACGATGCTGGCATCCTGGCTGTTGTCCAGCGTGCGCAGGGTGACGGTGAATTCGTCGCCACCGAGTCGCGCCACGATATCGTCTTCACGAACCGTGTGGCGGATCCGGTGAGCCACCTGTTGCAGCAATTCATCGCCGGCATCATGCCCGAGGGTATCGTTGACGGCCTTGAAACCGTCGAGATCGATGAACAGCAGCGCAAGGATTCCATGGGGCTTGCGTTCTTCCAGCGAGCTGTGCAGCTGGTCGAGAAAACTGGTGCGATTGGGCAATCCGGTCAGCGCGTCGTGGTGTGCAATCTGCGTCAGTCGTCTTTCAGCCAGATACTGCTCGGTGATGTCCATGATCACGACCAGACTGCCAGTCAGCATCTGCAGGGAATTCATCAATCCGGTGGCATTCATGCTGACCCACAGCGAGCGCTGGTCCGGAGGGGTCAGTCTCACTACCTGACGATAGGTCTGACCATCGAGCAGTGCCCGACGCATGTCCATCAGGGTCTGCGGTCGCTGGTCCTCGTGCAGGGCATCGATCCAGCCGCTGCCCATGTTCTTTTCCAGCGACTGTCCCGTCAGCTGGCACCACATGTCATTGGCGTAGTCACAGGTCCATTCCTGGTTGAGCTTGACGATGCCTACCGGCGCCAGTTGTGTCAGCGTCTGGTACTGCACGGCAGCACTCTGCAGTTCGTGAGCTGACTGGACACGGTCGCTGATATCGTTGAATACCAGCGTGGTGAAGACGCTGTCCTTGACGCGGGTATGAAACATCGACAGCTCCACGGCGAAGCTGTGTCCATCGGCCCGGCGGGCTGTCACTTCGCGGATCACGAAGGGACGTTCATCATGCGATTGCAGACTGTTGTAGTACGTGGCAGCCCGGCGAGTCAGTGTTCCGATGACATCCTCCGGCAGAAACACGCTGACGGGTGAGCCCAGTGTCTGATTGATGTCTACACCGAACAAGGTCTCGCAGGCCCGATTGAATGCCGTGATCCGGCATTGGTCATCCACGGTCATGACACCATTGAACGTGGCATCCAGCAGTGTCACCAGCTGTCGACTGGTTTCTCCGATATCGGCAATGACATTGTTGATACCGCGGTTGACGATACTGTTGATGTGCACCCGCATGAAGGCATCGAGCATCGATTGCAGGCGGTTGACCAGTACCAGGTCGAAGCGCAGGCGGGCATTCGCCACGAACAGCAAGGCTCGCAGCTCCGATTTCTCGCAGATCGGCAGCAGGGCATAGGAATGGATACGCGGATGGCAGCTGGGCAGGTTGATGCTGACCTTGTCTTCTGCCGCATTGCTGAACACCGACTTGCCGGTATCGATGACGTCCTGCAGCAGCTCGTCAGCCTGACGATGCAACAAGGTGTCGTGTTGTCGTGACAGCACACTGCTGGCATCCACCGATACCACGGCGTCGAGTATGACTCGGGTTCTTGCCTTGGCATCCGATGGGGAGGTATCGATTCGCAGTACGCAGCCGTAGGCTGCATCCACCAGCCGCAAGGCTTCGATGATCAGTTCTTCACCCAGATCGCGCGGTGACAGGCCCCGTGCCACACGGTCTCCGACGCGATTCAGAAATCGTTTCTGAATGTTGTCTACCGCTTGCCGTACTTCGAAATCAGCACGCCGTTCTGTTTCGATTTCGCTCACACGAATCAGTATTCCTCGACTCCGCGGATGCGGGTTTGCAACTCCCCGGAGCCGGGAACACCATTCGGCTGATACATGGATTTCGGGGGCATGGCCTACTCTGAGTGGATAGTGTAGTTCACGCAACTTATTGTGGGCTGAGGAAACCCGTTATGCAGCTATCAGATATGTACTGTCGCCAGAGAGCAAAATGAACTAGCCGGTTTTCCCGGTCGGCTTGAACAGCGAAGATCTGTACCACCAACGCAGGTTGGCAGGCAGTGCGCCCTGCAGAAGGACTCAGCGGTGCAACCAGCGACGGATGCAGTCAAGCTGACCCTGATCACCCGGTGGAACGGCAATCATGGCGGCCTGGCGGAATCCCAGTTCCTGGGCCAGTTCGGCGGCTCGGGCACTGTTGACCACCAGGGGCAGTGCCTGCAGTCGGGGCAGGTGTGCTGCCGCCAGGGTCACCAGATTCTCCAGGGTTTCGTTGCTGGTGATGCTGATCAGGTCGGGTGGCTGGCGCTCGACAATTCGTGTCACCTGCGCTGCGGGTATACGGGGAAGTCGGCGTCGATAGACTTCTGCACTGGCAACCTGCCAGCCCAGTTTCTGCAAGCCGGGGCCCAGCAGACCACGACCGGCACAGCCCTTGACCAGTAGCAGCCTACCCGCTCGGCAGGTGCTTATCTGCGCCAGAAAGGATTCACTGTTGTAGGGAGAGTCCGGCAGGAAGGCCAGTGGTTGGCCAAGACGCTGCAGCGCTGCTCCGGTGGCCGCCCCGATGGCATGAACGGCAAGCCCGACCCAGGGCAGGGGACGCTGCCGGTGGGCCTGTCTGACCGCGTTGACACTGGTGAACAACACGCTGTCATAGCGTTCGGCCAGGTCCGTATCCAGCGTGGTATCGCGCAGGGCTTCGATTTCCAGACAGGGAAGATGGCTGACCGACAGGCCCAGAGCCTCCAACTGCTCGATGAAGGGCTGCTGCTGGCCGAGCGGTCGGGTGATCAGGATATGGGGCGTGGCGCTCATGGTGTCGATAGTCTACCTGCGCTATCCGAGTCCGGCGCTTCCCAGTACACTTGCGTGGTTTTCTGCACACGACGATTTCATCATGAGTTCTAAAGATTCATCCAGTGGCACCCCTGCGGCAGCCGGTGTCGACGGGCAAGGCAAGGACAAGGCAGCAACCAATACACAGTGGGGCGGCCGCTTCAGTGAGTCCACCGATCAGTTCGTCCAGGCTTTCACCGCCTCGGTGCAGTTCGATCAGCGCATGTATCGCCAGGATATCGAGGGCTCACGTGCCCATGCGGCAATGCTGACCCGTATCGGCGTACTCGATGAAACCGATCTGACAGCGATTCGCCAGGGGCTGGATGCGATCGAGAAAGAAATCGAAGCCGGCAATTTCGACTGGTCGGTGGCCCTCGAAGATGTGCACATGAATATCGAAGCGGCGCTGACAGCGCGCATCGGTGATGCGGGCAAACGTCTGCACACGGGTCGCTCGCGCAACGATCAGGTGGCCACCGATATTCGCCTGTACATGCGTGATGCCTGTGACGCGGCGGCGGCAGAGTGCACACGCCTGCTGGAAGGCTTGTTACCTCTGGCACAGACGCATGCTGCGACGATCATGCCCGGTTTCACCCACTTGCAGACGGCGCAGCCTGTGACCTTCGGCCACCACGTCATGGCCTGGTTCGAGATGCTGCTGCGTGATCTGGAGCGCCTTGGCGACACGCGCCGACGGCTCAACCGCATGCCGCTGGGCGCTGCTGCGCTGGCTGGTACCTCCTATCCCATCGATCGGCAGATCACCCGCGAGCTGCTGCACTTCGATGCCGTTTGCGAAAACTCCCTGGATGCGGTCAGTGATCGCGATTTCGCCATCGAATTCTGTTCGAACACTGCCATCTGTCTGATGCACCTGTCCCGCATCGCCGAGGAACTCGTGCTGTGGATGTCGGCCCAGTTCCGCTTCATCGATCTGCCCGATCGCTTCTGCACGGGTTCATCCATCATGCCGCAGAAGAAGAATCCGGACGTGCCCGAGCTGGTGCGAGGCAAGACCGGCCGCGCCTATGGCAACCTGATGTCCCTGCTGACCCTCATGAAGAGCCAGCCTCTGGCCTACAACAAGGACAACCAGGAAGACAAGGAGCCACTGTTCGATTCAGTGGACACCCTGTTGGGCAGCCTGCGCGCCTTCGCCGACATGCTGCCGGCCATTCAGGTTCGTGAGGCAGAGATGCGGGCGGCGGCGCGAGATGGATTCTCCACGGCCACCGATCTCGCCGATTATCTGGTGCGCAAGGGCCTTGCGTTTCGTGATGCCCATGAGGTCGTCGGTCTGGCAGTAGCCCACGGCATCCGCCATTCACAGGATCTGGCCGACATGTCGCTGGAAGTCCTGCGAGGCTTCAGTGATCACATCGAAGCCGATGTCTTCGATGTACTGACGCTGGAAGGGTCGGTCAATGCCCGCAGCCATATTGGTGGCACCGCCCCGGCCGCCGTGAAGGAGGCCATCGAGCGTGCCCGCGGGCGACTGGCCAGTGCCTACATGCCGAACTGAAGCTTCAGCCAGTTGGAGACGTCGGCGACTTCGTCGGCGCTCACACTGTGCGGGATGGGGTAGCTGTGCCATTCCAGCGCCACCTTGTGTTCGAGCATCACATCGCGTGATTGCTCGGCATGGCGAATCTGGATGACGTCGTCGTAGAGCCCGTGAGCCATGAAGACCGGGACCGACTGGCGCTCTGGAGTGATCGCCGGCAGAGAGGTTTCCTGAATGGGCAGATAGGTGGACAGGGCCAGAATGCCGCCGAGGGTGTGCTTGCCGGTCAGGCCTTCGTACAGGGCAATGGCGCCGCCCTGGGAGAAACCGGCCAGGGTGATGTTGCGCGCCGGTATGCCGGCCTCGATCTGGCTGTCGATCAGTTCACTGACCAGACTGGCGGATTCGGTGATACCGGCCGTGTCCTGCTGGCGACTGCCGAAGTCCATGGAGTTGATGTCATACCAGCCCCGCATGGCCGCCCCGCCATTGACCGTGATGGGTCGGACAGGCGCATGGGGAAACAGGAAACGCACGCCGGGGCGTTGCAGCAACTGCAGTTCAGGGACAATGGGCTCGAAGTCATGACCACTGGCACCAAGTCCATGTAGCCATATGACGGCGTATTCCGGTTGGTCGGCGGTGTTGATCTCGATGCAGTCGAGCAGTTTCCGGGTCATGGGTGCTGGCGGTTTCAGGGTATCGAGTGGGCGAGGCGAGTATACTCCAAAGCCCCCGATCGAAAGTGCCGGCATGATTCTGCAACCACCGATAACACTGATTTCCAGCCTCGTCGTGCTGTTGGCCCTGTCCGGCTGTGGCAACAAGGGAGACCTGTACCTGCCGGATGATCCGGTCATTCAGCAGGATATGGAACAATTGCAGCGTGTCCTGGATATCGACGAAGTACCGGTGGCGGAGCCAGTGGAAGTGGACGATGAGCAGATCGAGGACAAACCGGCAAAGAAGGATACCGCGAAACCCTGAACCGACAGGCTGGACGCCGCGGCGGCCGCCAACCCGAATACCGACGCCTCGACTGTCGATCGGCAGACTCGAGCCCAAACCGATTTCACCTGAAGACCCCATCGCATGACTGCCTTCTACCGTCAATCCGGATCGATGATGAGCGACCGGAAATCCCTGAGTTCGCTGGCTGATGAGTTCGGCACACCCCTGTATGTCTACAATCGGGGTGCCATCGAGCATGCCTGGCAGGAATTCGAAACGGCCCTGCAGGGGCATCGTCATCTGATCTGCTATGCCGTCAAGGCCAACAGCAATCTGGCCATCCTGAATATTCTGGCCCGCCTCGGATCAGGTTTCGACATCGTCTCGGTGGGCGAGCTCAGACGGGTGCTGGCAGCCGGCGGACAGGCCGATCGCATCGTGTTCTCGGGGGTGGGCAAGAGTGCTGCGGAAATGGCCGCCGGACTGGAAGCGGGCATTCGCTGCTTCAATGTCGAGTCCGATGCCGAGCTCGATCGCCTGGCCGAGGTGGCGGCGGCTCACGGTGTCGTGGCACCCGTTTCCCTGCGCATCAATCCCGACGTCGATGCCCAGACACACCCCTATATCTCCACCGGTCTGAAGGAAAACAAGTTCGGTATCGGCATGAGCCATGCCATGGACAGTTACCGGCGCGGTGCGGAGCATGCCAGCCTGGCGATCAAGGGCATCGACTGTCACATCGGCTCCCAGTTGACGAGACTCTCACCCTATGCCGATGCCGTTGCATTGCTGATCGACATGGTCGATCGACTGGCCGATGAGGGCATTCGACTGTCACACCTCGATGTGGGGGGCGGCCAGGGTATAGCCTACTCCGAGGACGAGGCCAGCCTGGATATCGGTGCCTGGGCGGATTGCGTGATCCAGGGCATCGGCGACAGGGATCTGGAAATCATGGTGGAGCCGGGGCGTTACGTGGTCGGACAGGCCGGCGTGCTGCTGACACGGGTGGAATATCTGAAGAACAATGAAGATCGCCATTTTGCCGTGGTCGATGCGGCCATGAACGACCTGATTCGCCCGGCCTTGTACAGCGCCTGGCAGGCCATCGAGGAAGTGGAGACACTGCCGCGAGAGTCACAGGTGTATGACGTGGTGGGGCCGATCTGCGAATCTGCCGATTTTCTCGGCAAGCAACGTTCGCTGGCCATTGCACAGGACGATCTGCTGTGTGTGCGATCGGCCGGTGCCTATGCCGCAGTCATGAGCTCCAACTACAACACGCGGGCACGTGCAGCCGAAGTCATGGTCGATGGTGACGATGCCCATCTGGTGCGTGCCCGGGAAAACATCGAGGACTTGTTTGCCAACGAGTATCTGTTGCCATGACAGCGATCACCTTCACCAAGATGCACGGCCTGGGCAATGACTTCATGGTCATTGACAATCAACAGCAGAACATCCAGTTCGAGCCCGAGCTGATTCGCAGGTTGTCGGACAGGCATACCGGCATCGGTTTCGATCAGCTGCTGGTGGTCGAGCGTCCCTCGGTGGCAGAAGCCGAGTTCGACTATCGGATCTTCAATGCCGATGGCGATGAGGTGGAGCATTGCGGCAACGGCGCGCGCTGCTTTGCACGTTTTGTCAGCGATCGAGGCATGACGCAGAGCCGTGTCATCCAGGTCAACACCAGCGGCGGTCTGATCACCCTGCGGCTGCAGGACGACGGGCAGGTAATGGTGCAGATGGGGGTACCGGTCTTCAACCCTGCCGGTGTGCCGTTTCTGTCCGAGGACGTGGAGGCCGCCCTGTATCACGATCTGCAGGTGGGTGGGGAGCTGTATCGGGTCGGGGTGGCCAGTATCGGTAATCCGCATGTACTGCTGCAGGTCGATGATGTCGACCTGGCTGATGTGGAAAGACTGGGACCGTTGGTGGAGAGTCACCCGCAGTTTCCGCGACGCGTCAATGTCGGATTCATGCAGATCATCGATCGCCAGCATGTGCGTCTGCGCGTGTTCGAACGCGGTGTCGGCGAGACGCAAGCCTGTGGCAGCGGAGCCTGTGCTGCCGTGGCCATTGCGCATCGTCAGGGCCTGCTTGACAAAACGGTGTCCGTGACCTTACCCGGTGGTGAGTTGAAAATACATTGGCCAAATGAAAACTCATCAATTGAAATGACGGGCCCATGTTCTACAGTCTTTGAAGGACACACGAGAATGTAGAAAAAAATGCAATCCGAACAATCTGATCTGGGCCACGCTTTGAGCGATGAAGACGTGCTTCGGTATCTGGGGGGCAACCCCGAGTTCTTCGTCAACAACCAGGACATCCTGCCCAGGCTGCGAATTCCCCATGAGTCCGGCAAGGCCGTTTCTCTGATAGAAAGGCAAGTGAGCGTACTGCGTGGCAAATGCAGCACGCTGGAAAACAGTCTGCGGGATCTGATTGCGGTTGCCCGCGAAAACGAATCCCTGCATCAGCGGTTGCATCTGCTGCTGCAGGAAATCATCTCCACTCGCTCACTGGACCAGATCGTCACGCTGACCCGCAACAGTCTGCGGGAGAATTTCAATGCCGATGATGTGCATGTGCTGCTGTTCGCCAGCAAGCCCAGGGCACCGAGAAAGTCGGCCAGCAGCAAGGCCGGTGGCAAGAGCACCACGCCTCGAACCCGCAAACAGAAGCCGGTGGAAGGCATGCAGATCATCGCTCACGATGATCCATCCATTGCGCTGTTCGATGAGCTATTTGCCGGTACGGACACGCTGTGCGGATTACCCAGTGAAGAGCATCTGGCCTGTTTCGTCGGTCAGGACTACGCCAACATTGCCTCGGCGGCGATGATTCCCCTGCAGCACAAGAACCGACTCGGTGTGGTCATGCTCACCAGTCGTGATGAATCACGGTTTGCCTCCGGCAAGGGGGTGATGTTCCTGAATCAGCTGGGACAGCTGCTGAGCCGGCGGCTGCAGACCTACGGCACCATCGTGCCAGTGACGCCCGAGTGAAAATGGACAGCGGCGAGCAGTCTGGCGGCGGTGTCACGGCGGACCTGTCGCCCGACGGCGCCGAGTCCGAGGCGGTATCGGTGTTCGATTCAGCGATCGAGCGATACCTCGAGGAGTTGCGAGTTGCCCGGCGCAGCTCGCCACATACGGTAAGCAATTACGCTCGTGACCTGCGAGCTGTCGCAGGCTCGGCGCTGAGCAGGGGAATCGACGGCTGGCAGTCACTGCGCAGCGATGACGTGCGGGCCATCATTGCCGAGCAGCATCGCAGCGGCATTTCCGGACGCAGTCTGGCGCGTCGCCTGTCAGCGTTGCGCGGTCTGTACAACTTCCTGCTGGGAGCCGGTGAGTGTGATCTGAACCCGGCCCAGGACATCCTGGCCCCCAAGGACAAGAAAGCCCTGCCGTCCACGCTCGATCCGGAGGAAGTCAGCCGACTGCTGGCGCAGAATCTCAATGATCCGATGATCTGTCGGGATCTGGCCATGTTCGAACTGATGTACTCCTCCGGTTTGCGACTGGCCGAACTGGTCGGCATCGACCTGGCCGATCTGGATCTGAGCGTTGGTCAGGTTCGGGTCACCGGAAAAGGCGGCAAGGTGCGTGATCTGCCCGTCGGCGAACATGCGGTCAAGGCGATCAACAAGTGGCTGGGCTATCGTCGCAGTCTGCCGGGCGCTGATGAACGGGCTGTCTTCCTCAGTACCCGCGGCAAGCGCATTGCCCCCAGAACCGTGCAGATGCGACTGAAGAAGCTGGCCGAGTCCCAGGGACTGGATCGAGACTGCTATCCGCACATGCTGCGTCATTCCTTCGCCAGTCATCTGCTGGAGAGCAGCGGTGATCTGCGCGCAGTGCAGGAGCTGCTGGGCCATGCCGACATCAGTACCACCCAGATCTACACCCATCTGGATTTCCAGCATCTGGCGCAGGTGTACGATGAAGCGCACCCGCGGGCACGGCGCAAGAACGTGAAGGAAGACAGCTGACCGAGCTGGACGGCGTTGGAACGCTCAGCCGTCGGTCAGTGAGAACTGGCTGAACAGACCGTTGGTCTGCAGGCACTTGCGCAGCTGTACCTTGCGCGAGCGTCCGCCCTGGGAGGCGGTGAGGCGATCGCCGGATTGATAGAGATAGCAGGGCAGCAGAATGGTCTGCATCACGGCCCGCTGCACCTTGCAGGCAATGATCAGTGCATTTTCCCCGACTGCACGGGAGTCGACTTCGTTCAGAGCACTCGATGATGGCGGCTGAATGCCGGCATCCCGTGGACGTTCCCGGGTGACATTGACCGGCAGAACGCTGATGGCCAGTATCTCCACGCCCATGCTGATACCTTCGGTGCCGCGGGCATGCACCCATCGCACGACCCCCAGCAGCGCATTGATCTTGCTGCTGTTGCGCTCTTCCGGCGTTCTGAGTGGCTTGTTGGGTTCGGTGATGCTGATCAATTCGCCCACCTGAACCAGTCCTGCCCGACACTGTTCATTGATCAGGGACATGCCTTGAGATGACTGGTTGACGACTATCCAGCCGGACTGTTCCTGACTGGGGGTGTCGTCAGGGCGGTAGAGCAGGTGAGCGCAGACTTCCTTGTGGCCGAACACGACTCGGCGCGGTGCATGCTGGATCTGCCTGGCAGTGCGACGATGCCGGGCACGTGACAGGGCCACATGCAGACGGGCCAGCGACTGTCGCTCGAGCACATCGCTGCCCAGAACACCGGTCGGGTTGGGACGAATCCGGGCGGAAAACTTGTCGATCCGGTACAGCAGAGGCGCCACGCTGAACCAGCGCAGCTGTTCCGGATGTTCCGCCAGCAGACTCCTTGCCGGTTCCGGTCTGGATCCCTGAATCAGATTGACGGCAAAATCGGTCGGTTGCAGCGTGTCGCTGCTGCGTCCTTTCTCGATATGAATGTCGGCCACGCTGCTGCGCAGGAAATCCAGCACCAGTTGCAGCTGACGGGCTCGTTGCTGGGTCAGGTCGGCCACGCTGACCAACAGGATGAAACGGTAGTGATCCTGCAGCGACAGCAGTTCGGAACCCTGACGAGCCGACAGCAATCGGTGCTCTTCGGCCAGTGCGTAGAGCTGATGGGCATCCTGGATGAGGGCATCGGGGATGCGCCGGTAGGCGTGTGCAACGGACTCTGCCTGTCGGGCAAGAGCCTGCATGGCACGACGTGCATCATCGGCCAGCGGTGCTTCACTGTCAGAGAGCAGGATCTTGAAGGCAAAGGCCTCTTCGCGCAGCAAGGCATCACGCAGCCGGGCATTGCGGGAGAATTCGCGAGTCAGCGGCAGGGGCTGGGCATGACTGAGTTCGCTCAGATGCACATGCAGCTCACGCAGCACCGGTATGAAACAGCTGATGACAGCGCGTCGCTGGTCGACATCGTTGTGCAGGCGGTTACTGTGCTTGAGTCCGCGATACACTTCACGGGCATCCGATTCCGCCTCCAGAGGACGCAGATCCTTCAGCCAGGCGGCCACACCATCGGGATTGACCGGAAAGCTGCCGGTATCGGCTACCGTGCGGTGTGGGACAGTGAGTTGCATGGCGATGAGGCTATCACACGCAACAGTGCCTGGTCCGGCACCAGAACACGCACTTGTGTGAGCTTGTCGGAATATTCTGCACTGGCCGGCCTGATGCCGCGACTCTGGTGTCCTGTCCGAGGCAGAAATGGCGGATCTGGCCGGTTCGGACAGGGTGTCGTGCAGTTTCGCTTGCCGCTGTCCGGGCGAGCAACAGGTACACTGCACGTACTTGCAGCAGTAGACTGCCAACGACTTGCGCATTTTCGTCCGAAAATGTGCCCAATGAGGATTGATGCAGTGGAACAGTTCCGCGGAACCACGATCTGCTCCGTACGCCGGGGCAACCAGGTGGTCATCGGTGGCGATGGCCAGGTGAGCATGGGCAATGTGATCATGAAAGGCAACGCCCGCAAGGTGCGACGCCTGTATCGCGACAAGGTGCTGGCAGGCTTCGCCGGCGGTACGGCCGATGCCTTTACCCTGTTCGAACGCTTTGAAGCCAAGCTGGAAGCACACGGAGGTCAGCTGACGCGCGCCGCCGTGGAGCTGGCAAAGGACTGGCGAACCGATCGCATGCTGCGTCGGCTGGAAGCCCTGCTGGCGGTTGCCGATGATACGGCATCTCTGGTGATCACCGGTAACGGTGACGTGATCGAACCGGAAAATGGCCTGATTGCCATCGGCTCGGGGGGAGACTATGCCAAGGCTGCGGCACGAGCCCTGCTGGATCACACCGAATTGTCTGCACAGGAGATTGTGCGCTACAGCCTTGAAACGGCGTCAGACATCTGTATCTATACGAACAACAATCTGACGATAGAAACTCTGGATTTTTAGATCACCATGTCCAACATGACTCCGCGCGAGATCGTACAAGAGCTCGACAAGCACATCATCGGTCAGGCCAATGCCAAGCGTGCGGTGGCAATTGCCTTGCGCAACCGCTGGCGTCGGCAACAGCTGGACGAGACTCTCAAGAACGAGATCACGCCCAAGAACATCCTGATGATCGGGCCGACCGGCGTTGGCAAGACGGAAATTGCCCGACGTCTGGCCAAACTGGCGAATGCCCCGTTCATCAAGGTGGAGGCCACCAAGTTCACCGAAGTGGGCTACGTCGGACGCGATGTCGAATCGATTATCCGCGATCTGGCCGATGTCGCGCTCAAGGAAACGCGCGAGCAGGCCATGCAGAAGCAGCGCAATCGCGCCGAGGATGCAGCCGAGGAGCGTGTACTGGATGTGCTGCTGCCGCCGGCCAGCAATGTCGGATTCAATGTCACCGAGACCCCCGAAAGCAGCACGCGGCAGAAATTTCGCAAGAAGCTGCGCGAAGGCGATCTGGATGACAAGGAAATCGAGATAGAGATCAGTCAGCCACAGAGCGGCGTGGAAATCATGGCACCGCCGGGCATGGAAGAGATGTCGCAGCAACTGCAGGGCATGTTCCAGAACCTGGGCGGTGGTCAGACTCGCAAGCGCAAGCTGCCGATCCGCGAAGCCATGAAGCATCTGGTGGAAGAGGAAGCCGCCAAGCTGATCAACGATGAAGAGCTCAAGGCACAGGCACTGGAGAACATCGAACAGAATGGCATTGTCTTCATCGATGAGATCGACAAGGTGGCACGCGGCGGCGAGCGTGGCAGCGGGGTGGATGTCTCGCGTGATGGGGTGCAGCGCGACCTGCTTCCCCTGATCGAGGGCAGTACCGTGTCCACCAAGTTCGGCATGGTCAAGACCGATCACATCCTGTTCATCGCCTGTGGTGCCTTCCACTTGTCCAAGCCCTCCGATCTGATTCCCGAACTGCAGGGACGGCTGCCGATCCGGGTGGAACTGGAAGCACTCAGCAGCCAGGACTTCCAGCGGATACTCAGTGAACCCGATGCCTCCCTGACCGAACAGGCTGTGGCCTTGCTCGGTACCGAGGAAGTCGGACTGGAATTCACCAGCGATGGCATAGCGCGCATTGCCGAGGTGGCCTGGCAGGTCAATGAAAGTACCGAGAACATCGGTGCACGGCGTCTGCACACGGTCATGGAACGACTGCTGGAAACCGCCTCCTTCGAAGCGTCCGACTCTGCCGGTACGACCATCAAGGTCGATGCCGACTATGTCGACGGTCATCTGGGAGATCTGGTGCAGGATGTCGATCTGAGTCGTTACATCCTGTAAACATCGCCGAGCAATTCAATCGACATGGCAAGACCTACCGACATCAAGCTGCATCAGAAGAGCCGGGTTCTCGAGTTGCATTTCGACGATGGGTTCGAGTGCAATCTGCCCTGCGAATATCTGCGGGTGCACTCACCTTCGGCCGAAGTGCAGGGTCATGGGCCGGGACAGGAGGTACTGCAGCATGGCAAGCAGGATGTCGGTATCTCGGCTCTGACGCCCAGCGGCAACTATGCCCTGAAGATACACTTCGACGATGGTCACGACTCGGGGCTGTTTACTTGGGAGTATCTGTACGGACTGGGCAGGCACTACGAGGAAAACTGGCAACGCTATCTGCAACGATTGGAAGCGGCTGGCAAGACCCGTCAGAGCTGAAGACTGGTCTGGCGAGATGTCAGGCCCGTATTCGGATACAAGACGAACAACATTTGGCTGAATAGCCGGACATACCAGCCATGATGCTGGTCTTTCAGGACAGGGTGGGCAGGGCGTGAGCGATAACAAGACACATTTCGGCTATCAGACTGTGGACGCGGAAGCCAAGGCGGGCATGGTCGGACAGGTCTTCGACTCGGTGGCTGCCAAGTACGATGTCATGAACGACCTCATGTCCTTTGGTGTGCACCGTGTGTGGAAGCGCTTCACCATCGATCAGTCCGGTGTTCGGCTGGGACAGAGTGTTCTGGATATAGCCGGTGGTACCGGGGATCTGGCTGGCAAGTTTTCCCGTCGGGTCGGCAAGGATGGCCTGGTGATACTGGCCGATATCAATGCCTCGATGCTGAACGTCGGACGCGACAAGCTGATGGATGGCGGCGTCGTGGGCAATATCGACTACACCCAGGCCAATGCCGAGTGCCTGCCCTTCGAGGACGATACCTTCGATTGCATCACCATCGCTTTCGGTCTGCGCAATGTGACGGACAAGGACAAGGCGCTGGCGTCGATGAACCGGGTACTCAAACCCGGTGGCAGATTGCTGATACTGGAATTTTCCAAACCGGTGCTGCCATTGCTGAGCAAGGCCTACGATGCCTATTCCTTTTCGGCCCTGCCGATCATGGGCAAGCTGGTTGCCAACGATGCTGACAGCTATCGCTATCTGGCGGAATCCATCCGCATGCACCCGGATCAGGAAACGCTCAAGTCCATGATGGACGATGTCGGCTTCGGCATGACGAGTTATCACAATCTGACGGGCGGCATCGTGGCCCTGCACAAGGGCTTCAAGTTGTAGACAGACTGCCAGATCAACCCTTCCTCGACACCTGCACCCGGCCCTCCAGAGCATGTCACTGCCCACACCGCTGAATGTCGCCATCGAACAAGCCATAGAGGCGCTGCTGGTACTCGATCCGGAAACTCGGGCCAGATTGTCCGCCATCGAGGGCAAGCTGATCTGCATCAGGGTGTCCGCGCCTGCACTGTCTCTGGCCCTGTCCGTGGTGGACGGCAAGGTGCATGTCGTGGGCGACGCCGATGACGCTGCCGATACCACCATCAGTGGCAGTGCCCGGGCGCTGCGTTCGCTGACGGCAGGCAATGAGGCGCTCTACCGGGGGGAAGTCAGCATCGAGGGAGATCTGCACACCGGTCAGCAACTCAAGGACATTCTGGCCGGTCTGGACCCTGACTGGGAAGAGTTCATGGCACCGGTGCTTGGCGATGCCGTGACGCATCGTCTGGGCACGCTCGGTCGACAGTTCGGTGGCTGGCTGACGAGAACCCGCTCGTCCCTGCAGCAGAACAGCCGGGACTATCTGCAGGAGGAATCACAGTTGCTGGCCGTCGACACGCAAGTGCGCGATTTCTGTTCGCAGGTGGACGAGGTCCGGGCGGCGGTGGATCGTCTGGCTGCTCGCGTGCAGCGACTCGAACGTCAAGGGAATGCGACGGGCACGATATCCATCTCCAACGAGTCTGACGAAGGCTCGACCGGTTCGCCTGCTGCGCCGGAGTCCGGGGCATGATGGTGAGAATTGCCCGACTGGCGCGTATCGAACACGTGATGGTCAAGTACGCGCTGGAAGAGCTGTTTCTGGAAAATACGGCAGCGCACCCTCTGCGTCATCTGTTTCTGCTGTCACCCACGCGCTGGATGAACAGCGAGACTCGTGCCCTGCCGCGGGGCCAGCGTATCCGTCTGGCACTGGAAGAGCTGGGTCCGGTATTCGTCAAGCTGGGTCAGGCCTTGTCGACCCGACGCGACCTGTTGCCGGATGATATCGGTGATGAACTGACATTGTTGCAGGACAACGTCAAACCCTTTGCCAGTGAGCTGGCTCGTATCGAGATCGAACGGGCACTCAACGAGAAGGTCGAGGTCTTGTTCCAGAGCTTCGAGGATCAGCCGATCGCATCGGCCTCGGTCGCTCAGGTCCATGGGGCCGTCATGCACGATGGCAGTGAAGTGATCGTCAAGGTTCTGCGCCCGGGTATCAGTGAAACCATACGCCGGGATGTCAGCCTGATGTATCTGCTGGCCGACATCGCAGCCGCAACCCTGCGTGACGGCAAGCGCTTGCGCCCGCGTGAAGTCGTGGCAGAGTACGACAAGACCATTCACGATGAACTGGATCTGGTGGCAGAGGCAACCAATGCCGTGGTGCTGCGCAACAACTTCAAGGACTCAGATACGCTGTATATTCCGGAAATCCACTGGGATTACACGCGCAGTTCGGTCATGGTGCAGGAGCGCATCAGTGGCATCCCCATTCGGGATATCAAGGCCATGGAAGCCATCGGCATGGACATGAAGAAACTGGCCGAGCATGGGGTGGAAATCTTCTATACCCAGGTGTTCGATCACAACTTCTTTCATGCCGACATGCACCCGGGCAACATCTTCGTGTCGCGGGAGCATCCGGACAATCCGCAATACATTGCCGTCGACTTCGGCATCGTCGGTTCGCTGACCGATGAGGATCAACGGTACATGGGCGAGAACCTGCTGGCCTTCTTCCAACGGGATTATCGTCGGGTGGCACAGTTGCATATCGATTCCGGCTGGGTACCACGGGGGACGCGTGTCAGCGAACTGGAAGCGGGGGTGCGCGCCGTCTGCGAACCGATCTTCGAAAAGCCCCTGGCCGAAATCTCGCTCGGCGATGTGCTGTTGCAGCTGTTCAATATTGCACGTCGATTCGACATGGAGGTACAGCCGCAGCTGGTCCTGCTGCAGAAGACCCTGCTGAACATCGAAGGTCTGGGGCGACAGTTGTATCCCGACCTTGACCTCTGGGCCACCGGCAAGCCGTTCCTGAAACGCTGGGTGGTCAAGCGCAACAACCCGCAGACCATCCTGCGCCGCTTTGTCGACCAGGCGCCGCAGATGCTGAAGGCGATGCCCGAATTGCCCATGATGGTGCATGATCATGTCGATCTGCAGAACCAGCTGCTGCGCAGGGAGCTGGCGTCCGGGTCCGTGAAGCGCGCCCCCGGAACCGGCTGGCGCCAGGGGGCTGATACCGCGGACAGAGGCCTGCGCTACAGCATCACCGGAGCTGCCATTGTGCTGTCAGCGGCGCTGCTGGGCAGTGCAAACGTCATGGCAGGGTCCGACACGGTTCCCTGGTGGGTGCTGCTCACGGCACTGCTGGGTGCTGCATTTCTCATGGCGGGATTGCGTCGCCGCTGATAATCGCTACCTGTCCACACTTCCGGACACGGGGGCCATTGCCGGCAGGGTACTGGCAGCATGTTTGCTGCGTCTTCGACACGACCAATTGCCCATCAGTGAAAGACGCATGCAGCAACCTCAGCTTGACCCGTTGTGGGACGAAGGAATCTCCTCATTTCTCTATGGGGAATACGAGAAACGTCAGCAGGCCCTGACGATCGATGATCTGCAGATGTTCGCCAATGAACACGCCGTTCGTATCGGCGATATTCTGGAGACTCTGTTTCTGATGGCGATCTATGGCGAATGGATCTATGCCGACGCCGAGGGCAGGGAGCGGGTGCTGGATGAAGATGCACTCAACGAACTGTATGCCAAGGGCCGTCTGGGACCAGAGGATCTGAGCGCCTTTGACGGGGTCTGGATACCGATTTCGTGACAGTGGCGGAAGGCAGTCAGCCTGCCTTCCACCGGTAGCATCAGTGTTCGATGACGGGCAACTGATCCGTACCCTCGTCATCGGTAAAGAAATCGACCTTGCCGGTCTGCAACGAGTATTCTGCACCGACGATTCGCAGGCCATCATTGGCCACCAGATTTTCCAGAATCTGTGAGCCATGTTTGAGGTGTGCCACGGATGCGCGGATGTTGGCACGGGTGGCCAGCTTGGTCAGGCGCTCATCATCGTGCCCCAGGCCGGCCTCCATCAGCGTCTGCACCGAAGGCTGGATGCGATTGACAATGGATTGCAGGTTGGGTGAACGATTGGCCGAGGGCTGCTTGAGCTCACTGATCGTTGCCTGTATGGCGCCGCACAGGGTGTGGCCCAGTACGACAACCAGTCGGGCACGATGTTGAACGGCCGAGAACTCGACGCTGCCGAGCAGCGAGGGTGCAACGATATTGCCGGCGACGCGAATCACGAACAGGTCACCCAGACCCTGATTGAATATGATTTCGGCGGGCACGCGAGAATCGGAGCAGCCCAGAATGATGGCGAAAGGTGTCTGGGCCTCGATCAGATTGGCACGACGACTCTGATTGGTCAGGTCCGCCAGATCGTGTTTGTCGGCGACGAACCGGTCATTACCGGTCTTGAGTCGCTTCAGGGCTTCATCTGCAGATATCATGTCGATTATCGTATCGGTATGGACGGGTCTGTTGAACCAGGCAGGCCAACTCCGATCGCATGGGCGAACCCGGTGATGGGAGCGTGCTGCCGTTCTACGGGCTATTCTGACTGTTTTTCGCTGTCCGTGGTTCGACTAGCTGTGTTTCCGGTAAAACTGCATCATGCAGATGGGTCGGAGAAACGAGAGCTTGCAGGAATGAAATGACCTACGCCGTTCTACAGAACCTGTTGGCTCATCGCGTGACGCTGACCATTGTCATCATCCTGGGCGCCTTGCTGTTGCGCGGTCTGGTCATTCGCCGGATTCGCCGCACCCGCACTATCCTGACGGTGTCGGAACACCGTGCCATGTCGACCGTGCATGTCACGACCGTGATGGTGATCCTGCTGACCGTACTTGTGTTATGGCTGCCTCAGATCCAGGAATTCATCCTGTCCATCACGGCCATCGCCGTGGCAATCGTGATTGCAACCAAGGAGCTGTCTCTGTGCCTGCTGGGAGCATTCGTGATCCGTACCAGCCGGGCATTTGCCATCGGCGACTGGATATCTCTGGGGCCGCATTTCGGCGAGGTCATCGAGCGCAATTTCATGACCACCACGATCCAGGAAATAGAGCGCCGCGGTTATACCTATACCGGCCGAACGGCGGTGTTGCCGAACAGTCTGTTTCTGACCAGTACCGTCACCAACCAGAACTTCCTGCGGCGCTACCAGTTTCACAGCTTCGATATCACCATCGAACCTGATGCGTTTCCGATCGATGCCGAGGACAAGCTGCAGGCCAGGATCGAGGCCATCACCGGGCATTTCATCGAAACAGCCCAGCGTTACAACAAGATGCTGGAGCAGCGAACCGGCATCGACATACCCGATGCACAGCCAACCGTGGAATTCTCCACCAATGAGGCGGCCAAACTGGTGACGACCCTGTCGGTATTCTGTCCGACGGATCAGATCATGACCCTGGAAAAGGCAATGATGAAGGAATTCTTCGAGTGGTATCGCGCGAACCGGGAATCGCGTGCCTGCAATGGTTGATCCGATGACGACTCAGGTCGATGCGCTGATTCACGGCTTTCGCGTGGATGCACATGGGCGGGTCATCGAGCTGGACTGGGAAGCCATGCAGCATCTGCAGATCGACAAGCCGGGGCAATGGTGCTGGGTGCATCTGAATCGTCGCTCGGCGGATGCCGAACACTGGTTGCGAACGGTGGCCGAGGTCGACAGCCAGGTGCTGGCCGCCTTGCTGCAGGATGATACACGGCCGCGGATCGTGCGCCATGAACACGGTTACCTGCTGAACCTGCGCGGTGTGAACCTCAACCCCGGGGCTGATCCGGAGGACATGATATCCCTGCGTCTGTGGGCAACCGGGCGGTTTGTCATCAGCACTCGTGCCACCCGGATTCTGGCGGCTGAAGACGTCCGCGACATGCTGCGCGGTGGCACCGCGGTGCATTCCAGTGGCGCACTGATTGCGGCGATCAGTCGACAGCTGGTAACCCGCATGAGTTCGGTGATTGCCGAGCTGGACGACAGGGTGGATGAACTCGAAGAGCAACTGTTGCAGACTTCCTCTGCCTCGTCGCGCAGCAGCATCAGCAGCTTCCGTCGCATGGTGCTGACACTGCGACGTTACATGGCGCCTCAGCGCGAAGCGCTCGCCGGTTTCCTGCGCGAAAGTGAAGACTTTCTCGTGGGCGATGACCGGCATTCGCTGCGGGATACCCAGGATGCCCTGGTACGCTTGCTGGAAGATCTGGACATGATCCGCGAGCGTGCCCTGCTGCTGCAGGAGCAACTGGTGGAGGATCGTGCCGAGGCCATGAACGATCGGCTCTTCGTGTTATCGGTGATCTCGGCGGTGTTCCTGCCTCTGGGGTTCTTCACCGGCCTGTTCGGGGTCAATGTCGGCGGCATGCCGGGCATCAACAGCCCCTTTGCCTTCACGCTGCTGTGCCTTGGCATGCTTGGCTTCGCGGTACTGGTCATCTGGCTGTTCCGACGGCTGAAGTGGATCTAGCCTCAGTGAGACATAAGTCCACGACCAGAAACCGCCTATGGCTCGCGCTATACCGGCGTCTACAGCCGCGTACTCGTTTTTTCGGGGCGGCCCTCCGCAAAGCTCACTTGGAGTAACCAAGCCACGGTTCGGAAAACACTCCGTGCGCGACTGTATTCACCGGTCTGACACATTTCCGAGTCGCGTCTGCATGTCTTCATCGAGGCTGACACGCCGAGTCTGCCAGGGGGCTCGTTCAATGGCTGGGCGGTCTGTCGCCGGTTCGCTGGCAGTAATCATCCTGATCCGGTTAACTGGATAAATACTCAGCGGATGGGTGCGTTCCGGGCTGTGCATTGCTACCATGCGATGATGGACGTATCAGACCTCATCGATTCACTGAACGACGCACAGCGTCAGGCCGTCACGGCACCTCCCGGGCACCTGCTGGTGCAGGCCGGCGCCGGTAGTGGCAAGACCCGTGTACTGGTGCACCGCATCGCCTGGCTGAACCGGGTGGAAGGCGTGTCTCCCTTCAGCATCATGGCCGTGACCTTTACCAACAAGGCAGCCCGCGAGATGCGTCTCAGGGTGGAGCAGCTGCTGGGTCAGACGGTCGGGCCCATGTGGATCGGCACCTTTCATGGCATCGCGCACCGTTTTCTGCGTACCCACTGGAAAGAGGCTGATCTGCCTCAGGCCTTTCAGATTCTGGATTCCGACGATCAGCTGCGTCTGGTCAAGCGAGTCGTTCGCACCCTGGAGCTGGATGAAACCCATTTTCCACCTCGCCAGGTGCAGTGGTTCATCAATGGTCACAAGGATGAGGGGCGTCGGCCAGAACACATCGACGACGAGAACGACCCGATCACGGCACAGTACATCCGGGTCTATACAGCTTACGAGGCGGCCTGCAAGCGTGCTGGCGCCGTGGATTTTGCCGAACTGCTGCTGCGCTCGCTGGAAACCCTGCGGGATACGCCTGCCCTGCTGGCGCACTACCGCAAACGCCTGCAGCATCTGTTGATCGATGAGTTCCAGGATACCAATGCCATCCAGTACGCCTGGATCCGCTTGCTGGCCGGTGAGACCGGACATGTGTTTGCGGTGGGTGATGATGACCAGTCCATCTATGCCTGGCGCGGCGCGAGAGTCGAGAACATTCTCAATTTCGACAAGGATTTTGCTGGTGCCGATCTGGTCAGACTGGAACAGAACTACCGTTCCACCAGCACGATTCTGAATGCGGCGAATGCGCTGATCGACAAGAATCAGGGACGGCTGGGCAAGAACCTGTGGACGTCAGGGGCAGAGGGTGCCCCGATTACCCTGTACAACGCCTACAACGAAACCGATGAAGCCCGATTCATTGTCGAGACCATTGTCGATCACGTCGCTGACGGTGGACAACGGCGCGACTGTGCGGTGTTGTACCGCTCCAATGCACAGTCACGCGTGGTCGAGGAATACCTGGTGGCGGCAGGCGTTTCCTATCGCGTCTATGGTGGCCTGCGATTCTTCGAACGGGCCGAAATCAAGGATACGCTGGCCTATCTGCGGCTGGCCACCCACAGCTATGACGATGTGTCGCTGGAACGCATCATCAACCAGCCCGCGCGAGGCATCGGCGACAAGACCGTCGGTGACATTCGCGCCGAAGCCCGCGCACGCAGCATCCCGTTGTGGCAGGCGGCAAGCGATCTGGTGCGGGAAAAGAGACTCAGCGGACGGGCCAATACCGCTGTCGGCAAGTTCCTGTCCCTGATCGAATCGATACGCGAGGCCATCGACGAGCAGGCCTTGCCCCAGCAGGTACAGACCGTGACCGAGCTCAGCGGTCTGCTGGAGCACTTTCAGAAGGACAGCAGCGATCGTGGCCAGAGCCGGGTGGAGAATGTCGAGGAACTGGCCAATGCAGCACGCACCTTCGTGCATCAGCAGGATGAAGACCCCGACATGAGTGCCGTCGATGAATTCCTGGCACACGCCGCGCTGGAGGCCGGGGAAGGTCAGGCGGAAGCGGACGACAATGCCGTGCAATTGATGACCCTGCATTCGGCCAAGGGACTGGAATTTCCGATCGTGTTCATGGCGGGCATGGAGCAGGGGCTGTTTCCCCACCAGCGGTCGGCGGAAGACCCGCTGCGCATGGAAGAGGAGCGGCGTCTGTGTTATGTCGGTATCACCCGGGCCGAGCGCAAGCTGTACATGACCATGGCAGAGCAGCGCCGTTTGCACGGTCGCGACCAGTACAATCCCCCGTCGAAGTTCGTGACCGAACTGCCCAACCACCTGGTGGAGGAAATCCGGCCACGCATGCAGGTCAGCATGCCGGTCTATCGCCCCCAGCAATCCACCCGGTTTGTCGAAGAGGCCAGCGATACCGGCCTGAGCATCGGACAGAGTGTGCGCCATGGCAAGTTCGGCATGGGGGTGGTGCTGGATCAGGAAGGGCGTGGCAAGCAGGCTCGCGTACAGGTCAATTTCGAGGACGTTGGCAGCAAATGGCTGGTGCTGGCCTATGCCAAGCTGGAGCCGGCCTAGCGCGAGCGGAGCGCCATCGGCCGAAGGCGGTTTCCGGTCATGGACTCATGTCTCATCGAGGCTGACCCGGGTTCGAACAGATACGCGTCGTTCCGGCGGATGGGTCTGGCAATCGGGTCTCAAATGATGCCGGCCTCAAGGCTGGCAGCCATGCTCATGCCCAGCTCCTCGCACTGCGTCACGAAGGTGTCACTGAACTCGCCGCGGCAGATCAATGGCTCTTGCACCAATCGCCAGCGCAAGCCGGTGCTGATGCTCTCGATGGCACGTCGTGTACCGGTACCATCATGGCCTGCGCGAACATAGAAGGTGAACGGCAGGCCCTGAGTGCGTTCCAGACAAGGGTAGTAGCAGCGGTCGAAGACGTCCTTGATCAAGCCTGCCATGTAACCCAGATTCTCGGTCGTGCCGATGACGAGCGCCTGAGCTGACTGGATATCTTCCGGGTGTGTTTCCAGCGGGGCGCGGCAGCTGATCTCGACCTTGTCGATATCGGGATGCCTTGCGCCGCGGATGACAGCGTCGAGCAGCAGTTGCGTGTTCTCGGAAGGGGCGTGAGACACGACAAGCAGTTTCTTTCTCGCGGTCATGGGATCGAGACTCCTGGGAAACTATCGGGGATCACCCGATTCACTGTCCTGCACGATCATGATCACGTCATCGCTGCCGTCTAGTATCAGAGTATAGGACTGACTTGCTGCCAGCGTTACTGGTACAGGGGAGAAGCGTTGCAGGGAATCCTGCACTGCATAGCTGCCAGCAGTCACTTCGCGATAATCGGGTATCTGCTGGAAGTCTGCCGGCGACACGGACCCCAGGGAAACCTCGCTGCCGCCGGGATCGTCGCCCGCGGGCAGCAACAGCATCTGCGCCGATCGCGTATCTCCGGCAATGGCATAGGCTTGCAGTATGCGCACGCGTGCCAGTGCATCGCTGCCGGGCGATAGCCGAGAGGGCAGGGCCAGTATCTCCACCAGCGGGGCAGGCGAGTCGGGCTCAGCGCCACTGGTATCCGAATCGGTATCGGTTTCGTCGAATCGATCCCTGACGATGAGAGTGCTGACCGATGACACGCCAAGATTCAGTGGGGAGAGCAGCAACTGCGGACGTCCCTCGTCCGCCTCGATGAGGCTCAGGGACTGACTGTTCAAGGGCACGGCGACCAGCGACGACACGTCACCGGGCTGGATGGCCGGGGTGAACAGGGCTGTGGTATCGGCATCGGCGAAGGCAGTGATGGGGGACTGACTGAGGTTGATCAGGGACAACAGCGGGGTCTCACGATCACTGCCTGCCAGCAGGTTTTCGAAGCCACGTGCCTGCGGTGCGGTCTCGCTACCGCCGGCAGTGCCTCCGTTGTCGGCATCATCCGGCCCGGGCGTGTCGCCCGCATCGGTCTGGCCGTCGCCATCACCGGCACCATCTGTCGGATCGGAACCCTCGACATTATCCGGATTGATGATATCGCCACCATCGCCGGTACCGAAGATTCCGCCGTCGCAGGCGCCGAGAAATGGCAGCAACCACAACAGCAAGAGCAGCGTGCCGAGGGTTCTGCCAGGGGACTTGCGTTGGGTCCTGCCCCCGGTTGCGGGTACTGTTTGGATTCTCAGCAGGCCCACGCTTGTGGCAGAGCGACATTCAGACCGGGTGTTGTACATGTCAGTCATCCTTCTTGTCTGCCTTGTGCACAGTGTCTTGTGGCGGTTCGATATCTTCGATCCAGTAGAGTCCCAGACCGACCCGGTGGTGTCCCTTGTCGGCCTCGCCGGTATCGCTGCCCTGATCGTGCACGGACAAGGCAGCATCGAGCGAGCGCAACAGCTTCAGTCCCTCGGTGGCACTGAGCTGACGAAACTGTTCCCGACCTTCGCTCGTGACATTGTCATAGGCCACGCTCATCTGCAGGCGTCGCTGATCATGGCCATTCAGGTTGTAGTCCAGGGTGGTCAGCAGGTCGGTGGCACTGGTGGCAAAGATATCCAGCAAGGCCGATTCGCTCTGCTGCGGTACGTAACCCTGATGCAACAGTGACACCTTGCCGGCCTCGTGTTGCACGGTTCCCACGCGTTCCAGTTCATCGAGCAGGGCACGGGCTGGCACATCACCGCCATGGCGCTTCACCAGCTGATTGAAGCTGTCGCTGCTGTCGCCGTAGGTCAGCACCCGCGGTTTGCCCTGAGCGGTCTGAAATTCCTGGTCCTGCAACCAGCCGGTGACGACCCGAACGGCACGATTGTGCTTGCTGACGCCGGTATTGACGTCACTGGGCAGTTCGCGAATGCGCTTGACCTCCTTGCGGTTGATGCCGGTGACAATGGCAATGCGTGAAAGCGTGGGTGTCTTGCCATCGATGCCGAAATGTTCCTCCGCTTCCCTGACGTAGGCCTGTTTCGCCCAGTTGGCAAATTCTGCATGCGAGACACCATGACGCAGCAGCAGTCGCACCAGTGGCGAGAGTACTTTGGTCACGGCTTGTTGCAGGCTTTCGTTCATGCTTTTCCGGTCATGGACGGTGATGCTATCGGGCTATGCGCCGGTTTTTCCATGGTGAGCAATTGACAGACCGGAGCAAGTAGTTCGCCGGTTCATGTGCCGCCACGTCGAAAAGTTGGGATATTTATCCCAGCTATGGAAAATACTAACAGGAAAGGGCGCGGGATCGACAGACGAATTCGGCATCTGCCACCGATGTCACCCCTGCTGATCGTCGGGTTGGCAACAGGGAAAGCGGTGGCCGGGAAAATCGATCAGGGGCTGGACGAGGAGAGGTAGAGATCGGTGAAGGTCGGTTTGCCGTCCACACACTGGCTGGCATCCAGCGGCACTACCACCACCACCAGCGAGCCCGAGAGCATGGCTGACAGGGCCAGCGTCTCGATTTCCTCCTGGCGAGCCGCACCGGCTGCGCTGCTGGTATCCATACGCAGTATATTGCTGCGACAACCGGACGGGCCGATCTCGTGTCCGCCGATGTGCAGCGTCAGATAATCCCGGCCATCGAAGGTGCCTCGCTGGACCTCGGTCAGCTGAGTGGTGATGGTGATCTGCGGAGGTGTCAGTGTATTGGCTGCCAGTGGCAGACAGAATAGCAGCGGAAACAGGCATGAAACTGCATGCACAAGGCGGGCAATCGATGGGCGCGTGGGTTTCATGGCTTGCTGGTGTCTATCCGCAGTTCGGTCTGTCCGCTTCGGGCGATAAGAGGCTTGTCGCAGTGTAACGTTCCCCGAGTGTCAGACGAGAGGGAAAATTGCCCTGAACAAGGTTATCCCGATCATAACGCCGGCCGTGTCTCCGACCTGTGCTGCAAGGCTCATTCCAGTGTCAACAGCGGGTTCCGCCAGTCCGAATCACCGTTACGCGAGAAACTGTCGAACCTCTCGGGGGAGGGTTACGGGGCCTCGACCGAGCGGTTCGATACCCTGAACCAATACTCATTTGCAAATTCAAGGATCACAGCACTTGTTCTCTAGGTAGACGGCAGTTTGTCTATTGAGCTACATTACACGCCGCTGACCGGTGAGTAATTGTTGTGCCGGACAAGAACAAGATGGCGTTGCGGGGAATCGGAATCCGCAGACACCACAGGGACGACCCGCTTTTCATTGCCATATCACCTTCATTGATTCTGTCAATCACTCTAAAGAGAATTGCAACATGTCAAGACGTCACTTTCTGAAAACAGGCGCTGGAGCAGCAGGAGCTGCCGCCGTCGCCGGTACTGGTCTCATCACATCGGCACCCGCTATCTCGCAAGGTCGTGAGAAGCTGGTCATGGTCACCACCTGGGGGCGTGGCCTGGCGGGTGTATTCGACGCAGCGCAGCGCGTAGCGGATTCCGTCAACGCCATGTCCGATGGCACGCTGGAAATCGAGATCAAGGCACAGGGCGAGCTGGTCTCCGGACTGCCGGCCGTCTTCGATGCGGTCACCACCGGTCAGGCGGACATGTACCATGGTGCCGATTACTACTGGGTTGGCCAGCACCCGGCCTTTGCCTTCTTCACCGCGGTGCCGTTCGGTATGACAGCGCTGGAACTGAACAACTGGTACTACCACATGGGTGGACACGAGCTGCATCGTGAACTGGGTGAGGAATTCGGTCTGGTATCTTTCCAGGCAGGCAATACCGGTGCTCAGTCCGGTGGCTGGTTCCGCAAGGAGATCAACAGCGCGGATGACTTCAAGGGTCTGAAGTTCAGAATGCCGGGTCTGGGTGGAGCGGCTCTGGGCAAGCTGGGCGCCTCCGTACAGACGCTGCCGGGTTCCGAGGTGTATCAGGCTCTGGCTTCAGGCGCCATCGACGGTACCGAGTGGATCGGTCCATGGGCCGACGAGAAGGCCGGTTTCCAGGAAGTCACCAAGTTCTACTACACCTCCGGTTTCCATGAGCCGGGCGCCGGTCTGCAAGTCGGCATCAATGCCGATCGCTGGGCATCGCTGAAGCCGCATCATCAGAAGATGATCGAAATTGCCTGTGGAGACGCCAACTCCTGGAACCTGCATCAGTATCTGGCGAACAACGCGATTGCGCTGGATCGTCTGGTGGCTGGTGGTGTGCAGACACTCGAATTCCCCGATTCCGTGTGGGATGCCTTCGGAGCCGCTTCCCAGGAAGTGCTGGATGAGAACATGGATGACGAATTCTTCGCCAAGACCCATGATTCCGTCATGAAGAGCATGAAATTGTCCGCTCGCTGGGCTGATCTGTCCGATGGCATCTATACTCGCCAACGAACTCGCGTCGCAGGCTGATACAGGCCTGAATCGCTGGTAACAGCGGTAATGACTGCAGCGTCCGGTACCGGGGTGCACCATGGCGCCCCGGTATCACTCCTCTTACCGATGAGGAGCCCTGACGCTGCGGTTTTCCGGTTTTTCTGATCACGTTTTTCGGAGGCTCGCTTGGCGGCACTCTTATCGATTCTGGCTGGCCTGGGACAGGGTTTCATCGATCTGGTGATGTTGCCGTGGACACTCTGGCAGTGGTTCCACATGGATGTACTCAAGGAACGCATGGTCGCCATGACGCTGGCAGGCATGTCGGTGCAGTTCCTGTACATGGTGCTGAGCACGGTACTGCTGCTGTTGCTGTTGAGCCTGATCAGTCGCCGATTCCTGAAATCGACAGTCCTGTCGCTGGAAGCCTTCAACCGTCGCATCGGGCAACTGGCCTCGTGGTTCGTGCTGCTGCTGATGATGCAGCAAGTCATGATCATCATCATGGGTCAGGTATTTCGTGGCAACGAACTGCTGTTCTCGCCGTTCGGCATGCAGTTGTCGAACGCCGAACTGCAGTGGATGTCCGGTCAGCTCAAGCTCTACAACGCACTGCTGATTGCGCTGGCATCGGCCTATACCTTCATCGAAGGGGGTCATGTGCGGGTCGATCTGGTGTACGGCAATCTGGGCTACAAGGCCCGGCGATTCATCGATTTTCTGGGTTCCATCCTCTTCATGATGCCGTCAGCCATTCTCATGTGGTGGTTTGCCTGGCCACTGGCGATGAACTCGATCTTCGCGCAACGTCCCATGAACATCTTCTCCGACAAGGCCAGCTGGCGTGGCGTTCGTCTGGAGACTTCCGGTACGGCTGAATTCACCTGGGTCTGGACCTTCAAGGTACTGATACTGGTGTTTGCCGCCCTGCTGTTCCTGCAGGCAGTTGCCTTCATGCTGCGCAATCTGTGGGCCCTGCTCGAGAGCAAGGCAGAGATAGAATCGCATCCGGTTGATCCAACCGATATTGCGCAGGCAGAGCCCGACATCAATCTCGGCAGTCCACTGCCGGATTCATCCCAACCGGACGATGCCCGTCAGAGTGTGCGCTCCGGCGATGCCACAGTGGCCGCGGCGGCCTACCCGGATGCCACGGCCTCCGCCAATGAACAACTGGAACGCCTGCGGGAGACCGAACATCAACGCCGCCGAATCCGAACCGACAGCAGACAGAGCGTGAACCTGAACGACAACATTTCCACACCTTCCCTGGCGCCTGCTGGCGGATCCAACAAGCCATCCGGAGGCCAATGACATGTTCTTTGGTCTCAATGGCGTTGAAATATCGCTGATCATCACCTTTGCCTGTCTGTTCATCGGCATCCTGTCCGGCTTTCCCGTGGCCTTTGCCATCGCCGGCTCCGCTATCGTCAGTTTCGGCATCATTGCCGTGATGAGTCACGCCGGCCTGCTGTACACCCTGGTGGAAGGCAATGCGGGAACCGAAATCATTCCAGTACTGCCCCAGGGCTGGGACGGGGCCTTCCTGTCCATACTCTCCACCTGGTCGGGTGGCATCTTTTCGCGCGCCTTCGGTGGCAACGTCGAGACCCTGCTGGCGGTACCGCTGTTCGTGCTCATGGGCATCGCGCTGGAGCGTTCACGCATCGCCGAAGACCTGCTGACCACCATGGCGCGCACCTTCGGCACTCTGCCCGGTGGACTGGCTATCGCCGTGGTGCTGGTCGGTACCCTGCTGGCAGCCAGTACCGGTGTGGTCGGTGCCACGGTTGTCACGATGGGGTTGATCGCCCTGCCAACCATGTTGCGCGCGGGTTATTCGAAGTCGCTGTCGACGGGGGTCATCGCCACCTCAGGCACACTGGGTCAGATCATTCCGCCCTCGATCGTGATCGTGTTGCTGGGTTCCATCGTGGGCGACATGTACTCCATCGGTCAGGAGAACCGAGCCAAGGAAATGGGGCAGACGGTCATGGAAATGCTGGGTGAACCGGCAGTTCTGTCCACCGGTACCCTGTTCAAGGCAGCATTCATACCGGGTGTGGTACTGGCCCTGATGTATGCCCTGTACGCACTGGGCTATGCGCTGCTGAAACCCAAGTCGGCGCCTCCGATCAAGCTGGATGAGGCCGACTCCGGCAAGTTCGATGTGGCGGCACACTACGGCCACCGCACCGGCTTGCTGGTGCTGCTGACGCTGGGCCCGGTGATTCTGCTGGTAGCCTTGTGGCTGGCCCTGACCAACATGGGCTTCATCACCTCGCAAGCCTTCGCCGGTGATACGGGACTGATCTCCCACGGTACGGCTCTGGTGACGCTGGCGTCGCTGACCATCCTGTTGCTGTCGATGACCCTGCAACCTCAGTACCGGCCCCTGCCATTGCTGATCGGTATCGTGGGCGTTGCAGCCTATGTACTGGTGGATATCTTCGTTCTGGGACCCGAGAACACGCCGGGCGAGCGCTTTGTCAATTACGGTATTCCCGTTCTGCTGATCCTGTTCGGCGTCAAGGCGGCGCTGACCAGGCTCAGCAACATTGACGTGCTGCGCGTGGTATCGCCCCCGGTCATTCTGATCGTGTCGGTACTGGGCTCCATCCTGGGCGGCGTGACCAGTCCGACGCCGGCTGCGGCTCTGGGTGCGGCGGGTGCCATCATGCTGGCAGCAGCGCGACTGTCCGAAGGCAATCGCAGTGCCACGCGTATCATTCTGTGGGCCGCATTTGCGGTCGTCATCATGCTGCTGATGCGTGGCAACTTCGATCTGCGCATGTCACTGGATGACGTCAATCTGGAGAACAAGGTTGCCGTATGGGTGACCATCGCCGCCTATCATGTGGCGGTATTCGGTCTGCTGTTTTCCTGCTTCGTGCTGATCAGCAAGAAGGTCATGACCTCCGTGGTTCGCGAAACCACCAAGGTCACCAGCATGGTTTTCATGATTCTGGTTGCCTCGCTGTTCCTGAGTCTGTCGATTCGTGCCTACGGGGGTGAGCACTACATTCAGGAGGTGCTGCGCAGTATCGAGGATCCCCGCACGCTGTTGCTGGCAGTCATGGCGGTGCTGTTCCTGCTGGGCTTCGTGCTCGATTTCATCGAAATCATCTTCATCGTGATTCCGATTGTCGGACCGGTCATCTATGCCGCAGATCCGGCACTAATGCCACCGGAGTGGATCACCATTCTCATCGCGGTGAATCTGCAGACTTCCTTCATCACACCGCCGTTCGGCTTTGCGTTGTTCTATCTGCGTGGGGTAGCACCGCCATCGGTCACCACGGGGGATATCTACCGAGGTATCTGGCCTTTCGTTCTGATCCAGATAGTCGGCCTGGTGCTGTTGTGGAATTTCCCGCAGATCACGACCTTCCTGCCGGATCTCCTGCCGGCCAATTAGTGCCCATCCACAAAGCCTGCTTTTACGGTCGACGATGAATCTTGCTACCCAGAGCCGGAACCTGATTCTGAACATGTTCTCGCTTGACTGAATTTTAGCGCCCAATTCCACGATTTACCCTCTTTGGCTCGTTTTCAGGGCATAACCGTCCGTCGCACTATCTGATTTCGTGCGATTTTCATGACCCATAATGCTTACCTGTGTGGCTAGGCCGATGAAAACCGGACCATCCGGATCAGGTTGTAACTCAATACCGATGACCAGACGAAGGCCTTGAAGCCATCAAGGCCTTTCCAGGTCGCCTTGCCTGCGCCAAATGCACGTTTGAGTTCCGATATGTTGCCTTCGATACCTGCGCGAAAGTTACGCAGGGCGTCGAACGTCTTCTTCTTCACCCCCATGTCGCCCAGTGCAAGTCCGACCGGTTTGCTGAATATATTTCGCTTCACGCCCAACGCCTTGGCAGACTCAACGTTGGCTTGGCTGGCATAGCACCCATCGGCAACAACTGCGCTGGGAAGTTTCTCGTAGTCAGCCCGGCAGGCTTCGAGTACGCACACGTACAGCACGGCGTCAGCCGGGTTGCCATTCTCGATTTTGCAGTAGGTAATGAAACCATCTTCTTGGGTCGCCAGATTGATCTTGTGGCCGAACTGAACATCGCGCAGACCCTTCACGATGATGTCGGTATGTGGCTCAAAAATACTGACAATCTTCTGCGATGCCGGAACATCTTCTTCATCGTAAACACGTCGTTGAGTTTGATCGATGACCTTGAGTAGCAAGGCGATGTAGTGCTCAACCTTGTCGACCCATCGTTCTGCATTTCCAGAATTGTTTGCGTTAAGCCTGACCTTTTCAATGGCGCTTCGTGATTGTTTAAACACAACTGTGGCACAGCCCAGTAATGCTGGGTAGAGTTCGTCTTTTTCAGCCTTTTTAGCGTGAAAAATGCGATAGGACAACGATTTCGATTTATCGCGTTGATCTGTAAAACGGATTTTTACACCTGTCATTTCGTTGCTCTGAAACAGTAACCGGCTCAGCACACGAATACTATCGGCCAGCAGCTGACTGTCTCTGGGCGCTGCTATGTTGCTGTCGGTCACAGTGCTGTCAATACGTAACCGATCCACTTTGAGCGTGTTGTCTTCAACCAGGTGTGACAGGAACAACTGGTTCGCCTGTTCGAGTGTCTCTGGGCTGATGTGACGGATAGTGGATTGGAGGCCAGAACGACTGGGATATTGATCCACCTGCAGTCGAGCAAACGTCCGATACGTCGGCGAGTCGGCCAAGTGGAATGATAACTTCTCGTAGCTCACCTTGAGGATCTGCTTGAGCAACAGGCAGCAAAAGACGCTGTCCACGCTCAACCCGCAGGCGCCGGTTGCCGTGGTATCGGGTACACGGAAATCGCGCTCCACTGCATCGAGAATAAGCGGGTAATCATCGAGCAAATCTGACAAAGCACTGAGCTGATCGCCCAGCGCATGTTCGGCATAAAAATGGAATATACTGACCTGAGCATTGCGGGTCTCTCGCATGCGGGAATCCTCTTGGTGTGTGTTTAAGCTTCGCAACTCAAACATACCAAAACCAAGAGGATTTTTTACGTCCGCCGCCAAAATTTTCTCGTCAACTCAAATAGTTACGGGTTTGTGGATGGGCACCAATTAGGCTGACGGGTCACTCCGAGTGCTGTGTCCCGCGCAAGAGCGACATGACAAGCCCCGCCCTCAGGGGGGGGGGTGCATCACCAGGCAGAAGATGGCAAATCAGCTGGCCTTTTTCATCATCGCGATGTTCGCTGCTCGATTGGCTGCGCGTCTGTCCCGTTCGATCTCACCGCTGGCGGTGAGTCGCGGTTGGGCGCGGCGGTCACCCAGTCGATTCTTCATGGCACGGCGCTCGACACCCTGCTGGTAGCGGTACATCTTGCGGGAGGTCAGCTGATAGATATTGATCAGCGATTCATCGCTGCTGGCATCGTCATTCGCCGCTTCGCCCTCGGGCACCACGATGCCCGTCGTTTCATCCACCGTGACCGTCTGCAGGCGAGCGTGCTCGTTCGCTGCCGGTGCCGTTGGACCGGTGGTTGCCGCATTCATGATCTCGACCGATCCTGACAGACTCATGCGCACGATGTCGCCGCTTTCGAGTCGTTGGCAGACGCGTGGCACACCCACGATGGCCGGCAGATCGTATTCACGAGCGACGATGGCGGCGTGACTTAGCCAGCCACCGACTTCGGTGATGATGCCGCGAGCCTGAGCAAACAGCGGATACCAGGTGGGATCGGTCATTCGAGCCACCAGAATCTCGCCTTCCTGGAAGGTATGAATCTGATCGATGTCGGTGATGACACGAACCGTACCGATCACTTCCTGCTCGCCGGCCACGCGCTTGCCGGCCAGGTCATTCTGTTCGACCACATCGGGGCGAGTACCGGTCAGCATGTCGATGCGTTCCAGATCGCTGACCGACAGGGATGCCGGCAATTGCAGTCCCTTCCAGGCTTGCGCATCCGCGAAGCGCTGCCTGGCAAGCGCCATCAGTGCATCGCGCTGAGCGGAGTCGGTCAACTGCGTGACTTCATCGATGCGCAGCTGGAAGACCAGTCCACCCAGCTGACACCTGGCATCGATGGCCAGCAGCAAGCGGCGTATCTGAGCCAGTTCGATGAGGCAGTAATGCTTGGCTTCTTCCTTCAGGCGCATGAAGTTGCGGGCGCGCTGCACGGCAATGGTCAGCACCTTGCTGTCCGGCAGCGATGGATGATCCTCGTCCAGCTGGGTGTGAGCCGCCTGTGTCGAACGCTCGATGTACTGGCGTACCAGTTCCATGTCCTCGTTGAAGCGTGGTTCGGAGAACTCGTAATCCAGCGGCGCGCGGTGACCGAAGATCAGCAGGAACTCCTCGATGTGTTCGGCCCTCACGTTGTTGCCGCTCAACAGGGACATGGCATGGCTGACCACCGTTTCCTCGCTGTCGTTGAGGTAGCGGGTGGGCTCCAGGTTCGCGGCGGCGAGCTTGTCCAGCGCAGTCTTCATGTGGAAGTCGGCGCTGATGTTGATGCGCTCTGCCGTGCAGTACGTCTCCTCGATGAAGCGATGGACCCAGCTGGACAGCAGCTTGGTGGCGGCTTCCAGACTCAGGCGGTCCATGGCCACGGCGTTGCGCTCGACCATCTCGTCCTGGAATGTCGGCAGGAATTCGTCACGGAATTCCGCCTCGGTCTTCTCGGCATCTCGGGCCAGCCTGAACGAGGAGAGTGCGCCGGGCCCCTTGCCCAGGCGACGTCGTTCCTCGAGCTTGTTGACGTACGTCCAGCCGAACACGGTGTTCAGATAAGGCGCCGATCGATAATGGACGCTGTAGGGAATGCCCAGATCCTGGCAGGCCAGATCGGTACTACCGCCGGCGGCCCACAGACGTTCCATGAAATCGGCACTGAAGGGAGTGGGACGCGGCAGCAGCTCCGACAGCTCGCTCTGCACGAAGACGGCTTCGTCAGGAACCATCTGCTCACTTCGCCGGACCCGCTTGCGCTCGCCCAGCAGGCTTTGCAGCAGCTTGCTGCGTTCGCGTTCCGCCAGGTTCTTCAGCGAGTTGCCATTGCTGACCGAGCGGGTGATGTCGCGTGCCTGCAGCAGATAGTATCTGCCCTTGGCATAGGCCCACTCGATATCCTGCGGGTGATCGAACATGGCCTCGAGCTCGCGTCCCAGGGCCAGCAAGGGCGCCAGGTCGATGGGTGGCAGCTCGATACTGCTGGATTCCTCTTCGAGTAGCTGACTGCTCAGTTTGCCGAAGGCGAAGGTGTCGGGCGTGACATTGCCGCTGACAAGATCTTCACCCAGTCCGGTCACCATCTCGACCATCATGGCACCGGTGGTACCGGGATGCTCGGTGAACATCACACCCGCGTATTCGGCCGGGACCATCTTCTGTACCACGACACCGCCCTGATCCAGCACGATCGGCAGGCCAACATCCACGGTGCTCTGTGTATAGGCTGCGGAACGTTCGGAGCACAAAGACTGATAGACCTCTCTGACCGCGTCCTCGAGCTCGTCGCGCGAGACATTCAGAATGGATTCGTAGACTCCGGCAAAACTGCTGTCGGCGCCATCTTCATTGGCTCCCGAGCTGCGCACGGCAACCTTGCTGGTGGAGAGCTTCCTCCACAGTTTGCCGAGCTGCTTGCCCTGTGAGCGACTCAGCAGCGGCTTGTCCGGCGTGCGACGTGTCTTGTTGGTGATTTCGCTGGTGAACACGAAGCCGTCCGGTACGTTGTAACCGGCCTCGATCAACTGTCCGAGTCGGGCGGCCTTCTTGCCGGTGGACTCGGGCAGATAGTGAGCATGGGCCAGTGGTATCAGGCCAGTGTCCTTGATGGACCCGGTCTTGTCAGCACCCGCGGTATCCCACTCCAGCGCATTGCCGATGACCCGAAACAACATGCCCTGCATGATCAGAAAGGCCATGCTGATGGCCAGGTAGAGGTTCACTGCAGCGCCCAGCGCCTGCAGCAACCAGAACAGGGCAGCACCCGCCAGACCATACAACAGGCCCTTGCGCAAAGTCCTGGCCGGGCTCTGCGAGGCGAGCACACCGACGAACAGGGCAGCTGCCAGAGCCGGCAGGATCAACAGGGGATCGGTGTCAGCGGCGGAGGTGAACCACAGGAAGCTGTGTTCCCAGCCCAGACTGCTCTGGTTCACCGCAGAATAGAACAGCAGCATCAGTGACAGCTGGAACAGACTGGCCAGCATGTTGATCACGGGACGGATGTTGAATCGCTTGTACAGCTGCAGGGTGGCATCGGACAGGGCACGTGGATGCTCGGACAGTTCATCCTTGAGATCGGCAATACGACCCGACAGGGATTTCTGCACGCGGGTATCACGTTCGGCCTTCAGGGCCAGGGGCAGCAGCAGCAGGCGGATCATCAGCACGACACCCAGCAGTCCCAGTGCGTAGTGCCCACTGACATCGACCATGTAGTCCAGAATGGCACGCAGCGGCGTGACGACATAGCTGGCCAGCGTCAACTGTTCCTGATTCTGTTTCCAGTTCTCGACATGGGCGCGTTCGGATTTCTTCTCGATGTAGTACTCGTGCGGCACGGTGTAACGGCCACGAAAATCCAGTCCGGCACGTTCCAGACGCAGGCCGATCAGCTGCGAATAGAAGCAGCTGCGCTTGTCATAGCAGGCAGCGATATACGGGACATCGTCCAGCGCCGAGATTCTCTCGGCCAGTGCCGGGCTGCTCAGCGCGCGCATGGTGATATTGGTGGCGTCCGGCAGATGTCCCTTCACGAAGTCGTTGGGGTAGCGCACATCGAGAAACTGCGCGCCTTCTTCGGTGACCAGTCGGTGTACATCGGGTGTATCGAGCAGCACGTCCTTGTTCTTGAAGTCCGGCAGCTGTCGCAGGTCTTCCTTGGAGATATCGATATCGGAGGACAGAGGGCGTGATTCGGTCAACCACTTCTCGTAGCCGCCCATCATGAAATTGCATTCCTTGCCCTGCTTGGTCAGTTCACCGCACAGCTCCGAGCTGCGATTGCCCGAATAGCACAGCAGCAGGGTACGGGCATTGTCCGGCAGCAGCGATGAGCGCGCCAGGACGTCGGGATAGCGAAGATGGGCCGCGCCCTCGATGGCGCCGGTTTCGAACTCCTCGTTCTCACGCACATCGATGATGTTCAGAGGTACATCGTCTTCCAGCCATTCGGCCAGCGTCTCGGTCGAGATGCCCTGCGGATGATCCAGCTGTTCACTGAAGGACAGCGTCTTCAGACTGGTATCGCCAACGGCCTCACCGTTCTCGATGGACTTTCGCACCAGATTGGTATGCAGACGCTGGTTCTTGGCATCGATCGAACTGGTGTATTGCAGGACATTGGCTGCCAGAGAACCCAGCAACATCAGACCGGCAACGCCGAGCATGAGCTTGCCACCGACACCGGGTCCCCGATTCTTCTTGCTGGCCTTCTTCTTGGCCGACATGGCAAAGCCGCCGAAGACCACGCTGAGCAGTCCCAGCAACTGGGCCACACTGGCAGACAGATTGATGACCAGGTCGGGCGAAGGTATGGCCAGTGCCTGCGTGCTGCCGAGCAGCAACAGCAGAGACAGGATCAATGTGCCGGGCTTGCAACAGGTCCGGAACACCCTGTACGGCTTCGGTCGTCCCTGATTTTCTGGTGTTATATTCATGGTGGATTCCGGATCATGCAGCCTGATCGAAAGCATCTTCCTCAGGTGCCATCAGTTCTGACAGTCTGGTAGATAGCCAGAACACGATCTTCTCTTCCAGAGCGTGTTCTTCGAAGGGTTTTGAAAGGTAGTCGTCCATGCCTGCTGACAGGCATTTCTCGGCGTCGCCAGTCATGGCATTGGCAGTCAATGCAATGACCGGCATGCGTGAACCGGCATCGGGTCGGTCCTTTTCACGTTGTCGCAGTTCGCGCGTTGCGGCATAGCCGTCCAGCACTGGCATCTGGCAATCCATCAGCACCAGGTCAAAATGCCCGGTGTCGATCAGATCCAGACCTTCCTGTCCATTGTCGGCGACATCGGCGCAGAAGCCGATTTTCTCCAGCATGCCCAGCGCCACTTCCTGATTGACGGCATTGTCCTCGACCACCAGAATCCGGATGTGCGCATAGGCATCCCGTCTGGCCTGGAGGGAGAGATCCTCTATCTCGATCTCATGAAAATCCTCGCTCATGGCGCGATCCAGAATCTGGCCGAGCTCGGAGCGCTTGAACGGTTTGGTAATCTGTGCGGCAATGCGCGAGTTCTTGTGCGGATACAACTCCTGTACCTGTTCGGTGACGTAGGCCATCGGTACCAGACGGATGCCATCGAAGGCAGGATCCGCCTCGATGCAACGTGCGAAGACGTCTCCCGGCATGTCCGAGAGGCTGGCATTGAACAGAATCAGATCGGGCATGTTGCCTTGTCTGGCAGCGTTGCGAATGGCCTTCAGTGCCTCGCTACCGCCATTGACCGTGACAGTGGACAGCGACAGCTCGGCCAGCAGCATCTGCATCAGTTCGGCCGAGGAAGACTT
Source organism: Granulosicoccus sp. 3-233 (assembly GCF_052681095.1). Lineage (NCBI taxonomy): Bacteria > Pseudomonadati > Pseudomonadota > Gammaproteobacteria > Chromatiales > Granulosicoccaceae > Granulosicoccus > Granulosicoccus sp. 3-233. Next base: position 402,782 of record NZ_JBQYLE010000007.1, read on the forward strand.
CTCTTCGATCAGCATGACCTGACGGGCACTGACCAGTTGCTGTTCTGCCTTTTCGGTGAGCGTGCAGCCACGGCAGGGCAGGGTAAGCTCGAACCAGAATTCACTGCCCTTGCCGACTTCTGAGTTCACGCCGATCTTGCCGCCCATGCCCTCGATCAGGCGACGGCTGATGGCCAGGCCGAGGCCGGTGCCACCGTATTTCCGTGTGGTGGAACCATCGGCCTGTGCAAAGGAGTCAAACACCGTCTGCAGGGCATCCTGTGGAATGCCCACGCCGGTATCGATGATGCTGAAACGCAGGTTTGTCCCCTCGGCCAGTTCCTCGATGATTCTCACTCTGACCTGGACATTGCCCTGGGTGGTGAATTTCACGGCGTTGCCCATCAGATTGGTCAGCACCTGTCGCAGGCGTGTGGGGTCACCCTTGACGGTATGGCGGATATTTCCCTGTATGTTGCACAGCAGTTCCAGATTCTTGCCATTGGCCTGTTCCGAAAGCGCAATGGCGCAGCCTTCAACCAGCTCTTCCAGATTGAAGTCGATGGTTTCGAAGTCCAGTTTGCCTGCCTCTACCTTGGAGAAATCCAGAATGTCGTTGATCAGTGTCAACAGTGAGCGGCCCGAGGTGGTGGCTATCTTGACCTGTTCACTCTGCTCGGGGTCCAGGCTTGTACCTTTGAGTAGTGACAGCATGCCGAGCACGCCATTCATGGGGGTACGCAATTCGTGAGACATATTGGCCAGAAACTCGGATTTGGCCCGCGAGGCCTGTTCCAGCTCGTGTTCCTTCTGCTTGCGTAATTCGAGAATATTGCCCAGTTCATTGACCGAATTGCCCAGGTCCATCAGTTCTCGCGCGGCAACTACCTCCAGCTCATCGTTGCTCTTGTTGGCCTGCAGCAATAGCAGATGATTGTGTATGAGACGAATGGGGGTGACGACCAGGCCATTGATCAGGCCGACGACGATCAACGCCAGGATCACCGATATACCCGCGGCATACAGGTAGATCTTGGTGGCGTAGGCGCGGATCTCTGCCTGCTGGCGCTGCACATTCCACTGTACATCGATGTGACCGAAGGACTCGCCTTCGAGCAGAACATCATGCGAGAAATTCATGCACAGCTCTGGATCGATGTAGTCGCTCTTGGTCCACTGAGTCAGCACTTCCTCGTTTTCGTTGTAGATGTGAACGGCTTCGACATCGGCATCGTTCTGCACCAGTTGCTGGATGGTGGTATCGAGTACCGGTCGATCTTCACTCAGAATGGCGTCCAGAGAGGTGGCCGAGAGCATGGAGACCAGCTTCTGGGTCTGGTCTCTGAAGTTTCGTTCAAAGGCGCGGTTCTCGTTGAAACGCACGAATTCCGCCGCCGACAGGCCCACTGCCAGAATGGTGCAGCCCATGACCAGGATGATTTGCTGGCGCAATGGCCAGTTTCTGAAGAATCTTGCAAACACGGATAGGGGCGCTCTCTATGGGTCAGGTCGTGAACGGACGGGCAGACGGAATACGGACTGAGAGGTGTCTCAGTCACCCACGGACTGAGGTACCGGATCGTCAATGGCGTGTTCGGGAATTCTCAGATTGATCGTCAGCGCGTGACCATTGCGATTGGCTTCGAAGAGGCTGCGAGGCAGGGTGATATTGACGGTCAACTGATGATGATCGCCTTCTTCGGAGGCATGATGCAGATCGGGGGAATGCTCGATCTTGACGGCATTGCCCATGTCCACCTGCAACTGGCCGCCTGCCACTGCGGCCTGCATGCCGGGTTCTGCGTGACCGGCGGGGCGACTGCTGATCAACACCTCTTCACGGTCTTCAAAGAAGATGCTGTTGTTGTCCATGGCCTTGCGGATGACCTTGTAGTCATCGTCACTGCCTTCGAGAAAGCCGTCGATCTTCAATGCGGCCAGCGTTTTCTGATCCTTGACCTCCAGCAGTGATTCACGCAGTGCAGCGAGAATCTCGTCGTCCAGACCTGAACGCGCTATCCAGGGTTTGGTGACATTGGGAAAGCGGGTAAGTTCGCGGATGGGTTCTCCGGCTTCAACCAGTTTCTTGAAGGTCTTCTCGTTCAGAGCGCCCGCATCGAAACTGCCAGCACCCACGGCCGTGCCAACCTTGTCATGTCTTCCCAGATATTCGTACCGGTTCAGGTCACCTGCGCGGATGTCGGCCTGTTCCAGTTCCAGCTGTGACAGAAAGCGACCGATGGTCGAGCCTTCGTCACCGAAGGCAAAGGACTTGCCGCGCAGTTCGCGGATATCGCTCATGGTGCTGTTCTTGTTGACGGCAATGATGCCGTAGAACACCTTGGAATTCTTGACGTTCTCCACCGCCAGGATGTTGATGCCCTGATTCATGCGTTTGGCTTCGACATAGGAGGCCGGGCCGAAGGCCGAGAAGTCCACACGACCGTTGATCAGGTGAGAGATTCCCTGGTCATAGTCCTTCGCGATCTGCATGCGGATGTCGACGTTGCGGTCCAGACGCCGCGTCATGTTCTTTTCCAGTTCCTTCAGGATCGGTCGGTAGACCTTGACCATGGCAGAGGGCTTGTTGGAGCTGTAGACACCGAAATTCAATCGGATGGTGCCGTCGGCCAGTGCCGGGATACTGAAACTGGAGGCCAGCAATCCTGTCAGCAGAAGACCGGCGCGAGTGAGTGAAAGTAGTGACATGGAACATCTCTCGGCAATGGGTGTGTGGCTATCAGAGAGGAAAACGGCTTCAGCCCACATTTCTGAAGTGGACGAGGCGTTCGGCAGGGGCAAACTGTGACGCAAGAGTTCAATTGCCACGGTTATTGCAGGCCGTTGGCGAGGCGAGCCCATTCTCCCGCTGACTGTGTCGGCAGACAGAACCGAGCGATCGCATGACATGAAGTCCATGTACAAGCGGCTCCGGGCAGGGCAGCGCGGTCAAGGAATGCCTGCGATGGCCGATAGGTGGACAAATGAGGATAAGCGGCACAGCAAGATGCACCGATACCCGGCGTTACCGCTGACCGAGCTCGACTCGGCTCGACAGACAAGAGGCAGCCTTGATAGTGGAAGCACAGAATGACACTCACCTGCATGCATCGCCGGAGCGCCATGCCGCAGGCATGACAGATCGCAGTGGCAGCAGGTCGATACACCTGCGCGTGTTGCTGGTCCTGCTGACCTGCGTCGCAGCCATTGTTGCGCTCGTCAGCATGCGACTGGATACGCCCGCCTGGGATATTGTCTGGTTGACCGACGGCAGTATCAGTGCGCCGGTACTGCAGGCGCTGGACAAGATGCGTTACGAATTGGCCGCGCTGGTGCTGGTCGGCCTGAACTTCATTCTTTATGTGTTTCGTGCCGGGCGCGATTCCCTGCCAAGCGAGCCCCGGCGGGCAGCCGTGAGTGCCGAGTGGCCGGAGCATGACGCGGAGTTGCGTGATTCTGCCGATACCGACCTGCTGGAGCAGACCATCGCCATGCCGGATGAGGACCTTCCCGCACGCAGACCGGTATCAGTGAATCCGCAGTCAACCCTTCAAGGTGTCACCATGGCCAATGCCGAGGCCCAATTGCAGATTGCGAACAGCGAGGTCACTCGTTTGCGCAAGGAGCTGGTCGCCTGTCGGCAACAGCTGGAAACGTCCAATCAGGCCAAGTCCCAGTTTCTGGCCAATATGAGCCATGAATTGCGTACACCGATGAACGGCATCATGGGCATGACGGACTTGCTGCTGGGCGGTACGCTGTCGGCGCGGGAAGAGCGATTCGTCAATTCCATTGCGGCCTCGTCCAGTTCACTGCTGGCCATCATCAATGATCTGCTGGATTTCTCGAAGATCGAGTCCGGCATACTGCAACTCGAGAACGGTCGATTCTCGGTGCGCGATTGTGTCGAGGATGTCTGTGCTTCCCTGGCCAGTTCAGCGCACGCCAAGAACATCGAGCTGATCTGCTACGTCGACTCCAACGTGCCGGTGCAGATGGATGGTGACCCGGGTCGCGTCCGGCAGATACTGCACAATCTGATTACCAATGCCATCGCCTTCACTCAGCAGGGCGAAGTCGTGGTGCGCGTGACGCGCAAGCAGGAAGGCAAGGGCAAGTCGGTGTATCTGTGCGATGTGCAGGATACCGGTGAAGGTATTACCCCGGAAATGCAGATACAGCTGTTCGATGCCTTTACCCAGGCAGATCCGAGCAATACACGTGGCCACGGCGGTATCGGCATGGGCCTGGCCATCACCAAGCAGCTGGTGTCGATGATGAACGGCAATATCTCGTTTCGCAGCCGCCTGGGCGAAGGCACACGATTCAGCTTCACGATGGAACTGGAAGATGTGGCCGAGGATGTACCCGGTGCCTCACGGCGGCGTTCACTGCACGGTGCACGGGTGCTGGTGGTGGATGACAATGAAACCAACCGCACGATCCTGTACCACCAGTTGTCCAACTGGGGTGTGCTGGTGGAAACCGTGGAAAGCGGCAAACTGGCACTGCAGGCGCTGCGGGCTGCACATGATCGGGATCAGGGCTTTGATGTACTGATCCTGGATCTGCACATGCCGGAAATGGATGGCATTCAACTGGCCAAGGCCATACAGGCCGAACCGGATTTTCGGCATATCCAGGCAATCATGCTCACTTCCGCCATACTGCAACTCGATGGCATGGAGCTGCGCAAACTCGGTATCTACAAGTACGTCAGCAAGCCTGCGCGACAGTCGGTACTGCACGATTCACTGGCATCACTGATGCCCAGCGAGAGCGGCAATACGCGATTGCGCGAGCAACCTGTCGCCGCCATCAGCCAATCCGGGGTCAATGCGAGGGTACTGCTGGTGGAGGACAATCCGGTGAATCAGGACGTGGCCATGGGCATGCTGGAGCAACTGGGTTGCGAAGTGACACTGGCCACCGATGGCCAGGATGCCGTTACACGCGGCGAGGCCGAGAAATACGACATCGTGTTGATGGACTGCCAGATGCCAACCATGGACGGCTACGAGGCCACCCGGCGCCTGAAATCGGATGGTGGGCTCAATGCACCGACACCGGTGGTCGCACTGACGGCCAATGCCATGGAAGGTGATCGGGAGAAGTGTCTGTCTGCCGGTATGGATGACTATGTGTCCAAACCGGTGCGTACACAGGTGCTGTCGCACATGATTGCCAAATGGGTCGGCCGTCCGGGCGGCGAGCCGTTTGACGAGACTCAGCACAGCCAGACACCAGCCCTGAGGCCATCGGGTGGCCGAGAGGATGATCTGCCGGAGAATCATCTCGAGAAGGTAGAAGAGACCTTCAGACAGATCCCCGGTTCTGCCTACGCACAGAGCGAGCACGCTGTCGGCCCACAGGGCAGTGTGGCTGGCGGCAAGCCTCAGAGCGATTCGGGGAGGCAGGCCGATCAGCTGGCAGCGTCTGACGCGGATCCCGATGCCGGCGCGGCGTTGCGTGACGCTGCCAATCATCGAAGCGCAGACAGTGCAGTCGACACGAGTCCGAGAGAAAGCGTCGCCGCTACCGGGACACCGACTGACGCAGATGTGCCGGACAATGGTGTGCAGGCCGAGGTCGCGGGCAGTGATGACGTTGCTGCTCGGCCAGTGGATCAGGCCGCCAGGGCCACCGCAATGCCGGACGATCAACAGCAAGCCGAACGGACGCCTGAACCGACAACCGGCCGTCAGGCCGATGCGTCAGCTGTTTCCGCCAGCGTTGCTGTGGACTCGCCAGACGAGAGCGATGGCAGTGACGAGACATCCGCCTCGGTCATCAACCTCAAGGCCATCAATACCATTCGTGGATTGCAGCGTCCCGGCAAGGCCTGTCTGCTGACCAAGGTGGTGGGTGTGTATTTCAACAAGACACCCGAACTGATAGCCTCGATGCAGAGCGCGATGCAGGACAATGATCTGGACGCCGTGGCTGCCTGTGCGCATAGCCTGAAATCCAGCAGCGCCTATCTGGGAGCCGATACCCTGACACGGCGTTGTCGCCTGATCGAGGATGCCATCAAGGATGGCAGCCATGAGGGTCTAGCATCACTGGTGGAAGGCTTCGATGAGGAATACGCCCTGGTATCGCGGGAACTGGACAGCATGATCAAGGCCGCGTGAAGGCCCTCTGATCGAGGCCTGCTGCCGCCATGGCAGGCCTCAGGCCTCGCGACAGATCAAGGTTTGCCGCGTATTCCCACGGCGAACGAGCGTCGTGTCGTGATACGCCCTTCAGGTCCGTGGCAGGCAGCTAAGCGAGAGGGCGTATTTTCCCGAGTCGGGAGTCGGGAGGCAGGCTCCCGGGCAAGGCCCTCAGAGATCCATCATCAGTTTCGAATCGTCGATGTGATCCAGCTCCACGCCTTCGTAGAAGTCGAAGATGGCATCCACCACGAACTGCGGATCGTCGGTGATCTGGAACAGATCCATGTCACCGGGACTGATGGTGCCGGCCTCCACCAGTGAGGTCTCGAACCAGTCCAGCAGACCCTTCCAGAAGTCGGTGCCGAACAGGATGATGGGAATGCGCTTGGACTTGCCGGTCTGCACCAGGGTCAGGATTTCCGCCATTTCATCGAGTGTGCCGAAGCCGCCGGGCATCACCACATAGGCCGAGGCGTATTTGACGAACATGACCTTGCGTGCGAAGAAGTACTTGAAGTTCAGGCTGATGTCCTGATACGGATTGCCGGATTGCTCATGCGGGAGCTTGATGTTCAGGCCCACGCTGGCCGACTTGCCGCTGAAGGCACCCTTGTTGGCCGCTTCCATGACGCCCGGCCCACCACCACTGACCACCGCAAAACCGGAGTCGGACAGCAGGCGACTGATCTCTTCGCTGTACTGGTAGTAGGGGTTGTCCGGCTTGAAGCGGGCGGAACCGAAGATACTCACCGACGGACTCAGATCGGCCAGCTGCTGGAAGCCTTCGACGAACTCGGACATGATCTGGAAGATCTTCCAGGAATCGCGTGTCAGAGCCTTGTCTCGGGCATCCCGGCGCATCTGATTGTGAGTGGGTAGCTTTCGCATCGATCCGTCCCTTGCCGACTATCGGCGTGTTTTCGAAATGACAGGCCGAGTGAATAGGTACACTATCCCTACAGCCCAAGCAGGTTATTCGTATGTCCAGCACCGCCAAATCCGATACTGCCACCGATAGCCCCGTTATTCTGGTTGACGGCTCAGCGTACCTGTATCGGGCATTTCATGCGATGCCACCGTTGAGTAATGCAAAAGGCCAGCCGACCGGCGCCATCTACGGGGTCGTGAACATGCTGCGCAAGCTGGTAGCAGACTATCAGCCGAGCATCATGGTGGTGGTATTCGACGCCAGCGGCAAGACGTTTCGTGACGACATCTACACCGAGTATAAGGCGAACCGTGCGCGCATGCCCGATGACATGCGCTCTCAGATCAAGCCACTGTACGAGGTGGTGGAGAAGATGGGCTTCCCGATGCTGATCGTGGATGGCGTCGAGGCCGATGATGTCATCGGTACTTTGTCGGTACAGGCCACCCGGGCGGGCCTCAAGACCATCGTCTCCACCGGTGACAAGGACATGGCGCAGCTGGTCAACGAGCAGGTGACGCTCGTCAATACCATGACGAATACGGTCATGGACGTGGAAGGCGTGATCGAGAAGTTCGGGGTGCCGCCGGAGCAGATCATCGACTACCTGGCCCTGGTGGGCGATACCTCTGACAACATTCCCGGTGTGCCCAGCTGCGGCCCGAAAACGGCGGTCAAGTGGCTCAGTGCTCACGGTTCCCTGCAGGGCGTCATCGACAATGCCGATGCCATCAAGGGCAAGATCGGCGAAAAACTGCGTGACTCTCTGGCGCATCTGCCGATGTCGCAGGATCTGGCCACGATTCGGCTGGATGTGGAGCTGCCGCAGAAGCTTGAGGATCTGAGTATCGGCGAGCCGGATGTCGAGGGTCTGGGCGCGTTGTACCAGGAGCTGGAGTTCAACACCTGGTCGCGTGAGCTGGCCGAGGGCAAGTCTCCGCTGTTGAATCGCCGGGCTCGCGAAGCCAATGGCGATGAGGACGGTGATGCGGCAACTGGCAATGGCGATGCGGCAGCTGGCTCCGATGACTCGGTAGATCGTCAGTACGAGACTGTGTTCACCCTGGAGGAGCTGGATCGCTGGATAGCCGAGCTCGAAGCGGCCGAGCTGTTCGCCTTCGATACCGAAACCACCAGCCTGGACTACATGCAGGCCGAGGTGGTCGGCATCTCCTTCGCCGTGGCCGAGGGGCGCGCCGCCTATGTACCACTGACTCACGATTACGAGGATGCCCCCGAGCAGCTGGATCGAGAACAGGTGCTGGAGCGTTTGCGACCGTTACTCGAAGGCAAGCAGCGCAATCTGGTAGGGCAACACATCAAGTACGACATCAATGTGCTGCGCAATCACGGCATCGAGCTGGTCAACGTGGCACATGACACCATGCTCGAGTCCTATGTGCTGGACAGCACCGCCACCCGGCACGACATGGATTCCCTGGCGAAGAAATATCTGGGTGTGTCCACGGTGAAGTTCGAGGACATCGCCGGCAAGGGCAAGAAGCAACTGACCTTCAACCAGATAGACGTGGAAGCGGCCAGCCACTACGCCGCCGAGGATGCCGACATCACATTGCGTCTGCATCAGGCGCTGTGGCCGAAGCTCTGCGCCGAGGCAACGCTGAAGACGCTGTACGAGGACATCGAACTGCCGGCATTGCATGTGCTGTCACACATCGAATGCACCGGTGTGCGCATCGATGCCGACATGCTGGCCAAGCAGGGCAAGGTGCTGGCTGCGACCATCGAGCAGGTGAAGAGCGATGCCTATGAGGATGCCGGTCGGGAATTCAATCTGGGTTCCCCCAAACAGATCGGCGAGATCTTCTTCAACGAAAAGCAGTTCCCGATCATTCGCAAGACACCCAAGGGGCAGCCATCAACGGCCGAGGATGTGCTCGAGCAGCTGGCCCTGGATTATCCGCTGCCGAAACTGATACTGCAGCACCGCAGCCTGACCAAGCTGATGTCCACCTATATCGAGAAGCTGCCAGAGCAGATCGACCCCGGGACGCATCGGGTGCATACCTCCTACAACCAGGCCGTAGCCTCCACGGGGCGCCTGTCCAGTACCGATCCGAACCTGCAGAACATTCCGGTACGCACCGAGGAAGGTCGTCGCATTCGTGAAGCCTTCATTGCCGAGAAGGGCTATCGCCTGCTGGCGGCAGACTATTCGCAGATAGAGCTGCGCATCATGGCCCATCTGTCGGGTGATGAGGGACTGGTCACGGCATTCGAGCAAGGTTTGGATGTGCACAGAGCCACCGCTGCCGAAGTGTTCGGCGTACCGCTGGAAGCGGTGGAGGACGATCAGCGCCGCTCGGCCAAGGCGATCAACTTCGGCCTGATCTATGGCATGTCGGCCTTCGGTCTGGCCAAGCAACTGGACATACCCCGCGGTGAGGCGCAGAGCTACATCAATCTGTATTTCGAACGCTATCCGGGTGTGAAACGCTACATGGACGAAACCCGCGCGCTGGCGAAGGAACAGGGCTATGTGGAAACCGTGTTCGGCCGTCGCCTGTACCTGCCGGACATCAATGCCCGCAATGCGCAGATGAGAAACTATGCCGAGCGCACGGCCATCAACGCACCGATGCAGGGTACTGCGGCGGATATCATCAAGCGTGCCATGATCGATGTGGATGACTGGTTACGCAAGGACGGTATCGATGCACGGATCATCATGCAGGTACACGATGAGCTGGTGCTGGAGGTCAAGGCCGGTGAGCTGGAGAGTGTGGGCGAGCAGGTGAGTGGCCTGATGGTGAAGGCGGTAACCCTGAAGGTGCCGCTGGAAGTGGATGTGGGTGTGGGCAACAGTTGGGAAGAGGCGCACTGAGCATCAGATGCGAGCGTTGTCTCCGGGCAGTTGCGCGCGCCCCGGGGGAGCATCCCGGGCACTGAGATAGACCAGCAGAGCCAGCAGCAGCAGAACTGCATAGCTGCCGAACAGCAATTGATAGGTCATCGGAGAACTGGAATCGGCTTGTGTGGCGACCAGCTGGCCGGTGACGAACTGCATGACCCCGGCGCCGAATATCGAACAGAAATTGACCAGTGTGACACCACGGCCTACCAGCTCGGGCGGCAGAAAGGCACGACCATGCGCCATGACCACGCCATAGCTGGTACCGGCAGCACCGATGATGATGAACAGGACGGTGGCAACGCCGATGCCGGGTATCGGTTGCAGCACGAATACCAGCAAGGCCAGCAATACCAGGGCATTACCGCCGAACACGACCCATTTGCGCGTGTTGAGCAGCTTGTCCAGTGGGCCGTAGATGAGGTTGCCGACAATCATCGCAATGGCCATCCACAGCGTCACCTTGCCGATGAGCAGACTGTCAGCGGAGAACAGATCGGTCAGGTAAGGACCCGTCCAGAGCCCGCGAATGCCAGCCACCGGTGCATAGCACAGCAGCGTCATGATCATGATGGGCCACAGTACCGGGGTTTTCAGCAGAGTCAGATAGCCGGACAGACCGGCATTGCCCGGAGCGTCGACTTCCGGATCTTCCACCAGCAGCAGAATGGCGGCAGCCACCAGCACGGTCAGGCCGCCGAGTCCGGCCATGACCGCTCGCCAGCCAAAGGCATCCACTGCGCTGGCCAACGGACTGCTGCCCACCACATTTCCCAGGTTGCCGAAAGCCACCAGCCAGGAGGTCATGACGGCAAACTGCCGGCCGTCGAAGCGTTGCGCGAAGATGAACAGAGAGGCCATCAGCACTGGCGAGCAGCCGATGCCGATGAGTGTCATCGCGATCACGATGGCCTGAGGTGATTGAGCCATGGCGAAGATGAAGGCACCACCACCGCCTGCGAGACCGAAGATCAGGGTGGCGGTGCGACGAGGGCCGAAACGATCGAGTCCGACACCGACGGCAAACTGCATCAGGGCGAAGCTGATGAACCACAGACCGGACGCCAGTGACAGATCTGCCTTGTCGGCGCCGAGCTCGGCACTGAGCTGCGGTGTCAGTACCGCAAGGAAGGAGCGGTAGAACTGCGAGAGAACGTAGGCAACTGCCAGTGCAACAAGTCCGGACATCGAAACCAGCACTACCGTGGTGCAAAAGGGTAGCCAGTGTAAGCGAGTCTTGCCGCGTTGGGAAACCCGGCCGCTCGATCAGTCTGCCAGGCACTGCAACAGTTGGTCTTCCCAATTGTCGTCGATGGCTGGACTGATGATTTCGATTCGGCTTTCGTCACAGTACTGCAGCTTCATTTCGGTCAGCGAACTGCTGGCCAGGTTGTAGCCGAATACCCCCTTGTCCGTGCGGAAACAGGCTTTCATGCGATCCGCGTCGATGCCACTGAGAAAAGCGAACAGGCACTCGCGGCGGAAGACCCTGTCAGCTGCGAATCGCCAGCCGACACTGCAATAGCCTTCACCGCTGTTCTCGGCCTTGAGATAGCCACAGGCAGGCAAGGGCTCATCGGCCACGAGGACAGCAGACTCATGGGACTCATGATGAGGGTGATGGGGCGTGTGTTCCCTGCCCGAATCACGTTGGGCGTCCTCTTTGCGATTCAGGATGGAACGATCCAGTTGGCCGTTGCTGGCAAACAGCACTTGCGCCGAGGTGCGTCCATGGTCCTGTACATATCGTTGCAGCCTGTCTCTGTCCTCGGGTTGATACAGTTCGCTCTTGCTGCCGATGACACAATCGGCGATTGCGATCTGCTGATTGAAGGTGTCATGGCTGGTGTAGCGATGATCGCTGAGATGACGGGCATCCACCAGGGTCAGTATCTGCTGCACATCCAGTACGTCCCGATAGATGCCCGACAGTACCTGTAGCACCTCCTTCGGGTGTCCGAGCCCGGTGGGTTCTATCAGCAGGCGATCCGGCCTGGCAAGGATCAACAGCTGGTTGAGGGCCACCTGCATCGGCAAACCGGCTGCACAACACATGCAGCCGCCCGGCACTTCGCGTACGTAGACACCGCTCTCCTTGTTGTGACGCCCCTGCAACAAGCCACCATCGACACCGATTTCACCGAATTCGTTGACCAGCACAGCCCAGCGCTGATCTGCCGGCTTGTGCTGCAGCAGGTGCATGATGGCCGTGGTCTTGCCCACACCGAGAAAGCCCGTGATGATGTTGGTGGGGATGTTCTGTAGCGGAGCCGCCATGCGTGTCATCGGTCATGAGTCAGTGGTGGCAGAGAGCGTACTGCGTTCAAACGCAATCGGCCAGTGCCGTGGCGAGTCCACGCAGCATGCTCGGATACAGCTCTGGCCCACTGTCGATGCCGAAGCCCAGTGGATCGATCTCGCTCGACCGCGCTTCGGTGCCATCGAGTACGGTTGCCACCACACCGGGATTGAACTGAGGCTCTGCCAATACGCAGGAGACACTGGCCTGCTTGACGCGATCCTGAATCTGCTGAATGCGTGCAGGACCCGGTTTGGAAGCATCACCAAGCGCGATGGCGCCGGAGGCCGGGAAATCGAAGGCGCTTTCGAAGTACTGGTAAGCATCGTGGAAAACGATGAAGCTCTGGCCTCGTGCACCAGCCAGGATCGACTCCACGTCTGATCTCGCCGATTGAATCTCGGCCTTGCCAGACTTGGCATTGGCTGCATAAATGGCTGCGTTTTCCGGATCGGCGCTGGATAGTTCATCTGCAATGGTATCGAGCCAGATCAGTGCATTGGCAGGGTCAAGCCAGGCATGAGGATCGCGCTCGTCGTGAGAACTGTCTGAGTGTTTGTCGTGATGTTGGTCTTCGTTGTGTGCTTCGTTGTGTGCTTCGTTGTGTGCTTCGTTGTGTGCTTCGTCGTGTGCTTCGTCGTGTGCTTCGTCGTGTGCTTCGTCGTGTGCTTCGTCGTGTGCTTCGTCGTTCGGTTGGTGGTCAGATTCATCATGCGCCTCGGTGTGGTTTTCACCTTGGTTTTCGTCGTGTTCTTCGTCGAGGTCGTCGCCATGTTCGTCGTCGTGATGATGAGCCTCGAACAGCGCGTTTTCCCGTCTTGCCAGGATCGTGTTCCCGGGAATCTCCAGCATTTCCACATGACTGGCATCGGGAGACAGCGTGTCGATGGTTTCCGCAAGCCAGGGCGTCAATGCAGGACTGACCCAGAAGACAATGTCAGCTTCTTGCAGGGCCTGTGCTTCTGATGGACGCATCGAATAGCCGTGGGGCGATGCACCCTGAGAAACGATCAGCTTCGGTTCGCCCAGTGAGCCCATCACCTGCGAGACCAGAGAATGTACCGGGGCAATATCCACGGCCACAACGGGTACAGCGGCGCGGCTGACACTGGAGGTAGCGAGCACTGCCAGTACCAGAGGGAAAACGGTCTTGATCATCGGTTTTCTGCAATCGTTCATCAGGAAGCGGTGCAGCATACATTGAATGTTATAACATATCAATTTGATGCTGGAGACGATGCTGCACGGGTGTGTTGAACGTTCATCAGGGTGTCGAGTTTGACACCGACGCCGACGCCGATGCCGATGCCGATGCCGATGCCGATGCCGATGCCGATGCCGATGCCGATGCCGATGCCGATGCCGATGCTGATGCTGATGCTGATGCTGATGCTGATGCTGATGCTGATGCTGATGCTGATGCTGATGCTGATGCTGATGCTGGTGCTGATGCTGGTGCTGGTGCTGGTGCTGATGCCGGTGCTGATGCCGGTGCTGGTGCTGGTGCTGGTGCTGGTGCTGGTGCTGGTGCTGGTGCTGGTGCCGGTGCCGGTGCCGGTGCTGGTGTGATTTCAGCTGCGAATGCCAATACGAGTACGGTACACACGGTTTGCGAAGTGCGATGCGCAGCAGGAATCGGGATTGAAGGACCGGTCAGTCCACGGACGTCGTCGAGCGGGAAATATCTACTCGAATTCAGACGCAAAATAATGCGGCGCAATATAAATTGCAGTGCTGAAATCTGAATATAAATCGTGATCTGGCTCTCAGGGAAAATATGACTACGTGCATGCAAAAGACCTGTCAAATCCATCAATAACAGGTGTTTGGCGTAAATACAACAAGTTTCATGGATTTATGGATAGCTTTCCGGCTGGTTATCATATCCGGATCTTCATGAATCACGTCGTGAAATTGCGTGGTTTTTACAAATTTGTCCCGTAGAATCCGCTCCAGCAACAAATCGTGTTGCAGTGCATTATCAACGGAATTACCCCGATCAAATCTATTCGATATTAATAGACCACTCGTCGCGAGAGGATTTTCAAGGCGTGAGGTTTTCGATAATTACATCAACAGGTGACGTTCAACATCAGGTGGCCCCAGACGGAGTCTTCCCCTGACAACAGACATCATCGAATGAGAGTTCAGAAGACACACCATGACTATCAAGTATTTCGCGAAGAAGTCCCTTTTATCCATCGCCATGACGGGACTGATGTCACCCATGGCCTTCGCTCAGGATGTGTCAGTGGACACCTTTGTTGGTGATGTGGATGCTGCCAGCGTCGAGAGTCTGATCGACCCGGCCACGTATGACTATCCTGAGGCCACACAGATCAGCGGTTACGAGCTGGTTTTCAGTGATGAATTCAACGGCACGGCACTGAATCCCTATCGCTGGAATTCACAGCTTCGCTGGGACGGCGAATTCAACGGAGAGCGTTACGAATATCGTGTCATCAACGGTGAAGACCAGCTGTACGTGAATGTACTCAGCGAGGATCAGGAACACCAGAATGAAATCGTATCGGTATACAACCCGTTTCAGTTCGATGGTTCCACACTTGCCATTCGTGCCGCCAAGAACCCGCTGCAGACAACGACGAACAAGCGTACCTGGGGTTCACTGGACGAAATAGCCGCGCAGCAGACCTTCCTCTCGGGCGCCATTTCCACCCATGAAAAGTTCAGTCAGAAATTCGGATACTTCGAAGCACGCATCAAGATTCCCAGTGCCACCGGTACTTTCCCGGCTTTCTGGCTATTGCATGACAAACAGGCCGATGAAGGTACACAGCGTACGGAAATCGACATCATGGAAAATCTGGGTCATGCCCCTTGGTATGTCTACAACTCCTTCCATTATTTCAAGAACGTGAGTTCCTCCTACTTCGGCGATGCTAACTTCATCAAGCCCGAGCCCAGTGGTCAGGTTTACACCGGAACCGATTACAGTGAGGAGTTTCATACCTACGCTGTGAAGTGGACCCCCGGTAGCGTGGTCTGGTACATCGACGGCGTGCAGATGAGTGAAATGCTCAATGACGAAGCCGATTTCGAAGAACTGTATGTGATTCTGAATCTGGCCATGGGTGGCAACTGGACCAATTTTCCAACCACTGCCGGTGGCCTGGGGCGTGATTCCAATGCTCGATTCCCGAACGCCAACGATCTGATCGAGTTCGATAATCCGGCACTCGAAATCGATTATGTGCGCTTCTACAAGGCGCAGTAACTTCCACTCCTGATTTGTCAGGGGCCTTGAACAAACGGGCCTCTGACAGTCAAAAGTACCGACCTTGAGACCATCGGCTCTGATTTTTCATCGGGTATTCGCCAAGGCACATGGACCTGCCATGCCGAATTGAATTCGCCTGACTACTCGAATTTTCCAGAAGAAACATCGTGAAACTCCGGTTTGTCATGTTCATTGCGCTCTTGTCTCTTTCTGCTTGCAGCGCTGACAATGATGATGCGCCCGCGGAACAGAGACTGCTGGACCGCACCTGGTTACTGGTGCGCTATACGCAGCTAAATGGCAATGAGGTGGATATCGTCACGGGAAGCCAGTTTCGGTTTCAGGCATCTGCCGATACGGGGGAAGTGACCGCGCAGCTCGATTGCAATGTGTCCTCGGGTGGGTCTTATCAGCTCGGAGATGGGTTCATCGCGTTGCAATTCGGTCCGTTCACAGAGCTGGATTGTCCTGTTGCGTCTGAGGATGGGCATGCTGAACAACTGTCCTCGATACAGAGTCTGGCTTTCCAGAGTGGCGTGCAAGACGGCGGCGATGGCAAGCTGATGGTGGAAATGCACGAGCACGGGCTGGTTCTTGTAGCGCCCAACGGCCGATGGCTTGCGTTTACCGAGCTGATGGATCAGGACTGATCAGCATGCGGCATGATTGGCAAGACTCCGCATTGGCAAGACTCCGCCGTTGAATTGCCGCAGTGGCAGAGCGAGAATATCGAGTCAGAAAGTGATCACTCCTGAGTGCTACCGGCCTCCTCCTGATAGGTAGTGGACAATTCTGCCCCCTGAAAGGATGATGGTACAAAGGGTATCTGTTCGTCACTGGGCAGGGGCGCGCGTTGGCGCATTCGCCAGATGGCAAACAAAACGAAAGAGGCATGGCAGCTTGCCAGCCACAGGAAGAAACCGGCCGGCCCGAACAGACCCAGTGCGGTACCGGTGACGATGGGCCCGATTACCGACCCGGCTCCCAGGATCAAAACCAGACTACTGCTTGCCCCGACCATCTGCTCCGGCTTCAGGTAGCTATTGGTATAGGCCAGCGACAGAGAGTGTATGGACAGGGTAAGCCCGCCTGTCAAAATGATCACGATGATGGAATAGCCGCTGTCTACCGACTTGATGCCTGTCGCGGTCAATGAAGCCAGCACAGCGAGGGCGGCTACGACGGCCATGACGATACGTCTGTCGAAGCGATCTGACAGCTTGCCGATGGGCCACTGCAAGAGCGCTGCACCGATGGTCAGCAATGCCACGAACAGGGCTGTATCAGGCACCGAGAAGCCAGCGCTACGCGCATAGACGGCAGCCATACCGAAGACCGTGCCATTGGCGAGTCCGGCGATGAACATGCCGAAGACGCCCAGAGGAGATGCCATGACCACTTCGCGCAGGGAAATGGAAGCATCGGCCTCGACATTCGGTAACGGGGTCGAGCGCAACAGCAAGGGTACAACGGCAAGCGAGATGAGAATGGAGACCAACATGTACAGCGTTGCCTCTTCACTGCTTGCCAGATTGAGCAGCATCTGACTGGCTGCCACCCCACCGAAGGATACTGCCATGTACAGCGCCAGAATCTGACCGCGAGTTTCCTCCGGTGCGCGATTGTTCAACCAGCTTTCCGCAACCACCAGAATTCCCGCGTAACAGAAACCGGTGATACAGCGTATGGCCCACCAAGCAAGTTCATCCACAAACAGTGCATGCAGCAGGATGGACACGGATGCAATGGCAGACATGGCCGCAAACACCCGAACATGCCCCACCAGACGTACTGCCCTTGGCGTCCACAGGGAGCCTGCCAGCAAGCCGACAAAGAAACCCGACATGATCAGACCGATGGTGGCCGGCGGAAACCCCTCGGCCTCTGCCCGAATGCCCAACAGGCTTCCCTGCAAACCATTGGCGACCATGAGCAAGCCGATACCGAACAACAGGGTCCATACCGCACGCAGCGTGAACAGGAGCGTAGGTTCTGACGAACGTGAGGTAGGCATGCGATGGATTTGCGATGGGGTGAGCCGGTAAGTCTTGCATGGTAATCACTCTGGCTCACGAAGTACTGATGCCAGGCGAATCATCTGACGGATATGGGTGGAAGCATTGCTTCAGGTTGAGCTGTGACTCGCCTTGATCAGGTTCGCCATCAGTTGGTTGTATTACTCCGGAACCTGGCGAATCGACACTCAGTGATGTTATCAAGAGAGCATTGCTGCAAAGTCATCATGTAGTACGGTTCCTTACCTGCGTTACGAGAATCCGCAACAATGACTACACTACGAGAATCATCCGTATTGCGATACGAATGAGTGTTTACGTATTGAGGGATTTGTGGTGTAGCCATGGGGTTGGCTTAATACGGCTGAGTGGGTGCATGCGGTGCATACTTGAGTCAGTCTAATAGTTGTTCGATCCCTAAAAATGAATTTCCTTCCACGAACGGGGAGTAGAATTCGAATCGACATTAATAAAATTATGATTTTACACTCGGTGAATTGAAATAAGAATTCATGGGGTGACACACCATAACGTATATAAAGGAAATACGGATGACGCAACGAATAACCCACTTAGTGTTTGATCTTGGCGGAGTCATTGTAGAATTAAATGGCACACCAATTTTGGACGCCTGGATATCCGGTGAAACCACATCGGAATTGTTGTGGCGGAAATGGTTGACTTCTGAATCGCCTCGCTCATTTGAGTCAGGGCTGATAGGAGTGGATGAGTTTGCAGAAAAAATAGTTCGAGAACTATCTTTGGGTGTATCGAAAGAGCAATTTATTGAGCATTTTGCAGGACTCCCTATCGGGCCATACCCAGGCGCACTTGAGTTACTACACTCTCTAAAAAATAGATATACGACTTCACTTTTCTCAAATTCAAATGTACTTCATTGGGAACGGAAAATGAATGAAATGAAACTGGATGATGCGTTCCATCATAAATTTGCATCTCACCTGATGGGAAAGGTAAAACCTGACTTGGACGCTTTCCAGGAAGTGGAAAGAAAGTTAGGAGTCCCTTCATCACAAATTTTGTTCTTAGATGATAATCAGCTTAATGTGGACGCGGCAAAATCTGTTGGTTTCATTGCATCAAGGGTGGTTGGTTTTAATTCATTGAAAGATGTATTAAAGGAGCGCGGAATTTCGTAGGCAAGTAGGCACGCACCCTAGGCACAAGGGGTGTAGAGTGGAATGTGAGAAGCATTGCAGAGGTAAGCTATAGATTTCTCCAACACTGATCGAACAAAACGCTGCAGCTGTCACTTGACAGCATCACGCCTGCGCTGCCGCTCCGCCGCGTTGCTATCAAGTGCAGCTGAGCGCTGGTGTTCTGCCAGTAAGGCATCTTTTCGTAAAGTGGGTTCTCAAGTGTTCGAGCGACTAGTGAGTTGTGAGTCTGTAAACAGGATGCCACGAGTAGGAAGATCAGCCAGGATCTGAGCGTTTACCCAATCTGATTCTGCTCCGCACAAGGTTTTTCAGAAGGTCAGTTCAGATCAGATGAGACATAAATGTTGTTGTTTGCTTTTTGAGAGCGCGTAAGTATTGTTTCTACCGAAGAAATTTTGAACTGGATATTTAAACTGTATCCAGAATATGGGATCAGGGTATGAGCCTAAACTCTGCAAGTTCTGGGTTTTGGCAGTATCGAGCAATGAGCTTAGAAAGCTATTTCGTACCGGCAGTGTTTAGCTTTGCCAGAACATTACATTGCAGCTGTCATTGGACCCGCCACCGGAACGTGGCTACGCCACAACCCGGCGTCGCCTCCAATGCAGCTGAATGTTTTGTTGGACATGCCGGCTACCGCCGGAGCAAAGCGTCTCTTGACAATCGGTGCTGTCATGGAGTCTGATGTTCTGACCCAAGGATGGGATAAGGATACATGGAAGCTTCAAGTCGTTATCGAGTGCAGAACATTGTTCGCTGTTACAAGGAACAGTGGTTGGCAAAACCACTGCCTTTGAAGCACATCAAGGCAATCGAGGCCATTGCCGGTTGCCAAAGTGAAGAGCGAGGTGTGAGTGCCTATGAATGCAGTCACGAGCAGCGCCACTTGAGTCTGATTGCTCATTCGTGCCGGCACCGTAGTTGTTCATTATGCGCCGCGCGAAGTCGAGTTAATTGGCTTGAAGAGCAGAAGAAGAGATTATTGGATTGCGCCCACTTTCACTGCGTATTCACACTGCCCCAGGAATACCGGGTGCTGTGGCAATATAATCAGAAGTGGATGACGGCCACGTTTTTCGATGTGGTGCGCAGCACCCTGATGGATATGATGAAGAACACATCGGGTCATGCAGTGACGCCCGGTATCTTGATGGCAATGCACACCTGGGGTCGGCAATTGACGTTGCACCCGCATATTCACTGTGTGGTGACAGCAGGAGGGTTGGATGCGCAGAATCAATGGAAGGAGACAGGCCAGTTCCTGCTGCCTGGCCGACAAGTGAAGGCACTGTATCGAGGACGATTCCAGGCAAGGATACTCGACGCATTCAAGACAAGGGAGCTGAAGCTACCGCCCGATCATGGAAAGAGAGAATTCTACACGCTGTACAAGGCCACCTATCGCAAGAGCTGGTGTGTACGAATAGAAGAGCAGTATGCGCACGGAAACGGGGTTCTGGTCTATCTGTCACGCTACCTGAAGGGAGGTCCCTTGCATCCGTCTCAGATCGTGCGATGTGATGATGACGCGATAGGGTTCCGGTACAAGGATCATCGAGATAAGCGCATGAAGGTGCTGACGGTGAAGCCAAAGGAGTTCATACGACGGCTGCTGCAACATGTGCCAGAACCAGGACAGCATATGGTGCGGCATTATGGACTGTATGCGGGGGCGGCAAAGCACAAGAGAGCGCTCTGCCGAGAACACCTGGGAGGGCTACTGGAGTCGATAGGACCAGACAAGGCAAAGGCGGAAAGCAGGCTATTGTGCGGTACCTGTGGAGAGTCGCTGAACTGGAAGTGGTCGGTGTATCCGACGAGAAAAAAAGCAAATTCCTATGGAGTAGAGTCGGTGGCCGAAACGCCGGGATTATGGCAAGTCCAACAACCAGATGAACCTGTCATTGGACGGGTCAAAAAAAAGATCACTGCACTGAGGCTATGATCTTTTTTTTGACCCGTCCAACGCAGGTTATCTAAGCGTTATGTTGCTAATTATGAAAAACAGGCACTGTTACAGTGCGCTAAAATATGTAAGATTAAAAAATAGATTTGAATCTGTGTGCTTTGGAAATAGCCATATAGGTTGATCTATAGGTAATACATATCCTATGCAAAACAATCCTTCGAATAGCCCGACATGGGATGAGTTTCTTAGGCCGCTATTGGAGATGGCAGAGAAGGAGCCGATAACACGTAGAACGGCGCTAGAAAGAATTTCTGATAGATATAACTTTTCTAAAGAAATTAGGAATAGAAAGCTTAAGAGTGGGCAAACCCAAGTGCAGAACAGATCTGGATGGGCGATGAGTGCACTCGTGAAGGCTGAATTTATTGAGAAGCACCCTAGCCAGAAGTTTACCTATCAGATTACAGATAAGGGCCGCAAGTACTTACAAAGCCACATTGGGCCGATTACTGACAAAGATCTAAAGAACTTGGATGGATATTTAGAAGCCTGGGAGGAGGCGAGTCGAAGAAAACAAGAATCAAAAACAAATACGCTCGCAAAATCTGATCAGCATACTAGCACGCCGGACGATTTAATCGAAAGTGCTACTCAAGAGCTAGACGCAAAACTTCGAGATCTATTACTGGAGAACTTGCTTGGTACAGACCCATATCACTTCGAACAGATAGTTGTTGATGTGCTCGTTGCCATGGGGTACGGAGGTTCCAAAGATGAGGCCTCGCAAGTCACTAAGAAATCTAATGACGGAGGTATTGATGGAATTATCAATGAAGACCGTCTTGGCTTGGATGTGATATATGTGCAGGCAAAACGCTGGCAGAACAATATTGGGAGGAAAGAAATACAGAGTTTTGTCGGTGCGCTTGCCGGCTACCAGGCTCATAAAGGAATCTTCATCACAACCAGCGATTTCATTCCAAACGCTATCGATTACGCAAAATCGGTAAGTCAGAAAATCGTTCTGATTGACGGCCCACGACTTGCGGATTTGATGATAGAGCACAATATTGGCGTGTCAACAGTCCAGACTATTGAGATAAAGCGACTGGATTCAGACTATTTTGAGATTTAGCTTTTCAGTTGTGGCTGCTTTTAGAACGCAGTTATAGACTGAAGCCTGGCTATATACCTATCGAGAGGTAGGTATGAACATAACGACTAAGGATAAGTCGCGCCACGCCGCGACTTGATCCGTTGGTTGAACGAGCCCGACGATGTATCGGTAGCTCTTCTTTTATAGTAGATAAATAGAATGGGGCGTTGTCTTGCCGGCGGCTTGGCATTGTTCCGGGCGAACGCGACTCTCACCCAGATGGGTGATCATTCGTGCGACTATGATCATAATGCAGCCAAGACCCTCAGTGGAATGAACCAATGTTGTGTTGTTGCACAGTGGCAGGCTTGAGTGCCTACCCCGAGAGACGCTTTGGCAGGGAAATGCCGGTGAAACGCATCGGGATCGTGCAATGTGGACAGTGAAGTTCCGGGCGGGGTCTTGGCGGTGCGATTGCCGCTAACGACACTTTCAGGACCCACTGCACAAGAAGCAGTTTTCGCCGAGAATTGCCATGAAGAAAGCCGTAATCGCGCACACGGCGGAATCCACGTGGCAGCACATGCTGGATCAGCAGCCACAGGAAGTGGGCGCCGTCGACAGTGCGGGTTTTCCACTGCTGTGTCTGGGCATCGAGGTAGCGAAACGTGACCATTTCTCCGTCATCGCACAGCAGCTGGCTTTCGCTGATCACGCCACGGTAGAGGTATCGTGCGAGGTACTTCAATGCTGGCAGACCGTTTCCGACGGCACGACAATCGACCACCCAGGTCTCGGGAAGAGTGCTCTGGGGTAGTAGTTTTGCCTGTTTCATTCCCTCAAGCATGCGTGCTCGGAATACCGTGGCCAGAGCCTTGTGGGAGAACAGGAATTTCCCTTTGGGTGTACGCCAGCGGTGCGCGGCAGCATCGATGGCGCCACCGGGGATGATCAGGTGCACGTGCGGATG
>NZ_JBQYLE010000008.1:0-51456 GCF_052681095.1 Granulosicoccus sp. 3-233
ACTCAAGATCATCGCATCATTCCTGCCGCCACTACCCAAAAACGCCCAAATCAACCCACACGAATCCGCGTAGACCCATAATAGTTATGTATTGCCTGCATATCTATCGCTTGTCGTGTTTCAGGGACAGAGCTAGCATTTTTTCAACACGATGAAGAACGGAAGACGCCTGTGAATGTAGAGCTCGCCAGCATTGATTCCCCTGTACTGAGCTACGCGACCGAGCGCACGGAGTTGGCCATTGCATTTCGCTCGACAGTACGGCTGAACCTGCATGAGGCGGTGGCCAATCATTTTTCTCTTGCTGTGGATGAGAGCGGCAAACGATTTCTGATGAACCCGAATCAGAAGCATTTCGCCACGATTCGTGCCTCAGACATGTTGTTGCTGGATGCGGACGATGACGAGGTCATGAATCAACCGGGCGCGCCGGACCCCACCGCCTGGGGGCTGCACGGCATGGTCCACAGACTGGTTCCCCACGCGCGTTGTCTGATGCATGCGCATCCGATCTTCTCGACGGTGCTGGCCAGTCTGGCAGATTCACGGCTGCCTGCGATCGATCAGAATACGGCCACCTTTTACAATCGAGTCGTCATTGACGAAGGGTTCGGAGGGCTGGCTTTCGAAGAAGAGGGGCGGCGCATTGCAGCGCAACTGCAGGACCCGAGCAAGCTTGTCATGGTCATGGGGAACCATGGCGTTCTGGTGGTCGGTAGCACCGTCGCAGAGACCTTCAATCGTCTGTACTACTTCGAACGCGCTGCGGAGACCTATATTCGAGCGCTGCAAACCGGTATGCCTCTGAGGGTGATGCCGGACGACATTGCTGCCAGAACGGCAGCTGAAATGGCGGACTACCCCGGACAGGCAGATATGCACCTGGCTGGGCTGCGCGCCCTGCTTGAAAGAGAGGGAAGTGATCATGCTCAATAGACAACAGGCTGACGAATACACCACCATGCTTGATACGGATGCCATTGCCGGCAATGCAACCACGCTACTGCCAGGTGAAAAAGGGCTGAATGTTCCTCTGTCATCGGGTACGCATTACTTCAACTACTACTGGCTGCGCGACGCAGATCCGGAAGCCATGGATCCGGCGACACGCGAGCGGGTTTTCGATATCGCAGAAATTGCCGGTGGACCACGTGCCAGCTCGGCTCGTCTGGACGGAGATTCCCTGCTCATCAACTGGGCCACCGAGGAGCATGAGTCACGCTTGCCACTGGCCACACTGGATGCGTTCGTTCTCGAGGGGCGTACACCTGATCCGGCAGCCATCCCTCGGCGTCTCTGGTATGCCGATTCTCACACGAATTTTTCACGCTTCAAGCAGGCAGAGATCGAGTCGTCCGATGCCCTACGACATGACTTCTCGCGCGCGCTCATTGAAGACGGTGTGGCGCTGGTGACAGAGATGGAGAACAGTGACGAGAGCCTGACGCGACTGGCCAATCAATTGGGACAGGTCACGCCGACAACGGATGGATACTATTTTGACGTCAGGCTGGAGATTGCGCCCACCAACCTGGCCTACACCGCCAGAGCGCTGGAGTTTCATACCGATCTGCCATCGGAGGACGAAGCGCCGGGCATACAATTCCTGCATTGCCGGGAGAACAGTGTTGTTGGCGGTTGCAGCCTGTTTCTGGACGGTGCTGCAGCGGCCGAGGCTCTTCGAGAGGAGGACCCGGCAGCGTTCGAATTACTGGCTCATCACGAGATCCCGTTTTTCCGACGCCACGATGGCTGGGATTACCGGGCGCACCAGAGAGTGATCGAGCTGGATCGTGATGGTCGGGTGTCAGGCTTGACCATTTCACAGCATCTGCAGGATGCCATGGATCTGCCCCAGTCATTGCTGGATGACTACTATCCGGCCTTCTGTCGCTTTCTGAGCATGCTCAGAGAAGAGCGATTCGTGAACCGTTTTCGACTGGAGGCAGGCACTTGTATCGTCTTCGACAACCATCGAGTGGTGCACGGTCGTGAAGCCTTCGAGGCCCGCAGTGGCAAGCGTCATCTGCGTGGTTGTTACGTGAGTCGAGGTTCGGTGCGCAGTACCTGTCGGGTGCTGAGCCGACGCCTGGGCCAGACGTCGCAAGTCGCCACGAGTGACGCTGAACATTGATCCGAGGGCCGATGATGTACCGGGCAGGACTGTCGCAGACGCCTTGCCCGGTGAGTTCCTGACGCCTTTGCGTCTGTACGGCGCGAGCTGATCAGTCGATCGTTTCCAGCAGCGCTCTTGGCGACAGCGCCGTTGGGCTGACCTTCAGATCCAGTATGCTGGGCCTGTTGGCCGCTCGGGCACGTGCAAGCGCAGAGACGAATTCCGCCTGGTTGTTCACGGTTGCGCCAAAGCCTCCATAGGATTCGGCGAAGGCTGCGAAATCCGGATTGACCAGATGGGTGCCGCTGGGCCTTTTCGGATAACGCTTTTGCTGATGCATTCTGATGGTGCCGTACATGCCGTTGTTGGACACCAGCACGATGACATTGGCGCCGTATTGCATGGCGGTACCAAATTCCTGAGACACCATCTGGAAGCAACCGTCGCCTGCCAGGCAGATGACGTCTCTGTCCGGATACTCCAGTTTTGCCGCAATGGCCGCCGGTAGTCCATACCCCATGGAGCCGCTGGTCGGGGCCAGCTGCGTACGCCAGGAGCGGTATCGGTAGTAGCGGTGCAGCCAGGCAGAGTAGTTGCCGGCACCATTGGTCAGAATGGCATCATCTTCCAGCACCTCGTTCAGGTGGGTGATGACTTGCTCCATCTTGAGATCCCCTGGCGTCTCAACCGGCTTTTGCCACGTGTCGAAATCGTTGCGGGCATCGCTCATCCACGACGAGGCTGGCAGCGCAGTGGATGGGGCGGCCGCTGCCAGTTGCTTGGCGAACTCACCGGCGTTGGCAACCACGGCAAGTTTCGGTCGATAAACGCGGCCGATTTCCGACGGGTCCGCGTGTACATGAATCAGCTGCTGGCTGGCAACAGGCGGGGTCAGCAGGGTGTAGCCGCTGGTGGTCATCTCGCCCAGACGTGTTCCCAGTGCCAGTATCACGTCTGCCGACTTGACACGCTCGGCAAGCGCCGGATTGATACCGATACCAATGTCGCCGATATAGCAGGGGTGACGATTATCCAGATAGTCCTGACATCTGAACGATGCGCCAACAGGTATGCCGGTGGCCTTTGCAAATTCGCCCAATGCAAGTCCTGCGCTTTCCGACCAGGCTCCACCGCCAACGATGATGAGTGGTCGTTCGGCTTCTTGCAGCATCTCCAACACGCTTGTCACGTCGGATTCGGCGGCTCTGCCGCTGGGTAGTACCGCGACGGGTACGGGCATCGCGTTCGTATCGGCAGACAGTATATCTTCGGGCAAGGCCAGAATGACGGGGCCGGGCCTGCCGGATTGCGCGACGTGAAAGGCGTGGCTGATGTATTCGGGCAGGCGATCAGTGCGGTCGACTTCACCGACCCACTTGGCCAGGGGGCCGAACATGGCCCGGTAATCGACTTCCTGAAAGGCTTCCCGGTCTCGCTGATCGCTGGCGACCTGGCCGATGAACAGAACCATGGGTGTGGAATCCTGAAATGCCACATGTACACCGGATGAGGCATTGGTTGCACCCGGGCCGCGCGTCACGAATGCCACGCCTGCCTCACCGGTGGCCTTGGCATGGGCTTCCGCCATCATGGCGGCGCCACCTTCGTGTCGGCAGATGATGGTGTCCACATCACTGTCGTAGAGTCCGTCCAGCGCCGAGAGGTAGCTTTCACCAGGCACACAAAACACACGTCGTACGCCCTGGTTTTCCAGGCACTCGACCAGTACTTTTCCGCCATGCCTGACGCTTGAGGTAGTCATCGTTGAATCGGGTTCCGTGTCGTGAACTTGATGATGGAGGTGGCGGGGCAGCCTGAATCAGGCAAAATCCTTGCGGCTGGCCAGGCTTCTGGCCGAGTGCTCGAACCTGAGCCGGGTTGCAACGCGGGCGCCTTCGACATCCTTTGCCTGCAGTGCCGTCAGCACCGCGTGATGTTCAGCAAGTATGTCCGGCCCGAATTCCGACGTCGCAGCGTTCTTCAGAAAGGCCGATCTCAGGTTGGTCTGAAGATTCGACTCGATCATGCCAACGACATCTTCGTAATACCGGTTGGATGATGCCTGCGTGATGAGACGGTAGAACAGTAATTCCGAGTCGACGCGCTCTTCCAGTGCTTCGGAAGGGCCTGTCTGGTCAGCGAGTGCAAGCCGTTCGTAGGCGCTCTCGATTTTCGCCATCTGCTTGTTGGTCCGCATTTCAGCGGCCAGTGCCGATGCGCCAGCCTGCACACCGGTTCTGAGCTGTAGCAGCTGAACGATCTGTTTTCTGATCTCGAAGCAGGCCGGGCTGATTCTGAAGGCCGAGCGATTTTCACTCTGGGCGATGAAGGCGCCCACCCCGCGGCGTGAATCCACCACGCCATCGAATTTCAGCAATGAAATGGCCTCGCGTATCACGGTTCGAGCGACACCGAATTGTTTCGACAGTTCGTTTTCGGAAGGCAGTTTGTCTCCCGGGTTCAGCTGTCTGCTTTCGATGGAGGCCAGGATGGATGAGGCGACCTCATCGGGCAGGCGACGGGGTCGATCGATTCGATCAAAAAGTCCGGTAGTGCTCATGTCGACAGCTCCCGTGTTTTGTAGTCAATCGCTAATGTACCAAAAGCAGATTCCAGATCGTGAGTTAATCACATTTACAGTTGTCAGACAACTGACTATATGATTTACTGGTTTGCAACTGAGAGGAACAGCACTATGTCGAAAGAGAAGGTCGGTTTTGTTGGTCTGGGTGGAATGGGCAGTGGCGTGGTCAAGAACCTCGTCGCCAGATCGGGTTGTCCCGTCACGGTGTTCGACCTTGACGATGGCAAGGTGGAGGCCGCCGTGAACAACGGGGCCGAGCGCGGCAAGAGCATCAACGACATCGCCGCGAATTGCAGCATTTTCGCTATCTGTGTCACCACGGCAGAAGTTGTTCAGGAGTTGTCTCTGGGGCCGAACGGGGTGCTGTCTGCCATGCAGAAGGGCAGCGTGTTTCTCGACCATACAACCGTGTCCCCCGAACATGTGGATGTGATGAGCACCGCCTGTGCAGAACACGGGGTGCTCTATGCAGAAGCGCCCATGACGCGTACGCCGATTCATGCGCAGCGCGGTGAGGTCAATGTGCTGTTTGGCGGTGAGGAGTCATTGCTGGAGCGCTTGCGCCCGGTGTTCGATGCCTACGCAGAAAACATCTTTCATGTCGGTCCCATCGGGCACGCAACGCGTCTGAAGCTGATCCACAACTACATCGCCTTTGCCAATGTCGCGTCCTGGTGTGAGGGCTTTGCGCTGGCAGCTCGTGAAGGTCTGGACATGTCCAAGGTCATCGGCATCATCTCGGCCGCAGGTGGCAAGTCCGGCATGATGGATCTGTACGGTGAGGCGACGTTGAAGCGCGACTTCACACCGCATATGTCGCTGTCCAATGCGCAGAAGGACGTTCGCTATTACGCCGAGTGGATCGAGCAGGCCGGGCTGCCCGGCTTCATGGCGCAGACCGTCCACCAGACCTATGCACTGGCTTCCATCATGGGGCACGGCGATGAAGGATGCTCCGCTGTCATCAAGGCCTATGAATCCCTGTCGGGTGTTGAAGCTTGCCTGGAGGATGAGAAACAGAGCTAGCCCGATCTCTGTCGAACGGTCCGGACCATCGCAGGCATGAATCCCGAGGAATAACCATAAAGCGATTGCAATACACACCACACCACTGGAGATAACGATGTACATGAGAACGATATTGAGCGCAGGCGTGATGCTCGCCGTAACCACTGGCGCCATGGCGCAGGATGTCACCCTGCGCCTGGCGCACTTTGCCGCCGAGAGTCATCCGGGACATACGGCTGCGGTGCAATTTGCAGACAAGGTAGCCGAACGAACCAATGGTTCCGTCACCATCGAGCTGTATCCGGCAAACCAGTTGGGCTCGCCACCAGAACAGTTGGAGCAGACCATTCTGGGTGCCATCGACATGAACCTGCCGACCCATGGCGGTCTCGACAAGTACGAGCGAGCGTTCGGCACGGTCATGACGCCATTTGCCTTTTCAAGCTACGAACACGCCCACGAAGTGCTCGATGGGCCTTTCACCGAATGGACGGCGCCGCTGCTGGAAGCGCAGGGTCTCATCATGCTCTCTCACTGGGAGTACGGCTTCAGGAACATCACCAATTCACAGCGACCCATCAACAGCCCGGACGATGTCAAGGGCCTGAAACTGCGTACTCCGCCAGAACTGCAGATAGTCGCTGCCATGGAAGGCCTGGGGGCTGCCACGACCCAGATTGCCTTTCCCGAGTTGCCCAATGCCTTGAATCAGGGCGTCGTGGATGGTCAGGAAAATCCCATTGGCGTGATCTACCACTACAAGCTGGACGAGTTCCAGAAACACCTGGCTCTGACTCGACATGTGTACAACTCGATGGTGCACGTGGTGAACAAGAACAGCTGGGACAAACTGAGCGCCGAGCAGCAAACCATTCTGCGAGAGGAAAGTGCAGCTGCGGCACAGCTGATGCGCGATGCTGTGCTGGCGCAGGAGAAAGCGGAAATAGCCGAACTGGCAGAGCGTGGTATGGATGTGACCGAACCCGACCTTGCACCATTCGCAGCCTTGATGGGGGCGGCACGAGAACGTGTCGCTGAATACAGCGGCGAAGAGAACATGACAACCTTTCTGGGACTATTGGAATAGTGGCTCGTCCACCTGAGAATTCCGGCTTCGAACCGGCAATCATCAGGTGGACATATCACTACCATCAATCCGGTAGTGGGCTGCATTCCGCTGCCCGCTACCGTCAATCGGAGCTGAATTCCAGATGGTTACCTTCCTGATTCTGGGTGTATTGATCCTGCTGATATTCGCCGGAGTCCCCATCGCGATAGCCCTGGGTCTGACGGCGGCAGGGTTCTATATTTTCCTGGGTGATTACAACATCCTGATGATGCTGCCGCAGCGCATGTACTCGGCGACCACCGGTTTTACCCTGCTGGCCATCCCGTTCTTCATTCTGGCCGGCAACCTCATGAATACCGGTGGAATCACACACCGTATATTCCGGTTTGCCGATGCCGTGGTCGGACAGATTCGTGGCGGTCTCGGGCAGGTCAATGTGCTGGCTTCGCTGTTCTTCTCGGGCATGTCGGGGGCGGCCGTGGCCGATGCTGCAGGTCTGGGTCAGGTTGAACTGAAGGCGATGAAGGATCGGGGTTACGATCCCGAGTTCTCGGCCGCGATCACGGCTGCGTCTTCCACCATCGGTCCCGTATTCCCACCGTCCATCCCGTTTGTACTGTATTCCTCGATAACCGGGGTGTCTGTTTCCAAGCTTTTTCTGGCAGGCGTGGTTCCGGGTTTGCTGATGGCTGTGGCACTCATGTGTGCCGTGTACATCGTGGCTTTGAAAAACGACATGCCACGCCGGGATTACACGGACTGGCCGGAGATCTTTCGCAGCTTTCTGGACAGCGTACTATCGCTCGTCACGCCGATCATCATCATTGCCGGCATATTCGGTGGCCTGTTCACCCCGACCGAGGCGGGCGTTGCTGCATCGGCCTACGCCCTGTTTCTTTCCATGTTCGTGTACAGGGAAGTGAAGCCGGGTGATTTGCCAGTCATCCTGTGGGAGACCCTGGTTCATACCATACGCGTCATGTTCGTGATTGCCTGTGCCGGATTCTTCGGCTGGCTTCTGATTCATCAACGCATTCCTGATCAGCTGGTGAGTGGCATGCTTGCATTTTCAGAGACTCCCTGGGTGGTGATGGCGATCATCGTGATTACCTTGTTGATACTGGGGATGTTTCTCGAGGGGATTGCCGTTATCGTGCTGACCGTTCCCCTGTTTCTGCCGGTTGTGAACGAGCTGGGTATGGACCCCATTCAGTTTGGTGTCATCATGATCATGTGTTCCATGGTCGGTCTGTTGACACCGCCTGTGGGCATGGTGCTGTTTGCCGTGTCGTCCATAGCGGAACTCACGGTGGCCAGACTTTCGAAGGCGTTGACGCCTTATCTGCTGGGCATCATGCTGGTGCTGTTGGCGGTCATCTGCATACCTCAAATATCAACCTGGTTGCCGTATGCGGTGATGGGACAATGATGCTGCAATACATCGATACGGTCGCGGGCAAGACTCTGCGCGCCATCGCCATGTTGTGCCTGGTGAGTCTGTTCTTGCTGCTGTTCATCAACGTGCTGGCCAGAACCTTTCAGTTTGCAGGCTTCGCCTGGTTTGATGAGGTGGTGCAGGGCCTGTTTGCCTGGATGGTCTTCATCGGGGCTGCCGCGTTGTGGCGAGAGCGTGATCATTTCGTGGTCTCCTGGCTGCAGGACTCACTGGGTGATACGCGTCTTGCTGCCGTACTGCGACTACTGGTGACTCTTCTGTGCCTGTGCTTTCTGCTGGTCATGACGTACTACGGCTATCTCATATGGGATCGAAACACCGCGCTGACGCCCATTCTGCAACTCCCCGGTTCGTTGCTGTATGTCGTCATTCCCATCGCCGGCACAGTCATGACCGTCTATTCAGCACGTGACCTTGTTGTTTCGCTACTCGATATTTTCAACTCAAACGGAGATTCCGACGCATGATCTACGATCTACGAACCTATGTCTGCCGGCCAGGTACCATCAAGAAGCACATGAAGCTCTATGAGGATAATGGCTGGGCTCCTCAGTCGAGGCATCTGGGCTATCCGGTTGTCTATGGCGCAGTGGAAACCGGAAATGTGAATTCCTACGTCCACATCTGGGTATACGAGAGTGCGGCAGACCGGGCCGAGAAGCGCAAGGCCCTGGCGGCTGATCCGGATTGGCAGAAGTTCCTGAAGCTCAGTGCCGAGGCAGGCAATCTGGTCAGCCAGACCAATACCATTCTGACGCCGGCTTCTTTCTTTACGCCGCCGACATCGCCGTCCTGACGGCGAATCCCGTCTACCATTGAATTGGTTCGGATTCGGCAAACCGACGAACGGGGCGGGTGGTTGTAGTCCCGTTCGCGCTGTCTGTGCGGGTAGTCTGCAGGATCGTTAGCGAAGGTAGTGGGTGCGGGTATTCGGCAAGAATCGGCCGCGAAGGTAGTCGGTCGAGCCGTTCAGTGAGGCTCGTTGGCAAGAGAAGCCTCAGTCAGGGCAGTCTGTTACGGCCTATCACTCAGCTTCCACGGGCAGGCAGTCATCCACATAACAATGACTGCACCCCGCGACATCCTCAACCGTGTGGGTGTTCTCGCCAGTCGTCGTCAGATATTGCGGACCGATCGGTACCTTGCCGGCGCCACCCGGCAGGTCCAGCACGTAATGTGGTTGGCACAGCCCTGACACCGGTCCGCGTAGTTCCTTCATCAAGGCCTGGCCTTGTGCTATGGATGTGCGGAAATGGCGTGTGCCCTTCGCCAGGTCACCGTGGTGCAGGTAATAGGGTTTGACCCTGTTGACCAGCAGTTTTCTGAACAGTCTGGTCAGCACATCGGCATTGTCATTGATGTTCCTGAGCAGTACCGACTGGCTCAGCAGGGGAATACCGGCATCTGCCAGCAAGGACAGCTTCTCGCACACCGGCGGTGTCAGCTCGTCTGGATGGTTGACATGCAGAACCAGATAGACGGCAGGATGCTGTTTCAAGGCCGCGATCAGTTCGTTGTTGATCTTCTCCGGGGCCACCGTGGGTACTCGGGTATGGAATCGGACAATGCCGATATGCGCCATGTCTCGAAGCTGGCTGATGATGTATTCCAGTCGGCGTGGTGA
Organism: Granulosicoccus sp. 3-233; assembly: GCF_052681095.1. Taxonomy (NCBI): domain Bacteria; kingdom Pseudomonadati; phylum Pseudomonadota; class Gammaproteobacteria; order Chromatiales; family Granulosicoccaceae; genus Granulosicoccus; species Granulosicoccus sp. 3-233. The sequence continues at coordinate 9,858 of NZ_JBQYLE010000008.1, forward strand.
CAGAGTCAGCGGGTCTCCGCCACTGAGAATGACTTCCCACAGGTTACTGTCCGCGCGGATGTAATCCAGCGCATGCTCGAGTTGGGAGGGTGTCAGTCCGGCGTTACCGGAGCCGACATTCTCGCGTCGAAAACAGTACCGGCAGTAAACGGCGCAGGTCTGGACCACATTGAGCAGGAGGCGGTCCTCGTAGCGGTGGATGATGCCGGGGACAGGCGAATGAGACTGATCACCAATGGGATCACTTGATTCGGCGGATGATTCGTCGAGTTCGGCCACCGAAGGCAGGAACTGTCTGGAAAGCCCGGAACCTTCCTTCTGCAACAGGGTGTCCATCACGTGCGGCGTGATCGCCACCGAGAACTTCCTGATCACCTGATTGATCTCGTCGCTCTGACCAGGGGTAATGACGTTATTGTCCAATAACCCTTTCACGTCACGTACCGTTTGTTTCTTCACGACCAATACCCGTTATGTCCGACGATGAATGCAACTGCCGCCGAATGCATGGCCATGTTCAGTTGAAGCGACTGTCGCCGTTTCCGTTACTGTGCATGCCCGCTCATTGGCGATGGGGATGCACGGTACCGCAGAAACCGGTCAATTGGCGTCTGGCACTGTCAGAACCGGGGATATTCCTTGTGAATTGTGTGACACAGAGGCCAGGCTGTGTGCGGTATATGCGATTCTTCCGGATCTCGGCTTCCTTCTATCGGGTCATTGTCTGCTGATGCAGAAGCCCGGTGCATCGTTCCCGGGAAATGCAGACCACCGGCCATCAGCCGGAGAACACGATGAGCGGGTCGAGACCGGACAAGGGGAGGGCAGCCAGCGCTTGCGCTGGTACAGACTGATCAAGAGCGGACGACCCTCAAGGCCGTCCGCAATCTCTGGCCTTTTTCTACTGGGGCGTGCTAGCCCACCAGGCCGTTGTCATCACGCTTGACGGTGATGATGGAAGAGCGCGGCAGCGAGCCGGCATCCGGGAACTCACCACCGGGATGCTGGATGCCGACAAACATCGTGCGACGATCCGCAGACCAGGCCAGTCCGGTGACTTCACTGCCTTTCGGTCCGGTCAGAAAGCGGGCGATTTCACCGGTTGCCGGGTCACCCACCAGCATCTGGTTGTTGCCCATGCCCGCGAAATCCTCTTCATTGCTGTCGTCGCCATCGGTCTGGATCCACAGCAGACCATTGCTGTCGAAGGCCATGCCGTCGGGTGAGTTGAACAGATTGCCGGCGGTGATGTTCTCCGAGCCGCCGTACTGGTTGTTGTACAGCTCCGGATTGCCGGCCATGACGTACAGATCCCAGTCAAAGGTCTCGCTGGCGTGATCATCGTTGTGTGGCCGCCAGCGCACGATCTGTCCGTAATGGTTGGTTTCGCGGGGGTTGGGGCCATTGACCGATGTATCGTCGCCGCCGGCATTGGGCTGGACGCCGCGGTTCTTGTTGTTGGTCAGGCAGCAGTACACCTCGATGGCATGCGGGTTGGCAGAGATCCATTCCGGGCGATCCATGGTGGTTGCGCCAACGGCGGATGCTGCCTGACGGGCGAAAATCAGCAGCTCGGCCTGTTCCATGCCGGTGCTCTCTGGCGTCAGCGCGACCCATTGGCCAGTCTGATCGTCATTGAATTTCGCGGCATACAGGATGCCATCGTCGAGCAGGCCTTCGGTGCTGGCACCCGGTGCATAGGTGCCGTTGGAGACGAATCGGTAGATGAATTCACCGCGCTCGTCATCTCCCATGTAGACAACGATACGACCATCGTGTGCCACAACCACTTCCGCGTTCTCGTGCTTGAAGCGGCCGAGTCCCGTGTGCTTCACCGGTGTGGATTCAGGATTGTTCGGATCGATCTCCACAACCCAGCCGACCCGATGAGGTTCGTTGGGTGTCTTGGCGGTATCGAATCGCTCGTCCCACTTGTGATAGTCGTAGCCCCAGCCATCGGCACCGATGCCGTAGCGAGAATAGCCGGCGCCTACCAGTTCGGAGGCAGGGGCCTTTTCCGCGTCAGTGGAGCCGAAGTAGCCATTGAAGTTTTCTTCGCAGGTGAGGTAGGTGCCCCAGGGAGTGCGTCCAGAACCGCAGTTGTTCATGGTTCCCAGGGACTGGGTGCCACTGGGGTCGGCAGCGGTCTTCAACAGGTCATGCCCCGCTGCCGGTCCCGCTATGCGCATGGGTGAATTGTGAGTGATGCGACGGTTGTACGGGCTGTCCTTGACGATCTGCCAGCCATTGTCACCTTCGGTGATCTCGATGACGGAAATGCCCTGCAGGTTCTGCAGTTTCAGTACATCGTCGGCACTGGCGGGTGTCCCTTCCTGGGCTGCAGGCAGGTTGATGTCATTGTTGGTGTACTCGTGATTGACGACGAGCAGTTGATGACCCTGATAGACGAAGGTTTCCATGCCGTCAGTGTTTTCACCGAAAATGCGATCGGACAACTCGGGCGAGCCGCCGTCAGTGATGTCGTAACCGTCGGCATCGGTGAACAGGGGGTCGCCCCAACGCGTCAGCACTTTCCATTGATAGCCTTCGGGAACATGCACGGTGCCATCAGTCTGGATGTCGATGGGCTTGAACGGGAAGCGGGATACACTGGCAAGTTCTTCGGCGCGCGCTGCACTGGCGCTCAGCAGTCCGGGGCCCATGACGGCAGCGGCCGATCCGAAGGCCAGAACGCCACTGAGAAAGCCACGTCGTGTCAGGGTTGTTTCAAGAACACGGTCGAAGTCGGATTCCGCGCAACGTGGGAAATTCACTTCATCCCAGTCATCGGCGGAGAGGCGGTGCGTATGCTTGTCGGTCATTGAATTCTCTCGAAAATGACAATGAATGGCGTTTGCGCCAGTCACTGCAGGTGTTGGCTGCCTGGACTTTGCAGGCATGACAAGGAAGTGTCACCGCCCAATGTATGACAAATAAATGACAGGTTTGCTACAACCGAAGCAGAGTCAGAACTCTGTGCGCTGGTTGATGGCAAGGGTGGCTGTCTGCGCCGAAAACTGCAAGGTCTGCGCATTCGCCGGCCGAGGCGCGCCAGTCATCGCGGCGGCTCGGCGGCGCATTCTCCCGGGTCGAATACTTGCGAAAGCGGTCCCTTGCGAAAGCGACCACTGGCGGCAGGGCCTGATCAGCAGGAAGCCGGTTTCAAGCTTCCTGACATGTATCGTCTCGCCATGTCCGAGAGCGGAATGGCCGGGATCCTTGACGCCATTCCCGCGCAACCGAACCGTTCAAACCGGTCGAAGCAGACCGCCGACATGGCCTCGACACCCGGTGCCAGGTATTTGCGCGGATCGAACTGCCCCTTGTCTTCTGTCAGCACCTTGCGAATAGCGCCGGTCAGTGCCATGCGCAGGTCGGTGTCGATGTTCACCTTGCGTACCCCGTTCCTGATACCCAGTTCTATCTCTTCCAGGGGCACGCCCCAGGTGGGGGCAATCTCACCGCCATACTGGTTGATGATGTCCTGCAGCTCCTGCGGAACAGAGGATGAGCCGTGCATCACCAGGTGCGTGTCTGGCAGTTTTGCATGGATCTTCCTGAGCGCATCCATTGCAAGGATATCGCCATCGGGTTTGCGGCTGAACTTGTAGGCACCGTGGCTGGTTCCGATGGCTACAGCCAGAGCATCGACCTCGGTGCGTCGCACGAATTCCGCGGCTTCATCGGCATCCGTGACCAACTGGTCACGGCTCAGTTCGCCCTCGAATCCGTGGCCATCTTCCGCCTCACCCTTGCCGGTTTCCAGCGAGCCAAGATGCCCGATCTCGCCCTCGATCGATGCTCCGACCAGGTGGGCCATTTCGCTGACTCTGGCCGTGACGGTGGCGTTGTATTCGAAGTCCGACGGTGTTGAGCCGTCCTCACTCAGGGAGCCGTCCATCATCACTGAAGAGAAGCCGTTCATCAGGGCTGACAGACAGGTTTGCGGTGAATTGCCGTGGTCCTGATGCATGCAGATCGGCAGATGAGGGTACATCTCGATCGCCGCGCGGATAAGGTGTCCAAGAACGATGTCGTTGGCAAATTCCCGAGCGCCGCGACTGGCCTGCATGATGACCGGGCTATCTGCCTTGTCAGCCGCCTTCATGATGGCCAGCATCTGTTCCATGTTGTTGACGTTGAAGGCGGGCAGGCCGTAGTCGTGCTCGGCGGCATGATCGAGCAGTTGGCGAAGGGATATCAGGGGCATGACAGGGGGCTCCTTTGTGGCGCCGCGCGCCAGTGAAGGTACAGGGTTCGGAATGTAGCGCCGGTCAGGCGTCGCGGTGGTATCGGTTCAGTACATCGACTTCTTCCCGCGAACCGAGGATCACGGGCACACGTTGATGATGCGAGCTAGGCTGCAGGTCCAGAATGCGGTCCGAACCGGTGGTGGCCGCGCCACCGGCCTGCTCGACAATCAGTGCCATCGGATTGGCCTCGTACATCAGCCGAAGCTTGCCGCCGGCGTCGGCATTACCAGCGTCTTCTGGATAGAGAAAGACGCCGCCGCGTGTCAGAATCCGGTGCACCTCGGCCACCATCGAGGCTGTCCAGCGCATGTTGAAGGTCTTGCCACGCGGGCCGTTGGTGCCTGCGATGCATTCGTCGTAGTAGCGCCGCACCGGTGGCTCCCACAGCGTGTATCGCGAGGCGTTGATGGCGAACTCACTGGTGGTTTCGGGGATCACCATGTCGGGAAACGTCAGGCGGAATTCGCCGGTGCCCTGCTGGTGGGTGAAGCCATTGACCCCGCTGCCGGTGGTAATCACCAGTGAGGTCGATGGCCCATAGACCGAGTAACCGGCGCAGATCTGTGCGGATCCGGCCAACAGGACCGAGCGGTCGTCGCTGGCGTCGATTGCCGAGGGCAGCTGTGAGATCGAGAAGATCGAACCCACGGAAAGATTGACGTCGAGGTTCGACGAACCGTCAAGCGGATCGAAATAGACCAGGTAGTCACCGGGCTGCGGCCTGGCCTTCAGCCAGTAGACCTCGTCGACCTCTTCGGAGACCAGGGCTGCTACCCGGTTGCAGTTCGAACAGTGTCGGACGAAAACCTCGTTGGCGATCACATCGAGCTGCTTCTGCGTCTCACCCTGCACGTTTGTCGAGTCGGTGGCGCCAAGCTGGCCGGCAAAGGCACCGCCGCGGATCTGGTGCGAGATGACGCGACAGGAGGTCGCGATATCCTCCAGCAGGAAGATCAGGTCCTTGTCCAGCGGGTGCTGACCTTGTTTCGACAGCAGGAATTCGCGCAAGGTGATCTGTTGGGCAGTCATGGCAGGGATTCCTGTATCAATGGTGGCCTACACACTGTCGGCTACCGGCCTGTTGAGCCAGCCAAGCGTGTCGTCGGTGTTGCCACCAGGCTTGTATTCCGCGCCGAGCGGGGAGTCATAGCCTAGCCGACGGGTGAGCTCGAACACGTGGTCGTAGTTGATCTCGCCATGATCGGGAGCACCACGATCCGGCACCGAGGCAAACTGGATATGACCGATCCACGGCAGGAGCGCCTCGATTCTGTGGGTCAGATCGCCCTCCATCAGCTGAACATGGTAGCAATCGAACATCAGCTTGAGGGTCGGCGCCGCCACCGCCTCGATGATCGCCAGCGCCTGCTCGGTCGTGGTCAGAAAATAGCCGGCTGCATCGTATTTGTTCAGCGGTTCGATCAGGATGGTGATGTCGTGTGGGGCGGCTTGTGTGCAGGCGTATTGCAGGTTCGCGACAAAGCATTGATGGGCCTCGTGACCATTGGCAAAACCTGCCATGACGTGAATCTTCGAGGTGCCGATGGCGGTGGCATAGGCGATGGCCTCGTCGATCGCGGCCCGCGCCTCGGCCTCGCGTCCGGGAATGGCGGAGAGGCCGTTGTCGCCGGCGTTGACGTCGCCGCGACGGGTATTGAGTCCCAGCATTGGCAGACCTGTCTCGCGCAGGGCAGCCTTCACCTCGTCGGCGGGTATATCGTAAGGCCAGTGGCATTCCACGGCGTCGAAGCCGGCCGCCTTGGCGGCGCGGATGGCCTCGGGCAAGGGCCGGTCATTCCACAGAAAGCCCAGATTGGCAGAAAATTTCATGCGTCCCACTCCACATCGAATTTGGTGATCAGGTCCCGGACCTGAATCTCGGTCAGGGCGCGCGGATTCATGCCGCGCGTCAGCATTGCCAGGCGCGCGGTGTCTTCAAGTTCCTCGATGGCATTGCAGGCAGCCTCGATGTCCTTGCCTGCCACCACGGGGCCGTGATTGGCCAGCATCACCGCCGTGCGTTTGCCGGCCAGCCCGCGAACTGCCTCGCCCATCCCCGGGTCACCCGGCAGGAAGAAGGGCAGGAGCTTGACGCGGCCCAGTTTCATGATGCCGTAGGGTGTGAGCGGCGGCAGGAAGTTGTCCTCGTCCACATCCGGCATCATCGACAGCGCCACCGAGTGGCAGGAGTGCAGGTGCACCACCGCGCCGGCGGTGCTCCTCGTGTCGTAGAAGGCAGAGTGCAGCGGCATCTCCTTGGTTGGCTTGTCGCCTTCGATGTGCTTGCCTGCTGCATCGAAGCGACTGAGTCGGGCAGGATCGAGCCGCCCGAAACTGGTGCCTGTGGGGCTGACCAGCAGCCCTCCATCCTCGGTCCGAGCCGAAATGTTGCCGGTACTGCCGCCGGTCAGGCCGCGGTCGAACATCGACCGGGCCAGCAGGCAGATCTGCTCTCGCAGGCGCGCCTCGGTGCTCATGATGCAAGCCTTTCCTGGGCGTCGGTGAAGAAAGTCTCGCTGCCGAAATTGCCGGATTTCAGGGTGAGCGCGATCGGGTGCCCGCCCGAGTTGCAATAGGTCCAGGGTACGCCCGGTGCGATCTCGATGCCGATGTCGAGTTGTGTGACCCCCAGCGCCTTGGTGACCGCGCCCGAGGTCTCGCCGCCCGCGACGATCACCCGGCGTGCGCCATTGTCGCGCGCCGCCACCGCACAGGCCGAGAGCGTCGCCTCGACGATCTCGCCGGCGCCGGCGACACCGAGCTTTTCCTGTGCGGCGCGCACGCTCTCGGGATTGGCCGTGGCATAGATCAGCGGGGCCTTTTCCAGGTCTTGCTTCGCCAGCCAGTCCAGCGCCTTCTGCGGGCCGTTCTCGGCCAGGGACAGCGGGTCAAGCTGGAAAGCGGGCACGCCGCGGCTGGTATAGTCTGCCACCTGCTTGTTGGTCATCGCCGAGCAACTGCCCGATAGCACGATGGTTCTGGCGTCAATCTGCGGTGTCTCGGCCTTGGGCGCATCCGCCGACAGCGTGCCATCGGCCAGGTACAGTGCGGGCAAGGGCATGGCGACGGCACTGCCGCCGGTCATCAGCATCATGTCGCGGCAGGCCTCGGCGATGACCGTGAGGTCCTCATTGGCCACCGCGTCGACCACCACATGCGCCACGCCCTGCGCCTTCAGCGCGTCCAGTTCCGCCCGCAGTGCCTGCGGCCCCCGAGACACTGTCAAGCGGTCGGCCAGCCCGACTGCCCGGGTGACTTGCGGCTCCAGAAGCCGCATCAGGTTGCTGTCGCGCATCGGTGTCAGCGGGTGATCCTTCATCGGGCTTTCCGCCAACGGCTGACGCCCGACGAAGAGATTGCCCATGAAGATCGAGCGCCCGTTTTCCGGGAAGGCCGGGCAGTAGATCGTCTGGTCGGTGCCAAGCTCTGCCATCAGCGCTTCGGCGACGGGGCCGATATTGCCCTCCGCCGTGGAGTCGAAGGTGGAGCAATATTTCCAGAAGAACCTTTGCGCCCCGGCCTCCCGCAACCATGTCAGTGCTCTGCGGGTTTCCGCCACGGCCTCATCCACCGGGGCGGTACGCGATTTCAGTGCGATCACCTCGAAGGCGGCCGGGTCGGCAGGGGGCTCGGAGGGCACCCCGATGCGCAGAGAGACACGCACGCCGCTGCGGGCCAGGAGGCCGGCCAGATCGGTAGCACCGGTGAAATCGTCGGCGATACAGCCAAGAACCGTCGTCATTTCTCTTCTCCCGGCAATGTCAGCCCGGCATTGCGGGCATACACCTTGGCCACGGCGGCATCGTCTTCCCAACCATGGCCCATCCCGGCAGCGGCGAGAAACTGCTGCATCGCTGCGGCCGTGATCGGAGCGCTGAACTGCGCCGATTTGGCAATGTCGAGCACGATGCCCAGATCCTTTGGCCAGATATTGACCGAACTGAGCGGCGTGTAGTCGCCGGCCACGATATGTGGCGCGCGATTTTCCAGCATCCAGCTGGTGCCGGCGCACTTGCTGATGACCTCGACGAACTTGTCCGGTGCCACACCCTGGGTCATGCCGAAGGTCAGTGCCTCGGCCATGGTGGCAATATGCACCCCGGCCAGCAGCTGGTTGACTGCCTTCATGGCGCTGCCGGCACCCGGCTCATCGCCGAGCTCGAACACGGTCTGGGCAATGCTGTCCAGCAGCGGCCGTGCGGCGCTGAACGCTTCAGGTGTGCCCGAGGCCATGATGGACAGTTCTCCGCTGGCGGCCTTGGCCGCCCCGCCTGAAATCGGCGCATCGAGGTAGTGGACACCGGTGTCGCTACAACGCGCCGCCATGTCACGGGCAAACGCCGGTGGCACGGTGGCACAGGCCAGAACAACCGACCCGGGCTTCAGCCGAGCCACGATGCCATCTTCACCGAACAGAACGCTTTCGGTCTGGGCGGCGTTCAGCACGACCACGGCGACTGCGTCCAGCTCTCCGGCGGCTTCGTTCAGGGCGCTGCCCTGACCTCCCTCGGCCTGGAACCGGGCCACCTGGTCGGGGTTGATGTCTGCTCCCCAGACCTTGTGTTCACCGCGCAGCGCCGATGCGGCCATTCCGTATCCCATCGAACCCAGGCCGATGACAGCGATATTCTTGCTAGAGTTTTTCATATCAGTTTCCTTTCACCCATTCGGGCAGCCACAGGGCAACGTCGGGGAAGACCAGGATGATGGCGAGTGCCACGACCTGGATGCAGATGAAGGGGATCAACGCTCGGAAGATCTCCGACAGGCTCATGTCCTTGGGCGCCACCGATTTCAGGTAGAAGGCGGCCGGGCCGAAGGGCGGTGAGAGATAGCTGACCTGCATGTTCATCGCGAAGAGAATGCCGAACCAGACCGGGTCCATGCCCAGCTTGATGATGATCGGTACGAAGATCGGCATGGTCAGAAGCGCGATGCCGATCCAGTCCATGAAGAGGCCCAGCACCACCAGGATAGCCATCATGATGAGCACGATGACCATCGGCGATGCGCCGCTGTCGAGGATGGTGCTTTCGATGAAGCGGTTGCCGCCCATCAGGTTGTAGACACCCACCAGAGCTGCCGCTCCGAGACCGATCCAGATGATCATGCCGCAGGTTTCCAGCGTCTGTTTCAGACTGTCACGGATCAGCTCCCAGGTCACTTCGCGTCGGATCGCTGCTGACAGGAACACGCCGACCACACCCATTGCCGCAGCTTCCGTCACCGAGGCGATGCCGCCGTAGATGGAACCGAGAACCGTGACTGCCACACCGACCGGCAGGATCACGCCACGCAACTTGCGCAGTTTTTCAGACGTTGGAATGTCAAGCTCTTCGTCCGAGATCGGCGGACCCATCTCGGGGTTCATGTGGCAGCGCACAAGGATGTAGATGATGTAGAACGACGCCAGCATGAGGCCGGGAGTGACTGTTGCCAGGAACAGGTCGCCAATCGAGACGCTGGCGGTCAGTCCGTAGACGATCAGTACGATCGAGGGGGGGATCATCGTGCCCAGTGAGCCGCCGGCGCATACCGTGCCGATGGCCAGCGCCCGGTTGTAACCAAGCCGCAGCATCTGCGGCAGAGCGATCAGGCCCAGCAGGACGATCTCGCCGCCGATGATGCCGGAGATTGCCGCAAGGAAGACCGCTGCGACCAGCGTCTGCACAGCCACACCACCCTTGATTCTGCCGGCGATCAGGCGCATTGCGTCATACAGATCACGCGCCATGCCCGATCGGTCCAGCAGCGAGGCCATCAGCACGAACATCGGAATGGCGACAAGTACGTATTCGTTGACGAATGAATAGATTCGGCTGGAAACCAGCGGCACGCCTACCGACCCGAACCAGGCGATGGTGAACAGGATCGCAATCAGCCCTGTCACGAAGGCCAGCGGGATGCCGGTCAGGATCAGGATCATGATGGATCCCACGAGCAGAAACGAACCAGACTGAATGCCCAGGTTCCGTCCTTCGGAAAACAACAGGTAGCCACCGATTGCCAGGATGCCAAAGACGATTGCGATGGCGGCAATGGCAAGTTTGCTCGGCGCCTCGCCGGTGCTCTGACGATAGCCGGTGCCTTTCCAGGCGGTCAGGATTTGGCCGACGGACTGGATTGCCAGCACGATCGACGTCACCAGGAGCATCATCTTGATGATGGCTGGCGTGATCGGATTCCACGCCGAACCGGAGCGTTCGAGCCGGAATTCACCCTGCGGGGTCCACCACGACTTTTCGACCATCGTGTAGGCCGCGTAGGCAATCGCCATGGCAAAGAACAGCGCAAGCAGGCCGTTCACGATATCCAGCAGTCTTCGTGTTCCGCCGCTGGTGTTGAAATAGATCAACCCGATGCGAATATGCTTGTCGGCAGCAAGACACTGCATGCCGCCGTACAGGTAACAGGTCGCAATCAGCGCGATGACTGTTTCGTGCACCCAGATTGTAGGGGAATTGAAAAAATAACGGACAACGATCTCGTAGAGCGAGAACACCGTTGCGATGGCAAACAGGAAGCTGAATGCCGAACCAACCGTGATGATGCCACGATCCAGCGCGTTCTGAGGACCGGCGCTGTCTTCTTCATGAACCTTCTTGAGCGCCTCCAGCTGCGCTTCTATTTCGGCGTCGGTCATCGCCGCGTCATTTTGTGCCATTGTTTCCTCCCGGAACGTAAGCGGTGTGGTGTTTGATGAAGGGGCCGAAGCCGGCCCCTTCCGATCTTGCCGTCAGGCAGTCATCACTCGGCCAGAAGACCCTTTTCGGTCAGGTAGGCGGTGACGCTTTCATAGGCCTTGCCTGCCATCTCGGAGCGCTCTGCCCAGTTGGCCCATTGAGACTTGGCAATGCTGCGGAACTTTGCGCGTTCTTCATCGGACCAGTTGATCACGGTGATTTCCGGGTCGGCCTGCGCCTCAGCGACAGCGGCTTCGTTCTGAACATCGAGCTGCGAGATCATGTCCCGGGCAAACACCGAGACCGAATCGTTCAGGATGCTCTGAAGGTCTTCCGGCAGCTCGTCGTAGATCGCCTTGGTCATGGATACCTCGATAACCGGCATCGAGTGGAAACCGGGGTAGAGCGGATACTTGGCGAACTCATGCATGCCCTGCGCGTGGTTGGTCGAGAACACGGTGTAGTCGGCCGCGTCGATCACGCCCTTTTCCAGCGCGGTATAGACCTCGGAACCGGGCAGGTTTACCGGCGATGCACCGGCGGCGGCAAAGACTTCCTGAACCATGCCCTCGGGTGCCCGCAGCTTGACACCCTTGAGGTCATCAACACCGTGGAGCGGCTTGGTCGACAGAAACGCCTCGACACCGGTCGCCGACGCGCCGAGAAATTGCAGACCGTAAGGGTTCACCAGTTCGTTGAACAGCGCTTTGCCCTCGCCGTTCTCCATGTAGTCGAACATCTGTTCCGGATCTGACCAGGCACCCACGAGGTTGCCAAGCATGGCAAAGGCCGGATCCTTGCCGGAGAAGTAGGAGGGGTCGGTAATGTGGCCTTGCAGGATGCCGGCGCCGACAGCGTCGAGCGTCTCTGTGTGCGCCACTACTGTGCCCACCGGTACAACGGTAATCTCGATACGGCCATCGGAAAGCTCGTTGACGCGATCGGCCCAGGCTTCCTCGATCGGGAAGAAGTTGTCACCAGCCTGTGCCGAGGTCTGGAACGTCCATTGGTACTCCTGCGCCATGGCGCCGGTGGCAACAAGCGACGACGCGGCAATCGCGACGCCTGCAACGGTAGTTTTCAGGAATTGGGTCTTCATGTTTTCCCCCTTTGTGCACCCGGATCAGGTGCTGGTAAATGGCTGATGCGAATTATTTCCAATTCGCGTTTGATCGGTTTGGTTAAAACTGATATCCATACCGGTACCGATACCGGTATTGATAACACTACAACATGCTGCAATGATGTGTCAACACCGAGTTGCACATCTCGGGAGTGAGCGATTGGAGCCCTGCATCAGGGATCGAGGAGAGCGGAGAGAGAACGCAAGCGAGTGAAAACAAGAAAAACTCTGGTGGATGTCGCGGCCGCAGCAGGTGTCAGCAAGATGACAGCCTCCCGCGCGCTGCGGGGCGACAAGGACGTGTCCGAAGCCAATGTCGAGAAGGTGAAGCGTGCCGCCCGCGAGATCGGGTACTACGGGAATCACCTGGCCGCGTCGCTATCCAGCAAGCGCACCGACCTGATCGGGGTTGTTGTTCCCAGCCTGACCAACATCGTCTTTCCGCAGGTCATGTCTGGCGTGACCAACGCCCTGAAGGGATCCGCGCTGCAGCCGGTGTTCGGCGTGACTGACTACGATCCCGAGACCGAATACGACATCATTCGCAACATGCTGTCATGGCGGCCGGCCGGGCTGATCGTGGCCGGGCTCGACCAGCCCGGCGAAACACGGAAGTTGCTGACCGATGCCGGTGTTCCCATCGTGCAGATCATGGATTGCGATGGCGACCCGGTGGATGCCTGTGTCGGCTTCTCGCATACCGGGGCCGGTCGCGACATGGCGTCAGCCCTTCTGGCAACGGGCCGACGACGCTTTGGGTATGTCGGGCGTAACCTTGACAAGGACACCAGGGCCGCCAAGCGAAAGAAGGGTTTCCACGAGGCTTTGCGCGATCAGGGGCTCGATTTCATTGACACGATCGATGGGGCCCAGCTGGAAGGGGGCGCGGCAACGGTATCGGCCATCGCCTGCGGACGGCGCATGACGGACGAACTTCTGGCGCGACAACCAGACCTCGATTGCATTCATTTTTCCAATGACGACCTCGCCTTTGGCGGCTTGTGCCACTGCATCGCTGCGGGCATCGATATTCCGGGCAAGATCGCGTTGGCAGGATTCAACGGGCTGAGCCTGCTCGAGGGGTTTCCCGGGAAGATCGCCACGTCCCGCACCGCCCGTCGCGAGATCGGCGAGACAGCCGCCAGGGTGATTCTGGAGACAGTCGAAGGTGCCAGGACAAAGAGTGGCAAGATCCAGATACTGACCCCGACGATCTCGCTGGGAGTTCTGGCGGTGACTGCAGATTGAATTCATCAGCATGCACGCAAAGGTTCAGTATTTGAGCTGCTGCAGTGTACGGTTGATGTTGTCTTCCGCTTCCTTGAGCTTCTCGGCAATCTCCTCCCGCTCTTTCTGATCCTCTGTCTGTAGCGCATGGTGCTGTTCGATAAACTCGGCCACCGTGCTTTCGGTCACCAGGTCATTCTGACTGCTGCGCCGGGATGTCCCTATCTGGATGATATTGGTTTTCGAATCCGGGTCCTGGAAGTGACTGATGGATCTGATAGGTATCTGCCTGTCCAGCAGGCCGCGAGTGATGTCATCGATGATCCTGGTGGGTACTTCCTTGCCGATCCAGATTGCGTTCGATCCCCCTTCAAGATCGCTGCCTTTGACAACGGACTCGGTCTGCGTGGATTTCAGCATATCGACAATGACATCCCCGTCTGCACTTTTCTGGTAGTAGATCACCAGTGGCGGAATGGGGCTGTCATGGATACCTGGCGATGACGGTGACGTGCCTGTATTATCTGCCATTGCATTGGCGATAATGGCCGATCCCAGTGTATCGAGGATGGTGGATCGCAGAGACGTGCTTTGCAAGCCTTCTTCAATGAATTCGAATTGCACGGGAGCAGCAGCGTCACCATCTTCCTCGAGTGCGGGTTCCGGTTGGTCGACCTGCGTCAGGTTGTAGATACTCAATGCCTTGCCACTGAATGGCAGAGGCAGTTTGCCGACATGTTGTTTGGGCTATATCCGGATCTCGCGATGAGTCAAACATCGGTTGATGCTATTTAGCAAGGCATTTTCGATGTAGTCAGCATGTACGGAAGCGGTGTGGGATCTGTGCAGGAATGTCCACGTCCCCGATGGTGAGAAAGATCATGTCTGCAAATGCGTCCAGGTGACGGAAGCCACTGGCTCGGTTCTTCACGATCTTGGCAATGCGGTTGATGCCCTCGCTGATCGCGTTCGTCAGTCGCGTATCGCTGTAGGCAATCACCGCATCGAGATGCTTGCGCACGGTTTTGACAAACCGGCGTATCGGTTCGATGCGGCTCAGTAGCGCACTCCGTGTCCAGCGTTTGAGAAATCGCTTTGCCCCCTCACCGGCTGCGATAGTTCCACAGTTGCTCGAACTCGTCCTTGAGCCGCCAGGCACGATAGATTCGACGATTGCTCCTCTCCAGTGCCTTCAGGGCGACTGTGTCGGCGCGTGAGCGGGTACTCGAATGTCGATAGAGCATCCAGCGCAGCCCCTTGACCGCCTTCTTGTCGTGTTTCGATGCCTCCCGCCAGGCCTGCTTTCTCACCTGATCGACGGCCTCGTTGAGGGCCTTGACGATATGGAAGCGATCGAGCACGAGAGTGGCTTGAGGGCAATGTTCGCGGATGGCGCCGATATAGCTTGCACTCATGTCGCAGCAGGCGGCACGGACCTGCTGGCGTTGCCATGGGCTGAGCGCTTCAGTGAAGAAGCGGTCGATCGTATCTCGGCCTCTACCCTTGCCGATCCAGACCACTTTGGACGTATCGAGATCGTAGATCAGCGTCGCGTACTTGTGGCGCTTGTGGTAGGAGATCTCGTCGATACCGAGGGTACGCAAGCCTCGGATCCTGTGACCATGACGATGTCGCTCGATGCTTCGATGCAGCAGGTCCGAAAGCGTTGAGGGTGCGGTCTGAAGCAGCTTCGCTGCCGCCTTCTGTGTCATGCTCTGGCAGAGGCTGAGCAAGGTGTGCTCGAAGCGGTAGGTGATGAGCGAATGAGGGGCCGCCCAGGGAATATTCTCTTCGCAGCGTCCATGGGTCGGGCAGTGGATCTCCCTGGGGAAATAGCAGAACACCATGCGGTGTCCGCCTACACTCAGATCCCGCCACTCGCGCAGCTTGGGGCGGGTACGGACAATCTTGCACCGGCGGTCGCAGTCTGGGCAGCGGCACCCGTTCTTGAATGGTTTGACGTAAAGCCGAACCGTGCTGTCCCGATGAAATGAAAAGTCGACGAGCTTGAGATCTTTGAGTTTGAGCAATCGTGCGATAGTCTTGAGGCTGGCCATGGGTCCGATGGAGGTTGATGTTTCGCAACTCCAACGTCACCTGAAGATCCATGGCCTCTTCAGCTACCAAGGCTCCTCTGAAGCCGTTGCGAGATCCGGATAGAACCTTTTTTCAACCTTGCTCAGACACCAGAATCAACCATACCTCTCGATCTGGCTCATGAGCGAGATCGCCTCGAGCGATGACGGTGTTCGTAGAGTCACCTCAAGCACCGGGATCCCCGGTGCTTGTTGCACTATCTCTTGCACATTCAGACTCAAGACGACCTTTAACGATAGAATGTGGTCGGCAGCCACAAGGCAATATCAGGAATGAAGACGATAATAAACAGCACGATAATCAATGGAACCAAAAATGGCATGGTCGCCGCAACACACCGTTCGAACCGAACGCCCGACACTTGTGAGAGTACATACAACACCATACCCACCGGTGGCGTCAGTAAGCCCAACATCAGATTCAGGATTACAATGATCCCGAGATGTACCGGATCAATACCCACCTGGTTCGCAATGGGCAGTAGGACCGGTACCAATATGGTGATGGCCGCAATGGTTTCCATGAACAGTCCAATGGCTAATACCAGAACCATCATGATGAGTAAGATGACGTTTTTGTTCTCCGAGATACCCAGTAATATATCGCCCAGAGAGGCTGCTACCTGGTTGGCTGTGAGAATATAGGCAAAAATTGAAGCGGCTGCGATAATCATCAGGATCGAAGCCGAGGTCTCAATGGTATCCATTGACACACGGATCAGGTGTTTGAAACTCAAGGTTCGATAAACTACCAAGCCCAGGAACAAGGCATAGACAACGGCGGCTACTGCAGATTCAGTCGGTGTAAATACACCCGTGACAATACCGCCAATAATGATCAGTGGTGTTAACAACGGCAGAAACGCAGCCTTAAACGTTGATTTGAGACGCGAGAGCTCAAACTTCGAATCACGAGGGTAGTTTCTGCGACGAGAGTACCAGGCCACCATGATCATCAGCGATACGGCCATTAGCAAGCCCGGTATCAACCCGGCAGCAAACAGCTCACCAATGGATACCGACGCCATCACCCCGTAGATAACCAACGGCAAGGAGGGTGGAATAATAGGACCAATTGTGGAGGAGGCTGCTGTAATACCCACCGAAAAATCAATATCGTAACCCGCATCACGCATGGCCTTGATCTCGATCGTCCCCAGTCCACCAGCATCGGCAACAGCCGCACCTGACATTCCTGCAAAGATCACACTGGCACCGACGTTGACATGGCCCAATCCACCATGCATCCAACCGACCAACGCACGAGCGAAGGCGAAGATCTTGTTAGTAATACCGGCGGTATTCATTAAATGTCCTGCCAGTATAAAAAATGGTATGGCCAGTAGCGGGAAGCTGTCCACACCGTTGATCATGGTATGAATCAGTACCACCGCCGGGCGGCCTTCAAGAAGGATATACACGAGCGACGCACCCGCCAATGATACTGCCACCGGTACACCCAAAACCAGCAGGATGACCAGAAGAGCGAACATGAATGTGAGTTCCATGGTCAGATACCTGCCATTTGTGTGGGGTCAAGTTTCTCAGCTGCCACTTCAGCAGCGGGCCTTCGTGCAAGCTTGATGAGGTTGAACATCGACACCAGCGCCATCGCAAAGCAAGCCACAACGACCACCCAGTAAATGATGCCCTTGGGTAGATCAATAGAGATCATGCGCTGCGAGAAAGTCCGCTGTGCCAGACCGATACACAGGTAGCCCGCTGCGCTGTAAAATACGGCCACCACCACCTCACAGAACTGAGCGATCGGCTTGATCATCGTGGCTGGCAGGTAGCGGTAAAAGAATTCAAGATAGATGTGAGAGCCTTTGCGAATGCAGGTTATTGATCCGACAAAGGCCAGAAAGATCAGAAAGAAACGTGCAATCTCCTCGGTCCATGCGAGAGAGTCATTCAGCACATAGCGTGTAAAGAACTGTAGCGCGACAATAAAGAACAAAATCCAGAAAATAAGTAATACCGGTATGTCACTCCAAAGCACATCTGAGATGTCATCAGTGACTTCATCGAATTGCGCCGTGTCCAGATCGAGCGGTGCTGAGTTGTCGTCCGGTGGTGTGGTCATAGTCTCCTCCGTTTGTGAGTGTGGCTGA
This sequence comes from Granulosicoccus sp. 3-233, assembly GCF_052681095.1. Classification (NCBI taxonomy): domain Bacteria; kingdom Pseudomonadati; phylum Pseudomonadota; class Gammaproteobacteria; order Chromatiales; family Granulosicoccaceae; genus Granulosicoccus; species Granulosicoccus sp. 3-233. Next base: position 27,354 of record NZ_JBQYLE010000008.1, read on the forward strand.
AGCCCGGTATCGCATACCAGGCTACAGAGTAAGGGCATTGCTTGAAACTGAGCGAGTAAGGCGTGTATCAGGAAGCGTCTGGAATCGCTTGCAGACGTTCGTACACATCCGCCTCCCAAGGCATGTCATCACTGACAAGGCTTGGCTTGACGGCTTCGATAAACGGTGCGCGGTCCACTTCATTCACCGTGTTTCCTTGCTCACGAAACCACTCCACCAACGAGGCCTCTGCGTCGACGATTTGTTGGCTTGCATCAAGTGCAGCTTCCTTTAACACCGTGATGAAAATCTCACGATCTGCCTCGTCCATTTTTGACAAGGTGTGTCCAGCTACGACGGTGATCAGAGAATTGGTGATGTGACCGGTTAAGTTGATATTGCTTTGCACCTCGTAGAATTTCTTGAACTGAATGGTCGGTAATGGATTCTCTTGAGCATCGACGACACCTTGTTGCAATGCCAGATACACTTCAGCGAATGCCATCGGTGTGGGGTTGGCTCCAACTGCTTCGGGAAACAACATGTAGGCTGGCGCATTGGGTACGCGAATCTTCACATTTTCCATGTCAGCAGGGGTTAGGATGGGTTTGTTGGACGTCACGTGCCGTGCACCGTAGTACGTCAGAGCCACGACCTCGTTGCCCGTTGCATTCTTGTAGCCTTCCGACAGTTCAGCGAATAGATCGCTCTCGCCATAGGCTTGCCAATGTTTGAAGCCTCGTAAGGTGAACGGGAAATCAGTAATGGAAATAGGACCGTAGGAATTCGCCGCAAATCCAGCCCCGGTGTAGATGGCATCGACCGTGCCCAGCGACAATCCCTCATTGATTGCGGTCTCCTTTCCCAGCGATGAGGCAGGAAACACCTTCATCTCGTAGCGTCCTTCAGTACGTTTCTCGAGCTCTTCAGCAGCCTTTACAATGGCTTGGTGATAGGGGGTTGCAATCTCATAGACGTGCGCAAATTGCAGTGTCTCAACCGCTTGCGCGGAAGAGGCTATCGTTAGTGCAAGGGTGGCAACCGTTAACGGTTTTACCAGGGTTCGGTATGACATGATCGTACGCTCCTTGATAGCAGCCAAAGGCTGTCTGGTTTATGACGGAATTTGCGGATCCGCCGATTTGGTTTTTTTATGAAAGTGGCATTGACGCCACTAACGAGTTGGTGGTTCTGACTATCGTTCAGCGACCCATCCAGCCACCATCAACGGTGATGATGGTGCCGTGCAGGTAGTTGGATGCTGCCGAGGCGAGAAACACTACGGGGCCACCGAAATCCTGTGTCTCCCCCCAACGCCCGGCTGGAATGCGCTCCAGAATGGCATCGTGTCTTTCCGTGTTGTCTTGCAGGGCTTGTGTGTTGTCGGTGCGAATGTACCCAGGCGCAATCGCATTGACGTTGATCCCTTTGGAGCCCCACTCATTAGCTAGCGCCATGGTCAATTGACCAATACCGCCTTTACTCGCGCTATAACCTGGTACGGTGATACCGCCTTGAAATGTCAACAAGGAGGCTGTGAAGATGATCTTGCCGCTCCCTCGCTCGATCATGCCTCGACCGATTTCGCGCGACAGAATGAACTGTGCCGAGAGGTTTACCTCGATGACTTCGTCCCAGAGCGCGTCGCTATGCTCCGCGGCGGGGGCGCGCTTGATCGTGCCAGCGTTGTTCACCAGGATGTCAATCGCGGTTGATCGCTGTTGCAGAATCTCGATAAACCCTAGCAATGCAGCACGATCTGAAAAATCACAAGCATGCCCTTCAAATTGACGCCCCAATCCGGTGACCGCTTTCTCCACATCACTCCCGTTGGACTCAAGTGTGGCGCTGACACCGATGATGTCGGCACCAGCCTCAGCGAGCGCGATCGCCATGGCCTTGCCGATGCCGCGCTTGCAACCCGTAACCAGGGCTGTCTTACCACTAAGATCGAATTGCTCAAGTACGCTCATGAGGCCTCCGCTGCGTTACAACGAATCAGCGTTTTCATCGCTTTAGGGTTTCCAGCCAACTCCTCGAACGCAGATTGAATGTCGGGCAGTGCCTGAACGCTGGTGATCAGGCGTTTCGAATCAATCGCCTCGGTGGCCACCAGTCGAATAGCTTCTTCATAGTCAGAAGGTTCATACACACGTGCACCAACCATCTCAATCTCCTTCCAGAAGAACTGGAACAGATCTACCGTTGGCTTGTTGGCGTGTATGGCTACCATGACGACTCGGCCACGCGTTGCTGTAACGGCTGTCATCAGGTCAACACCAGGTTGGGTCCCAGAGACCTCGAAGACCACGTCAACGCCTTTACCACCGGTGGACGCCATTAGCGCAGCAGCAGCATCCTCATCCTTTGGGTTGACCGTGTTGATACCCATGGCCTTTGCCATTGACAGCCGATGTGTGTTGATTTCCGAGACCGTGACATCGGCTCCTGCTTGCTTTGCCACCATGGCGATCAACATCCCGATGGGGCCACCACCGATAACCAGTACATCATCACCAGCCGCCACTTGTCCACGGCGGACATCATGAACGGCCACCGCCACCGGTTCGATCAATGCGGCGTGTTCGAGTGAGAGCGTATTGGGCAGTTTATGCACCGTGTGCGCAGGCACGGACCACTGCTGCTGAAATGCCCCGTTGGTGTCCAAGCCCAAGAAGGTCAGTTTTTGGCAGACGTGTGGGAAGCCACGCAGACACGAAGGACACTCACCACAGGCATCCAGAGGACGTACCACGACAGGTTCACCGATGGCGTATCCGTCAACGTCTTTGCCGATCGCACTCACTGTCCCTGACATTTCATGGCCGATTACGCGATGGTCGCCGATGCGTTGATCCATGTGACCAAGATAGACATGCAGGTCGGTACCGCAAATGCCGCAATAGGCCACATCGATCTGTACCTCACCGGTACCGGGTGGCACAGACTCAACGGTTTCGAGTGAGAACTGTTTGTTGCCCGTGTAGAAGGCGGCGTTTAGACTCATGATTCTTTCCTGTAAGTAGTTTGAAGGGAGGGTTTGAGTTTTTCCCAGTCGAACTGCACACCGATGCCTGGTGTATCGGGAGCGATCGCCAAGTGTTGTTCGACGACCAGGGGTCGGTGTGTGTATTGATCGATCGGAAAGGAATGCACTTCGATTAATCCGGCATTGGATTGGGCTGATACCAGGCTGACGTGCAGCTCTTGCATGCCATGGCTGCACACGGGTATGCCGTGTTTGTCAGCCATTTTGGCGGCTTGTAGCCAGCCGGTAATACCGCAACAGTTCGACGCATCCGGCTGAAGATAGGACAATCTCGCCTCGTTAAGTGCGTGTCGGAATTCATGGTGTGTGTGCAGATTTTCACCCATCGCCAACGGCATACCGGTCCGCTCAGCGATAACGCGGAAGCCGTTCAAATCATCCGGCTCGATGGGCTCTTCGAACCAGGTCAGATCAAACGGCTTGAATGCTGCGGCCGCAGCCTGGGCCTGCTCGATGCTCATTGAATAATTTGCATCGACCATAAAACGAATGTCAGAGCCGATCAGTTCGCGAACGGCTGCGACGCGCTCAACATCTGAGGCCAGATCCGGTTGCCCGACTTTGATCTTGACGGCGTTGAAACCGCTATCGAGGTACCCCTGTATGTTGAACAGCAGCTCTTCAAGAGACAGATTCAGATCAATTCCACCACAGTAGGCTTGACAACGGTCGGCGTGTCCTCCGGCCATTTTCCACAGTGGCTCCTGACGGTGCTTACCTCTGAGATCCCACAATGCGATGTCAACGGCCGCTATGGCAAAGCTTGCTATACCACCGCGCCCGACGTAGTGCAGATGCCATTGCATTTGCTCATTCAATGACTCGACATGGGTTGCGTTCTGTCCAACCAGCCAGGGAGCCAGATCATGTTGAATCATCGCAGCGATCGCATGACCGCCTTTGCCACCGGTGTAGGTGTACCCGGTACCGCTCTCTCCGGTTTTCAGCTCCACGGTGACCGTCACCAGCTCGAAATGGGTGTGGTCACCGTGCATTGCATCGCTAAGTACTTGGGCCAGGGGGATGCGAAACACCTGGGTTGTCAGAGCGCAGATGGCGCCTAGCTGAAGATGTGTGGCTTTGCTGTGAATCATACGGCGTCGTGGATCCAAATGAGGCAATGTGTTGCTGCGAAGTATTGTATGACAAAAAATAAGATAAATGTGTTTTTATTGGGCATAAAGCCTCTATTAGGCGCTTTTGGTATGACACAAATGTATTATATGTATACAATGAGCCTAATATGATGGTATTAGATGTACAATTTTCATGAATAACACCTAGAGTCAAAAGTCCTGACCATGAGTTCAATGACCCATGCCGGACACGTTGCGTGTATTGGAGAGGCTATGGCCGAGTTGATGCTCGGTCAGGATGCTCAGTATCCAGCGGGGTTAGGCTTCGCCGGCGACACGCTCAATACTGCTGTGTATTTGAAACGCTTCCTGGCAACACCTGCTGAAACAGCTTTCATTAATGTTCCAGGGCAGGATCCGCTGTCGGGCCGAATGCTGAGTTTTATAGAGGCGGAAGCGATCAGCACCGGGCGGATTCGACGCTCATCCGATTGTTTGATCGGGCTGTATGCGATCGCCGCTGACGACACCGGTGAGCAAATGTTTAACTACTGGCGCAACAAGTCGGCCGCGCGGACGCTCTTTCAAAGTACCGTTGGTGTCGAGTTCACAGCGTTGTCAGGCTTTGATGTTCTGTGTCTTTCAGCGATCACTTTGGGCATTCTTCAATCGCATGTGCGCACGTTGCTGATTAGGGCATTCGACAAGCTGCGTCGTGAGCACAATGTCAAAGTGGTGTTTGATTCGAACTATCGGCCAACGCTCTGGGAATCGGTTGAACAAGTACAGAACAACATCGCGGACGCGTGGCGTGTCACCGACATCGCGCTACCGTTCGTGGATGATGACATGGCATTGTTTAACGACTCTGATGAAGTTGCTGTGCTAGCCAGACTCAAAAGCTACGGCATCATTCGAGACGCGATGAAGTGTGGAGTCTCAGGTCCGTGGTCTTTGGGTGAGCCAGGCAGCAACGACACTTCTTGTATGACAAACATGGATACTGAAAACATAACGATCGTCGACATGACAGCCGCCGGTGACAGTTTCAATGCAGGCTACCTGGCGGCTACTCTCAACAGTGCCAACGATCAGGATGCCATGTCGGCAGGGCGCCAATGTTCGCTACGAGATATCGCCCACGCTGGCGTTATTTTTACTTAGGAGAAATGGTGAAACAAGAACGAGCAGCGGATGCTATCGCTCGCGATCTAGAGCGACGTATCATTACCGGTGCGTTGCCGGACAATAGCCCATTGCCTGCTGAAAAAGAGCTCGGTGTAGAGTACGGGGCCAGTCGTACCGTCATTCGTGAGGCGATTACAGCATTGACCAATCGAGGCATGTTGGAAAACCGACCTCGTTTTCGTCCGACGGTTAGAAAGCCTGGCTATGAGGCAGCGTTCGACACAATGGGTGGGGTGGTTCAGCATCTGACCCATGGACGCTCCGGAGTCAAGACGCTCTACCAAAGTCGGATATTTCTGGAGCGCGCCTTGGTTCGTGAAGCAGCGCTTCGTGCGCAGACTGACGATATACGCCAGCTGCGTACTGCGCTGGGTAACAACCATGACTCAATTGATAGCTCGGAAGACTTCTATGCAACCGATGTTGCCTTTCACCAAGTCTTCTATCGAATACCTCGCAATCCGATCTTTCCGGCCTTGCACCAAGCCTACACTCAGTGGTTGGCTGAGCACTGGCAAAAAATGGAGCGCTCGCCAGAGCGCAATGCATTGAACTATGAATATCATCGAACCATATTCCAGGCGATACTCGAACGAGACGTCGACTCGGCAGAGTCAGCACTGGAGCAGCATCTAAACAACGCATGGGAACATGTGAAGACCACGTTTGATGTGGATTGAGCGCTTCCACGCTAATTGAGGGCCTATCTTTCACGCTAATCGAGGGTCATTGTCCCGTCGCTTGAGCGGAACGACGATCCTGTTTTTCAGAACGGGGACGGTTTCTCCACAAAGTCATCGAACAAATCCGGCCGTTCACTGCGCAACTGCTGCTGAAGCTGAACCTGATGATGCGCAACGAACGCATCCGTGATCACGCTCAGCACCCGGATCATGTCGATGAACTTCCCCCGGTTTCGTGGACACCCATTTCCAGTCCTGACCTATCGAAGCGGCCTGTCAATTCCCATCGACTGATCCTGTACATTCGTTCAGCGCACACCGTCATTGAACAGGCGCGTGAATGGGCTGAGACGGGCTGAGACGGGCTGAGACGGGCGGAGACGGGCGGAGACGGGCGGAGAGACGAGCGGAGACGAGCGGAGACGAGCGGAGACGAGCGGAGACGAGCGGAGACGAGCGGAGACGAGCGGAGGCAAGCGGAGGCAAGCGGAGACAAGCGGAGACTGGATGCTGATGGGGCAGGGCGATCTGCCGGTTTCCTGCTTGAATGAATAGCGGGAAGCGGGGGATGACAGCATCATCCCGGAGCTATCGGAACCGTGGTGTCGGTCTGGTCAAGTAGCGCGCCAGCGGGGGGGGGGTAGCTGCGTCGCTGAAGAGGGGGCGTGGATGTCTGGTGAGAGGTTGGCGCAGAAATCATGGATCAGTCGGAGAGGTCTCGACATGCCATTGATTCCATTGCGCCACCACAGACTCATGGTGGCGCAACATTTCCAGAACTCTATCTGAAGCAGTCAGATAGAGTCGATCTGCATCAGCAAGAGTAGTACATATCGAATTCAACCGGATGCGTGGACATGCGCATGCGAGTGACTTCTTCCATCTTCAGGTTGATGTAGCCATTGATCTGATCGTCAGTGAACACACCACCGGCAGTCAGGAAGGCACGATCGGCGTCCAGAGCTTCCAGAGCCTGATCCAGAGAAGAGCAGACCTGTGGAATGTTGGCTGCTTCTTCGGCTGGCAGGTCGTACAGATCCTTGTCGGCAGCGTCGCCAGGGTGGATCTTGTTCTGGATACCGTCGAGGCCAGCCATCATCAGAGCCGAGAATGTCAGGTAAGGGTTGCCGGTTGGGTCAGGGTAGCGAACCTCGATACGACGACCTTTGGGGTTGCCTACATAAGGAATACGGATGGAGGCAGAGCGGTTACGAGCGGAGTAGGCCAGCATGACCGGGGCTTCGAAGCCTGGAACCAGTCGCTTGTAGCTGTTGGTAGAGGCGTTGGAGAAGGCGTTGATGGCACGCGAGTGCTTGATGATGCCGCCGATGTAGAACAGGGCAGTTTCCGACAGTCCGCCATACAGTTCACCGGCGAACATGTTGTTGCCGTCCTTGAACAGAGACTGATGCACGTGCATGCCGCTGCCGTTGTCGCCAACGATCGGCTTGGGCATGAAGGTGGCAGTCTTGCCATACTGGTGAGCCACGTTCAGTACCACGTACTTGAGGATCTGAGTCTGGTCGGCACGCTTGACCAGAGTGTCGAATTTGGTGCCGATCTCGCACTGGCCGGCAGTACCGACTTCGTGGTGATGAACTTCAGGCGTCACACCCATCTGCTCCAGAACCAGGCACATGGTGGCGCGCAGGTCGGACAGTGAATCGACAGGAGGAACCGGGAAGTAGCCGCCCTTGACCTTGGGACGATGGCCTGTGTTGCCGCCTTCGATCTTCTTGTTGGAGCTCCACGCCGCTTCATCGGAATTGATGGCGAAGCTCATGCCCTGCATTTCGGTTGACCAGCGAACATCGTCGAAGACGAAGAATTCAGGTTCTGGACCGAAGTAGGCTGTGTCTGCGATACCGGTGGATTGCAGGTAGGCTTCGGCACGACGGGCAACCGAGCGAGGGTCACGCTCGTAGCCTGCCATGGTGTCGGGCTCGACGATGTCGCAACGCAGGTTCAGAGTGGCCTCTTCGGTGAACGGGTCGATGACCGCAGTCTCCGGGTCGGGCATCAGCAGCATGTCAGAGGCGTTGATGCCTTTCCAGCCAGCAATGGAAGAACCATCAAAGGGTTGGCCGTCTTCGAAGATGTCCTCTTCGAACATGGCGACCGGGATTGCTGTGTGCTGCTCCTTGCCGCGCGGGTCTGTGAAACGAAAGTCGACAAACTTTACGTCGTTTTCCTTGATGGTCTTGAGAACGTCACTGGCAGACATGTGTAGTTTTCCTGTGAAATATAATTTGAGTATGGCCACGCGCGCGTGGTGCGTGCTCCCACCTATATGGTGCAGGGTACGTACCAACCCGGTTGAGGATAAAAATACCTGTTAAATCAATGAGATAATATTTTCATGGGTACATGTTACGCACCAGAATGGCGCATTTTGATTCTGAATGCACCAGAATGGGGCGCAAATTTGGTGCGGCAGGCCATGCAGGACCGGACGTAACGGACGAATCCGGCCCGGCCAATGCATTCTACCGTATCGTCGCACGTCGCCGGATTAAGTACACTGACACACTTTTTACAGAACCCAGAGCTGGAACCGACCATGACCGAAGCTGCAAAGCAGCCTGATGTGAAAACCTTTCAGGGCATGATTGCCGTGCTGCAGAACTACTGGGCTGCCCAGGGTTGTCTGGTGCAGCAGTCCTATGACATGGAAATGGGGGCAGGTACCTTCCACCCCTCGACCTTCCTGCGCGCCATCGGGCCAGAGCCCTGGTTTGCCTGTCACACACAGTCTTCCAGACGTCCCACGGACGGACGTTATGGCGACAATCCCAACCGCCTGCAGCATTATTACCAGTTCCAGGTGGCCATGAAACCCTCACCGGAAGGCATGCAGGATCTGTATCTGGGCTCTCTGGAGGCGCTGGGATTCGATCTGCTGGAACACGATGTGCGCTTTGTGGAAGACAACTGGGAGTCTCCGACGCTCGGTGCCTGGGGGCTGGGCTGGGAAGTCTGGCTCAATGGCATGGAAGTTACGCAGTACACCTATTTTCAGCAGTGTGGCGGCCTTGTCTGCAAACCTGTGCTGGGGGAACTGGCCTACGGTATCGAACGTCTGGCCATGTACATTCAGGGGGTGGAAAGCGTTTATGACCTGGTCTGGGGCAACACGGCCGAAGGTCCGGTGAGCTACGGTGACGTGTTTCACCAGAACGAAGTAGAGCAATCGGCCTACAATTTCGAACACGCCGATGTCGATGCCCTGTTCCGGCAATTCGACCAGTGCGAGAACGATTGCGCACGTCTGTGCGATCTCGAATTGCCACTGCCGGCCTATGAGCAGGTACTGCGTGCCTCTCACTCCTTCAATCTGCTGGATGCCAGACATGCAATATCGGTGACCGAACGCCAGCGTTACATTCTACGGGTGCGTACCCTGTCCCGGCAGGTTGCCGAAGCCTGGGTCAACAAGCGTGAGGCCCTGGGCTATCCCTTGCTGAAAACCGATACCGCAAGCCCGGCTCAAGAGGGTGTCGTCAATGTCTGATCTGATCATCGAACTCGGCTGCGAGGAACTGCCAGCCGGATCTGTCGTGCCGATGGCAGAGCATCTGGGCAAGGTGCTCGCGGCAGCGCTGCAGGAGAATCAGCTGTGCAACAGTGACGCGCAGATCTTTGCCACCCCCCGGCGCATCGCGGCCCGCTTTACCGATGTCGGAGAACGCCAGCCCGATACCGAAGTGGAGCGTCGCGGACCAGCCAGTGCGGCGGCCTGGAAGGAGGGAAAACCCACCAAGGCGCTGGAAGGTTTCATGCGTTCGGCAGGTGTCACCGTTGAGCAACTGTCCACCATCGAGACCCCCAAGGGAGAATGGGTGGTGGCCCGTCAGGTGCAGCCCGGCAAGACCCTGACCGAGGTCATGGAGAGCTGTGTAGCGGAGGCGATCAAGACCATGCCCATGCCGCGACGCATGCGCTGGGGACGCTCCACGCACGACTTTCTGCGACCGGTCAGCTGGTTGCTGGCGATGCATGGCGAAGCTGTATTGCCATTGCAGGTTCTGGGACTCGAGGCGTCCAACCGCACTCATGGACATCGTTTCCATGCACCCGATGCCATCACGCTGGCCTCTCCTGCCGAGTACGAAGCTCGCCTGGAGGCCGTCAAGGTAATGGCCGATCCGATACGTCGACGCGCCTGCATCGAGGACGCGGTCAGGGGAGTGGCGAAATCGCTCGACGGTGAACCCGTCATGGATGAAGAACTGCTGGATGAAGTGAATGCCCTGGTCGAGTGGCCGGTGGCGCTGGCTGGCCGTTTCGATGCGACGTTTCTGGAGATTCCCAAGGAAGCCCTGATCCAGACCATGCAGGAGAACCAGCGTTACTTCGCACTGCTCGATGGCAAGGGTGCATTGATGCCGGCCTTCATCACCATTGCCAATATCGAGTCCAACCACCCGGAAACGGTGGTCGATGGCAATGAGCGTGTCATACGTCCGCGTTTCGCCGATACCATGTTCTTCTGGAATCAGGACAAGAAGCAGCCATTGTCTGCCCACCAGCCTCAGCTGGATCGTCTGCTGTTTCAGGAAAAGCTCGGCAGTGTGGCCGACAAGGTGGCGCGCATGACCACGCTGGGTGAATGGCTGGCGGCCGAGCTGTCGCAGGATGCCGCCGACGTCGCGCTGGCCGTGAGTCTGTGCAAATGCGATCTGAATACCGAGATCGTCAAGGAACTGCCCAAGATGCAGGGTATCTGTGGCCGGTATTATGCAACCCGTGATGGTCATCCGGCCTCGGTGTGCGAAGCCATGGAGCAGCATTATTTTCCCAACAAGGCCGGTGGACCTCTGCCAGCCGGACTTGTCTCGCAGATCGTGTCATTGGCTGACAAGACCGACACGCTGGCGGGCATCTTCGGTCTGGGCATGAAGCCTACGGGGGCCAAGGATCCGTTCGCACTGCGCCGCGCATCTCTGGGTATCGTGCGCATCATGATCGAACAGCGGCTCGACCTGGATCTGGAGCAGGTACTGGAGCAGGCTCTGAGCATCTACGGTGATCGCCTCGAGGCACCGGACAAGGCCGGCATGCTGGCCTATGTCATCGAGCGCATGCGCGGATACCTGATCGATCAGGGCTATGCCGCTGATGCCATCGATGCGGTACTGGCCAAGGGCCTGACCCGTCCGCTGGATATCGTTGCAAGGCTGGCCGCCATGCAGGAGTTCCGTTCCACCGAGGCTGCCGTTTCACTGGCTGCGGCCAGCAAGCGCATCGGCAATCTGCTGAAGAAGGTGGACGGTAGCGTGCCCGATGAGGTGGATGACGCCCTGTTGAGTCAGGGGGCTGAAAGCGCCTTGCTGGAGCAGTTGCTCAGCCGCCGGCCCATCATCGAACAGCATCTGCAATCTCGCGACTATCAGGCATCCATGCAGGAAACCGCCTCACTTCGCCAGCCGGTGGATACCTTCTTCGATGAGGTCATGGTGATGGATGATGATCTGGCTCTGCGAGCCAATCGCCTGGCCTTGCTGCGACAAGTCAATGAACTGTGTTGCAGTACCGCTGAGCTGAGTCTGTTGCAACCTGCGGATTCGGCTTCATGAAGCTCATCGTGCTGGATCGCGATGGCGTCATCAACGAGAATCTGGAGCGTCCGATCAGCGAGCCCAGGGAATGGGTTCCCATCCCGGGTAGTCTGGAGGCAATTGCCCGTCTGCATCAGGCAGGCTGGCATGTTGCCGTGGCGACCAACCAGAGTGGTATCAGCCGTGGGCTGATCACGCTGGAGGAGTTGCATGCCATTCATCAGCGCATGCAGGAAAAAGTCGTGCAGGCCGGTGGTCGAATCGATGTCGTTGCCTTCTGTCCGCACAGCGATGGCGATCAATGCGACTGCCGCAAGCCGGCGCCCGGCATGCTCTATACCATCAGTGAACGGCTGGATATCGATCTGAGTACGGTCGTGGTGGTGGGTGATTCGCTGCGTGACATGCAGGCGGCAATGGCGACGGCTGCCACACCCATCATGGTACGTACCGGCAAGGGGCAGCAGACACTGGACAGCAACAAGGGCCTGGAACATGTGCCGGCCTATGACAATCTGGCCAGCTGTGTGGATGCCTTGTTGTCCCCGAAGGAGGAAACCTGACGTGTATCGTTACTGGCTGTTGTTCAGGAGTGTCGTGTTCTGGCTTTGGCAGATCATCATGACCCTGATACTGGGCATTCCGGTGGTTGTCATCGGATTGTTCTCGTTTCGCATGGGCTATGCCCTGGCGATTGTCTGGAATCGCAGCAACATCTACGGGCTGAAATACATCTGTGGTGTCAACTGGCAGGTGGATGGTCTGGAGAATACGCCTGACACTCCCTGCGTCATCATGTCGAAGCATCAGTCCACCTGGGACACCTACTTCCTGCCGACGCTGTTCTATCCCAGTGTCTTCGTGGCGAAGCGGTCCCTGTTGTGGATTCCCATCTTCGGGTGGGCGCTGTACGTACTGAAGTTCATCATGATCGATCGCAAGAGCGGCCGTTCGGCGATGTCACAGATGTGCGAACAGGCCGCCAATCGCCTGTCTCTGGGGCGCTGGGTGGTGGTGTTTCCGGAGGGAACGCGGCGTCCAGTGGGGGCCGAGCCGCAATACCGCATCGGTGGTGCCATGATTGCGCACAAGGTGCCCTGTGATGTGTTGCCCGTTGCGCTCAATGCCGGTGAATTCTGGCCGCGCATGGGCTTCATCAAGTGGCCCGGTACGATCACGGTCAGCATTGGTCCCGTCATTCGCAGCGAAGGCAAGTCGGCGGCGCAGATCCTGGCCGAGACGCAGGCCTGGATTGAAGGGCGGATGGAAGAGATCACGGTCAGGAACCGGTTTCCCTACTGATCGCGCCCATTGCGGCATTGCCGCTGCCGCTGACATTGGCGTCAGGTCATCTAGGGCCCTGCATCTCGGGACAGGCTTGTATCAGTGGCGGAGCGGCAATCTGAACAGGTCGATGGCATTGCATGTCGTGGCGTGAGCAATGGCCTCCGGGTCTTCCGGGCGCATGGCACTGATGCTTTGCCAGACATCCAGCAGGTAGGCCGGCTCGTTGCGTTGGCCGGCATGTCCGGCGTCCGCCTGGTCGGGGGCGTCGGTCTCCAGTAGCAAGGCATCCAGTGGCAGTCGGGACACCAGTTCTCGCAAACGTGTGGCCCGATCGTAAGTGACGGCACCCCCGAAGCTCAGGTAGTAGCCCAGATCGATCAGGCGATCGGCCTGCTGGGCCGAGCCATTGAAACTGTGAACCACGCCGCGCTGGTGGCCCGAGGCACGGATCAGGCGGATGACATCCTCAACCGCCTTCCTTGCGTGAATGACAATGGGCAGATCGAACTCGCGGGCCATGGCCAGCTGCGCACTGAACAGGTGTTGCTGGCGGCGTTTGTCGGCATCGGCAATGAAGTAGTCGAGTCCGCATTCACCGACCGCGACCGGGCGTTCGCGACCCAGCCACTGCGACAGCTCGAGCAGATGGGCATCGTCATGCTCATCGCAGAAGCAGGGGTGCAGACCGTAGCAGGCATACAGCTCCTGCTCGGCCGCGCAGATTTCCCTTGTCCGTGGCCACAGTCGCTGCGAGATGGCCGGTACAATCTGGGCAATGATGTTGGCCTCGCGGGCAGACTGCAGAATCCTGCTTCTGTCCGAGGCGAAACGCTGGTCATCGGTGTGCACATGACTGTCGATCAGTGCGGGGGTCGGTTGCCGGGACATGAGAGTTTTCGTGACTGGAAATATGAGTCGGGAAACGTGCAACAATCTAACCTCAATGAGACATGAAGACGCGAACCAGAAACGCGATAGATCGGTGAATGCAGTCGCGCACGGAGGTTTTTTCGAGCCGTGGCCTGGTTATCCAGGTGAGGCTTGGAAAAACCGAGTACGCGGCTGTGGCGCCGGTATAGCGCGAGCGGATCGCCGCCCGACCGAAGGCGATTTCCGGTCGTGGATTTGTGTCTCATTGAGGTTAACATGCAGACCCTTGCGGGGCGCCGGCTGTATCGTGGCGTAATGACAATGACGGGAGGCCAACCATGCGTTGGAGACAGGGCAGGCGCAGTAGCAATGTAGAGGATCGACGTGGCATGGGAGCGGGCAGACGCCGCCTGCCCGGCGGCGGCGGACTGAAGATCGGTGGCGGCGCAGGCATCATCGTGCTGCTGATCAGCCTGTTTCTGGGAGTGGACCTGAGCGGCTTTCTGGGATCCGGCTCTGGTGGTGGGGCATTGCCTCAGTTGTCTCCGAGCTCGCAGGGTCAGACACGCAGCAATGATGAGGCAACCGACTTCGTCTCGACCATGCTGGCCTACAACGAGGATGTCTGGACCAAATTGTTCCGCGATGCCGGTCAGCAGTATCAGCCTGCCAAACTGGTGATTTTCGATGGTGGGGTGAACTCGGCCTGCGGCTACACTTCGTCGGCGGCCGGACCTTTCTACTGCCCGGGAGACTACCAGGTCTACATCGACCTGAATTTCTTCCGTGAACTGCAGAAAATGGGCGCAGGTGGTGACTTCGCACAGGCCTACGTCCTGGCTCACGAGGTGGGTCATCATGTGCAGAATCTGCTCGGTGTTTCCATGGCGGTGCAGAAGCGGCAGCGATCGGTCGGCAAGCTGGAGTCCAACCGTCTGTCGGTGCTGACCGAATTGCAGGCCGATTGTTACGCGGGTGTCTGGGCACACCATGCTCACAAGGACAATCAGCTGCTGGAACCCGGTGATCTGGAAGAGGGCATGAACGCGGCTGCACGCATCGGCGACGATGCACTGATGAGTCGTGCCGGCGCCAAGGTGCGACCCGAGGCCTTCACGCACGGATCATCGAAGCAGCGCCAGGAGTGGTTGTACGTCGGTCTCAATACCGGCGATCCGAATCAGTGCGATACCTTTGGTAGTTAAGGGCCGATAGACATGAGAATGGATCGTCAGGAGTTTCTGGACTGGCAGCAGAAGCGCGTCACCTTGCTGGGTATGTCCGGTGTGGGCAAGACTCGTCTGGCCAACATGCTGCGTAATGATGACTGGTTCCACTATTCGGTGGATTACCGTATCGGTACGCGTTATCTCGATGAGCCGATACTGGACAACATCAAGCAGCAGGCCATGCAGGTACCTTTCCTGCGCGATCTGCTGCGTTCGGATTCCATCTATATCAGCAACAACATCACCGTCGACAATCTCGAACCACTGTCCACTTTCCTGGGCATGCTGGGCAATCCGGATCTTGGCGGTCTGGCCCTGTCGGAATTCAAACGCCGGCAGGCGCTGCACCTGGAAGGGGAGATCGCCGCCATGCGTGATGTCGAAGCCTTCGCCGAAAAGGCTCGCAGCATCTATGGCTACGATCATTTTCTGAATGATGCCAGTGGCAGCTTCTGCGAGATCGATGACGCCTCCGTCATCGAGTCAGTGGCCGACAACACGCTGATGATCTACATCCAGACGAGTCCTGAGGACGAAGCCTTTCTGATCGAGCGTGCTGCGCGTAACCCGAAGCCCTTGTATTACCGCGACAGCTTTCTCGATGCACAGCTGGCCAACTTCTATACCGAAAGGGGCGTCGAGTATACGGCGCAGATCGATCCATCCGACTTCGTTCGATGGGTATTCCCGCACCTGTTCAAGTCACGCATTCCACGTTACGAAGCCATTGCCGACAAGTATGGATACGTCATCTCGGCGCGCGATGCCTTCGAAGTGCAGAATGCGGAAGAATTCCTGTCGCTCATCGGCGACGCACTGAGGGTCTGAGCCATGCCACTGGTCGCCCATAACGATCTGCCTACCTATGAGCGCTTGCGCGAAGAAGGTTACCGCATACTGTCGCCGGAACGTGCACGGGATCAGGATTACCGGGCACTGCATATCGGATTGCTGAACATGATGCCCGATGCGGCGCTGGCAGCAACCGAGCGACAGTTCTTCCGTCTGGTCGGTTCCAGCAATCCGATTTCCCAGTTCTGCATCCACCCGTTCACACTCGACGAAATTCCCCGTGGGCCGGCAGCTCGAAGTCATATCGAGCAGCACTACGAGTCGTTTTCGCAGTTGCAGGAGCTGGGGCTGGATGCACTGATCATCAGCGGTGCCAACGTCACCCAGCCCGATCTGAGCAAGGAGGTGTTCTGGGAGCCGTTGCTGAAGGTCATCGACTGGGCCGATGAACATGTCACCTCGACATTGTGTTCCTGTCTGGCCACGCACGCCGTGGTGCTGGCACGGCATGACATTCAACGTCGTGGCTTGCCGAAGAAATGCTGGGGCGTCTACGAGCACGATGTGGTCAGAAAGGATCATCCGCTGGTGCAGGACATCAACACGCGGCTGTTCGTGCCACATTCTCGCTTCAACGAAATCACCGAGAAGCAGTTGCAGGACGCCGGCCTGCATGTACTGATCGCCGGTGAGGAACCGGGAGTGCAGCTGGCGGTCAGCCCGGATGGCTTCAGAACCGTGTTCTTCCAGGGGCATCCCGAATACGACAGCATCAGCCTGCTGAAGGAATACAAGCGTGATATCGGCGCGTTCATCAATGGGCAGCTGGCAAGTTATCCACCGATACCACAGCATTACTTCGATCGCTACAACAAGGCCTTGTTCGATGAATACAAGGAGCGAGTACATCAGGCGCGTGCCCGGGGGATGGCCGTGCCGGTGTTTCCGGAGCATCTGGCGGTGGATCGTTTGTCCAACACCTGGCATGACAGTGGTGAGGCACTGGTTGGCAACTGGATCGGTCTGGTGTATCAGGTCACACACCGACAACGGGAGTTGCCGTTCATGGACGGTGTCGATCCGGACGATCCACTGGGCTGGCTCGCCGGAGATGTGTCCCGGCTCACGTAAACGAGGGTCCGCTACCAACAATTCGCCAGTCCCGCCGACAAGTGACGTTAGAAACTCGAAACAGTCGCTGTAGACATCATGGCTTGTAGAGCAATTGCCTGCTTGGCAGAACCCGGTGCGGGCCGTATCGCCCGGTTTGCCACGCTGGCACTGATCCTGATGGTGAAGACGGTGTCGGCATCACCGGAGCCGTTCTCCATTGCTGCCGTGCCCGATTGGGTCAAGCCACTGCCGGCCTTCGATCCTGCCTTGGAGAGAACAGCGGAGCCTTTTCAGGGCTATCGCGCACGGCTCCGGGACTTCCAGTTCAACGGCTTGCAAGCCGGCCAGAGCCGCTGGTTTACGGCGGTGGAGTATGAGCTGACCAATCGCCATGGGGTCGAGAATCATTCGAATATCGAACTGTCCTTCGATCCCGGCTACGAAACCCTGCTGCTGCACGAACTGTGGGTTCTGCGCGGTGACACGCTGATCGACAAGCTGCCCACCGCGCGTCTCGATCTGCTACGCACCGAAAGCGACCGGGATGAACTGATCTACAACGGAACCCGGACGCTGGCAATCGTGCTTGATGATGTGCGTCGTGGCGATCTGATTCGCTATTCCTATTCGGTCGAGGGGGAGAACCCCATCTTCGATGATCAACGGGAATTCCAGGTGTTCACCGAATTTGCAGTACCGATGGATCGCAATCACGCCCGTATCCTGACGACCACGGATCGCCCACTGAGTCGGCGGGTGCGCGGTGCCGATGTTGCCGTGCAGGTCAGCGAGGAGAACGGTGTGCAGGAGCTGATCGTGGATCAGCAGGGAGTCCCTGAATTCGTTCAGGAAGTCGATGTGCCCAGTTGGCATTACGATCGAGGCACGATGGTATTCAGTGACCTGACAGACTGGCGTGCCGTGGTTGACTGGGCGGAGCCTATGTACCGCCTGTCCGACGTGCACAATGCGGAGATCGCGACCATCGCCAGTGTGATTCGCAGTTCCCGGGACGATCTGCAGGGACAGATCGGCGCGGCATTGCGTTGGGTGCAGGAAGAGGTTCGCTATTTCGGCGTGGAACTGGGCAAGAACTCGCACTGGCCGTCACGACCGGAAGAGACGCTGGCCCGGCGATTCGGTGATTGCAAGGACAAGTCGCTGTTGTTGATGGCCTTGCTGCGTGAACTGGGCGTGGAGTCACAGGCCGCACTGGTGAATACCAACCGAGGGCTGGAGTCGGGCAGTTATCCGTATCGACTGCACGCTTTCAATCATGTGGTCGTGCACCTCAGGCTCGGCGATACCGTGCATTATCTGGATCCTACCCTGCGCAATCAGGGTGGCGCTCTGGGCCAGTTGCGAGAACCGGATTATGGCCGGGCACTGGTGCTCTCGCCCGAAACGAGCTCCCTGAGTGACATGAGCAGTGTTCAGCCGCTCTACCGGATGTCCGTTCACAAATCCCTGACTCCCGGAGTCGAGGAAACGCAACTGACCGTGGTGACCAGCAAGCAGGGAAGCTGGGCCGAGAATGTCCGTCACGACCTGGAAACCGAAGGCAAGCGTGGGCTGGGGCGGGTCTTTCATTCCTACTATGCCGATTATTTCGATTCCATCGTTTCCGGCGGAGAGCCTGAGTTTGCCGATGGTCCTGGTGACAGCGTTCTGGTCACCGAACACTACCGCATACCGCAGCTGTGGCAGTCGGATGAGAATGTGAGTCGCTATCGCTGGATATACGCCGATGAGATCATTGCCTATCTGGACATGCCGGAAACCACGACCGGCAGACGACAGCCGTACGAGCTGATTCACCCGATCAGCATCGATGAGCGCTGGGATGTGTCTCTGACCATGCCACTGCGTCTGGACGATCTGGATGCCATTGTCGAGAATGACTGGTTCCGCTTCAGCAAGCAGTCGGAACTGGATGACGATGGTCAGTTGTTGAGCGTGACCTTCCGCTACCGTACGCTGGCCAATGAGGTGGCCGCCGCGAGTCTGGACGAGTACTCGGCGGCAGTGGCCGAGGTCTACGACCTGGCCTCATTCTACATCGAGGAAAAACCATCTCTGGGAGCTGCCGTGAAGGAAGCCACCAGCGAGCTTGCCCAGGCTGGCAGCCTGCATCCACTGCTGGTGCTGCTGATCATGCTGACAGGGCTTTTGCGACCTCTCATCCTGCGCTCATGAGGCCGGTTCTGGCCTGGCTGAGCGCCAGTGCGATTGTGGTTTTCGCCCGGCTGATCACGGCGGTCCATGCACGCTGGCAGGGCTGTGAACCTCGGGCCAGGCAACGCATCTATTACGCCAATCACTGCAGTCATGGCGATTTCGTGCTGTTGTGGACCGTGTTGCCGGCATCGCTCCGCCAGCTCACACGCCCTGTTGCCGGTGCCGACTACTGGTCCGGATCGGCGCTGAAGCGATTCATCGGTCGTGATGTTTTCCGATCGGTACTCATCGAGCGCAATCCGGCTCACAGAGAGCAGGATCCTGTTACGCAGATGACGCAGGCGCTGGATGCCGGTGACTCACTGATCCTGTTCCCGGAGGGGACGCGCAATACCGGTAATACACGCCTGTTACCCTTCAGGAGTGGACTGTATCATCTGTCCGAGTCTCGGCCGGAAGTCGAGCTGGTACCGGTGTGGATCAGCAACCTGAACCGCGTTCTGCCCAAGGGAGAAGTCATTCCCGTGCCCTTGATCTGCAGCGTCACCTTCGGGGTGCCTCTGGCACGCATACCCGAGGAAGGCAAGGCCGCCTTTCTGGCGCGTGCCGAACAGTCCCTGCTGGCACTGGCCATGATGGAGGCCGGTATCGACAACGAGAACCAATCATGAACGAATCGCGCTCCGACCTGCTGTTGCTGCTGGCAGGCGTGGGAGGGGTCCTGATCATTGCCACGATCATTGGCCAGTGGCTGGCCATGCGGCAAAGAGCCAGTAGCACGGACGATCAGACGCAGGTATCGGTCATCGACAATCTCAATGCCAGGATCAATGCCTGGTGGGCCATGGTCATTCTGATCGGACTGGCTTTCATGGGAGGCAAGGCCGGGGTCATCATCCTGTTTGGTTTCTGTTCCTTTGCGGCCTTGCGCGAGTTCGTCACGCTGACGCAGACCCGGCGTGATGATCACTGGGCGTTGGCAGCAGCGTTTTTCATCGTGTTGCCCGTGCAGTACGCTCTCGTCTGGTACGAGTGGTACGGTCTGTACTCGATATTCATACCGGTGTATGCCTTTCTGCTGTTGCCGATGCTGGCGGCCGTGCGTGGCAGTACGGAACATTATCTGGTGAGGGTGGCGGAAACCCAGTGGGCGCTGATGATCTGTGTGTTCTGCGCCTCTCATGTGCCGGCGCTGCTGACCTTGCAGATTCCCGGCTATGAAGGGCGTCAGGTGCTGCTCATCGCCTATCTGGTGGTGGTCGTGCAGATCAGTGATGTGTTGCAGTATGTCTGGGGCAAGCTGATGGGTAAACGGCGTATCGCCCCGGCACTGTCTCCGTCCAAGACTGTGGAGGGTGCTGTCGGTGGCATCCTCAGTGCAACCCTGATCGGTGCTTTGCTGTGGTGGATCACGCCGTTCACACCATTTCAGTCTGCACTCATGGCACTGGCCTGTACGCTGATGGGATTCATGGGAGGGCTGGTGCTCTCGGCCATCAAGCGTGACCGCGGCGTCAAGGATTGGGGACACCTGATTGCCGGACATGGTGGCTTCATCGACCGCATGGATTCGGTACTGTTTTCCGCGCCGGTGTTCTTTCACCTGGTGCGTTACGGCTGGGACGTATCATGAGCGGTCAGGGAAAGCAGCCGGACCTGATGCCTGGAGACAATACAGGAGACAAGGCGCCTGGGAAACCGGTGAGAGAGCCACAGGGGATACAAGGACCCGCTGGAGAGAGAGAGACGTCGCCGGATAGAGCGCAGGAGCAACGGGAGCAACGGGAGCAACGGGAGCAACGGGAGCAACGGGAGCAGCGGGAAATGCAGGTGCGGATAGCCATACCTGCGGACAGGCGTCCACTGGCCAGTCGCTCCACACGGTGGGCCGTGAGTCTGTCGCGCCGTCTGGCCGCCACGACGATCACACCCAACCAGATTTCGTTTGGCAGTATCCTGGCCGCCTCCCTGGGGCTGTTGCTACTGTTGACAACGAACCATCTGGAGTCGGCTGGCTGGATCTGCCTGTGCCTGCTGCTGGCAGCTGTGACCTGTCAGCTACGGCTATTGTGCAATCTGATGGATGGCATGGTGGCCATCGAGGCTGGCAAGCAGACTCCTGATGGTGCGGTGTGGAACGAACTGCCGGACCGAATCGCCGACGTGCTGTTGCTGGTGGGTGCCGGCGCTGCTGCGGGGGTAATCTCGCTGGGGTGGGGCGCTGCCACATTGGCGGTATCTACAGCCTATGTACGTGAGCTGGGCAAGGGCATCGACGGGGTGGTCGACTTTGCCGGGCCCATGGCCAAACCTCATCGCATGGCACTGCTGACAGTGGCGTTGTTGCTGTCCGCCGCCGCCAGTATCCTGGTGGACTCAGGAATCCATCAGCAGATTCTGGAGTGGGCCTTGTGGTTACTGTGTGGCGGCTGCCTGCTGACCCTCTACCGACGAGTCAGTGTCTTGCTGCATCGCTTGCAATAGATGCCTGAAACAGACATTTGACCAGCTGAACTTGCGGCTCTGGCCTCATCATCGATCACGGCCATCGACAACAGCGGGGTTCGCCCGGAAACGATGCCGGGCGTCCCTTTCCGGCATCATCAGGGCAGAGGGGCAATCATCGTGTCGCCCATGCAACACTTACCCTGCCGACAATCAGAGCTCAATCAGAGCTCAATCAGAGCTCAATCAGAGCTCAATCAGAGCTCAATCAGACCGTGGAAGCCGGTTCGTCAGTCTTCGAATCCAGCTTCTTATCAGCCTTGCTCAGGGCATCACTTGCCGATTCCCTGACATTCTCGGCGGTGTTCTGCAGCTGCTCACGAGCAGCGCTTGCACCTTGTTTCAGTTTTTCATCGGCCAGCTGTTCCACGTCATCGGTGATGGCGTCGGATTGCTGCCCTGCCAGGCGATCCTCCACGCGGGTTGGCGGCAATAGCGCACCGATGAAGGCACCGAGTGCAATGCCGGCTGCGCCGACGACCAGTGGCTGTTCGCGCATGAAGCGTGATGCATCATCGGCTGTAGAGCGCATGGAGCCTCGGAAGTCCTGCATGTGATCGCCTGCGCGATTGCGCCAGTCCTGAGCGGCATGACGCGCACGCTCGGCTTCTTCCCGATAACGATAGCCGGCTTCGTCTCTCACATCCGCCAGAGTGTCGAGCGCATCGTTGCCAGCCTCTTTCGCCTTGTCGATCAGTGATTGATCGTCATCCTGTGAGCGCGTCGCGTCCACCGAGGCGGACTGCATGCCGCTGTCAGTATGGGTTGCCGGGCGGCCAGTAGTATTCTGGCCGGGTCGGTAGCTGTCCGTGTCAGCACCGTAAGGTGTTCCACCTTGCCGATAGCTGCTGCGACCCTGCAGGTAGCGAGGATCTCTCTGGCGATAATCCGTGTCGGAGTATCGATCGAATTCACTCGCACGATAATCAGGGTAATCATCATACCCTCGGTCATGCATCCTCGAGCGCGACGAATTCTGCGACAAGGCCATCCAGGCCAGGCCAACGCCGGTCAGAATCACAGGGACCGGGTTGTCCCGAACGGTGCGTCCCAGGTTGTTCGCCATCTCGCCACCGTTGCCTCGGAACATGCCCATTGCCTGATCAATCATCTGGCTGGGTGAGAAGTGATCTTCTATCTGTGACAGCGTCCGGTTGATTTCGGAGCGCTTCTCATCGGCATGCTGTTCAAGATCGCGGGGATTTTCACTATGTGTATCGGAAATGCTCATGACAATTTGTTCTCCACCAGTCGTTTGTCCTTTTGCAAGGCATTCTGAGTTCTCGAGGGTGTCAGGTTCTCTGCAGACAGTTTTTTCTTGCCGGCCTGCAGCATGATCACGCCGACGATCGTGACGATCGCGCCGACGATGAGCGTGGCTACCCAGGGCGCCATTTGAGTCAATTGCGCCAAGGCAAGACAGGCCGCTGCCAGCAATACCATGACGCCAGCCAACAGTACGACACCCGACATCAGCAGACTGACGGCACCGGTCTTCAGGTCGTCCACCGAGTTACCGATTTCCGCCCTCGCCATGCGCATCTCGGTACCAACGAGATCGCTGATGTCGGTGCCAAGTTTGGACAGCAGGCCACCTATCGATTTTTCGTCACTATTCGTGGCGTGACGGGAGTGTGGATCCAGAGTTGCGTTTTCATCATGCATCATGTTCAGGCTCCTTCAGGCTCTTTGACAGGCTTGTTGCCAACACTCTTCTCGGTCGGCGAGACAGGTGTATTGACCCGAGGTTTTTCCTCGGTCACACTCGATCCCGCAACCGGGGCTGTAGCGCCCGCACCACTGTCTCGGGTCCGGATCTCTGCCTCTCGATCCTGCTGGCGGGATGAGGCTGTGTAACGATGCGATCCGGAATGAGGAGGGGTGCTCCTGACGCTGGTACTGCGGCCATAGTCCGGCGCGTACCGCTGACTTTGGTCTGCATCACTGCCAGGATAATCGCGCGGGTCGCGATCGGCACTGGCCTTGAAGAAGCGGGATGCAGCGACGCCGATTGCGATACTGCCCAACATGAACAGGCCGGGATTTTCCCTGGCCAGTCTGCGGGTGTCATTGGCCAGTTCATCCAGCGAACTGTTGCTGATCTTTTCGGACAGACCCGACATCGAGTCGGCGATTTCCCGGGTGTAGTGCCCCAGTGGATGATCCTGCTCGTTCAGGGTGCTGGCTGCATCGTCCATTGCCGATGATAGGGTGTCCACCTGTGAGGCGATGACATCCTGACCTTTTTCGAACTGCTTTTCGGCCTGCTGTCGTGTACTGTCCTTTGCTTCCCTGGCCAACTGGTCCGCCTCTGAACGGATGGTGTCCTTCGCCTTGTCGGCTTCCTCAGCGATATGAGCCGAGGTATCTTTCGTTGGATTCTTGTCGTTCGTCATGACTGTTTCCTCTGCTGAATCAAGTGTTCAACTTCTCAACGGTATAGAGAGTCCGGCCATGTCCGGCTCTTCCACAGTCATACTGAAGACCTTTGTGAGCTGTTTCACATGGCTTGCAAATTATTCGCGAGACCGTGTAATAGCTTCACTTTGATCAGGCAAGCGCCTTGCGAGCCGGTGCAATCACGACTCTTGGCAAG